>JAUNPS010000078.1 GCA_030536575.1 Eubacteriales bacterium | reverse complement strand
AAGACGAAATCTTCGTGTTTTAGAAAAACAAATAAAAGTTTAAGCGTCAGAGCTGGATCGAAAGCAGGCGGCTTGACAAACAGCCCGGTATCCAGTAAAATAAAGATGTTGTCAGGTTGGCAGCAGCGTGTTCCCCCGACTGAAAAGTTGGGGGATTTTTGTTTGAAGGGACGGTTTTCTGAAGCGAAAAGGAGAACCGAATGAAACAAAAAAGAAGAACTATTTTGCTGGCGGCTATGATTTTTGCGGTGCTGACGGGGAAGGTCCAGGTAAGTGCGGAGGGCGCATTCCTTCGATTTCAAACCGTGGAAAAAATCTATGCGGTCGCCGATGTGAACCTGCTGACCATTTATGAGAAAAAAGACAGGGCCTCCGCCGCCGTCGGGAGCTTACGAAAAGGCGGCCTGTGCTATGTTCTGGAATCCGGCGACCCGTCCTGGTATTACGTGGAATCCGGGGTGGTGCGGGGATTTGCACAGACGGATGGCCTGCTTTTGGGCGAAGCGGCCAGGGCCTATGTGGCGGCCCACGAAGAGCGGAATCTGACGCTCGCGCGTGCCGTCATTCCCCCTTGGGCGAACGCGGCCCTGACCTACACGCAGACAACGGTAAGGACGACCCTTGTCGCGAAAGAGTATGCGGTTTCAAAGGCCGACAGCCTGAATATCCGCGAACAGGCAGGCACCGACGCCCGCATTGTCGGAAGGCTGCCAAAGGGCGGCCTGTGCTGCGTCCTGGAAGATGTGAATCCGGAGTGGGCTTATGTGGAATCCGGAAATGTCCGGGGCTTTGTCAGCAGCCGCTATCTGATCAGAAGCAGCGCCGCCGCACAGATTGTGGCGGAAACCGGCGCAGCCGCTATGCCGCGCGCCAAAGTGCAGATTGTTCCGGAGGAAAATGCGGCGTGGTATTACACGATTACTTCTGCGGGAGAAGATTCTGCCGCGGAGACGATTCGGGCGGCCATGGTGGAGTATGCCCTTCAGTTCGTGGGAAATCCCTATGTCTGGGGCGGCGTCAGCCTGACGGAGGGCGCGGACTGCTCCGGATTCGTCCAGGCCGTTTACGCCGCCTTCGGCTATGCCATTCCGCGTGTGGCGGACGCACAGTCCCGGTACGGCACGCAGATTCCGGTCTCGGAGGCTGAACCGGGCGACCTGATTTTTTACGCGAAAGACGGCTGCGTATCCCACGTAGCCATGTATATTGGAAATGGGCAGGTGGTGGAAGCTGCCAACAGCAGCCTTGGAATCATTACCTCCGGAGTGGACAGTGGGAATGCTGTCTGGGCGACCAGTCCGCTTGCCGAGATGGACGCCGGGAACCTTTAAAGAAATCAATTCATGCGGATTGATTCCGTAAGCCGCACTTTGTGAAATTACGGAGTATGGATGAAGTACGGATGCATCCGGGAAAGGATTCTACTATGACAAAATCAGAATTTATCAGCGCCTTACAGGAACGGTTAAACGGAGAAATCTCCCGCTCGGAAGCGGAAAAATCGGTTCGCTATTACGAGCAGTATTTCGACGAGGCCATCCGCGGCGGAAAAACCGAAGAGGAAGTGGCCAAAGAACTGGGAAGCCCCCTTCTGATCGCGAAGACGATCATTGATACCTCGGTTCCGCAGAATACAGAGGAACAGACGTATTACGAACGTGAAACGGCTTACGGGGAAGCGGACGAGGGAGGATTTCACCAATATCATAAGCAGATCAGCGGATGGAAGGCGAAACTGCTCATAATCGTGATTGTGCTGGTTGTGATCTTCCTGCTGGCGACGATCCTGCGGGTGCTGATTCCGCTGGCGGTTCCGATTGCGGTAATCCTTGTCCTGGTACATCATTTCAGAAATCGATAAGGAAGTTGTGGAAAAATGGCAGGAAACGAAACCGAAGAAACAATGGATTATAAATTATTGCTGGATACGGCGGTTCTGGCGGGGAAACTGATGCTGGCAAGCGGTGCGGAAATCTACCGGGTGGAGGATACGGTGGAACGGATTCTGGCGACCTCCGGCCTGAAGACCAGGGAAGCTTATGTGACGTCCACCGGATTCATTGTGACGCTGGACGACCCGAAATTCGACTCCATGACCGTGGTGCGCCGGGTGCCAAGCCGCGTGATCGACCTGAATGTGATCACCATTGTCAATACGATATCCAGAGAATTCTGTGCGGGGGAAATCGACCTGAAGACGGCGTTTCACCGGCTGAAGCATATGGACGCGCGGCAATACCGCTCCTGGCAGAAGGAGCTGGCGACGATCGGCGTGGTGACCATGTTTACGGTAGTATTCGGCGGAAGCGTGCAGGATCTGTGCGCGGCCGCGGCAGTCGGCGGACTTTTGGTGCTGATGGAGAGGCTGGGGAGGCGGTTTTCGCTGAATGCCTTCCTTCAGACGATGCTGTCGGCGGCTGTGATCGCGATTGGGGCGATCTGCATTTCCAGCATCAAACCTTTGCAGGTGAATATGGATACCGTGATTATTTCGGCTATCATGCCGATCGTGCCGGGGGCGGCCCTGACGACCGCGATTCGGGATATCCTCCAGGGAGACTATGTGTCCGGAGGCGCGAAGGCGCTGGAAGCCCTGGTGAAGGCGGCGGCCATTGTGCTGGGCGTCGGCGCGGGAATGATGGCGATGGGAGGATTGCATTTATGGACATGATGATTCAGGTCGTCGGGGCATTTCTGGCGATTTACGCGTTTGCCGCTGCGCTGGATGCGCCTAAGCGTTATCTGCCTTACTGCGGGCTGACCGGGGCCATGGGGTGGCTGGTGTATCTGCTGGCGGAGCCGGGGAGGGGCGTTGTGATGGCGAACTTTCTGGGGGCAACGGCGATTTCCCTGGGTTCCCATATCCTGGCCCGGATTTTCAAGGCCCCGGTGACGGTCTTTTTGATTCCGGCAATCATGATCCTGGTTCCGGGGGCGGATCTGTACCGGACGGTTTATCACTTTATGATCGGGAATCAGAGCCTGTCCGCGGGGTATCTGACCCGGACGATTCAGATCGCAGGGATGATCGCAGTGGCGATTTTTATCACGGATTCGCTGTTTTCCGCCTTTTGGAGGCATATCACAGCAAAGAAAATTACGAAAGATCAGGAAAAATAAAAAAAGGGATTGCATTTTTTTCCAAATTATATTATAATTCATTTTGTAAAAAGAATTTACCCTTCAAAAATTTTTTTTACAACCCCTTATTAATTATTTATACTCCCCTCGAAAGGCCCGGTAGCTCCCCTACCGGGTCTTTCACGTTAAAAAGAACATCCGAAAAAAAGGAGGAATTTCCTTGCATTCATTCGAAAATACCTTCCCAATCTGGGAAAAATTAACCGGCGCCCAGCGTGAAGCCCTGACCCGCCACGTCACAAAGCGCATTGTCCCCAAAGGAACCCTGCTCCAAAGCAGCGCCCAGGACTGCATGGGATTGCTCCTCATCAGCCAGGGCCAGCTCCGTCTCTTCCTGGTCTCGGAGGAAGGGAAGGAGGTCACGCTCTACCGGCTGTTTGAGCGGGACATCTGCCTGTTTTCCGCTTCCTGCATGATGCCGGACATTCAGTTTGACATCCATATCGAGGCGGAGAAGGACTGCGAGCTGTGGGTGATTCCGACCAATGTGTACAAACGCCTGATGGAGGAATCGGCGGTGGCAGCGAATTATACGAACCAGTTGATGGCGTCCCGCTTTTCGGAAGTCATGTGGCTGGTGGAACAGGTCATGTGGAAGAGTTTTGATAAGAGGCTGGCTGGCTTTTTGCTGGAGGAAAGCGTGCTGGATGACAGCGAGGTGCTGCAGATCACGCATGAGAAGATCGCGGCCCATCTGGGGACAGCGCGGGAGGTTGTGACGCGGATGCTGCGGTATTTTCAGTCGGAGGGGCTGGTGGAGCTGGCGCGGGGGTCGATTACCCTGACGGACCGAAAGCGTCTGGAAGTGCTGGCGGAATAAGAAAAAGGTGCTGTACGGAAGAATGCGTACAGCGCCTTTTTTAGCGAGTAATGAGTCAAACGGCCATGCCTGTACAGATCTGTGTGCGGCGGTGCACGTTTGGTTTTACGGAATCATGGATAAAATTCTCTGCTTGGATACCGCGCCCACTGACTGGCTCACCACATTTCCATCTTTCAGAACCAGCAGGGTTGGGATGCTCATGACGCGAAACGCGCTTGCCAGCTCGGATTCCTCGTCCACATTGATTTTTCCGACTTTAAAATCGGAAGCTTCCTCAGCAATCTCATCGACGATGGGGGAAACCATGCGGCAGGGGCCGCACCAGCTTGCATAGAAGTCCAGAAGGACGGGTTTGGTGCTCTCGGTTACTTCTTTGTGGAAATTTTCTTTCGTGATTGTTAATACGGACATATGTAGACCTCCTTTGGGGTTGTGTATTTGGTTTTTGTTTGATGAGATTAGGATACCTGAATTTTGGCCGGATGTCTGTGATAAAATCACCAAAGGCGAAAAGTTCATTGACAAAATGAGAAAATTCCTCTATAATGAGAAAAAACGTTAGTAAGAGCTAACTTTCACACGAAGAAAAGACCGGCCGAAGGTCTTTTTTTACTGGGAAAGAGCGCCCCTTTTCCAGGGGTTTTGCGCACTGACGGTTAGAAAAAACTAACAAACAGGAGGAAGTAAGCGAAAGATGATGATTAACAAACGCCTGATCAACATGGTCAGCGAAAGCAAAAAGTATATCGCCGCCAACGTCGCCTTCCAATGGTGCGGCCTGCTCGCCAACATCGGAATGATCTTTTCCATCACCGGATTCCTGGAAAAGGTTCTGGAGGGAACGGCGGACGAAAAAAGTTTTCTGCGGGCGGCCGCCGCGGTTCTGGCGGCCATCCTGGTACGGTTCGTCTGCACAATCGGCTCGAACCGGATGGGATTTCTCTCTTCCAGCTCCGTAAAACGGGTGCTGCGGGATCAGATTTACCGGAAACTGTTAAAATTAGGCGCGGCTTATAAGGAACAGGTCCTGAGCTCCGAAATTGTCCAGGTATCGGTGGAAGGCGTCGATCAGTTGGAGACGTATTTCGGCGCGTACCTGCCGCAGTTTTTCTACAGTATGCTGGCGCCGCTGACGCTGTTTGCGGTGCTTGCTCCGGTCAATGTCCCGGCTGCTGCGGCGCTGCTGATCTGTGTTCCGCTGATTCCGGTGACGATTGCGGCCGTCCAGACCTGGGCGAAAAAATTGCTGTCAAAATACTGGGGGCAATATACGGCGCTCGGCGATACCTTCCTGGAAAATCTGCAGGGCCTGACCACCTTAAAGATTTACCAGGCCGACGAATATAAGAACGAAGAAATGAACGTGGAGGCCGAAAAGTTCCGGAAAATCACGATGAAAGTCCTGAGCATGCAGTTAAATTCTATTACGATTATGGATCTGATCGCATACGGCGGGGCGGCTCTGGGCGCGATTCTGGCTGTGACCCAGTTCCAGAAGGGCAATGTGGGCTTTGCCGGATGTCTGGCGATTCTCCTGCTGTCCGCGGATTTCTTTATTCCGATGCGCCAGCTCGGAAGCTTTTTCCACATTGCAATGAACGGAATGGCAGCCAGCGACAAGATTTTCCGGCTGCTGGATCTGCCGGAGCCGGAGAAAAAGAGCGGGAAAATCTTCGCGGATGACTGCGGCATTGCCTGCAAGGGCCTGACCTTTTCCTATGGGAAGGAGCGGGAGATCCTGCACGGGGTCGATCTGGAGCTTCCGATGGGCGGATTTACGGCCATTGTGGGGGAATCCGGCTGCGGGAAATCGACGGTTGCGGCGATCCTCATGGGACGGAATAAGGGCTATCAGGGCTCTGTCCGGGTCGGAAAAACCGAGCTGTCGGAAATCAGCGAGGAGAGCCTGATGGAAAATATCACATATGTCAGCCATAACAGCTATTTATTTAAAGGCACCGTGCGGGAAAATCTGCTGATGGGAAATCCGGGCGCTTCCGACGAGCGGCTGTGGGAGGTGCTGGAAAAGGCCAGACTTGCGGATTTCCTGCGGGGTGAACAGGGATTGGATACGAAACTGGACGAAAAGGGCGGGAATTTTTCCGGCGGACAGTGCCAGCGTCTGGCGCTTAGCCGGGCATTGCTCCACGACAGCCCGATTTATATCTTTGATGAAGCCACGTCGAACATTGATGTGGAAAGCGAGAATGACATTATGGAGCAGATTCACGCGCTTGCGAAGCGGAAAACGGTGCTGCTGATTTCCCACCGCCTGGCCAATGTAACTGGGGCGAAGCGGATTTACGTGATGCAGGGCGGGAACATTGTGGAAAGCGGGACGCATGCGGAACTGCTGAGTGTGCGCGGCGTATATGAAAATTTGTGGAATACCCAGCAAAGCCTGGAAAACTACGGAAAGGATGTGGTGAACGGATGAAAAAGCGGAGTAATTTCAGTGTCTGCGCCAGATTATTGAAACTGGTGCGCCCTCTGACAGGCTATATGTGCCTGGCAATTCTGATGGGAACCATCGGGCATTTGTGCGCGGCGTTTATCACGATTCTTGGCGGATACGCGATGCTGGATATTTTGGAGTTTGAGGTTCCGGTGACGGCTGTGCAGTCCTTTGTTCTGATGGCGGTTTTTGCGGTGCTGCGGGGACTTTTGCGGTATGGGGAGCAGTCCTGCAACCACTTCATTGCGTTCAAACTGCTGGCCCTGATCCGGGACAAGGTTTTCCGGGCGCTGCGCCGTCTCTGCCCGGCAAAGCTGGAAGGAAAAGACAAAGGGAACCTGATTTCGGTGATCACGTCGGATATCGAGCTTTTGGAGGTCTTTTACGCCCATACGATCTCGCCGATTGCGATTGCGGTTCTGATGACGGCAGCAATGTGCCTGCTGATCGGCAGGTATCACTGGGCGCTTGGCGTGCTGGCCCTCTGTGCGTATGTGCTGGTGGGCATAGTGATTCCGGTGGTCATTTCGAAGGCCAGCGGGGATTCCGGGATGCGTTTCCGGTCAAAATCCGGGGAACTCAGCGGATTTGTGCTGGACAGCCTGCGGGGGCTTTCGGAGACGATCCAGTATCAGATGGGCGGGAAGCGCCTGGAAGAAATGAACCGCCGCACGGAGGAACTGACGGCGGAAGAAGAGGGGATGAAACGGATTGCCGGGCGGAATGCGGCGCTGACGAATACGGTGATTTTGCTTGCGGATCTGGCCATGCTGTTTACGGCCTGCGTGCTGTACCGGAGCGGGGCGGTGGCGTTTGACGGCGTTTTGATTCCGTTTATTGCGCTGATGAGTTCATTTGGGCCGGTGGTGGCGCTGGCGAACCTGGGGAGTACCCTTCAGAATACGTTTGCGGCCGGAAACCGGGTGCTGGATATTCTGGACGAGAGCCCGGCGGTGGAAGAGGTGTCCGGACAGGAAGCGGCAGCATTTGCGGGCGCGGCGGCGGAGCAGGTGACGTTTTCCTATGGACAGGAGCGGATTTTGACGGATGTGTCGGTGGAGATTCCGGAACATGCGGTGGTTGGGATCGTGGGACGGAGCGGAAGCGGGAAGTCCACGCTTTTGAAGCTTCTGATGCGGTTCTGGGATGTGCAGCAGGGGAAGGTGAAGATTTCCGGGAGGGAGATCGGCCGGATTAATACGGACAATCTACGGGAAATGGAGAGCTTTGTGACGCAGGAGACGCAGCTTTTCCATGACAGCATTGCCAATAATATCCGCATTGCGCGGCTGGATGCCGCCAGGGAGGAGATCGAGGAGGCCTGTAAAAAGGCGTCTGTGCACGAGTTTATTCTGACGCTCCCAAATGGCTACGATACGCAGGTGGGCGAGCTGGGCGATACCCTTTCCGGAGGGGAACGGCAGAGAATTGGGCTTGCGCGGGCGTTTCTGCACGATGCGCCGTTTCTGCTGCTGGATGAGCCGACCAGCAATCTGGACAGTTTGAATGAGGCGGTGATTTTGAAGTCGCTGCACGAGGAGCGCGAAGACCGGACGGTGGTGCTGGTGTCCCACAGGGAGTCGACGATGCGGATTGCGGATCGGGTTTATTCGGTTGAAAATGGGCGGATGAGCTGATACAATAGAAGAAAAACCGAAACCTTGGGAGGAATGACATGATAAAAAACATCGTATTTGATATGGGGAATGTCCTGCTGGATTTTAATCCGGAGGTTTGCCTGCACGCCTTTGCGGAAACGGAAGAAGACCGGGCGGTGATCCGGAAAGAATTATTCGGCGGCCCGGAATGGATCGAGGGCGACCGGGGAACCCTGAAAAACGCGGAGAAATTCGCTCCCGTAAGCCGGCGCGTCCCCGAAAGGCTCCACGCAGCCCTGCAAAAATGCGTGGACGAGTGGGACATGTGCATGAAACCGGTTCCCGGCGCGCGGGAATTCTGCGCCTATGCGAAAGAGAACGGATACGGGATCTATGTGCTTTCCAATGCGGACGACCGTTTTCCACATTATTTCCCAAGATTTCAGCCGTATGACTATTTTGACGGGATCCTGGTTTCCTCGGATGTGCGCCTAATTAAGCCGGATGTGCGGATTTATCAGCATTTTCTGGAAAAATTTGGGCTTCGGGCGGAGAAATGCCTGTTTCTCGACGACCGGGCGGAGAATGTGGAAGGCGCGAAAAAGGCCGGAATGCAGGGCATGCAGTTTCTGGGAAATTTTGAAGAAATCAAAAACAGCCTGAAAAGGAATGCATAAAAAGCAGTTTGCCGACAGATACTACTGACTGCAACCAATCATTTTCAGGAGGTATCAAACATGGCAAAGAATTCTACAAACACAACTTCCAAAAACCAGTCTACCAGCAACGCAAAGAACAAGGCATCCAACCAGTCCCAGACCAAGGCTGCGAATAAATCTCAGAACAAAGCCCAGAGCTGCTGGGGAACGGATATGGAAGACTGCAAGAGCTCTGCGCAGAGCGAGTACGAAGAATAAAGAGAATACAAAAGAATGGAAAGGTGCCGGAATCTGCGGCACCTTTTTTGTGCCTTTTGCATAGGCTGTTAGGGGAAGGAGTGTTTCCAGATGAAATTTGAAATGATACCTGCCAAAGAGCTGGATGCATGTATAGACCGGCAGGATACCTTCCTGATTGATCTGCGTGCGCCGGAGGAATACGCCCAGGGCCATGTCCGGGGCGCGGTGAATATTCCGTATGAACGCTTGAAGAACACGTATCTGCTTCCAAGGGAGCGGGTTCTGATTTTGTATTGCGACCGGGGAGCCACGAGTATGGCTGCGGCCAGGGAGCTGGCGGAGCAGGGATACCGGGTGAAGACGGTGATCGGGGGAATTTTGTCCTATCGGGGGAAGAATCTGGTGTCTTTCCGGTAGGAGGTGTGCAGCCGGAGCTTTCCGGCTGCCAAAAAAGATTGACAGGGAGCGGCGAGGGCATTAAGATACTGTTGTAACCTGCGGGCAGAAAAATTGGAGGAACGACCACTATGAAACTTTTCATTGCATCGGATATACATGGCTCCGCGTATTACTGCCGGAAAATGCTGGAAGCCTATCAAAAAGAAGGGGCGGCGCGCATGCTGCTGTTGGGGGATATCCTGTATCACGGCCCCCGGAACGACCTGCCAAAGGACTATGCGCCCAAGGAAGTGATCGCTATGCTGAATCCCCTGAAAAACGAAATTTACGCCGTGCGCGGAAACTGCGAGGCCGAAGTGGACCAGATGGTTCTGGAATTTCCGGTCATGGCGGATTACTGCGTGCTGCTCGAAGGCGGACATGCCGTTTACGCCACCCACGGCCACGTTTACAATGCGGAGCATCTCCCGCCCCTGAAAGAAGGCGACGTGCTTTTACACGGCCATACCCACGTCCTGAAAGCAGAAAAACGGGAGGGCTACATCCTGTTAAATCCCGGAAGCATTTCCATTCCCAAGGAGGGAAATCCGCCGACTTACGCGGTGCTGGAAGACGGCCTTTTTACAATTAAAGATTTTGAGGGAAATGTGGTGAAAGAAATCCATTTCTAAGAACGGAGAACCAGATGAAGACAATGGAATTAATTGCCCCCTGTCATTTCGGACTGGAGGCAGTCCTGAAAAGAGAAATCCAGGATTTGGGATACGAAATCAGCCAGGTGGAAGACGGGCGTGTGACTTTTTACGGGGACGCCGAAGCGGTTGCCTACGCAAATATTTTTTTGCGAACCACCGAACGAATCCTGATTAAAATCGGCAAGGTTCACGCGGAAACCTTTGACGAGCTGTTCCAGCGTACAAAAGAACTCCCCTGGGAAGACTATCTTCCGAAAGACGGAAAATTCTGGATTGCAAAAGCTAATTCAATTAAGAGCAAGCTGTTCAGCCCTTCGGATATCCAGTCCATTATGAAAAAAGCGATTGTGGAGCGGCTGAAAGGCGTTTACCATCAGGAATGGTTCCCGGAAACGGGGGCATCCTACCCGCTTCGCGTGGCATTTATGAAGGACGAGGCGCTGATTGGCCTGGATACCTCCGGCGTGTCCCTGCACAAGCGGGGCTACCGGCAGATGACGGCTAAGGCGCCGATCACGGAGACTCTGGCGGCGGCGCTGATTTTGCTGACGCCCTGGAAAGGGGACCGGATTCTGGTAGACCCCTTCTGCGGGAGCGGAACCTTTCCTATCGAAGCGGCATTGATTGCGGCGAATATGGCCCCTGGGATGAACCGCTCCTTCCTTGCGGAAGACTGGAAAGAACTCGTACCAAGGAAGCACTGGTATCACGCGCTGGATGAGGCCAGGGAGCGGGTGAATTTGGATGTCCGGACGGATATTCAGGGCTATGACATTGACGGAGAAATTGTCGCCGCGGCAAGGGCCAACGCAAAAATGGCCGGAGTGGCTGACCTGATTCATTTCCAGCAGCGGCCCGTCAGCCAGCTCAATCATCCGAAGAAATACGGATTTGTCATCACGAACCCGCCCTACGGGGAACGGCTGGAAGAAAAAGCGGCCCTGCCTGCCCTTTACCGGGAAATGGGAGAGGCCTTCGAACGGCTTGATTCCTGGTCGGAATACATCATCACCAGCTACGAAGACGCCGAAAAATACATCGGCAAAAAAGCGGCGAAAAACCGGAAAATCTACAATGGCATGCTGAAGACCTACTTCTACGTGTTTCCGGGGCCAAAACCGCCAAAGAAGAGCGGGAAGGAGGGAACGTGAGCGGAAAAGTCGAGAAATTTTTGGAGACGCTGATCGTGATTCTGATCCTTTACCTGCTTTACGGCATGTATGAGCCCCAGATTCACAAGCTGACGGCGGAAATCCGGAAGAGCGTGCAGCAGACGGAGCAGCAGGAGACTGCCCTGGCGGAAGCGCCGGATACGGAAGGCACGCTTCCGGCCGCCTATGACAACCGGGAAACCGGAAAGGCCCCGGCGGTAAAGAACCAGGGAAATCTGGGAACCTGCTGGGCCCTGGCCGCAACTTCCGCCTTGGAAGCAAACTTAAGGCCAGACGAAATCTGGGATTTTTCTGCCGATCATATGTCCATGCAGAACGGCTACGATAAAAACCAGAACGACGGAGGCGCTTATACGATGGCCATGTCCTACCTGGCCTCCTGGACAGGGCCTGTGCGGGAAGAAGACGACGTTTACGGGGACGGCTATTCCCCGGACAACCTCTCCCCGGTAAAACACGTACAGGAAATGCACATGATCAAAGACGGCACCCTGGACGAAATCAAGCGGGAAATCTACCGCTACGGCGCGGTGCAATCCTCCGTCTACGTAGATACCCAGGGAAGCCTTGAAGGTTCCGTTTACTACAGCCAGCTAAACAACTCCTATTGCTATACCGGAGACGAACCAGCCAACCACGATATCCTGATCATCGGCTGGGACGACTACTATGCAGCTGAAAACTTCACCTACCAGGTGCGAAACGACGGAGCCTTTATCTGCCAGAACAGTTGGGGAAGCCGGTTCGGAGAAGACGGCATTTTCTACGTATCCTACGAAGACGCGCTGATCACCGATTGCTGCGTCTCCTACGCCGCAGTCGAAGACACCGACAACTATGCCAACATCTACCAGACAGACCTTTGCGGCTGGGTAGGCCAGCTCGGCTACAATTCCTCGGAATGCTACTTCGCAAACGTCTACACACCCCAGGGAACAGAAAGCCTGGAAGCCGTCGGCTTCTACGCCACCGGCCCGAACACCACCTACGAAATCTACGTAGCAGCGCAATTCGAGGATACTTCCTCCCTGGTTGTTTGGGAGCCTGCGGCCACAGGCCGCTTCGACCTGGCCGGCTACTACACCGTAACCCTGCCAGAGCCAGTCGTACTGACCGCCGGCCAGCCCTTCGCCGTCATCG
Organism: Eubacteriales bacterium; assembly: GCA_030536575.1. Taxonomy (GTDB): domain Bacteria; phylum Bacillota; class Clostridia; order Lachnospirales; family Lachnospiraceae; genus Limivivens. Next base: position 2,259 of record JAUNPS010000078.1, on the reverse strand, counting down.
TAAAAATCCGCACGCCCGACACGCTATATCCCGTCGCAGCCGAATACCAGGCGGACGAGAATACCGCAGGCGTCATCATCTCCGATGGAGAGGGCTATATCAGCCAGACGGGATATGTGTGGACGCGGGCAGAAGAGAGCTATGGGTGCAATGTGTGCCTGAAGGCATACACGTCCTAGTGAGAGGTTTCGCCCAGCGCAGGCGTTCCCGCAAACTGACTGCCGCCGCCCAGCGTAGAGCGCTGTGAAGTCCCAACCGGCGTATGCGATCCGCCCATAGCATAGAGCATTGTGAAATTTCACCCAGTGCAGGCGCTCCACCCCTATAAGCAGATAGCCGCCGCCCAGCATAGAACGTTGTGAGATTTCACAGTCAGCCGCCGGGAAGGCGGAAATCGGCCGGGGACGTGTTCCGAGGGGCGCACTTAGGAAGAGTCGAAATCGCCCCTTACTAAGACTTAGCCGCGAAGGCTCTCCTGAGCGTCTTAGTCGCAGTTAGGGGAAGTTTGACGATGACGTTGCCCCGTTCCCCGGAAGGTTTTCGACTTTTCGGTGGCGTCCTCCTTTACGGAGCCCTTTTTGTGGCGTCCTTTTACGGCGGCGTCTGCCTTTACGAAGCTCCTTTTGTGGCGTCCTTTTACGGCGGCGTCCTCCTTTACGGAGCCATTTGCGGCGTCCTATCCCATTGTAATAAAAAAGATTGCCTGACACCGCATCAAATGCTATAATCGGAGTAGTCCGTCGGACCCTCCGACCCACAAAACCAAAAAACGAGAGAGAAGAGTTCAGAAGATGAAAAAAACCATAATCTTCGCAACAGGAAATGAAGGAAAAATGAAAGAAATCCGCATGATCCTCGCGGACCTCGGCGTGCCCATCCAGTCCCTAAAAGACGCCGGCATCCACGCCACCATCCACGAAGACGGCCAAACCTTCGAAGAAAACGCCAAAATCAAAGCCGAAACCATCCGCGACCTAACCGGCTCCATCGTCCTCGCCGACGACTCCGGCCTGGAAATCGACTACCTAAACGGCGAACCCGGTATCTACTCCGCCCGCTACCTGGGCGAAGATACCTCCTACGACATCAAAAACAACAACCTCCTCCAGCGCCTGTCCGGTGTCCCCGACGAAAAACGCACCGCCCGCTTCGTCTGCGCCATCTGCGCCGCCCTCCCCGACGGCCGCCTCCTGACCACCCGCGGCACCATCGAAGGCATCATCGGCCACAAAATCCAGGGCGAAAACGGCTTCGGCTACGACCCCATTTTCTGGCTGCCCCAGTACCAGTGCACTACCGCAGAGCTGCCGCCGGAAACCAAAAATGAACTCAGCCACCGGGGCAAAGCCCTCCGCGCCATGAAAGAACAGCTCTACGCTGCCCTGTGGGAGGCCTGACGCCATGAAAATCCTAATCGTAAGCGACACCCACCGCCATGACCGGAACCTGGAGATTGTCCTGAAAAAAGTATCCCCCATCGACTGCCTGATCCATCTGGGAGACGTCGAAGGCAGCGAAAACTACATCCGCCAGATCGCCGAATGCCCCTGCCACATCGTCAGCGGCAACAACGACTTTTTCTGTGACCTCCCGCGGGAAGAAGAATTCATGCTGGGCAAATACCGGGTTTTGATCACCCATGGCCATTACTACTATGTATCCTTAAACACCCAGGAAATCCGCCGCCAGGCCGTTTCCAGAGGCGCCGATATCGTCATGTTCGGCCACACCCACAGACCCTACCTGGAGATTGCAGACGACGTGACCGTCCTGAATCCGGGAAGCCTTTCCTATCCAAGACAGGAAGGCCGTAAGCCCAGCTTTATCATCATGGAAATTGACCGCCAGGGCGAAGCGCATTACACGATAAACTATCTCTGAAAAAGTCCCGCGGGGCGCAGGCCGCAGAGCCGAATGCCCCGTTTCCGGACGCCAGGGGCTTCCCGAAGTTGTAGAAAAAAATTGAAAAATTTGAAAAAAAGGTGTTGACAACCTGAGGAACTTATAATATAATGTGTCTTGCGTCAGAGAGAACAGGACGAGAGACAATCCGGGGTGTGGCTCAGCTTGGCTAGAGCGCCTGGTTTGGGACCAGGAGGTCGCAGGTTCGAATCCTGTCACCCCGACTGCGCGGGTGTAGTTCAATGGTAGAACACCAGCCTTCCAAGCTGGATACGTGGGTTCGATTCCCATCACCCGCTTTTTGAGTCTGTAGCTCAGCTGGATAGAGCAACGGCCTTCTAAGCCGTGGGTCGGGGG
>JAUNPS010000028.1 GCA_030536575.1 Eubacteriales bacterium | reverse complement strand
AGCCGAGACGGAAGAGGAAACCACGGAAGCGGCTGAAACTGAGGAAGAAACCACTGAGGCAGCCGAAACCGAAGAAGCGGCCGCGGATGCAGAGAAGCCAGGCACCGGCAAAACCCTGCGCGTCGCCATGGAATGCGGCTACGCCCCCTATAACTGGACCCAGCCCGACGACTCCAACGGTGCCGTCCCGATCTCCGGCGGTTCCGACTACGCCTACGGCTACGACGTCATGATGGCCCAGCACATCTGCGACGAACTCGGCTACGAACTCGAAATCGTAAAACTTGACTGGGATTCCCTCGTACCGGCCGTACAGTCCGGCACCGTAGACTGCGTCATCGCAGGCCAGTCCATTACCAGCGAGCGTATGGCGATGGTAGACTTCTCAGAGCCGTACTACTACGCATCCATCATCACCCTGACGAAAGCCGACAGCGAATACGCTGACGCGACTTCTGTAGCAGACTTAAAGGGTGCGACCGCGACCTCCCAGCAGAACACCATCTGGTACACCGTCTGCCTGCCGCAGATCGAAGACGCGAACATCCTCCCGGCCCAGGAATCCGCACCGGCCATGCTGGTAGCCCTTGACGCCGGAAAATGCGACATCGTCGTAACCGATATGCCCACCGGTATGGCAGCCTGCGTCGCTTACCCGGATTTCAAACTTCTGGACTTCTCCGGCACCGACGGCGCTTTCGAAGTATCCGATGAAGAGATCAACATCGGAATCTCCATGAAGAAGGGGAACACCGAGCTGAAAGAGCAGATCGACAGCGTTTTAAGCAAAATGACAGAAGAAGATTTCGCAGAAATGATGGACGAAGCGATTGCAGTTCAGCCGCTTTCCGAATAAATAAGAAGCACGATGTTCAGGCACGGGAACGAAAACCGGTTCCCGTGCCCTTTTTGAAGAGGAGAGAAAAAGAATGCCAGAAGATTTCGGAGGAAGAATTGTCTATATCCTTCAAAGATATGCGCCATCCTTCGCGGCCGGCGCGGGAAGAACCATGATTATTGCCCTTGTGGGAACCCTGATTGGATGTATCATCGGATTTCTGGTAGGGATCATCCAGACGATTCCGGTATCCCCAAAGGATCACCCCGTTAAACGCGTCGGGATGTGGATCGTGCGCCTGATCCTGAACATTTATGTGGAAGTCTTCCGCGGAACCCCGATGATGTGTCAGGCCATGTTCATCTACTTCGGTTCCGCCGCGGTCTTTAACATCAACATGTCCATGTGGTTTGCCGCATTTTTCATCGTTTCGATTAATACGGGAGCCTACATGGCGGAGACTGTCCGGGGCGGCGTCCTGTCCATCGATCCGGGCCAGACCGAAGGGGCGAAAGCCATCGGCATGACCCACGTGCAGACCATGATGAACGTCATCCTTCCCCAGGCCCTGCGCAACATCATGCCCCAAATCGGCAACAATCTGATCATTAATATTAAAGATACCTGTGTACTTTCCATCATAGGTGTAGTAGAATTATTCTATACCACAAAAGGGATCGCAGGCGCATTGTACACGTACTTCGAAGCCTTTACCATCACCATGGTGATCTATTTCGTCCTCACCTTCACCTGTTCCAGGATCTTACGCTTCTGGGAGAGTAAGATGGACGGCGCAGACAACTACGATCTGGCGACCACGGATACCCTGGCCCACACCAGCGGCATGTACCGTTATTCCGGGGATAAAAAGGAGGAGAATTAGCATGAGTGAACAAGCACTTCTCAAGGTCAGGCATCTAAGCAAAACCTTCGGAAAAAATGTCGTCCTGCGGGATATCGACTTCGAAGTCCATCCCGGCGACGTGACCTGCATCATCGGCGCATCCGGTTCCGGAAAATCCACGCTTCTGCGGTGTATGAACCTGCTGGAAACGCCCACCACCGGAGAAATCATGTACCATGACACGGACATTGCCAGCGCGAAGATCAACGCGCCGGATTACCGTGCAAAGGTGGGAATGGTCTTCCAGAACTTTAACCTCTTCAACAACATGACCGTCCTTGGAAACTGTATGGTCGGACAGGTCAAGGTTCTGAAAAAGGACAAGGAAACCGCCCGGAAAAGCGCGATGAACTACCTGGAAAAAGTCGGCATGGCTCCTTACATCAATGCAAGGCCCAGGCAGCTTTCCGGCGGCCAGAAACAGCGTGTGGCCATCGCCAGAGCACTGGCCATGGAGCCGGAGCTTCTGCTGTTCGACGAACCCACGTCGGCGCTGGACCCTCAGATGGTGGGCGAAGTCCTCTCCGTCATGCGCACGCTGGCGAAAGAGGGGCTGACGATGATCATCGTGACCCATGAAATGGCATTTGCCAGGGATGTTTCGAATCATGTGGTGTTTATGGCAAACGGCGTCATTGCCGAAGAAGGAAAACCGGAGCAGATTTTCGGAAATCCGCAAAATCCGCTGACAAAAGATTTTTTAAGCCGGTTTATGAATGGCTGAGAACAAATTCAGAAATAATAAGAAGCGAAAAAGAAAGGAAGCACTATGGAAAACAACGAAAAAATGGCTCTTCTGCAGGAGCTCAAGGACGCAAAAGAAATTTTCTTATTTTTATCCCCGTGCACGAAAATGCCCTTCGTATACGAGGATCCCGAAAGCTTTGACGACGAAGTCCTGCTGTTCCGCACAGAAGAAACCGCCAGAAAAACAGCGAAAGAATTCCTGGAAAAAAAGATTCCGCTGCAGCTTGCCAAGCTTGAAAACCGTCAGTTTTTAGTTTTCTATTCCAGCCTTTACGCCATGGGCATTAACGTACTGTCCCTGGATATGGGCGGCGAAAAGCCCGCGAAAGTGGCCTTAAACGCCCTGGTGCGCAGACCGGACGCCTCCCAGATTCCGGAAGGGAAAGTTCGGGTGGAAAATCCGGAACTGATGCTGACGGCCCTGTATTTCATGCAGGAGCTGCGCAAGGAAGCCAAGCCGCAGGTGACGCCGGAACTCAAGGAGAGGGAAGAAGAGCTGCTTGCCCATTTCCGCAAGGGAACGTATATCATGGCTGTTCAGGACAAAAACATGGTGCCTTTCCTGAAACTGAAAAACGGGGACGCCTACCAGCCGTTATTCACGGATATCGGGGAGTTCCAGAAATTCAACCGGGAGAAAAAGTTCCGCACCGCAGTTGTTCCCTATGAAAAACTGAAGCTGATCGTCAAAGAGCCGGCCAAGGGAATCTGCATCAATCCAAACGGAGTCAATATCATTCTTCCGATCACGCAGTTTAAGGAGGCCTGAGCTTGAAATTCGATATGCACTGCCATACAAGAGAGGGATCTTTGGATGGAAAAGTGAGTCTGGAGGAGTACATTGTCCGGTTAAAAGAACTGGGGTATGACGGGATGCTGATCACGGATCATAACAGCTATGACGCGTACCGCTACTGGAAAAAGAATATCAAGGGTCAGCGGCACACGGATTTTGTGGTTCTGAAAGGGATCGAGTACGACACCATAAACGCCGGCCATATGCTGGTGATCATGCCGGAGAATGTGAAGCTGAGGATTCTGGAGCTTCGGGGCATGCCTCTGCCGCTTTTGATTTTTATCGTGCATACCTTTGGAGGGATCATCGGGCCTGCGCACCCCTATGGGGAGAAGTACATGAGCCTGATGCACACCCGCTATTATAAGAAAAACAAAGAGATTTTGAAAAAGTTTGATTTTATGGAAACCTTTAACGCCTGCGAACCCGCCCAGGCCAACATGCTCGCCCGGAAAACCGCCAACGAGTACGGCCTGCCGGGCTTTGGCGGAAGCGATTCCCACCGGATGGACTGCGTGGGAACCGCGTATACCCGGATTTCTGCGCCCGTTGAGAAAGAATCCGATCTGATCGCCCTGGTAAAAGAAAAAGCCCCCATGCAAAGCGGAGGCTCCCTGTACCGGGGTACGACAAGAGATCGGATCGGAAAGATGCACAATGTGCTTCTGTATTCCTTCTGGGTTTACAACAAAGTAGCCGGGCTCACCAAGGTGCGCAAACGCCGGGGAGAATCCCGGTATCTGCACATCAAAACGGCCGGCAGCAGCAGTTACAGAACAGATTAAACATGCAAAGCTTCCAGCAGATATCCCCGCCGGCTCCGGACGCGCCGTAGGCATCGCCCATGGAACTGTACCAGGCGCCGCCGGATTCCAGATGGGAGAGAAGCTGCTGGTAGTTCGGGTTATTGGGTTCCATCTGAACGGCCTGTTTCGCATAATCCATCGCTTTAATATTGTTGCCAAGGCCGGAATGGGCCAGGGCGCTGTAATAATACCAGGAGGCCGACCGATCGTTAATTGACGAGAGGACATTTAAGGCCTCCTGATAGTGTCCGGAATTAATGTAGTTGGCCACGGCCTGATAGCGGAGGGAATCCTGACTGTTTCCTCCGTAATTTTGTTGCTGCTGGCCGCCAAAACCACCAAAACCGCCGTAACCGCCATACCCTCCGCCGTATCCATAGCCGCCGGAGCGTCTCTGGCCGCTGTTCGCATCCTGGGAGGTGCCATAGCCTGTGCCGCCGTGTTCTCTGGCGTCCATGATCTGGTGATAGGCCGCCTGGATTTCCTTGAATTTTTCTTCGATTTCTTTGATGTTCGGCGCACCGACGTTTGCATCCGGATGGTATTTCCGGCTTAACGTGCGGTAGGCCTTTTTCACTTCTTCGTCTGAAGCGTCGGGACTGATCCCCAACACTTTATAAGGATCTGGTATCATTGAACAGTCTCCTGTTTCCGTAAATTTCGATTATAAGTTGACCAGACGCCGGAGTAGATCACATTTCGGAGAATTTCCGCTTCCTGGAGAATCGGGAGCTTTTCGAAATGTCTGGCGCATTCCGCCATCATCATGGTGAGGATCCGGTGGCAGGTTTCTTCAAAGTCCGGCTGGGAAGCCAGATGCCGCCAGGGATTATAATGATTCTTCTTCTGGTCCTTTTTCAGGTCGTCCCAGGCATCCATCAGGTAGATGAATTTCCCAAGATAAAAACCGGTCTGCCGCAGGGTATCGGCCCATTCGTCTTCTTTCCAGACGAAGAGTTCGCCCAGCAGTTCACCGGTACAGCCGGATAAAAGATCCAGATCCTCGTTTTTTTCCGCTTCGCCTTTGCGGATTTTTTCCATGTAGGAAGTCATCGCGGCGCTCTGGCGGGGATAACGGGACTCCAGGCTCTGGTATTTTTTTTCAAGAGCGCGGGCGGTGGAAAGCTTGACCACATTCCGGTCGTCGAACCAGTCGTCCATGCAGTTGTGATAGGTTAAAAGGATGTTCATATCCGCGGCGTAGGCAGTCGCCTCGTTGTAGAGCATCGGGTGCTTCTCCTGGGGATGGGCAATGCAGCGATGGGTTTCCATCGTGTCCGGAAGCTCGTACAGGCCCGTCAGGAGGATCACAAGAAAGGTCATGTCATAGGTCAGGGTCATCTGGCCAATGCGTCCGTAGCGCTCTTTTAACACCTTGCACAGACCGCAGTAAAAGGCCTGGTAGCGCTCGTATTCTTTTACTTTCAGTTCTGATTTATTGATGGTTACGTATCCAAACATGGGGCACCTCAGCTCTTTTTAATGAATTCGGTGCGGCATTTGGGGCAGGTGACGCAGATTTTGCCTTTGCCTTTGGGGATGCGGATTTTCTGCTTGCAGTTCGGGCAGGAATAAATGTGATAGATTTTCCGCTGTTCGGCCAGGTCTTTCTGTTTTTTGAAGAAGCCGGTGAAACGGTTCTGGTATTTTAAGTAGGTTTCGTTTTCCTGGCTGCGCTTGGCGTAGTTTTTGGAAAACATACGGAAATACAGAACCACAAGGCCAAGGAATACGAGGCCGTTTAAGATCCCGCTTCGGAAAAACAGGCTCAGGATGCACAGGATCGCTGTGACCCAGAGCAGAAATTTGGAAAGGTCGTCAATGCCGTAACGGCCCATCATGAATCGTTGGATTTTTTCTTTCATAATTGATGATCGCTCCTGTCATAAGAATTGGCCCGGACGGGCCTGAAACATGCTGATTTTGTTTAAGAATAGCATATTTTCAGGGAAAATAACAGTTTGGAAATCTAAAAAAATATGAACTATTTCTAAAATTGTTTCCAGATGACGGAGCGGGCGGCGCTTAGGCCTGTTTTCCGCGGATGTGAGGGATGCGTTCCGGCCAGGAGGGGAGATTCCCGTTTAAAATGGCGGTGAACATACGCTCGCAGACGCCCGGATTTTCCCGGTTCAGTTCCCGAAGCAGTTCGGAAGCGTATTCCCGCCGGGTGTGGCCGTCCGCCGGGCAGGGGTTTTTGACCACAGGGAGGGCATATTTATTTTTGAAGCCGATCACATCCGCTTCCGGGACGAACATCAGGGGCCGGATGACGGTTAAGTCCATGCGGTCTAAGTAGGTCCGGGGTGAAAAGGAATGAAAGCGGCCTTCGTAGATCAGGGAGAGGAGCATGGTTTCAACCATGTCTTCCCGGTGGTGGGCGTAGGCCACTTTGTTGCAGCCCATTTCTTTTACGGCCTGGTTCAGGGCGCCTTTGCGCATTTTCGCGCAGAGGGAGCAGGGGTTTTCTTCCCGGCGGTCTTCGAAGATGATGGGACCGATCTGCGTTTCCACGGTGGTGTGGCGGATGCCGAGCTCCTGGCAGAGGGCCTTTACCGGGGTCAGGTCGAAACCTGGGAAACCCAGGGAAACGGTGACGGCCTCCAGCTCGAAGGGGTTCGGATAGAAGCGCTGCAGGCCATGCAGGGCGTAGAGGAGCGTAAGGCTGTCCTTGCCGCCGGAGACGCCGATGGCAATGCGGTCGCCGGGATCAATCATTTGGTATTCGTCCACGGCTTTGCGGGTGTAGCTTAACAGTTGCTGTAATTTCATGGTAAGTAACCTCCAGTGTCTATTATGGTATATTAGAGAGAAAAAGTCAATCATTCTGTAATTGCGTAATTGCTTTTTTCGCGGAGTTCTGGTATGATTATTTTATGGAAAATGCACAGCAGCCGAAGCGGACTTTGCGGCGAGAGACGGAAGAACTCACCAGAAAGCGGCGAAGAGCGCAGGCAGGCTAGGCAACCTGAACAGTAACACCTGAACAACAGGACGCACTCCAGGGGATAAGATTGCGGAAAAAGTTTGAAACAAAGAAAAACAAAAAGCAGGAGGTTTCACATGATTGTAATTGGCGAGAAAATTAATGGTTCCATCCCGTCCATGGGAAAAGCCATTGCGGAAAGAAACGAAGAATGGATCAAAGAAATTGCGAAAAAGCAGGCGGATGCCGGCGCGACCTACATCGATGTCTGCGCATCTGTTGAAGAAGAAGTGGAATTAGAGACGCTGAAATGGATGATCGACCTGGTACAGAGCGTGACCGATCTGCCGCTGGCGGTAGACAGCCCCAGCCCCAGAATCCTGAAGGAGGCGTATAAGTTCTGTAAACGCCCCGGCATCATTAACTCCGTTTCCATGGAAGGCGACAAAGTCGATATCATCTTCCCGGAAATCAAGGATACCAAATGGGAAGTCATCGCCCTGCTCTGCGACGACACCGGAATCCCGAAATGTGCGGAAGACCGTCTGCGCGTGTTTGACAACATCATGGCGAAAGCCAAAGAATACGGCATTGCGCCCAGCCGCATCCACATCGATCCCCTGATCGAGATGCTCTGCACCTCCGAAGACGGCATTAACATGATTACCGACGTAATGCGCACCATCCGCAGCCAGTATCCGGATATCCACATCACCGCCGCAGTCAGCAATATTTCCTTTAACCTGCCGGTTCGCAAGCTCCTGAACCTGGGCTTCACGGTTCTGGCCATGAACGCCGGCCTGGACAGCGCGATCCTGGATCCCACGAACCGCGATATGATGGGCCTGATCTATGCGACCGAGGCTCTGCTGGGCATGGATGATTACTGCATGGAATACATCGGCGCTTACCGGGAAGGTCTGATCGGCCCGGTGAAAGACAAATAAGAGAAACGTAGATACCCTGGAGATTACATAGACAGTCCGGCTTTTGGCCGGGCTGTTTTTGCGCAAACAGCGAAAACCACGTGCCAGCGGCCCATCTTTTTGAGATAAATTGAGAAAATCTCTCAATATTCCCTCTGGACAAAGAGGAAAAAATATAGTATCCTCTGGTTAGATAAAACTAACTCAAGGAGGTCAAAGGTGTCTAAGGAACCCAACGCAAAGCTTGAAATGGAAATCGCCAGACAGTGTGCGCCTGTCCTGGCCGGACTGAAACCCTCGAATCTTTTAATCCTGGAAGACCGTCTGACGGCCCCCAGGGACGCCTTCCCGGAAGGAGCGGGCCTTTCCGCCCGGCTGCTCTATCAGGGGCCGCGAAAGAGCATCTGGCTGGTATACCGTAGGGTGGAGCTGGAACGCGTGCTGGCCCTGCCGGAAATCCGGGAATTTTTGAAAGAATGGGGTTACTCGGAGAGCTGCATGGACTGCATGCTGAGAAGGCTCGCCGCGCGCTTTGCCGCCTGCCGGGAAAAGAAGCAGGCGTTTCCACACGAAATGGGCGTTTTCCTGGGCTACCCCCTGGGCGACGTAAAAGGTTTTATTACTTACGGAGGAAAGAATTATCTCTACTCCGGCTACTGGAAAGTCTATGAAAACGTCGAAGAGACGAAAAAGCAGTTTCAGCTTTTCGAAGCAGTCAAAACCAGCCTGACCGAGGCAGTCAGAAACGGGATGGGGATCTGGGGCGCGCTCCAGGAAAGACTCCCTCAGCCGGTATAAAAAGGAGGACACATTTATGAGTATCGTCATCATCGGCGGCCATGACTGTATGGTCTGTCAGTACAAAAAAATCTGCAAAAGCTTCAATCACAAAGCAAAGGTATTCACCCACATGTCAGCGGATCTGAACAAACAGATGGGCCAGCCGGATCTCTTTGTTTTGTTCACAAACACGGTTTCCCATAAAATGGTCAAATGCGCCATGGACGGCGCGAAGCGCACAAACGCGAAAGTGGTGCGCAGCCACACCAGCAGCGGAGCCGCTCTGACCGCGATTCTGGAGCAGGAAGCAAAGCAGGGGAATTTTGTAATGGCAAACTAAATCAGTATGCAGGAGGAAAGAAAAATCATGGATCAGATTATGGTAGTTTACTGGAGCAGTACCGGAAATACAGAGGCAATGGCGAAATGCATCGGTGAAGGCGTAAAAGAAGCCGGAAAGGAAGCTAAAGTTGTGGATATGGACAGCATTTCCGCCGCTGAACTGAAGGACTGCGCCGTTTTCGCCCTGGGCGCTTCCGCGATGGGCGACGAAGAGCTGGATGAGGGAACCGCCGATCCCTTCGTATCCGACGTAGAGGCGTTTGCTTCCGGAAAGAAAATCGCGCTGTTTGGCTCCTATGACTGGGGCGATGGCGAGTGGATGCGCAAATGGGTGGAACGGATGCAGAACGCCGGCGCGGAGATCGTTGGCGGCGAAGGACTGATCTGCAACAATGACCCGCAGCCGGACGACGAGGAAGCTTGCCGGGAACTCGGCAAAAAACTGGCTTCCCTGTAAAGTCCATGCCCGATATTCGCGGCGGCGCCCATTTGCCGGTCACGGAAAAGAGGACTTTTTGGGACTGCCACGCACCCTTTTGCCCCGTATCGCATAGCATAACAGTAACGTTTCGGAACGGAGAAAAGCGATGAATGCAGCCGTAGGAATTCTGATCCCGTTTCTGGGGACCTCTGCGGGGGCAGCCTGCGTGTTTTTCCTGAAAAAGAGTCTGAATACAAAGGTGGAAAAGTGCCTGTTAGGCTTTGCTTCCGGGATCATGGTGGCGGCGTCTGTGTGGTCCCTGCTGATCCCGTCCCTGGAGATGGGAGCGGGAAGCGGAAACGGGTTCCTGGCTTGTGTCCCGGCGGTGGGCGGTTTCCTTTTGGGGATGCTGTTTTTAGCGTGGATCGGGCGGATGGCGGCGAAGCTGGAGCGGCAGAACCAGTCGCTTCTGTATGTCGCGGTGACGCTTCATAATATTCCCGAAGGGCTGGCGGTGGGCGTGGCCTTTGCAGGGGCCGTCTCGGCGGGTGATGAATTCGGGATGGCGGGCGCTTTTGCCTTGGCCATCGGCATTGCCATCCAGAATTTTCCGGAAGGGGCCATTATTTCCATGCCGATGCGGGCGGCGGGCAGCAGCCGGAAAAAGGCGTTTCTGGCCGGGACTGCCTCCGGGATCGTGGAACCCCTTGCTTCAGCGGTTACGCTCTGCTTTGCCGGAACCATCGAACGTTTACTGCCCTGGTGCCTGTCCTTCGCGGCTGGGGCGATGATCTTTGTGGTTATCGAAGAATTGCTCCCGGAAACGGTAAAAGGGATGCGCACCAGGGCCGGGACGGCCGGGTTCGCGGCGGGGTTTCTGATGATGATGGTGCTGGACGTGGTGTTCGGATAAAGGCCTTGACAGGAAGCCGGAAACGTGGTATCGTATCAATAGTTAGAAAAAGCTAACTTTTGGAAAGAAAAGCGTAGAAACAGCCGCACAGACGGCGGCTGAACGGTGATAGAAAGCGAGGTCTGAAGATGGGAACCTTTATCGTATTGCTGATCGTGGCGGCGCTGGTATTCCTTGCCGGGCGCAGCATGTATCGGGATAAGAAGCAGGGGAAAGGAAGCTGCGGCGGGAACTGCAGCCAGTGCCATGGCTGTGCCACACCCCCGAAGCCGACCACACCGCCGAAACATTGAGACAGAGGAGAAAAAAGGAGAGAATCCTGTTTGACGGGTTCTCTCCTTTATTGTATACTGGGAAAAAAGAGACAGGAGACGACAACCTTGCAGATACAGAAAGATGAAATCCGCCTGGACCGGAATTTCCCCTTCGCCATCTTCCGCTATGAGGCCCCCAGGGCAGAAGGCGAGCCGGAAAACTACCACTGGCACGAATTTATGGAAGTGACCTGCATTCTCTCCGGAAAAGGGCGCTATTACGTGAACGGGCACACCTACCAGGTGGAAGCGGGCGACATGATCATTTTCAATAACATTGACGTGCACGGCTGGACGGCCGCCGAGCAGATGGAGCTTCTGGTCATGACCTTTGCCACGGAGCTGATTTCCGACGGCACCCAGACGTTGGAATACGACTACCTCCTCCCGTTTCTGGAGCGGGGCAGCAACTTTCAGAATAAAATCGACCGCACCGAGGAATACACCCCGGTCATGACCCGGATCATGGAAGAAACTTTCGCGGAATATCAGGAACAGAGCGTAGGTTTCCGCCTGATGATCAAGGCGAACGTGCTCCGGCTTCTGACGATCCTGATGCGCCATTACCAGAAAGGGGAGCTTCAGAAAGAAAGCCTGTCCGTCCGGAAAAAACAGATGAAGCGCCTGGAGAAGGCCTTCACGTACATAAAAGAAAATTATGATAAGAAAGTCACGCTGGAGGAAGCGGCGACGCTGGCCTATATGAGTCCGAATTATTTTTCGGCCTATTTTAAAAAGGTGACCGGAAAGAACCTGCGGGAATACGTTGTGGAACAGCGGGTGAAAAAGGCGGCAGAGCTTTTGCAGAACAGTTCCTTAAGCCTCCAGGAAGTGGAGCAGGAGTGCGGATTTACCAACACCTCGAATTTCTATCGCCTGTTCAAAAAACACATGGGGATTTCCCCAGGTGAAATGCGTAAGAAAGTATAAGATTTTTGGAAGGAAGTAGAAGAAAATTTCTGCCTGAACCGCTATAATCATCTTAACATGCGGAAATCAAAAAGGAGGGTGTTTTACCATGATGTACAAAGAGAACTGGGAAGAAACCAAAGAGAAATTCCGGAATTACTGGGAACACAAAAATACCGGCCGTCCGCTGATGTGCGTAGTGGCCAGAAAGCCGGAGATCGAGCATCTGTCCGATAACCGCCCGGTGGAAGGCGGCTACAGCGACGTGATCTGCCAGGGAAAATACTACAACCTGCCGGAAGAGCTGAAGTGGAAAGACATGGAGGACAAATACCAGAATGCGGAGCGGATCGTTGCGCGCTACCGCCACTTCTGCGAGAACCATCTGTTCCTGGCGGAGAGCTTTCCGAACCTGAACGTGGATTTTGGGCCGGGTTCGCTGGCGGCTTACCTGGGGTCAGACATTGGCTTTAAAGAAGATACCGTATGGTTCAAGCCGTGTCTGGAGGACTGGGAAGGCGTTCCGGAATTCAAGTTTGACCCGGAGAACGAATGGTTCAAAAAGCACATCGACCTGGTAAAGAAATGCCGGGAGCTGGCCGGGGATGATTTCTATGTGGACATGCCGGATCTGATGGAAAATGTGGATGTGCTGGCCTCCCTGCGCGGGGCGCAGGAGATGCTTTACGATACCATTGACGAGCCGGAGATCGTGAAAGAGCGTGTGGATCAGGTGACGGCCCTGTATTATGACTATTTCGACCGTTTTTATGACATTATTAAGGACGATGAGGGCGGAAATGCCTACACGGTATTCCAGATCTGGGGTCCCGGCAAGACGACGAAGCTTCAGTGCGATTTTTCCGCAATGATGTCGCCAAACGGTTTCCGGGAATTCGTGCTGGATTCCTTAAAGGAGCAGGCAACCAAGGCGGATCATGTACTGTACCATCTGGACGGGCCGGATGCGATCAAGCATATGGATGCCCTGATGGAAGTGGAAGGGATTGATGCGCTTCAGTGGACGAGCGGGGATGCGGGCCCGGACGGGACGCTGGAAGACTGGGATGTGATTTATGACAAGGCGATTGCGGCGGGAAAATCCCTGTGGATTAAGGTATATTCCGGTGAATTTGAGGATTGGATTCGGAACTGCGAGCGTTTGGTTATGAAGTATGGTTCCAGCAGTATTTTCTTCTTCTTCCCGGAGATGTCGCTGGAGCAGGCGAATAAGCTGATCGCTTATGCGGATGAGCATTGGAGCGATATTAAAGGAACGTTTTAGGCAAAATAAGAAAGAAAAAGCACGGCCAAAGGAGACACTTCGTAAGGAAGTTGTTTCCTTTTTGCCTTGTAAGCAGCCCAAATGATTGGAGGGAATCGGCGGCAGAGCTAAATGACTCTGCCGCCTTTTTGGCGATTATTAAGTCAGATTTGTTTGAAAAATAGTGAAAGGCAAATAGAAGTGTCATTATATAAATCAATGAATTGCATGCAATATTTGAAAACTGTCCGCCAATAGCTATTGATATTACTTTTGATTCATGTTACAATAAATGCATACGATATTTTATAATTGCGTGCAGAAAGTTGGTGCTTGCTTGAATAAAAAAGAAATTGTAAAAACGGTACTCGAAAATAAAGGTGGTATTGCAAAAACTGCTGACTTTACAGCAGAAGGTATAAAGAATTATGATGTGGCTGCACTTTGTAAAGAAGGTTTTATCGAAAGAATCCGACGAGGCGTTTATCAGTTTCCACAAAGCAATCAAATTACGGAAGAACAGTTGATACGAGAGCTTCTTCCACAAGGGATTGTTTGCGTGGAATCTGCCTTGTTTCATTATGGATATAGTGATTTTGCTCCTCGTGAATGGTCTGTTGCCGTGCCAAGAACAGCATCTCGTGCCATAAAAAAAATAGAAGAATTCCCAATAAAAGCTTACTATATTCAAAAACAATTTTTTCAAATAGGAAAAATCACAGATGATTTTAACGGTATAGCGCTTGCGGTATATGACCGGGAACGCACAATATGTGATTGTTTTAAGTATCGAACAAAACTTGACAGCGAAACTTTTAATAAGGCTGTTAACGCATACGCAACAGATAAAAATAAAAATCTTGCGAACCTCTCAAGGTATGCAAAAGAAATGAAACTTTATACAAAAGTTATGAGTATAATGGAGGTGTTACTCAATGGCTGATATCGCTGCATCTGTGCTTGCAAGATTGAAAAACAAGGCAAAAGAAAGTGGGAGAAGCTATCAACTTTGCCTACAACTTTTCTGCCAAGAGGAGTTTCTGCGTCGTTTGGAAAAATCTAAATACTCTGAAAACCTTATACTGAAAGGCGGATTATTCATATATTCTGTTACCGATTTTGACAGCCGTGTAACGGTAGATGTTGACTTTCTTCTTCGTAAAGTACCCAACACTCCCGAACGGTTAAAATCTGTATTAGAAGAAATTATAGCTACCCCTACAGGAAATGATTTTATTACTTTTGAAATTAAGGATATTGCACCTATTGCTGTTGCAAAAAAATATGCGGGTATTGGCGCATCGATAGTTGCCCACATTAAGAATACAAGAACTCCATTCAGTATTGATTTCGGCGTTGGCGATGTCATTGTACCAAAACAGGAAAAGCGAAAAATTCCGACACAGCTTGATGATTTTATCGCACCGACAGTAAATACCTATTCTCTTGAAACAACGATAGCCGAAAAGATCGACGCTGTCCTTAGTCTTATGGAGTTCTCCAGTAGAATGAAAGACTATTATGATATATATTATCTTGCGAATAAGTTTGATTTCGATGGAGCAACGCTAACAGAAGCATTAAGAAAGACTTTTGAAAATCGTGGACATAGTTTCACACTTGAACAGTTTCGGCAAATTGCAATTTTTGATGATGACGAAGCAATGCAGAAGAAATGGAGAGCTTTTGTCCGTAAAATCGACTCGAAAACGGATGATTACAGTACCGTTTTGAAAACAATAAAAGATTTCCTGGCAAAACCGTTTACAGCAGCGGTGGGAAACAAAAAGTTTGCTGAAAAATGGTCTGCCACCAACGGTGAGTGGATATCAGGTGGAGGAGGTTATAATGAGCAATCCTGTTAAAAGCTTACGAAATTAACGCTTGAAATCGTACACGAATTTATTGAAAAAGATTGTGGTAGCCAAGCCAGAATACCGCAAAAACGGCATAGCCACAGGCTACACCGTTTTAGAGAACACGAAATATTATATTGAGATACAAAGCTATTGAGGCACCCTCTTTACGGAGGGTGCCTCAATACATGGTCGTGTTTTTTTTAAACTGCCATAGATCAGAATCCGGCTTCGGTGAGGATTTCGTTCGCTTTGGAAGTGTCGTCGCAGACACACAGAACCACGTACTGGCCGGACGTTTTAATGATGGCTGCGTCCAGTTTTTTGGTCTCTCCGGCATTGTAGGAGGAGTAGAGGGTGGTCTGGTTCGTCACGCGGTCTTTAAAGAGCTTTTCGACGTCGGAAGCATAGGAGCTGTCCTTGCACTTTACAACGGCGGCTTCGCAGGCGGAAGCGCCGGTGCTCATGTAAGCGGAGCTGGATTCCACCTGGGCCATGTCGACAAAGTAGGTGGATGCCAGGATATCCGCGGAGACTTCCGTGAGGGTGTCGCTGGTGACGGTTTCTTCCGCCAGCTGTTTGGCCAGGTCGGACGGAGCAGCCGTGATTTCTTTCGTTTCGGTCTTTCCGCAGCCGGCAAAAACCAGCATGCAGAGCAATGCAACGATGAGGTAACGTACTTGTTTCATGAGTCTTCTCCTTTTTCTATGTAATGTGATTTCAGATAATCGAGCCAGAGCTTACAATACTCTTCGTACAGGTGGACGCCGTCGCTGGTAGCGCCGTCCTTCAGGGCGTGGCTGCCGTTTGAAAGGATTTCATTGATGTCCAGGTAGTAGTAGCCGCCTTCCTCGCAGATTTCGATCAGAAGGTCGTTCATGGTGTCCACATTCGCGTTATTGACGTATTCGCCGGTGGTGACTTTGGACTCTTCTACGTAGGGTACGCCGATGACGTAGAAAATGCCGTTTGGCGAGAGCTTTTTCAGTTCGCCCAGGACAATCGCGTAGTTTTCTTTGAATTCTGTCCAGTTCCAGGTGCCAAGGTCGTTGGTTCCCAGAAGGATGTAGAATTTTTCGCAGGTCGTGTTATACAGGGCCTGGAAAACGGTGATCAGTTCGCCGGAGGGCGTGCTGATAAAGGGCGTTTCGAAAATATTTTCCGCGGTCATGCCAACGCCGGTTAAGAAAGTTCCCTGGGAAATGCCGGAGTTTACGTGGAAGCCTTCCATACGGGAGTCGCCGATGAAAGTGGCGTCTGCAAAGTAGGATTCATCTACGGGGGTGGGCTGTTCGGGAACGACGGCCGGGCTCTGGGGGCGTGATTCCGTTTCGGCTGCCTGGGTAGTCTCAGGAGTCTCCGAAAGACCGAGGGAGGAAAGCTGCGCGGCTCCGATGGAGACGGCTTCGCCCTGGGACTGGGTTTCGGGGGCTTCCGTGGCTTCCGCAGCGTCGGTTTCGGACTCGGTCTGGAACTCGGCTCCGGTGAAGAGTTCGCTTAATTCGGAAGCGACGCGGGAGGATACGCCTCCCTTTGAAAAAATGCTGATCAACATCTTCCCTTCAAAGATTACCAGCACAAAAATGATCAGAATGACGATGTGAAGGAGACGGCCGGGCTTGGGCGTCTTCCTTTTCTTTTGTGTTGCCATATGTTCTCCCCTGCGCATAAAATTGAATTGCCTTTTCTTCTTCTCTATTATATAATGAATCCGTTAATTGTAAATAGTTTTTTGTCGATATAAGTAAAACTTAAGTAAAAAATATAGAAAGCGAGTAAGCGAAAACCATGGTTTTTAGCAGTTTACTGTTCCTTTTCCGCTTTCTCCCGGCGGTGTTCCTACTCTATTATATAGCGCCCCGGAAGCTGCGGAACCTTGTGCTGTTTTTGTTCAGCCTCTTTTTTTATGCATGGGGAGAGCCGAAGTATGTCTTCCTGATGCTGTTTGCGATCACGATGGATTACTGCCTGGGCCGCCTGATTGACAGGAGCTTAAACCAGGGCAGGAAGCGGGCCGCGAAGGGCTTTCTTTTGGTATCCGTTCTGGTGAACTTAAGCATTCTGGGCTTTTTTAAGTATGCGGATTTTCTGATCGGTACGGTGAACAGCCTGACGGGGCTTGACCTGCCATTGCTTGGCATCCCGCTTCCGATCGGGATTTCTTTCTTTACATTCCAGACAATGTCTTATACGATCGATGTCTATAAACGTGCCACGACTGTCCAGACGAATTGGGTCAATTACGGAACCTATGTTTCGATGTTCCCGCAGCTCATTGCAGGCCCCATTGTGCAGTACAAGACCATTGCGGAACAGATGAAAAACCGCCGGGAAACGTCCGACGATTTTGTGGAGGGCATTTCGCGTTTCCTGATCGGGATGGGGAAAAAGGTGCTTCTGGCGAATAATATCGGCCTGCTGTGCGACACGGTGATGGCGCTTCCGGCTGCCGAGCTTCCGGTGCTGACGGCGTGGATTGGGGCCATTGCGTACACCTTCCAGATTTATTTTGACTTTTCCGGTTACTCGGATATGGCGATTGGCCTTGGGAAAATGTTCGGATTCCATTTCCTGGAGAACTTTAATTATCCGTACATTGCGAAAAGCATTACGGAATTCTGGCGCAGGTGGCACATTTCGTTAAGCTCCTGGTTCCGGGAATACATATACATCCCCCTGGGCGGGAACCGCAGGGGCGCGGCGCGTCAGATCCGCAATATTCTGGTGGTCTGGCTCCTCACCGGAATCTGGCACGGGGCAAGCTGGAACTATGTGCTCTGGGGCGTTTATTACGGAATTCTGCTGATTCTGGAAAAATTTGTATTTAAAAACGCTTTGAAAAAGCTTCCGGGCGTCCTTCGGAATGTTTATACGATGGTTCTGGTGATTCTGGGCTGGGTGATCTTTAAATGCGAGGATCTGTCCTACTGCCTTTCCTATCTGCGGGCAATGTTCGGCGGCTTCGGCCAGCAGCTCATTGGGGAAGAAAGCCTGTACCTGCTGGGGAATTACGGCGTTTTGCTGGTGATCCTGCTGTTTGCCTGCACGATGATTCCGAAAAAGATTGCCGGGCGCGTGATGGGAAGGCTGGGCGAAGCGTCCTGGATCGGAACGCTTCTGAAAGCTGTCTGGTACGCTGGGATTTTCATCATTTCCCTGGCGTATCTGGTGGACGCGACCTATAATCCGTTTTTGTATTTCCGATTCTGACAGGAGGGACATGATATGAAAAAAGCACAAAACTGGTTTCTGATCCTCTTGTTTCTGGGAGCGGTGTTCGGGTTTGCGGGCGTTACGCTGGTGCAGAAAAGCCGAGATTTTTCCGAGCGGGAGAACCGGGCCCTGGCCCAGCTTCCGGACGTGAACCTGGAGGAAATTTTGAGCGGCGAGTTCGAACAGGATTATGAGACGTATCTGAGCGATCAATTTGTCGGCCGGGATGCGTGGATTGGGCTGAAAACGGATGTGGAGCGGCTCATGGGGAAGCAGGAGATTAAGGATGTGTATTTTGCGGAGGATGATTATCTGATCGAGTCCCATGCGGGGACGTTTGAGACGGCGCAGGCGCAGACGAATATTCAACTGCTGGCGTCTTTTCTGGAAAAATACCGGGAGCAGTTTCTGGGGAATCGGATGACGGTTCTGGTGGCGCCCAATGCGGTGGAGGTGCTGGATTATAAGCTGCCGCTTTATGCGCCGGACAGCGGGGAGGCGGATTATCTGGAGCAGATTCGGAGCGCGGTTCCGGAAGGGACATGGTTTGACGCGGAAGCGGTGCTGAAGAGCCATTTGAATGAACAGCTTTATTATCGGACGGATCATCATTGGACGACGCTGGCGGCTTTTTATACGTACCGGGAATGGGCCGAGGAGAAGGGATTTGGGACGGTTTCGCTGGCGGATTATGAGCGGGAGACGCTGACGACGGAGTTTCTGGGGACGATTGAGTCGAAGATTGGCCAGGCAGAAGTGCCGGATACGATTGAGCGTTTTGAGAGAGAGGACGAAGGGGGATATACGCTGCAATATAATCAGGTGAAGGAGACTTCCCAGGATTTATACCATATGGAAATGTTGGAAACGAAGGATAAGTATGCGGTGTTTTATGGCGGGAATCAGGCGCTGATCCAGGCGAAGACCGAGGTGAAAAATGGCCGGAAGCTGCTGGTGATTAAGGATTCGTATGCGAATTGTTTTGTGCCGTTTACGTACCGGGATTTTGAGCAGGTGGACATGGTGGATATCCGGTATTTTAACAGCAGTTTGGAGGAGCTGATTGCGGAGGAAGGCTATACGGATTTGCTGTTTCTGTACAATGCGTCGGGATTCGCGGAGGATACGAGCCTGATGAAACTGATGAATTAAGGGGAATGCGCGGCACGGCCGGGCGCAGAACCGTGAAAAGCCAGGCGCGTGCCCGGCAGGTTGGCGCGAATAAAAATGCAGAAGCACCGGAATGGTGCCGCCCGGCAGGTCGGCACGAATGAAAATGCAGAAGAACTGGAATGGCATCGCCCGGCAGGCTGGCGCGAATAAAAATGCAGAAGCACTGGGATGGCACCGCCCGGCAGGCCGGCGCGAATAAACGCAGAAGTGCCAGAACGAAACAGACCCGCGCCGCGATATAGAAGAAGCCCCACAGCGCCGTGCCGTGGGGCCTTTTCATAGGCTCTTAACCCATAATTACCGTTACTTCGTAATGTTCTTTTCCTCCCACATACGGAATGACCGTGCCGTCGACTTTCTGGCCATCCACCAGAAGCTCCTTCACACCCTTCTGCACATGCTCCGGATTCTGCACCGTGATATGGTAAACCCCGCCGCGGTACAGTCTCGTCACCTCATACTCCGGGAAATCCTCCGGAATACAGGGATTCACGGAAAGTCCCGCAAGCGTCGGCTGAATCCCCAGAATATACTGGGAAGCATTCACAAACGTCCACGCCGCCGTCCCGGTCAGCCAGCTATTCTTTGCCTCGCCGAAATTCTTCGCATCCTTCCCGGCCACCATCTGCGAATACACATACGGTTCCGTCCGATGGATCTCACTGATCTCCTCGATATAGGCAGGACAGATCTTCCGGTAAGCCTCAAATGCCCGGTTCCCATGGCCCACAACCGTCTCCGCAATGGAAATCCACGGATTATTGTGGCAGAAAATACCAGCATTTTCCTTATATCCGGGCGGATAAGAAGAAACCTCGCCAAGGTTCACATGGTAGGTCTGGTAAGCGGGCTGCAAAAGAACAACGCCATATTTCGTATCCAGACGCTCCTCCACGGAAGCCAGCGCTTTCTCCGCCAGGCCTTCCTCCACGCCGATTCCGGCCAGGACACAGAAGCCCTGCGGCTCAATATAAATCTGCCCTTCCGCACATTCCTTCGAACCAACCTTGTCGCCAAACGCATCGTAGGCGCGCAGGAACCATTCGCCGTCCCATCCATCCTTTAATACCGCGTCATACATTTCCGCAACAGCCTTTTCCGCGGCCGCTTTCTCTTCCGGATTTCCGGTCAGCTCGCAGAGATCCGCGTATTCTTTTCCGTATTTCACGAACATCGCGGCAATGAACACCGATTCCGGCTTATCGCTTTCAAAATTCGCACAGGTCTGGAAGGACTCGCCCGGCGTCTCCGAGAAACAGTTCAGATTCAGACAGTCGTTCCAGTCCGCACGTCCGATCAGCGGCAGCTTATGCGGCCCCAGATGCGAGAGCGTAAACTGGAAGGAACGGCGCAGATGCTCCATCAAAGGCTGTGCCTTGGATTCGTCATTGTCAAAAGGAACGGATTCTTCCAGGATCGAAGTATCTCCGGTTTCCTTGATGTAAGCGCTGGTGGCGGCGATGAGCCATAACGGGTCGTCATTAAAGCCGCTTCCGATATCCATATTTCCCTTCTTGGTCAGGGGCTGGTACTGATGGTAGGCGCTGCCGTCCTCGAACTGGGTGGCTGCAATGTCCAGGATCCGCTCTCTGGCCTTATCCGGAATCAGGTGCAGGAAGCCCAGAAGATCCTGGCAGGAATCCCGGAAGCCCATCCCGCGGCCGATGCCGGACTCATAATAAGAGGCGGAACGGGACATGTTAAAGGTCACCATGCACTGGTACTGATGCCAGATATTCACCATGCGGTCTAACTTTTCTTCCGGCGTCTTTACCGTGAAGCGGGAGAGAAGGGTTTCCCAATGATTTTTCAGCTCTTCCAGGGCGGCGTCGGCCTGCTCGGTGGTCTGATACCGGCTGATCATGGCAAGCGCCGGCTCTTTCCGTACCACATGGAGGGCTTCCCACTTCTGGTCAACCGGATTTTCAATGTAGCCCAGGACGAAGACGAGGGTGCGGGATTCGCTCGGATTTAAGGAGATTTTCAGGTGATGGGAAGCAATGGGCGCCCATCCGCTGGCCATGGAGTTCCCGGACTCGCCTGCGCAGACAACCGCCGGTGCATCCGCGCCCTGGTAAGCTCCAAGGAAAGTATCGCGGTCGGTGTCAAAGCCGTCCACCGGTGCGTTTACGTGGTAAATGGCGTAGTGGTTCCGGCGCTCGCGGTATTCGGTCTTATGGTAAATGGTGGAGCCGTGGACTTCGACTTCGCCGATGCTTAAATTCCGCTGGAAATTGGTCATGTCGTCCATGGCGTTCCAGAGGCAGAACTCCACGTAGGAGAACAGGGAGAAGGACTTGGATTCCTGGGAGTTATTCGTCAGGGTGAGCTTCGTCACTTCGCAGTTATCATTTACCGGGACGAAGACGGTGGATTCTGCCTGTAAGCCGTTTTTCGATGCGGTAAAGATGCTGTAGCCCAGGCCGTGGCGGCAGGTGTAGGTATCCAGCGGAGTCCTGCAGGGCTGCCAGCCGGGGTTCCAGATGGTGTCGCCGTCTTTAATATAGAAGTAATGGCCGTTACTGTCGTAGGGGACGTTATTATAGCGGTAGCGGGTCAGGCGCAGGAGCTTCGCGTCTTTGTAGAAGCTGTAGCCGCCGCAGGTGTTGGAAATCAGGGAAAAGAAGTTTTCACAGCCTAAGTAGTTGATCCAGGGGAGCGGAGTCTTGGGAGTGGTGATCACATACTCTTTTCTCACGTCATCGAAATGTCCGAATTTCATAAAAGATTCTCCTTTTTTAAAATTTACGAAAACGATTAAGGAACAGCGCAAAAAGAAAGAGTTCCGCGTTTCTGACCCTAGTATACGGCATAAGTCCGGGAATTTCAATCAAAAATTCCGCGAAGGGAAGGATTTTCCCTTTTGGACAAAAAACGGGAAACGTATTCGGCGGAAATATGATAATAATAGACAAAACACTCGGAGATTCTGGCGAAACATCGAAAATTGGATTTGGGATTCTGTATAAAATAGCCAAAAATTGAAAAGAAAACAAAATAATTATTGACAAAATATATGGAATGGGTTATTTTAAAAATACGAAAACGATTAAGAGAGGAGGGAGTCCGATGGTATCCCTGAAAGACATTGCGGCAGCCTGCGGCGTCTCCACAGCGACCGTGAGCAAGGCCCTGAACGACCTGCCCGACATCAGCCAGGAACGGAAGCAGTACATCCGGGAAAAGGCGAAGGAAATGGGGTATCTTCCGAATCTGGCAGCGCGGGCGCTGAAGACGAACCACAGCTATAACATCGGCATCCTGTTTGTGGACGATAAGAACAGCGGCTTAACCCACCCTCATTTTTCCAAAGTGCTGGAAGCGGTGAAAAGCGAAGCCGAGCTGCGGGGATATGACGTCACATTCCTGAATAACCAGCTCGGAAAGTGGAAAATGTCCTACCTGGAACATTGCCGCTACCGCGGCGTCGACGGAGCACTGATTGCCTGCATCGACTTTCAAAGGCCGGAAGTCCTGGAGCTGATCCACAGCCCCATCCCCACCGTAACCATTGACCATGTCTTTAACGATTCCGCCGCCATCCTTTCGGACAATGCCGAAGGAATGCAGGAGCTGCTCGCCTACATCCTTTCCCAGGGGCACACCCGGATTGCCTACATCCATGGAAAGGACTCCGCCGTCACCAGAGAGCGCACCGCGAGCTTTTACCGCACTCTGGAAGCCCATGGGATTGAAGTGCCGGAGGACTATATACGGGAAGGGGTCTACAATGACCCGAAAGCGGCGGGAGAAGAAACACGGAAGCTTTTGGCGCTGAAAAAGCCGCCCACCTGTATTCTCTACCCGGACGATTACGCCAGCCTTGGCGGGATCGCCGCCATCAAAGAAGCAGGCCTGTCCATTCCGGAAGATATTTCCATCGCGGGATTCGACGGCATTTCCATTGCAGGGCTTTTGGAACCGCCCCTGGCCACCTTCGGGCAGGACACCGAGGCCATCGGTCGAAAAGCGGCGGCGAAACTGATCGACCTGATCGAAAAACCGAAAACGACCCTTCAGGATATCGAAAAAGTACCGGGAGCCGTGATCTCTGGAAGGTCTGTCAAAAATTTAAACGGTAATCTCTAAGCGTGAAGCCTGCCGGGGAGACTTGGCAGGCTGCTTTTGCGTCTGCGCTGTCCGACCGGAATAAAAGGATTTCCGGATTCTGACTTGATAAAACGGGGCCTGCATGGTAAGATAATAGCATTACAGAGAAGCCACATCCGTTTTGCGGCGGGAAGGGGTGGAAGAAATGAAGAAGAAACTGCCGGTTGGCATTGAAAATTTTGCAGAATTTGCAGAACAGGATTTTTATTATGTGGACAAAACAGGCTTTATCATAGAGCTTCTGCATAACTGGGGCAAGGTGAATCTGTTCACGCGCCCGCGCCGTTTTGGAAAGTCTCTGAATATGAGCATGCTGAAAGCCTTCTTTGAAATCGGCTGTGACCGGCCGCTGTTTGACGGACTGAAGATTACCAGGGAAACAGAGCTGTGCGAAGCATATATGGGAAAATTTCCGGTGATCTCCATTACGCTGAAAGGTGTGGATGGAAGTTCTTTTCAGGCGGCGCGGGAATCCCTGCGGTTTGTGATCGGGACAGAGGCGAGAAGGTTTGCGTTCCTTGCGGAAAGTGAAAAGCTTACAAAAGAGCAGAGGATGTCATACCGGGCACTGACTGGGGTGAACATGGACGGAAATTATTCGATGTCGGATGCGGCGTTGGAATACAGCCTGCTTACGCTGTCTTCGCTGCTGGAGCAGCATTATGGCAGGAAAACTATGATTTTCATCGACGAGTATGATGTGCCGCTGGAAAAAGCGTTTCAGGGCGGGTTTTATGAGGAAATGCTTACGGTGATCCGGAAATTGTTTGACAATGCACTGAAGACAAATGACAGCCTTCAGTTTGCAGTCCTTACCGGATGCCTGCGTGTCAGCAAAGAAAGCATTTTTACCGGCCTGAATAATCCAAACGTCATGACCATTACAGACGAATATTTCAGCGACAGCTTTGGCTTTACCGAGCAGGAAGTAAAGGCGCTTTTGGAGTATTATGGCCTGGAGGATGCGCTTGAAACCGTTCGGGAATGGTATGATGGCTATCAGTTTGGAAGTTCCGCGCTTTATTGTCCGTGGGATGTGATTAAATATGTCCAGGCATTGCGGAAAAACGCGAAAGCCGTGCCGGAGAACTACTGGGCGAATACCAGCGGAAACCGTATGGTACGGAGGTTTCTTGAAAAAGCGCAGGCACAGACGAAACAGGAGATTGAACGCCTGATTTCCGGCGAATCGATTGTAAAGCCGTTGAACCAGGAACTGACTTATGAGGAATTGGATAAATCCATCGAGAATCTGTGGAGCGTACTTTTTACCACAGGATATCTGACCGCGCGCCGCCGCGTGGACGAGAACCGGTTTGAACTTGCGATTCCAAACAAAGAGATCCGAAACCTGTTCATTTCCCAGATCCAGGAATGGTTTCAGGAGAATGCAAGGGAAGATCATTCGAAATTAGACAAATTCTGCAAAGCGTTCCCGGAAGCAAAGGCGGACATGATTCAGGAATTGCTGGACGAATATCTGTGGAATGCGATCAGTATCCGGGATACGGCAGTTCGGGAAGAACGGAAGGAGAACTTTTATCATGGCCTTCTTCTGGGGCTTTTACAGTATGAGGGAAGCTGGAGGATCAAATCGAACATCGAATCCGGAGAGGGATACAGCGATCTTTTAATTGAAACGCCGGATCGGATCGGGATTGTTATCGAATTAAAGTATGCGGGAAACCAAAATCTGGAGGGGCAATGTACAGAAGCCCTGAAACAGATTGAACAGAATTTTTACGAGGCACGGCTTGTCGAAGACGGTATGGATCGGATTTTGAAGTACGGGATCGCTTTCTACAAAAAGCGCTGTAAGGTAATGCTTGGATAGACAGACAGCTCCTTTTTCGCTGCACAGAGAAAGGAAACACGAGAAGAATATAGAAAAAGTAAGGAGAACAAACATGAGCTACGCAGACCAGATTTTTATAAATATGTGCCGCGACATCCTGGATCACGGCGTCAGCACCGAAGGCGAAAAAGTCCGCCCCAAATGGGAAGACGGCACCAGCGCCTACACGATCAAGCGCTTTGGCGTCGTAAACCGCTATGACCTCCGGAAGGAGTTTCCGGCCTTGACCCTGCGCCGGACGGCGTTAAAGAGCGCGTTTGACGAACTTTTGTGGATTTGGCAGAAAAAGTCGAACAATATTCACGATTTAGGGAGCCATATCTGGGATTCCTGGGCGGACGAGGAGGGTTCCATCGGGAAAGCCTACGGCTATCAGCTTGGCGTGAAGCACCAGTACAAAGAGGGCATGATGGATCAGGTTGACCGGGTGATTTATGACTTGAAGAATAATCCGTACAGCCGCCGGATCATGACGAACATTTATGTCCATGCAGACCTGCATGAGATGAATCTGTACCCCTGCGCTTACAGCATGACGTTTAATGTGACGAAGGAAAAAGACGAGGAGAAGCTGACGCTGAACGCGATCCTGAACCAGCGCTCCCAGGACGTGCTGGCGGCCAATAACTGGAATGTGGCGCAGTATGCGCTCCTGGTTCATATGATGGCCCAGGTGTGCGGTATGAATGTGGGCGAGCTGGTGCATGTGATCGCGGACGCGCACATTTATGACCGACATGTGCCCTTTGTGGAGGAACTGATTTCCAGAGAACCGCATCCGGCGCCGAAGGTGTGGCTGAATCCGGACGTGAAAGATTTCTATGCCTTTACCGTGGAAGACCTGCATGTGGAAGATTATGTGACGGGCCCGCAGATTAAAAATATTCCGATCGCGATTTAAAAAGGAAGAAAGGGATCCACGCAGCTTTCGATGTGCGGCTAAAAATGCCGGGATGGGCGGAGGCGTGGACGAAAAAGGGAGGAATGAACAGAATGAACATGATCGTTGCGGTGGACAAAAACTGGGCCATTGGCCTGAATAACAAGCTGCTGGTGAGCATCCCGGCGGACATGAAGTTTTTCCGTGAGACGACCACCGGGAACGTGGTGGTGATGGGACGGAAGACCCTGGAGAGCTTTCCGGGAGGACAGCCCCTGAAAAAGCGGACGAACATTGTTTTAAGCAGGGATAAAGACTATCAGGTAAAGGACGCCATTGTCGTCCACAGCCAGGAGGAACTCTTAAAAGAGCTGGAAAACTACGACAGCAGCCAGATCTATATCATCGGCGGGGCCAGCGTCTACGAAATGATGCTGCCCTACTGCGACACGGTTCATGTGACGAAGATCGACCACGCTTACGAGGCGGACGCCTATTTTCCGAACCTGGACGAAAAGCCGGAATGGACGGTCACAGCCGACAGCGAAGAGCAGACCTATTTTGACCTGGAGTATGTGTTCCGGAAGTATGAAAAAAAGAAAGCATAAAGGAGAATGGGGATGTACCGAGATCATACGAAAGTCATCAAAATCGGAGACTGCCGGATCGGCGGCGGGAATCCGATCCGGATTCAGTCCATGACAAATACAAAAACAGAGAATGTAACCGAAACAGTTGCACAAATCCAGAAGCTGACCGCCGCAGGCTGCGAAATTATCCGCTGTGCCGTTCCCACGATGGAAGCGGCTGCCGCTTTAAAGGAGATTAAAAAGCAGATCACGATTCCGCTTGTGGCGGACATTCACTTTGACTACCGCCTGGCCATCGCCGCCATGGAAAACGGCGCGGACAAAATCCGCATCAATCCGGGGAACATTGGCAGCCGCGACCGGGTAAAAGCGGTAGTCGATGTGGCGAAGGAACGCCAGATTCCTATCCGCGTGGGCGTAAACAGCGGATCCCTGGAAAAAGAGCTGGTGGAAAAATACCACGGCGTGACTGCGGAAGGGATTGTGGAGAGCGCCCTGGATAAAGTACATATTATCGAAGATTTCGGTTATGACAATCTGGTGATCAGTATCAAATCTTCCGATGTGCTGATGTGCGCGAAAGCCCACGAATTGATTGCGGAACAGACGAATTATCCCCTGCATGTGGGAATCACCGAGGCGGGGACGCTGATTTCCGGAAATATCAAGTCCTCCGTGGGCCTGGCCCTGATCCTGTCGAAAGGAATCGGCGACACCATCCGCGTTTCTCTGACCGGCGACCCGTTGGAAGAGATCAAGTCGGCGAAGCTGATTCTGCGAACCCTGGGCCTGCGAAAAGGGGGCATCGAAGTGGTATCCTGTCCCACCTGCGGGCGCACCCGCATCGACCTGATCGGCCTGGCAAACCAGGTGGAAAACATGGTTGCCGACATTCCGCTGGATCTGAAAGTCGCCGTGATGGGCTGCGTGGTAAACGGCCCCGGCGAAGCGAAGGAAGCGGATATCGGGATTGCCGGAGGCGTGGGCGAAGGACTGCTGATCAAGAAGGGCGAGGTCGTCCGGAAGGTGCCCGAAGACCAGCTTTTGGCGGTATTGCGTGAGGAGCTGCTGCATTGGAATGACTGAAAAATTATTTTTTGACGTGTTTCCGACCCTGGAGATCGGCGAGAGCCTCCGGGGTCTCTTCGGCCAGGCTGTGGTGACGAAGGTTTCCATGACGCGGGCGAAAGATCAGTTAAAGGTGTACCTGCGAAGCGAAAAGCTGATCAAAAAGAAAAGCGTGTACGAGGTGGAAAAGGCCATCCGTACCCAGATTTTCCCGGAAGTCCCGATGAAGGTGCAGGTTCTGGAGAAATTTACCCTGTCCCGCCAGTACACGGCGGAAAAGCTGATGGATGCCTACAAGGACAGCATCCTGGAGGAGCTGAAGCATTACAATATTTTCGAATATAATCTCTTTCGGCAGGCAGAACTGGTCTTCACGGCAGAGGATGAGCTGGAAATGACCCTGGAGGACTCCGTGGTGGCCGAGGGCAAAGCGGAGGAGCTGGTACGGGTTCTGGAGAAAATTTTCTGCGAGCGCTGCGGCATGTCTCTGAAAATTCATGTGAAGATGAAGGAGCCGGAAGAGAGCAAGGCCAGGCGGAACGGCGAGATCCGCATCCAGCAGGAAGTGGACGCCATCGTAAACCGGGTGGCCGCCACCCGGAAGGAGCACGCCGAAGAGCGGGAAGCCCGCAGAGAAGAGAAGAAGGAGAAAGAAGCGGCCGCCGCGGCAGCGGGCGCACCGGCAGCCGGATTTACCGGGAAACCTTCCGGCGGGTTTAAACGCGACGAGAATAAAAAAGGCGGTTTTTCCGGCGGAGGCTATCAGAGAGCCGTCAAGCGTTCCGACAATCCGGATGTGGTCTACGGAAGGGATTTCGAGGAAGAAGCCCTTGCGATGGAACAGATCGTCAGCGAGATGGGCGAAATTGTCATCCGCGGCCAGATCCAAAGCCTGGAAAAGCGGGAAATCCGAAACGAAAAGACCATCCTGATGATCGAAATTACCGACTTTACCGATACCATTGTGGTAAAAATGTTTGCCAGAAACGACCAGGTCGGCGAGATTCTGGAGGGATTGAAAAAGGGCGGCTTTTACAAGATTAAGGGCGTCACTACGATTGACCGGTTCGACGGCCAGCTCACCATCGGTTCGGTGGTCGGGATTAAGAAGATTCCGGATTTCCGTACCGGGCGGACAGACACGAGTCCGGAAAAGCGGGTGGAGCTCCATTGCCATACGAAAATGAGCGATATGGACGGCGTAACGGATGTGAAAGACCTGGTGAAACGGGCCTATGCCTGGGGCCAGCCGGCCATTGCCATCACCGACCACGGCGTGGTGCAGTCTTTCCCGGATGCGAACCATGTGATCGAGGACATTGACCGGGCTTACCGCGACCAGTACCAGCAGGAACATCCGGAGGTTTCCAAGGACGAATTAAAGAACATTTCCGCGCCTTTTAAGGTGATCTACGGGACGGAAGCCTATCTGGTGGATGATCTGCAGGATCTGGTCGTGAATTCGAAAAACCAGAGCCTGGAGGGGACGTTCGTGGTTTTTGACCTGGAGACCACCGGCTTCAGCCCGATTCACAACCGCATTATCGAAATCGGCGCGGTAAAGGTGGAAAACGGAAAGATCACAGAGAAATTCAGTACCTTCGTCAACCCGGAAGTGCCGATTCCCTATAAAATCGAGGAACTGACCAGCATTAACGACAACATGGTCTTAGACGCCCCGGTTATCGAAAACATCCTTCCGGAATTCCTGAAATTCTGTGAGGGAGCCGTTTTAGTGGCGCACAATGCGTCCTTCGACGTGAGTTTTATCGAGGCGAACTGCGAACGGCAGGGAATTTCCTGTGACTTTACGGTCATGGATACTGTGGCGCTGGCGCGGTTCCTGCTGCCGCAGTTAAACCGTTATAAGCTGGATACGGTGGCAAAAGCCCTGAACATTTCCCTGGATCACCATCACCGGGCCGTGGACGACGCGGGGTGTACCGCCGAAATTTTTGTCAAACTGGTGAACATGCTGGAAGAGCGGGACGCGAAAACCCTGGACGAGGTGAACGCGCTGGCCAGTTCTTCCGAGGAGCAGGTGAAAAAATTGCCCTCCCATCACGCGATCATTCTGGCGCGAAACGATGTGGGCCGGGTGAATCTGTACCGCCTGGTGTCCATGTCCCATTTGAAATATTACCGGAAACAGCCGCGCATTCCCAAGAGCGAATTTTTGAAGTACCGGGAAGGGCTGCTGCTGGGTTCCGCCTGCGAAGCCGGGGAGCTTTATCAGGCGGTTCTGCGGAATCAGCCGGAGCAGGAGATTGCCCGTCTGGTGAATTTTTATGATTATCTGGAAATCCAGCCCCTGGGGAACAATGCGTTTATGCTCCGGGGAGACGACCCGCTGGTGGGAAGCGAGCAGGAACTGATCGATATCAATAAGCGGATTGTGAAGCTTGGCGAGCAGTTCGGGAAGCCGGTGGTGGCGACCTGCGACGTCCATTTCATGAATCCGGAGGACGAGGTTTACCGGCGGATCATCATGGCGGGCAAGGGCTTTAAGGACAGCGACGAGCAGGCTCCGCTGTTTCTGCGCACCACGGAAGAGATGCTGAAGGAGTTCGCCTATCTGGGAAGCGAGAAGGCCGAGGAGGTCGTGATCACGAATACCCGGAAAATTGCGGATATGTGCGAAAAGATTTCTCCGGTCAGGCCGGATAAGTGCCCGCCGGTGATCCCGGATTCCGATAAAACATTGCGTCAGATCTGCTATAACCGTGCGCACGAAATTTACGGGGATGAGCTTCCGGAAGTGGTGACAGAGCGCCTGGAGCGGGAGCTGAACTCCATTATTTCGAATGGATTCGCCGTAATGTACATCATTGCGCAGAAACTGGTATGGAAGTCCAATGAGGACGGCTACCTGGTAGGTTCCCGTGGTTCGGTCGGTTCCTCCTTCGTAGC
The DNA here is from genome assembly GCA_030536575.1 of Eubacteriales bacterium. Taxonomy (GTDB): domain Bacteria; phylum Bacillota; class Clostridia; order Lachnospirales; family Lachnospiraceae; genus Limivivens. Next base: position 33,851 of record JAUNPS010000028.1, on the reverse strand, counting down.
GACCATGGCCGGAATTACCGAGGTCAATCCGCTGAGACCACATTATTACTGCGAAAACTGCCATTACAGCGATTTCGATTCCGAGGATGTGAAGGCTTATTCGGGCCGGGCCGGGTGTGACATGCCCGATAAGATCTGCCCGGTCTGCGGCGCGGCGCTCAGAAAGGAAGGGTTTGATATCCCCTTTGAGACGTTCCTTGGATTTAAGGGGAATAAAGAGCCGGATATTGACCTGAACTTTTCCGGGGACTACCAGGGAAATGCGCACCGTTATACGGAGGTTATTTTCGGAAAGGGCCAGACCTTCCGGGCCGGAACCATCGGTACGCTGGCGGATAAGACGGCGTTCGGCTATGTGAAAAATTATTACGAGGAACGGGGCGAGCGGAAAAGGGTCTGCGAGATCAACCGCATTGTCCAGGGATGTGTGGGCGTGCGGCGGACAACCGGGCAGCATCCGGGGGGCATCATCGTGCTCCCGCTGGGGGAGGAAATCCATTCCTTCACGCCGGTGCAGCATCCGGCCAATGATATGACGACGGATATCATTACGACGCATTTTGATTACCATTCCATTGACCACAACCTGTTAAAACTGGATATTCTGGGACACGATGATCCGACCATGATCCGGATGCTGGAGGATCTGACGGGTCTGGACGCGAAGAAAATTCCCCTGGATGACCAGGAGGTTATGTCCCTGTTTACCAGCACACAGGCCCTGGGAGTGACGCCGGAGGAGATCGGCTGTCCCCTTGGGGCACTTGGAATTCCGGAGTTTGGGACGGATTTTGTTATTCAGATGCTGATGGATACAAAGCCCCAGAGCTTTTCAGATCTGGTGCGGATTTCGGGGCTTTCCCATGGGACGGATGTGTGGCTGGGAAATGCGCAGACGCTGATCCAGGACGGAAAGGCGACCATTTCCACGGCCATCTGTACCCGTGACGATATCATGACTTACCTGATCCAGAAGGGGCTGGACAGTGAGGAGGCCTTTACGATCATGGAGAGCGTCCGGAAGGGCAAGGGCTTAAAGCCCCAGTGGGAAGAAGAGATGAAGAAGCATGATGTGCCGGACTGGTACATCTGGTCCTGCAAAAAGATCAAGTACATGTTCCCGAAAGCGCATGCCGCGGCATATGTTATGATGGCTTACCGCATTGCGTATTGCAAGGTTTTTTATCCGCTGGCTTATTATGCGGCGTATTTCAGCATCCGCGCGTCGGCGTTCAGCTATGAGCTGATGTGCCAGGGGCAGGAAAAGCTGCTGTATTATATGAGAGAATACGAGAAGCGGATGGATACGCTCTCGAAAAAGGAGCAGGATACGTACAAGGATATGAAGATTGTACGGGAAATGTACGCGCGGGGCTTCGAGTTTACGCCGGTGGATCTGTACCGGGTGGAGGCGAACCGTTTCCAGATCATTGACGGGAAGCTGATGCCGGCCCTGAGCACCATTGAGGGCATGGGGGACGGCGCGGCGGATACGGTGGTGGAGGCGGCGAAGAACGGGCCGTTTTTGTCGAAGGATGATATGCGGGCGCGGACGAAGGCGACGAAGAAGGTCATTGATTTGATGGATGATCTGGGAATTCTGGGGGAGATGCCGGAGTCGAATCAGTTGTCGCTGTTTGATTTTGCGTAAGAAAAAGGGCTGGCGTCGTGGGGCGCCGGCCCTTTAAACTTTTTATGCGTAGCGTGCCAGGCTATAATTAACGGTTTCCTGCGTCTTGGTATACTTGTCAACATAGGTGATACGGATTACCGTAGTAGCGATCATATCGGTGGAGGAATATTTATAATAGTAATCGCTGGACAGGGAACCACTCTCGCCGGATGAGGTATAAGGTTTCGTGCCAAGGGTGAATTTCCCACCGTTTTTGATGGTTTTGTAAACGTACTCGCTGCTTACGGTTCCAGGGACTTTGCTTGTGGTTTTGATGGTGCCGACTTCGATCTTTTTCAGGGTATAACCTTTATTCATGGTGACTTTGACGGTCGAAGTTTTGGCCGTGGTCAGGCCGTAGGCGTTTCTGGAGCAGCTAAATTTGCAGGTTTTGATCGGACTGTCGTTTTTCGCGTAGACCGTAATAGTTTTTTTCGTGTATTTTTTACCATTTCGGTAAATGTCAAAAGAAACTTTGTAGGTGCCTTCTTTTTTTGCGAACATGCCAATGGTGACTTCATTCGAGTCGCCGCTGTAGGAGCTTTTGGAGACCGAGGTACGGGTCTGCTTCAAAAGCAGGTACTTACTGTTGGACTTTAAGTTCTTGATGGTGTCGCCGACTTTCGGAAGGGAGAATTCCAGCGCGTAGCTGTTGACGCCTCCTGCATAAATGCGGGTTTTGGTCGGGATGCTGCTGGCGGCTTGGGTTTCCAGGCTGGCGCACAGAAGGATGCCGAGGCAGAAAACGAGTGCTGCGGCAAAAGTTGACAGTTTTTTCGTAAATTTCATAAACACTTCCTCCTTTATTCTTTTCTTTCAAGAAAATTTTAGAATAAAATCCGGAAAATGTCAAGGAAATGTTCAAATTCACATCTGCGCAGGACGGGGCGGGTTCCAGTTCACACATCGCCAGCTTTTCGGTGTTTACCAGACAGCTATCATACAGACGCTGGGAAGATGGAAAGCTTTCGGGGACGTTTTTCGAGGGGCGCACTTAGGAAGAGGCGAGATCGCCCCTTACTAAGACTTGGGCGCGAAGGCATTCCTGAGCGTCCTAGTCGCAGTTAGGGGAAGCTTGGTGATGACGTTGCCCCGTTCCCCGAAAGGTTTTCGTCTGAACAGTGGCGTCCGGTTACAGTTTATGTGGTAAAATGGTTAAGGCTGGCATAGGTGTGAACTGTAACGGGCGGCGGCAAGTGCAGCAATCCGCTTTCTCATGCTTGCGGTGACGGCGGTTCTGTGCTAGAATAGTCGATAATGGGCGCAGAATGGAGAGTAGAAAATATGAAATGGAATAAATTTACCCTGAAAACACGTTCCGAGGTGGAAGACATTGTGATCTCCACCCTGGCCGAAGCGGGCGTCGAGGGCGTCGAAATCGAAGACAAAGTCCCCCTCACCGAGTCAGACAAACAGCAGATGTTCGTAGATATCCTTCCGGAGGGCCCGGCAGACGACGGGATCGCCTACCTGAACTTCTACGTAGAGGAAGACGCGGATAAAGAAGCCCTCCTGGCAAATGTCCGGGAAGCCCTGGAAGAACTGAGACAGTTCGTGGACATTGGAGAAGGGACGATCACCGAATCCCAGACCGAAGACAAAGACTGGATCAATAACTGGAAACAGTATTTCCATCAGTTCTATGTGGACGATATCCTGATCATCCCCTCCTGGGAAGAAGTAAAAGCGGAAGACGCGGAGAAAATGATCATCCACATCGACCCAGGCACCGCCTTTGGCACCGGCATGCACGAGACGACGCAGCTCTGCATGCGCCAGCTCAAAAAATACGTAACCCCGGAAACGGAACTTCTGGACGTAGGAACCGGAAGCGGAATCCTTTCCATCGTCGCCCTGAAATTGGGTGCGAAGCACGCAGTAGGAACCGACCTGGATCCCTGCGCGATTTCTGCCACAAAAGAAAATCTGGAAGTCAATGAGATTCCAGAGGGCGGCATGGATGTCCTGATTGGAAACATCATCGACGACAAGGCCGTCCAGGATCAGGTCGGCTATGAAAAATACGACATTGTTGCGGCGAATATCCTGGCGGACGTGCTTGTTCCGCTGACGCCGGTGATCTGCCATCAGTTAAAGACGGGAGGGATCTACATTACTTCCGGAATCATCGACGACAAAGAAGAAACCGTTGTGGAGGCTGTGAAGGCGGCAGGCCTGGAAGTCGTGGAAGTGACGCACCAGGGCGAATGGGTTTCCGTGACCGCGCGGAAAACCGCCCCATGCGCATAGGAGCAGGCAGACGATGCATCAGTTTTTTGTGAGCCAGGAACAGATTGGCGAGAAGTACATTTCTATAGAAGGAACGGATGTAAACCATATCCGGAATGTCCTGCGGATGAAGGAGGGCGAGCAGCTTACGGTCTGCAGCGGAGAAGACGACCGTTTTTACCGCTGCGAAATCGCGCAGTTCCTTCCGGAAAGCGTACAGGTAAAGATCATGTGGGTCGAGCAGGCCGGGGCAGAGCTGCCCTCGAAGCTTTACCTGTTTCAGGGTCTGCCAAAGAGCGATAAAATGGAACTGATCATCCAGAAAGCCGTGGAGCTTGGCGTCTGGGAGATCATTCCGGTGGCCACGAAGCGCGCGGTCGTGAAGCTGGACGCGAAGAAGGCGGAAGGAAAGCAGAAGCGCTGGCAGGCCATTGCCGAGAGCGCGGCGAAACAGTGCAAGCGCCAGCACATCCCGGAAGTGGCCGTTCCGATGAGTTTTTCGGAGGCATTGTCTTACGCGGAAGAGCTGGATGTGAAGCTGGTTCCTTACGAACTCGCCCACGGTATGGAGGAGACTAGAAGCCGGATCGGGGCGATTAAGCCTGGCCAGTCGGTAGCCGTTTTCATTGGCCCGGAGGGCGGGTTTGATGAGAGCGAGATTGAAAAAGCGATGGAGAAAGGTTTCCTGCCGATTACCCTGGGACGGCGGATTCTGCGGACTGAGACGGCTGGAATGACCGTGCTGTCGGTGCTGATGTACCATTTGGAACAATAGAGAGGATTAGCGATGGAAGCATATCTGGATAATTCCGCCACTACCAGATGCCTGGAGAGCGTGCGGGATATCGTGGTAAAGACGATGATGGAGGATTTCGGGAATCCGTCCTCCAAACATCAAAAGGGGGTGGAGGCGGAGCGCTACCTGCGAAACAGCCGGGAAGCCATTGCGAAAACCCTGAAAGTAAACGAAAAAGAAATTTATTTTACCTCCGGGGGAACGGAGTCGAATAACTGGGCGCTGATCGGAGCGGCGATGGCGAACCGCCGGAGCGGGACGCATATCATTACGACAGCGGTGGAGCATGCGGCCGTTCTGCAGCCGATGCTGTATTTGCAGGAGCAGGGGTTCCGTGTGACGTTCCTTCCGGTGGATCGGTATGGGCGGCTGAGCCTGGAGGCGCTGGAGGAGGCCCTCTGCGATGAGACGATCCTGGTATCGGTCATGTATGTGAACAATGAGATCGGTGCGTTGGAGCCTATTGACGAAGTGCGCAGGCTGATGAAGGAGAAAGCGCCGAAGGCGCTGCTGCATGTGGATGCCATCCAGGCTTATGGGAAATATCGGATCCTGCCGAAAAAGGCGGGGATCGATCTGCTTTCCGTGAGCGGCCATAAGATTCACGGGCCGAAGGGGAGCGGGTTTTTGTATGTGGGGGATAAGGTGAAGATTCATCCGCTGATTCTGGGAGGCGGGCAGCAGAAGGGGATGCGTTCCGGGACGGATAATGTACCGGGGATTGCGGGCCTTGGGGTGGCTGCCGAAGAGGCTTACCGGGATTTTGAGAAGAAGCAGGCGTGGCTCTTTCATCTGAAAGAATTCTTTATGGACGGGGTTTCGAAGCTGCCGGGGGTGACGCTTAACAGCCTGCCGGGGGAGCAGTCGGCGCCGCATATTGTCAGCGTGAGTTTTGCGGGGGTGCGAAGCGAGGTGCTGCTGCATGCGCTGGAGGAGAAGGGGATTTATGTATCTTCGGGTTCGGCATGTTCTTCGAATAAGAAGCTGCCGGTGAGTACGGTGCTGAAGGAGATTGGGCTGGAGAAGGAGCTTTTGGATTCGACGCTGCGGTTCAGCTTCTGTACGGAGACGACGGAGGAGGAACTGGGGTACTGTCTGGAGGTGCTGGCAGAACTGTTACCGGTGCTTCGGAAATTTTCCAGGAAATGAGCTGCATGCCCGCATTCGCGGCACGGCATTGCTATAGAAAAGTTCCATGCTCGCGTTCGCGGCATTGCTGCATGGAAAAATGGCTGGGGAAAGGGCATTGCGATAAAAAAGGAGAGACTTATGTTTTTTAAATCGTTTTTGATTAAATACGGCGAGATCGGCATTAAGGGAAAGAACCGCTATCTGTTCGAGGACGCCCTGGTAAAGCAGATCCGCCATGCGTTAAAGCACGTGGAAGGGGAATTCCTGGTGCGCAAGGAACAGGGGCGCATTTTTGCGGAGAGCCAGGGGGATTTCGATTATGATGAAGCGGTGGAAGCCCTTCAGCGGGTATTCGGGATCGTCGGCATCTGCCCGGTTCTGGAGACGGATGACAATGGCTTTGAAGAGCTGGCGGCGACCGTCCTTGACTATATGAAACAGGTGTACCCGGAAGGAAATTACACGTTTAAAGTGAACGCCAGAAGAGCGCGGAAAAATTACCCCATGGAGTCCATGGAGATCAACAGCGCCCTGGGCGAACGGATTCTGGACGCGTTTCCCCAGACGAAGGTGGACGTGCACCATCCGGAAGTGCTGCTGAATGTGGAAATCCGGGAGCGGATTTACATTTATTCGAAGATTATTCCGGGGCCCGGCGGCATGCCCGTGGGGACGAACGGAAAGTGTATGCTGCTTTTATCCGGCGGGATCGACAGTCCGGTGGCGGGCTATATGGTTGCGAAGCGCGGCGTGAAAATCGATGCGGTGTATTTCCATGCGCCGCCTTATACGAGCGAGCGGGCGAAGCAGAAAGTTGTGGATCTGGCAAGGATTGTGTCCCGCTACAGCGGCCCGATCAATCTGCATGTGGTGAATTTTACGGATATCCAGCTCGCAATTTATGAAAAATGCCCCCATGAGGAGCTGACGATCATCATGCGCCGCTATATGATGCGGATCGCGGAGCATTTTGCGCGGGAGACGGGCTCTCTGGGGCTGATTACCGGGGAGAGTATCGGGCAGGTAGCGAGCCAGACGGTGCAGAGCCTGGCGGCGACGAATGAGGTGTGCACGATGCCGGTGTTCCGGCCGCTGATTGCCTTCGATAAGCAGGACATTGTGGATATTTCGCTGAAGATTGATACGTATGAGACGTCGATTCAGCCTTATGAGGACTGCTGTACGATTTTTGTGGCGAAGCATCCGGTGACGAAGCCGAACCTGAATGTGATCCGGGGGAGTGAGACGAAGCTGGCGGATGTGATCGAAGAGCTGGTGCAGAAGGCAATCGAGACGGTGGAGACGATCTGGGTGGAGGAATAACGGCGCCCGGCCATGAGGGAACGGCTTCGGCATCGTCGAATAGCCATGCCAGCCGGGGGCGCTGCCTGCAAAAAAGAGCTGCCCGAAAGGCAGCTCTCTCTTATCCGTCTTATTTAATGATGTACGGGTCCAGCGTAGCGAGAATCACGTCTACGTCATCTTCCGCATGAATGTTCAGATCAATGGGTTTGGAAAGATCCAGGCTGAAGATCCCCATGATGGACTTCGCGTCGATCACGTATCTGCCGGATACCAGGTCGAAATCGTAATCGAATTTCGTGATGTCGTTTACGAAGGATTTTACCTTATCGATGGAATTTAAAGAAATCTGAACTGTTTTCATTTTGAAAACCTCCCTTATGTTTATGATCCTATGAGTGTTTTGCTTTATCTACATCTTACTAATCTGTCCGCAGAATGTCAAGGAGCAAACTGACAAAATACAAAAGTGTACAAAAAAGAAAACACAGCACAACGACAACAGAAAACGGAAATATTCGGAAAGGAATAAAAAATGACGAAAAAAAAGGCGGCTCTTCATAATTTAGGATGCAAAGTAAACGCTTATGAGACGGAGGCCATGCAGCAGATGCTGGAGGAGAACGGCTATGAGATCGTTCCGTTTGCGCCGGGAGCGGATTTGTATATCATTAATACCTGTTCGGTGACGAATATTGCAGATCGCAAGTCCAGGCAGATGCTGCATAAGGCGCGGAAGATGAATCCGGAGGCGGTCGTGGTGGCGGCGGGATGCTATGTGCAGGCGGCGAAGGAGGAAGTGGAGAAGGATCCGGCCATCGATCTGGTGATCGGGAATAATAAGAAGAAGGATCTGATCGCGATTCTGGAAGAATTCGAGAACCGCCGAAGAAACTCCGGGAATGCGCCGGAGGGAAAAGAGACGGATTGGGTCATTGATATCAATCATACGAAGGAATATGAGGAGCTGGCGATCAGCCGGACGGCGGAGCATACCAGGGCTTATATTAAAGTGCAGGACGGCTGTAATCAGTTCTGCAGCTACTGTATCATTCCGTATACAAGGGGACGTGTGCGCAGCCGGAAGCTGGCGGACGTCTGTGCGGAGGTGGAGACGCTTGCGAAGGCGGGGTTTCAGGAGGTGGTGCTTACCGGGATTCATTTGAGCTCTTATGGAGTGGATACCGGGAGCAGCCTTTTGGAGCTGATCTGCCGGATTCATGAGATCGAGGGGATTAAGCGGATTCGGCTGGGGTCCCTGGAGCCGCGGATCATTACGGAGGAGTTTGTGGGGACGCTTTCGAAAATGGAGAAAATCTGTCCGCATTTTCATCTTTCGCTGCAGAGCGGGTGCGATGCGACGTTAAAGCGGATGAACCGGCGGTATACGGCGGGAGAGTATTTTGAAAAGTGTGAGATGCTGCGGGAGGCGTTTGGGAGGCCGGCGCTGACGACGGATGTGATCGTGGGATTTCCGGGGGAGACGGAGGAAGAGTTTCGGGTTACGAGGGAGTTTTTGGAGAAGGTGGCGTTTTATGAGACGCATGTGTTTAAGTATTCCAGGAGGAAGGGGACGCGGGCGGCTGTGATGGAGGGGCAGGTGCCGGAGCAGGTGAAGGCGGAGAGGAGCGAGGTGCTGCTGGAGCTTTGCGAGAGGAATAAGAGAGGGTTTGAGGAGAAGTTTGTGGGGAGTGTGCAGGGGGTTTTGTTAGAAGAGGAGCAGATGCTTGAAGGTGAGAGATTTTGGACGGGGTATACAAAGGAGTATGTGAGAGTGGCGGTGCCGGTTAAGGAGGGAATGGAGAATCGCATTTGGAAGGTGCGGATAAGCGGTGAAAGGAGAGAGGGGATTTTGGTAGGGGAAGTCCTCGCCTGAGGCGGTCGCCTCATACGTAAAAAGCCACATCCGTTGCCCGGCGAGCCGGTTCTCCGGGCGGCACGGTGACGTTCGGTTATGTCACATTGGCTAAAAACTAGAAAGGCTGGCGATGTGTGAACTGTAATACTTTTTGCGCACGCGGCCCCCAGGGAACAAAAAAAGTGATTGTATTTTATCAAAATATATATTAGAATAGAAACAAAGTTTAATTTAAGGACGTGAGAAGATGGCAAATATCAGTAATACACAGTATTTTAAAGTCGCAGCCGACAATGAATTCAGCGTCAAGGATATCTTGGATGCTGTGTATAATGCAATGCGCGAAAAAGGCTACAATCCGGTAAACCAGATTGTCGGATATATTATGTCCGGAGATCCGACCTACATCACAAGCCACAACAATGCCCGCAGCCTGATCATGAAAGTAGAACGGGACGAGCTGGTAGAAGAACTCCTGAAAGAATATATCGCGAACAAATCCCGGCAGCAGTCATGAGGGAACGGATAATGGGACTGGATTTCGGCTCCAAAACAGTCGGCGTAGCCATCAGCGATGGCCTGGGCCTGACTGCCCAGGGCATCGAAATCATCCGAAGAACGTCTGAAAATAAGCTTCGCCAGACACTGGCAAGAATCGAAACGCTCATAAGCGAATACCAGGTCGGGAAAATTGTCCTTGGCTTCCCGAAAAATATGAACAACACCCTGGGCGACAGAGCCGAAAAGACCCTCGCATTCAAAGAAATGCTGGAGCGCCGGACCGGCCTACCTGTCATCCTGTGGGATGAAAGACTGACAACGGTCGCCGCCGACCGGATTTTGATCGAAGCCGGCGTGCGCCGGGAAAATCGGAAGGAGTATGTGGACCAGATTGCCGCTGTACTGATTCTGCAGGGCTATCTGGACAGTGAAGGTATCAGACATGGAGAAGATTAAATTTGCATTTGCCGACGGAGAAGAAGCGGCAGAATTTTTTGTGCTGGAACAGACCCGCATCAGCGGCGTAGACTATATCTTAGTGACCGATTCCGAAGAAGGAGACGGGGAAGCCCTGATCCTAAAGGATCTGTCCGCAGACGGCGACGCAGAAGCCCTGTATGAAATCGTAGACGATGACGACGAACTAAACGCAGTTTCCAGAGTCTTTCAGGAAATGCTGGATGATATTGAAATTGTATAACCAGGCCGAGAAAAAAGCCAGAGAAAATCTGGTTTGTTTTGTTGCGCTCTGGGAATCATAAAAGAAAAACAAACAAAACAAGGACGGAAAAAAATGATTTGGAGGTGCAGTATTTGAAAAATGCAAACAATTCAAAATTGAAAATCATTCCTCTTGGCGGACTGGAGCAGATCGGAATGAACATTACTGCCTTTGAATTTGAAGACAGTATTATTGTCGTGGACTGCGGTCTCGCCTTTCCGGAGGACGACATGCTGGGAATTGACCTGGTCATCCCGGACATCACCTATTTAAAGAACAACGTGGACAAGGTCAAAGGCTTCGTGATCACCCACGGCCACGAAGACCACATTGGCGCCCTGCCCTATGTCTTAAAAGAACTGAACGTGCCGATCTACGCTACCAAGCTGACCATCGGCCTGATCGAGAACAAATTAAAAGAACACAACCTGATGAAAAGCGTAAAGCGCAAAGTGGTCAAACACGGACAGTCCATTAACCTGGGCGCTTTCCGCATCGAATTCATCAAAACCAACCACAGTATCCAGGATGCCTCCGCCCTGGCGATCTATTCCCCGGCAGGCATCATCATCCATACCGGAGACTTTAAGGTGGATTATACCCCCGTATTCGGGGACGCCATCGACCTGCAGCGCTTCGGCGAAATCGGAAAAAAAGGCGTGCTTGCCCTGATGTGCGACAGCACGAACGCCGAACGCCCCGGCTTTACCATGTCCGAGCGGACCGTCGGCCGTACCTTTGACAATATTTTTGCGGAACACCGGAACACCCGCCTGATCATTGCAACCTTTGCCTCGAACGTCGACCGCGTCCAGCAGATCATCAACTCCGCCTACAAATACGGCCGGAAAGTCATCATCGAAGGCCGCAGCATGGTGAATGTGATCGGAACCGCCTCCGAACTGGGCTACCTGAACATTCCGGAAAACACGCTGATTGACATCGAACAGATGAAAAATTACCCGGATGAGCAGCTTGTCCTGATTACGACCGGAAGCCAGGGAGAATCCATGGCCGCCCTGTCCCGGATGGCCGCGAACATGCACCGGAAAGTGCAGATCAAGCCGGGCGATACCGTTATTTTCAGCTCGAATCCCATCCCCGGAAACGAAAAAGCCGTTTCCAACGTGATCAACGAGCTTTCCATGAAAGGCGCGGACGTCATTTTCCAGGATGTCCACGTATCCGGACATGCCTGCCAGGAAGAGATCAAACTGATTTATTCCCTGGTGCACCCGAAATACGCGATCCCTGTCCACGGCGAATACCGCCACTTAAAAGCGCAGGCCGGAATCGCAAACAGCCTTGGCATTCCGAAAGAGAATATCTTTATCATGACTTCCGGGGATGTGCTGGAATTGGATGAGCATTCGGCGAACATTACCGGGCACGTGCCGACCGGCGGCATTCTGGTGGACGGCCTGGGCGTTGGAGACGTTGGGAACATTGTCCTGCGCGACCGGCAGCATCTGGCTGAGGACGGCATCCTGATCGTTGTAATGACCCTTGAAAAATATTCGAACCAGCTCCTGGCAGGGCCGGACATTGTGTCCAGAGGTTTCGTCTATGTGCGGGAATCTGAAGGGCTCATGGAAGAAGCCAGAAGAGTCGTGGAAGGCGCGCTGGATAACTGCATGAACAAGCACATTACCGACTGGGGTAAGATTAAAAATAACGTCAAAGACGCATTAAGTGATTTCCTCTGGAAACGTACCAAGAGAAGCCCCATGATTCTGCCGATTATTATGGAAGTGTAGGATAAAAATCGTATGGATGAGATAAAAAGGTGCAAAGAAGCGCTGGTAGAAGCCATCCGCAAATCCGAGGTCTACCGGAATTATGAAGAGGCCCGGATTGCCGTGGCCGCCGACCCGGAGCTTCGGAAAGTTGTGAATGAATTTCGCAGGCGCACCTACGAGATCCAGAACAGCGAAGATCCGGAGAGCATCTATGAGCAGATGGAAAAGCTGGAGAAGGATTATTACGTCGTGCGGAAAAATGAGGTCATGAACCAGTATCTGCAGGCGGAGCTGGCTATGTGCCGGACTTTGCAGGCCATCAACGAAGAGCTGGTTCAGATCGTAGATTTTGACATTGAGGACTTCGTCGATACCATCAAATGGTAAACGATAGGGATGCTTTTACGGTTGGACAGGAAGGCTTTGAGGAGGAATCGGATGAGGAAAAAAAGATCGGCGGCATTTTGGATCGGAACGGCGGCAGTGCGTATCCTACTGCTGGCACTGGTCGTATTTGGGTTGTGGAATCTGGGCCAGAAAGCCTATACGTTCGGCTACCGGGTCTTCGCCCAGAAATCGGTTTCCGCGCCTCCTGGGAAAAATGTCTCCGTTACCATAACGGAAGGCATGGACGCGGCGGAGCTGGGAAAACTTCTGGAATCCAAGCGCCTGATCCAGGATGCCAAAGTCTTCCAAGTGCAGATGAGCCTGTCCAAATACAAAGACGATTTAAAGCCCGGCACGTACATCCTGAATACCTCCCAGACGGCCGACGAAATGCTGGCAGTCCTGGCCGGCGAGGCAGAGACCGAGAGCGAGCTATAGAAAAAGGTGAAAATGTGATTGTAAACGAACGGATGGTTGCCTATATCAATTCCCTTGATATGGGCAATACGCCTTTCCTGGACGAAATCGAAGCGGAAGCCCTGCGGGCCCATGTCCCGATCATCCGCCGGGAAATGCAGAGTTTTTTAAAAACGCTTCTGGCGGTCAAACGGCCGATGCGCATTCTGGAAGTGGGGACAGCGGTGGGATTTTCTACCCTGCTGTTCTGCGAGTATGCGCCGGAAGGCTGCCATGTGACGACCATTGAAAAATATGAAAAAAGGATTCCCATTGCGCGGGCGAATTTCGAGCGGGCCGGGCGGACGGAGCAGATCACGTTTCTGACCGGAGATGCGGCGGAGATTCTGGAGAAATTGACCGGAAGCTATGATTTTATTTTCATGGATGCGGCGAAGGGCCAGTATATCCATTTTCTGCCGGACGTCCTGCGCCTGTTGGAGCCTGGCGGCATTCTGGTTTCGGACAATGTGCTCCAGGACGGGGATATCATTGAGTCCCATTATATCGTGGAGCGCCGGAACCGGACGATTTACAAGCGGATGCGGGAATACTTGTATGCCCTGAAACATGACGAAAGGCTGGAAACCGCCATCCTTCCTCTGGGAGACGGCGTGACAGTCAGTACGAGGATAAAATAAATGAACAGACAACGAAAACCGGAGCTTCTGATTCCGGCCAGCAGCCTGGAGGTGCTGAAAACGGCGGTGATTTTCGGCGCGGATGCGGTGTATATCGGCGGCGAGGCTTTTGGCCTGCGGGCGAAAGCGAAAAATTTTTCCATGGACGAGATGCGGGAGGGGATTGCCTTCGCGCACGGGCATGGGGTAAAGGTTTATGTGACCGCGAATATTCTGGCGCACAATGCGGACATGGAGGGCGTGGAGCAGTATTTCCGGGAATTGAAGGAAATCGGGCCGGATGCGCTCATCATTTCCGATCCGGGGGTCTTTCAGATCGCAAAACGCGTCTGCCCGGAAATCGAGCGCCACATCAGTACCCAGGCGAATAATACGAATTATGAAACGTACCGTTTCTGGTATGAGCTTGGCGCGAAGCGGGTGGTGTCGGCAAGAGAGCTTTCGCTGGAAGAGATCCGGGAGATCCGGCGAAAGATTCCGGAAGATATGGAGATTGAGACGTTTATTCACGGAGCCATGTGCATTTCCTATTCCGGGCGGTGCCTGCTGAGTAATTATTTTACCGGGCGGGATGCGAACCGGGGAGCCTGCACGCATCCCTGCCGCTGGAAGTATGCGGTGGTGGAGGAGACGCGGCCGGGCGAATACTTTCCCGTGTATGAAAATGAACGGGGAACCTTTCTGTTTAACTCCAAGGATCTGTGCATGATTGACCATATTCCGGAGCTGATGGAATCCGGCATTGACAGCTTTAAGGTGGAAGGCCGCATGAAAACCGCGCTGTATGTGGCGACCGTGGCCAGAACCTATCGAAAAGCCATCGACGATTACCTGACAGACCCGGCCCTGTATGAGAAAAACAGGCCCTGGTATCAGGATCAGATTTCCAACTGCACGTACCGGCAGTTTAACACCGGATTTTTCTATGGAAAACCGGATGCGGGCGCGCAGATTTACGACAACAGCACTTACGTAAAAGAATATACTTACCTGGGAATCGTGGGCGAGACGACTTCCGACGGACTCTGCCGGATCGAGCAGCGGAATAAATTTTCCGTAGGTGAACAGATCGAAGTAATGAAGCCAAATGGGGACAATGTTTCCGTGACCGTAAAACGCATTGTAAACGAGGAAGGGCAGGAGCAGGAGAGCGCGCCCCATCCGAAGCAGGTGCTGTACGTGGATTTGGGAATTGCACCGGAGAAATACGATGTGCTGCGGCGGCAGGAGTAGAGGGGCACACGCCGCCAGCCTTTCAAGGAACCAGTTCTTTGGGAACAGCCGCCGGGAAAGCTGGCAGCCGATGGCACGGCGGCATCCGCTTTCGCTCATGCAGTAAGAAATGGGACAGTTGGAAAGGCACGAAACGCCTCCCGAAGTCATAAGATAGACTAAATGATTTTGGAGGTGTTTTTTGAAAGCATTTCCGAAGCCCCTCACCCCAGAGGAGGAAAAAGAGTACCTCCAAAAATACCGGGACGGCGATCAGGAAGCAAAAAAAATCCTCATTGAACGCAACCTCCGTCTGGTAGCCCACGTAGCCCGGAAATACCAGGGCTGCGAGGAAGATCCCGACGACCTGATCTCCATTGGCACCATCGGCCTGATCAAGGCAGTCACCACCTTCGACAGCACAAAAAACAGCCGCCTTGGCACCTATGCGGCCAAATGCATTGACAACGAACTGCTGATGCTTTTGCGTTCCAGAAGAAAAATTTCCAGGGAAGTCTCCCTGTATGATCCCATTGGCACAGATAAAGAAGGAAATGAGATCAGCCTTCTGGATATCATCGAAGGGGAAGCCGTGGATGTGGCGGGCCAGATGGACTTAAAAACCGATACGGAACGGCTGAAAAGCCTGCTGTTCCAGGTCCTGACGGAACGGGAAAGGCAGGTGCTGATCCTGCGCTATGGGATTGGCGGCGCACGGGAGATGACCCAGCGCGAGATTGCGAGTGTATGCGGGATTTCCAGGTCTTACGTGTCGCGGATCGAAAAAGGGGCTTTAAAAAAGCTCCGGGCCGGATTCGGGCTGACGTAAAGGTGTGCGGCAGAGGCGGGCAGCTTCTGCCGGAAACCATCCATGTTTCGTATGCAGGGCATTCCTGCCTGTGAAAATGCCTTGGGCAGCCGCTTCTCGCTTCGCGGGAAAAGCACCGTTAAAGTAAGGAGAACGTATGATTTATTTAATGGAAATTCCGGAAAACTGGGATGGAACCGAAGCGCTTCTTACGCGGCTCCCGGCGTGGAAGCAGGAAAAGCTGGGAAAAATCAGGAATGAAAGGGCCAGAAACGAAAGCCTGTATGCGTGGGCCCTGCTTTTTTATGGGATTTCCAGGGAATATGGGATTTCGAAGTGGCCAGACGTGAAGTTCGGCGTCCATGGGAAGCCGGAGTTTGCGTCGGCGGGCGGAGAGTGGGTTCCGTTTTTCAGCCTGAGCCATACGCAGGGAGCGGTGCTGTGCGCGGTGTCGGATCAGGCGGCAGGAGCTGATATCCAGCGGATTTTTCCGTATAAGGAGCGGGCAGTCCGCTACTATACCTCCGCGCAGGAATGGGAGATCCTGCAGGGGTTTGAACGAAAGGAAAAGCCGTCGGCCTTTTTATGGTCTTTGAAAGAGGCGTATTTGAAATGTACCGGGACGGGACTCAGCGTGGAGCCGCAAAGCCTGGATTTTTCCGGCTTTTTTGCAGGGCAGGAGACGTTTTATGATAAGCGGTTTCAGACCGGGGAATTCGGCGGCTGCGTGTATGCGGCGTGCGGACAGACGTGGGCAGAGGAGCCGGTTGCTGTTTCGGCAGAAGAACTGCTGGCATAGGTGTGAACCGTAGCTAAAATAAACACACGGGCATAAAATAAAAAAGATTTTTCTTGACTTTGGGCGGGATGCCTGTTACAATAACTTTATTCTTGAGAGAACATTCGTTCTTGTTTTTCTTTGCAGCAGTTCGCTGCTTTTTCAGTAACTTTTCATTATTTCATTCCGATACAATCTCAATTCACGCGGATTGATTCCGTAAGCGGTATTTTGCTAAATTACCGGGCGTGGATTGAAACAACCGAATCGAACGCAGGAGGTGTTTTTCCCCGAAATGTTTGCATCTATCCAATCCGCCGCCCTGACCGGCGTTACCGGAAGCCTGATCCACGTCGAAGCCGACGTCAGCCCCGGCCTACCCTCCATGACCATGGTCGGCTACCTGACCTCCCAGGTCAAAGAAGCCCAGGAACGTGTCCGCTCCGCCCTGCGAAATACCGGCATCCGCCTGGAACCCAGAAGGATTACCCTGAACCTCTCCCCCGCAGATTTAAGAAAAGAAGGAACGGCCTTTGATCTTCCGATTGCCCTGGCTCTCCTTACCGCTTATGGACTCCTTCCGCCCGAAGCGGGCCAGGGCATCCTGGCTCTTGGCGAACTGAGCCTGAACGGCGAACTAAAACCCGTTTCCGGCGTCCTTCCGGTGGCCGTCCTCGCAGCGAAAAGGGGCCTGCGCGCCTGCATGGTGCCCGAAGAAAACCGGAAGGAAGGCGAGATGGCCGGTGAAATCCCAGTCATCGGCGTGGAGAGCCTTTCCCAGGCCATCGCTTACCTGAAAGGCGAGTGGAAGCCAGCGGATATGCAGGAAAACCTCTGCGGCCTGACCCAGTACCGAAGCGCGGCCTGTCCGGATTTCGCGAACCTGCACGGCCAGGAAAGCGTCAAACGCGCCGCGGAAGTGGCCGTAAGCGGCTTCCATAACTTCCTGATGATCGGCCCGCCCGGCTCCGGAAAATCCGCCATTGCCCGCTGTATACCGGGCATCCTCCCACGGATGACGATGGAGGAAAGCCTGGAAATCTCCGCGGTCTACAGCGTCGCAGGCCTTCTGTCCGCCAAACGTCCCCTGATCGGGGACAGGCCTTTTCGCGCCCCGCATCATACGATTTCTCCCCAGGCCCTGGCCGGAGGCGGCCGCGTGCCAAAGCCCGGCGAAGTCAGCCTGGCTCACCGGGGCGTGCTGTTTTTGGACGAGCTTCCGGAATTTGGCCGCTCCGTGCTGGAAATCCTCCGCCAGCCCATGGAAGACCGGAAAATCCAGATCAGCCGAACCGAGGGCAAGATGGAATTTCCGGCGGATTTCATGCTGGTGGCCGCCATGAATGCCTGTCGGTGCGGTTATTATCCGGATCTGGGCCGCTGTACCTGCACCATCGGCGACATCCGGCGTTATCTGGGAAAGATCAGCCAGCCGCTGCTGGACCGGATCGAAATCTGCGTGGAAACGTCCATGGTTCGCTATGAAGATCTGGAAAATGCGGACAGGGAGGAATCTACCGCCGAAATCCGAAAGCGCGTGGAGCAAGTCCGCCTGATCCAGAGCGAACGCTACCAGGAAAGCCCTTATCGTTTTAATTCCGACCTGGACGTGGAAGGGATCCGACGCTATTGTGAACTTGGAAGCGCGGAAAAAGAGATGATGGAAGCCGTCTACCGCCGCATGCGCTTAAGCGCCAGAGCCTATCACCGGATTCTGAAAGTGGCCCGTACCATCGCGGACATGGAAGGCGAGAAGCGCATTTTGTGCCGCCATTTAAGCGAAGCGGTCTGCTATCGGAGCGTGGATCGGAAGTACTGGAGTCAGGAGGTGCTGTAATGGAAAAATACTGGCTCTGGCTGTGTACCAGAAAAGAACTGTACCGTCCCCAGATCGCATGTCTTCTGCAATATTTCCAGAGTCCTGAAAACCTGTTTTACGCCCCGGACAGACAAGTTCTGGAAATGCAGGGCATCCCGCAAAGGCAGAAAGAAATGCTGCTGGCAGACCGGAAAGAGTGGGACTATGAGAAAACCATGCATGAACTGGAAAAGAAAGGAATAAGATTTATCAGCTTTTTCCAGCCGGAATACCCGGCCAGGCTGCGGGAGCTTTCTGACTACCCCTTTGGTATTTTCGTAAAAGGAGCGCTGCCAAAGCCCGGAGGACCTGCGGCGGCGGTGATCGGCGCGCGCAGATGCAGCGCCTACGGCCGGGAAAAGGCCGGACGGATCGGAAGAATCCTGGCAGAGCGGGGCGTCCAGGTGGTCAGCGGGATGGCCCTGGGCGTCGACGGGGCCGCCCAGAATGCGGCTGTATGCGCCGGAGGGAAAAGCTTTTCCGTCCTCGGCTGCGGCGTGGATATCTGCTACCCGCGGGAGCATATCGGCCTGTATGACAGGCTGTGCCAAAGCGGAGGAATCCTCTCGGAATATCCGCCGGGCATGCCGCCGGTGTCCTGGCATTTCCCGGTTCGGAACCGGTTGATCAGCGCCCTGGCCGACTGCGTGATCGTTATCGAGGCGAAAGAGCGAAGCGGGTCCCTGATCACCGCAGATCTGGCGGCAGAGCAGGGAAAGGACGTGCTGGCTGTTCCGGGACGGATGGAAGATCCGCTGAGCCGGGGCTGTAACCGTCTGATCGCCCAGGGAGCCGGGATTTTATGGGAGGAAGAAGAGATTTTCCGCTGCCTGGGGCTGGAGGGGACGACAGAGGGAAAATCAGAAAATAAAAAGTTGGTACTTGAAAAAAAAGAAAATATGGTTTATAGTGGTGTGGATTTCCACGACAAAAGCCTGGATACAATCTGCCGGCAGGTAAGCCTGCCCCGCGCAGAGGTTCTGGAAACCCTGGTATCCTTGCAGCTTCGGGGACTGATCAAAGAAACAGCAAAGAATTATTATGTAAAGGTGCAGAATGTTCCATAGAGCGCATTCCATACCTTTGCAGGGGGAAGAACATGGCAAAGTATTTAGTTATCGTAGAGTCACCCACAAAAGTAAAAACAATCAAGAAATTTCTGGGTTCGAATTATGAAGTCGCAGCATCCAACGGCCACGTGCGCGACCTGCCGAAAAGCCAGATGGGCATCGATGTGGAGAACGATTACGAACCAAAATATATCACGATCCGGGGAAAGGGCGACATTCTGGCGGCCCTCCGAAAATCTGTAAAAAAAGCGGACAAAGTCTATCTGGCCACCGACCCTGACCGGGAAGGAGAAGCGATTTCCTGGCACCTGTCCAAGGCGCTGAAGCTGGACGACTCCAATATGAGCCGGATTACCTTTAACGAGATCACCAAAAATGCAGTGAAAGAGTCCTTAAAGCATCCCAGAAGCATTGATATGGATCTCGTGGACGCCCAGCAGGCAAGGCGCTGCCTCGACCGGATGGTAGGTTATCGGATCAGCCCGCTTTTATGGGCCAAGGTAAAACGGGGATTAAGCGCCGGGCGTGTGCAGTCGGTCGCTCTGCGGCTCATTGCAGACCGGGAAGAGGAGATCAACGCTTTCATCCCGGAGGAATACTGGACGCTGGACGCATCCTTTGCGGTTCCGGGAGAAAAGAAACCCCTGACGGCGAAATTTTACGGAAACGCAGAGGGGAAGATTTCCATACATTCCAAAGAAGAGCTGGACGGCATCCTGGAAGACCTTCAGGACGCGAAGTGGCAGGTGAAAGACGTGAAAAAAGGCGAGCGCACCAAGAAGGCCCCGCTCCCCTTTACCACCAGTACCCTTCAGCAGGAAGCCTCTAAAGTCCTGAATTTTTCGACGCAGAAGACCATGCGGGTCGCCCAGCAGCTCTATGAAGGAATCGATATCAAAGGCAGCGGCACGGTCGGCCTGATCACGTACCTTCGAACGGATTCCACCCGGATTTCCGAGGAAGCGGATCAGGCGGCCAGGGATTACATTGCCGCGCACTACGGCCCTTCCTTTGCGGCGGAAAAGCAGCCGGATAAGAAAAGCGGGAAGAAGATCCAGGACGCCCATGAAGCCATCCGCCCTTCGGACATTGCCAGGACGCCGGCCCAGATCAAGGATTCCCTTTCCAGGGATCAGTACCGCCTTTACCAGTTAATCTGGAAGCGTTTCACAGCAAGCCGGATGGCGAGCGCGGTTTATGAGACGACCTCCGTTAAAATCCAGGGCGGCGAATACTTCTTTACGGTAGCGGCCTCCAAAGTCCTGTTTGAAGGATTTATGTCTGTATACATGGAAGAGGGAGAAGAGACGGAAGGCGCGAACGTGATGGTAAAAGGTGTTGACAAAGACACGAAGCTGTCCCTGAAAGCCTTTGACCCGAAGCAGCACTACACCCAGCCCCCGGCGCACTACACCGAGGCTGCCCTGGTAAAGACCCTGGAAGAACTGGGAATCGGGCGTCCCAGCACTTATGCGCCCACAATTACCACGATCCTGGCCAGACGCTACGTGACAAAGGAAGCGAAAAATATCTACATGACCGAGCTGGGCGAAGTGGTGAATAACATCATGAAACAGGCCTTCCCAAGCATCGTAGACGTGAACTTTACAGCGAACATGGAGTCCCTTCTGGACAAAGTGGAAGAAGGCGTGGTGAACTGGAAGACGGTTGTCCGAAATTTCTATCCGGATCTGGAAGAGGCGGTTCAGATCGCCGAAAAAGAACTGGCTGAAGTGAAAGTGGAAGACGAAGTTACCGACGTCATCTGCGAAGAATGCGGCCGGAACATGGTGATCAAATACGGCCCCCACGGCCGCTTCCTGGCCTGTCCCGGCTTCCCGGACTGCCGGAACACCAAGCCCTACCTGGAAAAGATCGGCGTTTCCTGTCCGAAATGCGGAAAAGACATTGTCCTGCGCAAAACAAAAAAAGGCCGCAAATACTATGGCTGCGAGGATAATCCGGACTGCGATTTCATGTCCTGGCAGAAGCCCTCGAAAGAAACCTGTCCCCAGTGCGGCGGCATGATGGTGGAGAAAGGGAACAAGCTGGTCTGCATGGACGAGGCCTGCGGCTATGTGATGAACCGGGAAAAAGAACCGAAAAAATAGAAGTTGTTTATTTTTCTGAAAATGCATTGAAATTCTGAAAATTGTATGCTATATTTAAAATTACGAGTTGGATTATTGGACTTTCAGACTGACCGGCGCTGCCCGGTGGAACAGGAGGAGAAATGAGCGTACAATTATTGGATAAAACAAGAAAAATTAACAAGTTACTCCATAACAACAATTCCAGCAAAGTCGTCTTCAACGACATATGCGAAGTATTGACCGAAATCCTGGACTCCAATATCCTGGTTATCAGTAAGAAGGGAAAAGTCCTCGGCGTCAGCCTGTGTCCCGGTGTCGAAGAGATCAAAGAGCTGATCGACGACGAAGTAGGCGGCTACATCGATGCCATGTTAAACGAACGCCTCCTGGGCGTCCTTTCCACAAAAGAAAATGTCAACCTGGAGACCTTAGGCTTTGTAGGCGACGGCGTGAAGAAATACCAGGCCATCATTAACCCCATCGACATTGCCGGGGAGCGCCTGGGTACAGTATTCATGTACAAATGTGACAGCCAGTACGAGATCGACGATATTATCCTGAGCGAATACGGCACCACCGTGGTCGGCCTGGAGATGATGCGGTCGGTTCACGAGGAGAATGCGGAAGAAAGCCGGAAAGTCGCGATCGTGAAGTCGGCGATTAACACGCTGTCCTTCTCCGAGCTGGAAGCGATCATCCACATTTTCGATGAGCTGGACGGCAAGGAAGGAATCCTGGTGGCCAGTAAGATCGCGGACCGCGTGGGGATTACCCGCTCCGTGATCGTGAATGCCCTGCGGAAGTTTGAGAGCGCGGGCGTCATCGAGTCCCGGTCTTCCGGTATGAAGGGCACTTACATTAAAGTCATTAACGACGTCGTGTTTGACGAGCTGGCGGAGATTAAGAAAGAACGAAAGCATAAATAACCACAGAAATGTACGAAAGACGCAGCAGAAAAAAAGCCGCGTCTTTTTCTTTTTCGAAAATCTAAAAAAAATATAAAAATACAAAAAGTGAGAAAACGAGAGTATACAAAAGAAAATAAAAGAAATAATCCAAATAAACGGAAATTTACGGAAAATCATGCGTTTGCACATTTTTCCCAATTTCACTAATATAAGGACAGTAGTTAGCACTCAACGAAAGTGAGTGCTAATAAAAATCAAAATCAGACTTTTGTAAGGAGGAACCCACTATGAAATTAATCCCATTAGGTGACAGAGTTGTATTAAAACAGTTTGAAGCAGAAGAAACCACGAAATCCGGCATCATCCTGACCAGCAAAACCCAGGAGAAGCCCCAGGAAGCCGAAGTTATCGCAGTAGGCCCGGGCGGAATGGTTGACGGCAAAGAAGTAACCATGCAGGTAAAAGTCGGAGACAAAGTGATCTACTCCAAATACGCAGGAAATGAAGTAAAACTTGGCGAAGAAGAATACATCATCGTAAAACAGAGCGATATCCTCGCCGTTGTAGAATAAGGTATCAAGTTTAAAAAAATATAGAATAAACCAAACAGGAGGCAATTATCATGGCAAAAGAAATCAAATACGGCGCAGAAGCCAGAACCGCACTGGAAGCCGGCGTAGACAAATTAGCAAATACCGTTAAAGTAACCCTTGGACCGAAAGGAAGAAACGTTGTACTGGATAAGCAGTACGGCACTCCGCTGATCACCAACGACGGCGTAACCATTGCAAAAGAAATCGAACTGGAAGACGCATTCGAAAACATGGGCGCACAGCTCGTAAAAGAAGTAGCCACCAAGACCAACGACGTAGCCGGCGACGGAACCACCACCGCAACCGTACTGGCCCAGGCGATGATCCAGGAAGGCATGAAGAACCTGGCAGCAGGCGCGAACCCCATCGTCCTTCGGAAAGGAATGAAAAAAGCCACCCAGACTGCTGTAGACGCCATTGCAGCCATGAGCAGCAAAGTAACCGGCAAAGAGCAGATGGCAAGAGTAGCCGCCATCTCCGCAGGCGACGACGAAGTCGGAAACATGGTAGCAGATGCGATGGAAAAAGTTTCCAATGACGGCGTCATCACCATCGAAGAGTCCAAGACCATGAAGACCGAGCTGGATCTGGTAGAAGGTATGCAGTTCGACAGAGGTTACATCTCCGCATACATGGCTACGGATATGGAAAAAATGGAAGCAGTTCTGGATGATCCCTACATCCTGATCACCGACAAGAAGATCTCCAACATCCAGGAAATCCTTCCGCTGCTGGAGCAGATCGTACAGTCCGGCCGCAAACTGCTGATCATTGCAGAGGATATCGAAGGCGAAGCCCTGACCACCCTGATTGTCAACAAACTGCGCGGAACCTTCCAGGTAGTCGGCGTGAAAGCACCGGGCTACGGCGACAGAAGAAAAGAAATGCTGCAGGATATCGCGATCCTGACCGGCGGCCAGGTAATCTCCGAAGAACTCGGTCTGGAGCTCAAAGAGGCAACGCTGGATATGCTGGGCCGTGCGAAATCCGTGAAGGTTCAGAAAGAAAATACCGTAATCGTTGACGGCTGCGGCGACAAGAAAGCGATCCAGGATCGGATCGGCCAGATCAAAGCCAGCATCGAAGTTACCACTTCCGAGTTTGATAAAGAGAAACTGCAGGAAAGACTGGCGAAACTGGCAGGCGGCGTAGCAGTTATCCGCGTAGGTGCCGCTACGGAAACCGAAATGAAAGAAGCAAAACTGCGTATGGAAGACGCGCTGAACGCGACCAGAGCAGCCGTTGAGGAAGGTATCGTAGCAGGCGGCGGTTCTGCATACATCCACGCTTCCAAGGAAGTTGCAAAACTGGTTGAAACCCTGGATGGCGATGAGAAGACCGGCGCGAAAGTGATCCTGAAAGCACTGGAAGCACCGCTGTATCAGATCGTTGCAAACGCTGGCCTGGAAGGCGCAGTTGTTGTAAATAAAGTAAAAGAATCCGCGACAGGCGTAGGTTTCGACGCTTACGATGAAGAGTATGTAGATATGGTAGAAAAGGGAATTCTGGATCCGGCCAAGGTTACCAGAAGCGCTCTGCAGAACGCGACCAGCGTAGCGGCTACCTTCCTGACCACCGAGTCCTGTGTAGCGAATATTAAAGAAGAAGTTCCGGCGGCAGCGGCTGGCGGAGCAGGCGGCGGAATGGGAATGATGTAATCCGCTTTCGGAGAAAAACAGCAGAGGGGCTAGCGATTTAGCCCCCTGCTTTAAAAAGAGAGAATCCTTTGAAACTCAGGCTTTTTAAAAAGCTTAAGTCCTGTGGATTCTCTCTTTTTTGTGCGGCAATTATTTCGCGTTGATTCGCCTGGCGATATGGATCAGGGCCAATAAATCCTCCTCATCCATCGTTTTTACCTG
The DNA here is from genome assembly GCA_030536575.1 of Eubacteriales bacterium. Taxonomy (GTDB): domain Bacteria; phylum Bacillota; class Clostridia; order Lachnospirales; family Lachnospiraceae; genus Limivivens. The sequence goes on along the minus strand of JAUNPS010000028.1, from coordinate 9,239 downwards.
TTCGTTCAGCTCGTTTACCAGGGATGGTTCCGGTATAGCGGGATCAAAGAAATCCTTTGGCGTCACCCCCAAATACTCACAGATGTATAAAAATTCGGAGAGGGAAGGCAAGGATTTCCCGGAAGAAATGCTTTGGATATAACTTTTGCTGTGGCCGAGATCTAAACTCATTTTGTATTCGGAAATCCCTTTTTTGGTTCGCAGAGCAGAGATCCTGTCTCTGATGAATTTTTCATCCATTTCATTCCCCTTATGTTGTCTTATGCGTGCGGCTCCTGCTGATGAGCCATGCAAGGTTATGGAGAAATTCTATTCCGCTGCCGGCTCGTAAACCCTATTATATACAAATATAAGCGGTAATAATCACGATAGAACTACCGATTTAAATTGACACATACCGCTGTGAGCGGTATAATTTCGGTAGATTCGACGGTGGAAAGCGATATGCTGATTCTCTGGAGCGGTCTGCAGAAGAACGTGCTTTGCATTGCAGAGGAAGCTTGGCATTTCCTATAAAAAAGAAGGAGGAAAGATTTTATGAAGTATTTAAAAAAGGGGGTTTTCCTAGCCGCGTTGGTGCTGATGATGAATCTGGTGTTGAGCGTATCCGCAGCCACTCAAACGGACGGGCTTTGGGAGTATACGGTTTCCAGCGGCGAGGCGACGATCACGGGGTATAACGGCAGCGCGGTAAATATCAGCATTCCTACTACGCTGGGAGGGTATCCGGTCACGAAACTGGGATCGTATGTTTTTCGTGATTCGAATATCCAGACCGTGTCGATTCCGGAAAGAATTGAGGATATTGGTAATGGGGCATTTGAAAACTGTAAGTATTTAACAAATGTTTCTTTTAATGCGAAAAATTGCGGCAGTTGCAGCAGCGTTGGTCCTGTTTTTGAGAATGCCGGAAAGTTCAGCAGTTCTCTGACGGTAACTTTTGGATCGGCTGTTCAGAAAATACCGGCGTGCCTCTTTTATAGTTCTGAAGGAAACTATGCCCATGTGACATCAGTTGTTATACCAAATGGCGTGCAGAAAATTGGAAACTGCGCTTTTGAAAACTGTTTGGATCTAAAAGAAGTAACCTGGGGAACAGGTCTCATTGAAATAGATTCCTATGCATTTAAGAACTGTATCGCATTGGAATCGGTAACAATACCTGAGTGTACAGAAAGTATTGGATTTGGGGCGTTTGAAAATTGTAAATATTTACAGAGGATCAATTATAACGCCGTTAATTGCAGTATAAGTACAGCGTATGGAGGAAAAGTTTTTTATAACTGCGGGAAATTCAGCAGCTCCCTGAAGATTGTTTTCGGCAATACTGTGGAAACGATTCCTGCCAAGTTGTGTTATGGAGCCAATATAACATCCGTTTTGATCCCGAAAAACGTTAAGGAAATCGGTATCAGGGCTTTTGAATCCAACGAAAATCTGAAAGAAGTAACCGTGTATGCGCGAACGGTAAAATATACAGACTATGATGATAAAGCCTACAGCCCGTTCAAAGGCTGTCCCTCCACGGCCGTTTTCAAAGGCTACCGGAACAGCACCACCGCGGCATACGCCCAGGAAAATGGTTTTTCCTTTTCCCCGCTCGACCCGGCCGTTTACCTTTCCGCCTGCAAAGTGAAACTGAGTTCTACCAATGTGGCCTACAACGGAAAAGCCAGAAAACCCTCCGTCACGGTAAGCTATGATGGCCAAACGCTGAAAGAGGGGAGCGATTATACCGTATCTTACCGAAACAATGTTTCCGTGGGAACAGCGGAAGTGATTCTTGTTGGAATGGACGATTATCAGGGAACGGTCACAAAGAAATTTACGATTTCTTTGAAAAACGGGAGCAGCTTCCAGGCAGGCAGCTATACCTACAAGATTACCAGTGCTTCGGCCAAAACCGTCCAGCTTACCAAGGGAAAAACCTCCCTGTCCAGCATTGCCGTACCGTCAACGGTTTCCTACGGCGGAACCAAGTTCAAAGTAACTTCCATCGGCGCGAAAGCATTTTATAAATGCAAAGCGACAAAGGCGACGATTGGCAAAAATGTGATTTCCATCGGCAGCAACGCCTTTGCGGGCTGTACCGCCCTGAAAAGCGTAAGCATCGGCCAAAATGTCGAGACGATTGGGACAAAAGCCTTTTATGGAGACAAAAAGCTGAAAACTATCACCATAAAAACCACAAAACTCACGGCAAAGACCGTAGGCAGCAGCGCCTTTAAAAATATTTATGCAAAGGCCAAGATTACGGTTCCCGCTTCCAAACGAAAAGCCTACAAAACGCTTTTACGGCAAAAAGGATTGAGTAAAAGCGCAGTCATTTGCTGATTTTTAATTTCTTCCTATGCATAGCATCTGCCGAACCGAAACCGGCAGCAGATAACAGAATAATAAGCGTTTTTAAAGGAAAAGGTGTGGCTTATGCGGGCCGCGCCTTCTCCTGTTTGAGCTGTGAGTCCTTTTTCGTACAGAAAAATAGATTTTATAGAGAATTTACTTTTCTATTATCCGAAAATGTTCTATAATGAGAATCAGAAAAACCTGCAAGCAGGTGAACATTAGGAGGAAGACATGAGTGATTTATACGTGGAACTTCTGGTGAAGAAGAAAAAGACACCAAAAGACACAATGCTGAAAGTGCTGCTGATCGTCGGCATCGTCCTGACCATATTCGCGGGACTCTTTATTCATCCGCTGATCTTGATCGCAGCCATTGCCCTGGGCATCCTGGCCTATTTCAAGATGCCAAGCCTGGATCTGGAGTTTGAGTATCTGTACGTGAACGGTGAGCTGGACATTGATAAAATCATGTCAAAAGTAAAAAGAAAACGCGTCGGCCGCTTCGACATGGAAAAAGTGGAGATGGTCGCCCCCTGGAAATCCCATGAACTGGATTATTACAAACAGAACAAAAGCCTGAAAATCCAGGACTACTCTTCCGGAGAAGAAAACGCCAACATCTACGCCATGGTCACATCAGACGAAAAAGGAATGAAAATGGTTCTTTTTGAGCCGAATCAGGCAATTCTGGACGATATGAGAAGAATTGCGCCGAGAAAAGTGAAATTGAGTTGACAGAACTTCCGTTTTTTGATAGACTAACAAATTACAGAATAGAAAAGAGAGGAAGGAAAGTAACATGGGTACGATTATTGGCGAAGGCATTACTTTTGACGATGTACTGCTGGTTCCGGCATATTCCGAGGTAATCCCGAATCAGGTGGATCTTTCCACACGTCTGACAAAGACCATTAAACTGAACATCCCGATGATGAGCGCCGGGATGGATACCGTTACGGAGCACCGGATGGCGATTGCCATGGCGCGTCAGGGCGGAATCGGAATCATCCACAAGAATATGACCATCGAAGCACAGGCAGAAGAGGTGGACAAGGTAAAACGTTCCGAAAACGGCGTTATTACCGATCCCTTTTATCTTTCCCCGGAGCACACGCTGGCAGACGCCAATGAACTGATGGCAAAATACCGCATTTCCGGAGTCCCCATAACGGAAAACGGAAAGCTGGTCGGTATTATCACCAACCGCGATTTGAAATTTGAAACCGATTTCACCAAGAAAATTAAGGAATCCATGACCTCCGAAGGGCTCGTTACCGCGAAAGTCGGCATTACCCTGGAGGAAGCGAAAAAAATTCTCGCAAAGGCCAGAAAAGAAAAGCTCCCCATCGTGGACGACGACTTTAACTTAAAAGGCCTGATCACCATCAAAGATATCGAAAAACAGATTAAGTACCCATTATCCGCCAAGGACGCGCAGGGCCGCCTGCTCTGCGGCGCAGCCGTCGGCATTACCGCCAACGTGCTGGAGCGCGTGGAAGCCCTGGTAAAAGCCCATGTGGACGTTGTCGTTTTGGACTCCGCCCATGGCCACTCCATGAACGTGCTCAACTGTGTCCGCATGATCAAAGAAAAATATCCGGATCTCCCGGTCATTGCCGGAAATGTCGCTACCGGAGAAGGCACGAAAGCGCTGATCGAAGCAGGCGTTGACGCGGTAAAAGTCGGCATTGGCCCCGGCTCCATCTGTACGACCCGTGTCGTTGCAGGAATCGGTGTTCCGCAGATCACGGCCGTGATGGACTGCTATGCGGTTGCGAAAGAATATGACATTCCGATCATTGCCGACGGCGGGATCAAGTATTCCGGAGACATGACAAAAGCCATCGCCGCAGGCGCGAATGTCTGCATGATGGGAAGCATCTTTGCCGGCTGTGACGAAAGTCCGGGAACCTTCGAACTGTACCAGGGAAGAAAATACAAAGTGTACCGCGGTATGGGTTCCATCGCCGCCATGGAAAACGGCAGTAAAGACCGTTATTTCCAGACCGACGCGAAGAAGCTTGTTCCGGAAGGCGTAGAAGGCCGTGTAGCCTACAAAGGAAGCGTGGAAGACACCGTATTCCAGCTCATGGGCGGCCTGCGTTCCGGTATGGGATACTGCGGGACCAGAACCGTGGAGGAATTAAAAGAGAACGGCCGTTTCGTCAAGATTTCCGCCGCCTCCCTGAAGGAATCCCATCCCCACGACATTCATATCACAAAAGAAGCCCCGAACTACAGCGTGGACGAATAACAGACAGCCCGTCACCGGATCTGCATTTCCGGCGGCGGGTTTTTTGACCGGGATTATTTCTTAAGAAAAGTTAAGATATTCCCCACTGTTCTTTTTCCCTTTTTCTTTGTATACTCATAAGAGATAGGAGTCGGAAATTATGACAAAAGAGAAAAAGAACAAAGAAACGAAACCCAAGAAACCGAAGAAAAAACTGACGCCCCAGGAGCGGAAAAAGAGACGCCAGCAGGAGGTCTTTCTCCAGTGGGTGATCATCGGAATCCTGGTATTTGGAGCTGTAGCGATCGTACTGGCCTACCAGTACGGAAAGCGGAAGGGGCAGGAAACCTTTCTTCCTGCGCAGGAGACGGAAGCGGCGGCCAGTACCCAGGCCGAGGAAGAAACCTCAGGGAGCGACGACGGCATTCTGGTGCCGATGCCGGACATTGACGTGCAGCTCCTTACGGTAAACCCCAATTCCCGGCCAGGCATTGCCACAGATCCCATCACCGCCATTGTGATCCACTATCTGGCGAATCCAGGCACTACCGCCCAGCAGAACCGGGATTATTTTGAGAGCCTGAAGGATCTGAACACAGAGAAGATCAGCAGTAATTTCATCGTCGGCCTGGAAGGCGAGATCATCCAGTGCGTTCCCACTTCCGAGATGGCCTATGCGTCGAACAGCCGGAACCATGATACGGTTTCCATCGAGAACTGCCATCCGGACGAGACCGGGAAATTTAACGACAGCACCTACCAGTCCCTGGTGCATCTGACCGCGTATTTATGCGACAAATTCGACCTGGATCCCTTAAACGGCGGCGTGATCCGCCACCACGACGTGACCGGAAAAGACTGTCCCCGCTATTTCGTCCAGAACGAAGATGCCTGGGAACAGTTTAAGCAGGATGTGGCGAATTTTATGATCCAGTACGGCGCATTATAAGAAAAGAAAGAGAAATGGAGGAAACCGGTGGAGCATTCAAAATATAAAGAGATCAAAGAAGGCAAAGACGTCCGCGCGAACCTCATCGACCTGAAACAGGAAATCCGGGACGAAGAAAAAAAGCGCAGCCTTGCCTACGAACTGGAAGGCGATTACTCCGTATTCGTGGATCTTCTGGAACACACAGACCCGAAAGTCCGGAAAAATGCGGCGCTGATCCTGGGCGAGATGGAGTGTCAGGATCTGGCGGAGCCGTTGTTTGAAGCCTATCAGAAGGAGGAGACGCTGTTTGTGCGAAGCGCCTATCTGAAAGCGCTGGAAGCCTATGACTGTCAGAACCTGGTGCCGGAGCTGAAAATCTGTCTTCAGCATCTGGACGAACAGGAAGTCCCGGAAAACGAAGAGAAGCACCACAGAGAAGAGACGGGAGCCCTGCAGCGCCTGTTACTGAAGCAGGAGAAGCAGAAAAAGCACCGGTTTACGGGCTTTGACGAGCGCCTGGAAGTGATTCTCCTGACGAACCGGGAGCAGCGGGATGTGACGGCCGCCCTGGTGGAAGAGTACGAGGCCGCCGAGCGGATGGCCCTGCTTGCAGGCGGCGTGCGCCTTCTGACATCCAGGCTGCAGAAAGTCTGCGAAATCCGTACCTGGTCGGAAATGCTGTTCCCAATCCCCGGCGTGAAGAACATTCCGGAGGAGAAAAAAGAGGGAGCGGCCGCCCTGGCTCAGCCGATGGTGCGGTTCCTGAAACGTGTTCATGAAGGAAATTTCCCCTTCCGCTTCCGGATTCAGCTCAAGCAGAAAAAGGGAAAGACGGCGGATGCCGATTATATTAAAAATTTTGCGGCGGCACTGGAAGCCGCGGCGAAGCGGGAATTGGTGAACACCACCACAGATTACGAGGTGGAGCTTCGGCTTCTGGAAAGTAAGAAGGGGGGCTGGATTCCAGTTCTGAAGCTGTCCGCTCTGGCAGACCGGAGGTTCCTGTACCGCAGCCAGACGGTGGCGGCCTCCATCGCGCCCTGGAATGCGGCGCTGTTTATGGAGCTTGCGAAGCCCTGGCTGAAGCCCCATGCGCAGGTTTTAGATCCTTTCTGCGGAGTGGGGACGATGCTGGTCGAGCGTGCGAAAGCCCTGCCCGCCGATCCCCTGTACGGCCTGGACATTTACGAAGAAGCCGTGCGGAAAGGAAGGGAGAATGCGGAGCTGGCCGGGATCCCGATCCATTTTATAAACCGGGACGCCCTGGATTTCCGGCATGCCTACCTTTTTGATGAAATTGTATCGAATATGCCCGGAATCGGCCGCACCAAAGACAAAGGCCAGATTCTGGATCTGTACGAAAAATTCCTGGAACGCCTTCCAGAGCTTTTAAAGCCCAGGGGCATTCTGGTGCTTTATACGCCGGAACCGGATCTTTTGAAATGGTGCGTGGAAGCGCGAAAGGATCTGACGCTTCGAAAAGAAGCTTTGATTAATGAACGGGATGGAAGCACCCTGTTTGTGCTGGAATATCAGGCGGTCTAAGACCGCACGAAAAAGGAGACTCTCATGAAAGAAATCAGAAAAAGAACCGATGTAAAGAAAGAAGAATCCTGGGCCGTTGAAGATTTGTACCCGGATAATGACGCATGCCGGGCAGGCGCTGCCCGCCTGGGCGAGATGCTGACCCAGTTTGGCACATATAAAGGAACCCTTGACAAGAACGGGAAAAACATCTGGAATGCTCTGGAAGCATACAGCGCCATGGGTGAAGTCCTGGAGCGCGTTTACGTATATGCGAACCAGCGCCTTCATGAAAATATGGGCGATCCTGTACAGCAGAAGCTGGCCGGAGAGATGGACGTCCTCCAGAACCGTTTCGGCCAGGAAACCTCCTGGCTGGAACCGGAAATCCTGAAAATTCCGGAAGAAACCCTGGCAAACGCTTACAAAGAAGCCCCGGAGCTGGAAAAATACCGCGTCTTCATCGACCGGATCCTCCGCGAAAAAGAACATACCCTTTCCGAAAAGGAAGAGGAGGTTCTGGCGAAAGTCGGCGAACTGGGCCAGGCGGCCTCGAACATTTTTGCAATGTTTAACAACGCCGATCTGACCTTCCCGGACGTGGAGAACGAAAAAGGCGAAAAAGTCCCGCTGACCCATGGACGCTATGGCGCGTATCTTCAGGGAAAAGACCGTACTCTGCGGAAGAACGCCTTCCAGGCCCTGTACAGCCAGTATGCGCATTTTATCAATACCCTGGGGGCCACCTACGACGCAAACGCGCGCCAGGCTGCATTTTTCGCGAAAGAGCGGAACTTTAACAGCGCCCTGGAAGCAGCGCTGAACGCCAGCGCCATTCCGGTAGAAGTTTATGATAACCTGATCCAGGCTGTTCATGACCACTTCCCGGCCATGGATCGCTACATGGCGCTTCGCAAGAAATGCCTGGGCGTGGAAGAGCTGCATATGTATGACGTCTATACCCCGATCGTGGAAGATTACGATCTGGAGGTGCCTTTCGAGGAAGCGAAAGAAATCGTGAAAAAGGGGCTGGCGCCGCTGGGAGAGGACTACATTGCCCTCCTGGAGGAAGGGTTTGCCAACCGCTGGATTGATATCTATGAAAACGAAGGAAAACGTACCGGGGCCTATTCCTGGGGCGCCTACGGCGTGCACCCCTATGTGCTGCTGAATTATCAGGAAAATCTGGACAGCGTGTTTACCCTTGCACACGAGATGGGCCATGCGCTGCATTCCTGGCATTCGGATAAAGCGCAGGATTATATTTACGCGGGCTATAAGATTTTCGTGGCCGAGGTGGCTTCCACCTGTAACGAGGCCCTTCTGATCCATTACCTGATCGGACAGGCAAAAGAAGCGAAGGAAAAAGCCTACCTGATCAATTATTTCCTGGAGCAGTTCCGTACCACGCTTTTCCGCCAGACCATGTTTGCGGAGTTTGAGAAAGAGAGCCATCAGATTGTGGGCGAAGGCGGCGCGCTGAACGGAGAAATTTTAAGCGGTCTGTACTATAAGCTGAACCAGGCTTATTATGGGGAAAATATCATCAGCGACGAAGAGATCCGCTGCGAATGGGCGCGCATCCCGCATTTCTACACACCATTTTATGTATACCAGTATGCGACTGGATTTTCCGCGGCGATTGCCATCAGCGGCAAGATTCTGGCGGGCGAGCCGGGCATTGTGGAAAAATACAAAGCCTTTTTAAGCGGCGGAAGTTCGAAAGATCCCATTGATCTGCTGAAAATCTGCGGCGTGGATATGACGAAAAAAGAGCCGGTGGAAGAGGCCTTACAGATTTTTGAACAGTATCTGGCAGAGCTGGAAGCCCTGCTCTGAGAGGAGCGCCAAGCGATGAATGCGAAAGATATGATGAAAGGAGCCGGGATGTGGAGCGCTTTTAAAATGCGGCATCCCAAGTTCCCACGGTTTTTGAAGGCGGTGTCGGAGCCGGGGGTGATTACGGAGGGGACGGTTCTGGAGCTGAAAGTGACGACGGCGGATGGGCGGACGATGGAGACGAACCTGAAGGTGTCGGAGAAGGATCTGGAATTGATCGAATTTGCCAGAAATGTGAATCCATAAAGAGAAACACTTGCGGAGGTCCCCGGAATATGTGTAAAGAAATCCAAACGTTTGGATTTTCCTGTACATACTAACTCCTTTCATATCCCAACCTTTTAGAACAGATGTATTAAAAATCAG
>JAUNPS010000077.1 GCA_030536575.1 Eubacteriales bacterium | reverse complement strand
GCCCGCAGTAAATATGCAAATTTATTGCGAATTTTTTTTACCTTTCAAAACTGTTTCTCATTCTGTTCACTCGTACCTCGTTCCAGTAACGATTCGCAGGCTCATTTTAAGTTTTGCTCCGCAAAAGAGCCTGCTCACACCTGAATCACGTTCTTACGTACCTGAGCAGCTAAGTGCTCAGGTACTGTCTGAACAGTAACAGTTTCTCACTTCGATAGCTCAATCCCCTCCATCACGCTCAAAATAGCCTCTTTGCTTTTTCTATGCAAATAGTTCCTGTTTAGCTTTGCCTTTTTATATTGCAGATAAGATCCCTGCGTTTTTTCGACCAGTAAATCCGTAAAATATCTCTCCCAGCTAAAATATTCGGTACTGTCTATATATGTTTCCGGTTCTTCGAGAATCTCCCCAATTTCTTTTCCTTCAACCAGTCCAGACTCCAAAATAATCCACTCAAAAGACTCCGGCAGATATAGCTGAATATTTCTCATTTTTTGAGATAATTCGTACAGCCCGTTCATCTCCGGCCCGATAGCCGCGCCATCTGCAATCACACAGATTTCCTCTTCTCCAGTTCTTTTTAACGCCGCGGCAAGTTTTGTCTTTCCCCCAGCACTTTCGCATAAAATTTGTTACTGTTCACTCGTACCTCGTTCCAGTAACAAATCGTAGGCTCATTTTAAGTTTTGCTTCGCAAAAGAGCCTGCTCACACCTGAATCACGTTCTTACGTACCTGAGCAGCTAAGTGCTCAGGTACTGTCTGAACAGTAACTAAAATGTCACTCTCTTCTGCAACCGCTTTAAAAACTCAAATCCGGAATTCGAATCTTCCACCAAAAGTTTTTCCGGCCTTATCGGGAATTCCCATACATTCGAATAAATTCGATACATCTGTTGATATACCTTCTTTGTATTCTGGTACTTCCCAGATGCATGCAATCCATAAATTTCTTCCACACTATAGGGCAAATTATACAGATTTTCCCTTGTAACCAATACAAAATAATTATCCGAGCGTTTTACCATCCCTGCAAACTCTTCGGAATTCATAAAAGCATTTTCCTCATCTATGAAAAAAATATTTCCAGACGAATTTTGAAGGATCATCTTCCAGTTTATTCCCTCCAAAACTCTGCAAGGCACCTCGCAAATCACATCAATTCCACTGGAAATCCCAAGGTTCTCCGCCTGTCTCAACATATTAATCAAAGTCGTCTTTCCCGTGGCGCTGTCTCCCTGAATTACCGTGATATTTCTCTTTATATCTATCTCATAATGCAGCCGATTATTCTGCACAACAACTTTATACTTTCCCTTCATTAAACGCTCCTACACATAGTCTACTGCAATCTTTACAAACTCTTCCATGTTATGAACAACTTCACCCGTATTTAAAATCCTGGCCTCAAACGTTCCTTCCCCAAAATCCATAATATGTCTGAGATTCACTGTCAGGTCTTTCCGCTCCCCGATTTTTAGAATCCACTTTGCACAATTATTTCCACAGGCAGAGGCATTAAAGATTTTACCTTCCTCCGAAAAAGCCATCAGCATCAGGGTCTTCACACCGCCCGACAACTCCTTAACCGAAATGGGCCCTAAAACAGGGCTCTCAATCAGCCTTGGCCCCACAACCTCGGATCGATCCACATCTTTAATCATTGCAATCGACAATTCATCCGTAATCCACTCATCCTCATATCGATTATCAAAATAAACAGGCGGGTAATAAATCGCCTCCTGCATATTTCCAAGATAAATGCTTAACAAAAGAAACGCCTCCTTCCCAAATCCGCCCTCTCGGTCAAATTTATTATACACGAAATGTCAAAACCAAGCCACCCCAATCGCACTAAATCGCATTTTCCCCCTGATTCCTTAGACAGTATAAATCGCCCCATTGGATGAGCCCCTCACCTTTCCCCAAGAACTCCACCACATCAGCTTTCCATCTCTGCAACAAGTGTCTCCATTCATTATTTTTCGAGAATCTGCGGATCAAGAAGAAAATCATAAATGTTCACCGTCAGGATACCATAGTCATCATAATAGGGCTGCACAATATCTTTCGTGATAACAATCTTCTTGAAAGAATCATCAATCTTTCTGAATGGTCTGGTTTCCTGAGTACGTTTCGCTTCATCAGGCAACGAATACGCTGACTGTATATAATATCTGGCAGAACCAAGATTGCATACAAAATCGACTTCCAATTGTTTTCGATTTACCTTGCCATCCTGGTCTTTTTCCGCGATAGTAACAACTCCAACATCTACGCTGTATCCACGCATACGCAATTCATTGTAGATTACATTCTCCATGGAATGAGTCTGCTCACATTGGCGGAAGTTCAACCTGGCGTTGCGAAGCCCAAGGTCAGAGAAATAATATTTCTTTGGGGTTTCAATATATGCCTTTCCCTTGATGTCATATCTCTGCGCCGATTCGATTAAAAAAGAATCCTCAAAACAGTCCAGATATTTTTTAATTGTCTTAGAAGTAATTTTAGACTTTTTGACAGTCTTGAAAGTATTCTTTAACTTTTCAGGATTTGTCAGAGAACCAATGGCAGAAGAAAGGATATTCAATAAATCTTCCAGTTCGCCAATATTTTTGATGCGGTTACGTTTGAAAATATCTCTAATATATATTTCGCTGAACAAATTTTGTAATGCCGCAGCTTTGTCGCTGGCACTTTCGCGAAGAACAATGAGAGGAATACCACCGTAAAGCATATATTCGGACAACCCCATATATTTATCGCCTTTATATACAGACATAAATTCTGCAAAACTCAACGGATACATAGGAACTTCATCTCCACGTCCGGCAAACTCTGTCACAATATCTTTAGACAGGAACTTTGCATTGCTTCCGGTTACGAAAACATCCATATTGTCTTTACGAAGGTAACCGTTCAATACAGATTCAAAGCAGTCCATCATCTGTACTTCATCCAGAAGCAAGTAGTACATCCCATCAGCAGTAATCTTAGAACGGATATATGCCATAAATTTCTCCGGATCAACTCCACGTCTTTCCTTTTCAATCTGAATAAGGCTTTCTCCAATCAAATACAAGTCATCGGCTGAGTCAAAAGCAAAGCGAATAATGTGGTCAGCAGGGACACCCGATTTCAGCAAATGATTATAGAAAATATTATTCAGCAGGTAGGACTTTCCACACCTACGAATACCGGTAATCACCTTAATCAGCCCATTGTTCTTTCTTTTAATCAATTTATCTAAGTAAAAATCTCTGCGAATTTCCATAGAGCAGCCTCCTTGGGGAAGATTTTTGCAACTTAATACACTTTTCTGTTTTATATTATCATATTAATTCCTTTAACTCAATATGCGCAGGCGGTTTTAGGAAAGATTTTTGCAACCTTACACATTTTTCTATCCTATATTATATGCGTCTATCGTGTGTAAATTCCATCCTTGACATATAGGTAACTAGTTGCTATAATTTTAGTAACAAGTTACTTATTCAAAGGAGCGCTGCCGCATGGACTTCCAGTCTCTGATCCAAAAATTTTCAGACACAACCGAAAACCAGCAAAAAGCCATTTTCAATAACCTCTTCATCACCGGAAACAAACTCCAAACCCTTTTTGACAACCACATTCCCGAACTCTCCCTGAAGCAATTCATGCTCCTGTCCCTCATCCGGCAATCAGATGAGCCCCTCACCTTCACCCAGCTCGGCTCCCTTCTGGGCTGTTCCCGCCAAAACATCAAAAAGCTCGCCCTCTCCCTTGAGAAAAAAGGCTTCGCCTCCATCCAATCAAGCCCTGATGACCCGCGAGCCTCACGTATCTGCCCCACTGAAAAAGCCGACGCCTATTTCCACCAGGAATTTCGGACATACCAAGCCGAATTGCAGTATTTATTTGAAGTCTATACTCCAGCGGAAATCGAAACCTTTTTCCAGCTTCTGATAAAACTGCACGCCGGCATCGAAAATCTCGCCCAAAAAACTTCCAAAAAGGAATCCGAACATGAATAACCTCTTAGTCCTCTACAAATCCAAATATGGCGCAGCCAAAAAATACGCCGCCATGTTAAAAGAAGAACTCCCCTGCGACGTTTTCGACCTCGCAGACTACAAAAAAGCTTCCCCCGAAAATTACCGCCAGATTCTTTTCGCCGGAGGAATCTACGCCAGCGGGATCGCAGGCCTAAGCACCCTTCGGAAACATTATCCAAACCTGAAGCACAAAAAAATTGCCATCCTTTGTGTCGGCGCCTCCCCCTTCGACGAAAAAGCCTTTGCCGAACTCAAAACCCATAATCTCAAAGACGACCTGAAAGACATCCCCCTGTTCTATGGAAGAGGCGCATGGGACGAGCAAAACATGACCTTAAAAGACCGCGCGCTCTGCAAAATGCTGCAAAAAATGCTTTCCAGGCAAGACCCGTCTTCCTATGAACCCTGGATGAAAGCATTGCTCGATTCCTCCGGACAGGCACACGACTGGACAGACCGAAAATATTTAGTTCCCCTGCTGGAATATTTCCGCGCGGAGAATTAACCGGAAGAGGCACCGACTCACCAAAAAAAGGCGGCTACAGGTTCAAAACCCATAGCCGCCAAACCGATCAAGATGCATATCTGTTCTGCATAAACGTATCCGCCAACTCCGTCCAAACCGCCGTATTCTCAAAAACCTGCCCCGCTGTCGTAATTCCCAAACCTCCAAATCCATGAGGCGCACCTTCAAACACATGCAGATCCGCTGGAACTTCCTGGCTGCGGCACGCACTGATAATCTGCAGCGCACCTTCAAACAGCCTGTCCGTATCCTCCTCGCCAATCACCAAAAACGTAGGCGGAAACGGGATTTCCTCCACCGTATCAATTACTTTTTCCATATCTTCATCCCGCTGCTCTGAATAACCATTTAAAATATCCACCGCCGGATAAAGCGCAAGGAAAACATCCGGCACCGCAGAAATTTCATCCAGCTCATCCGGAACATAATCCGGGAAATATTCGCTTACACTGTGCCTGTCCCCATAGTAAACAAGACTGCTGACACAGGTCGCACCACCATTCGAAGCGCCCGACACTGCGATTTCATCCAGGCTGATCCGATATTCCTCCGCATGTGCGCGCACATACCGGATTGCGCGGGCCACATCCACACCGCTTTCCTTCGGAGACCAGGGATAATTATTCTGTCTGTTCTGAACCAGGAAACATTGATATCCCAGTTCGTTAAAGGCAACCGCCGTTTCATAAGCCTCATTCAATGCCGCCGCTCCCCGGTCGCCTCCCGGAACACAGATCACCGCCCCTTTTGGCGTCTCATCTTCCGGAATCAGCATTTCCAGCAGATAGGGCTGAAAATCCGGCGCGGAATGGCACAGCCAGTCCACATTTTCCGTATAATCCGTACTGAGTGTCGGGATATTCTCTCCATCCCAGAGATAAATTTTTTTCGATTCCGGATCGCCTTCCGGCTCCATATTCTGCATTACTTCCAGCAAATGATCTGCCGCGCTGTTAATACTTTCCTCATCCGACGTCACGTAAAGCATTCCAAACGCTGGTGTGAACTCATTTCTCACATACTCGTAATCAAAAGAGGTCAGATTATCATAGACAATATTGCTGGCCATATAGTCCAGATATCCCTTTTTTTCCTCTGCCGTCAGCGTGTCAAGAAGCTCTTCGTCAATGGTATAATTCTCTTCCGCCGCTGTCACATAATGCCTTGCTTCTTCCGCTGCCACACCCGTTCCCATGCTCAGAAAAAGTACGGCTGCCGCGAGTAAAAAACCTGCTTGTTTCTTCTTCATTTTGTTACCTCCTTGTCCTGTCTGGATTGTTTCTAGGACTATCATAACAAAATCCCTGTTTTCAGCAATGTGCAAATCTGACTTTCCCTTCAGGCCTTTTTTGACCAGTTTCCGTCCTAAATCAGCGAAAAGAGACGCAAAATCCCTTCTTTCGCTTCCTGCCGCTGCTTTTCATATCAAAATCTGTTGTTTAAATTGGCTGATTTTGATATAATGAGTCCAGGAGGGATGACCATGGATAACCATTTTCTTGTTTTAAAAAAGCTGATGGAATACAACCAGGATGAACTTTTTTATCGAGACTACTATTTTGCCAAACAGTCCGGCAGCCGAAAAGCATTGCAGCAATTTCTCCAAAAACAGGATCTCCAAGATGTCAAACGCCGGAAGCTCCTCTGCCCGGAACTCTACGACATCCCAGCGGAAATCATCGACGAATGCAACTACATCCAGATGGACGCTGCCAACAATATTTACATTGAAAAACACAACCGCTATTCCCCGGATTTCGAACACTCCCACGCCTATTTCGAATCCTTTTACGTCCTTTCCGGCCAGTGTACACATACCATCGATGGTGTAGAAACCAACCTTCCGGAAGGGACGTTCTGTATGATTGCTCCCTTTAAAAAGCATCGTGTCGCCGTGTTTGATGACAGCATTGTCCTGAATATCATGATTCAGCGCACGACCTTCGACGATATGTTTTTTAACCTCCTGCGCTCCCAGAACGTCCTTTCCTGTTTCTTTCTCAGCAACATTTATCCGGCTTCGAAAAACTCTTTTTCCCATATCCGCTTCGCGGTCAATGACGAAGAACTGGAGCAGTTAATTCTTTCCATGCTCCTGGAACAAACGGTGCGGGACGATTATACGAACCGGATTCTGAATAACCTGATTGGCGTTTTCTTCACCAAGCTCGTCCGCAAATACGGGAAAACAGCCCTGTGTTATCCACGGGATATTCACAAAGAACTTCCGAATTTTGAGGTTGTCACCTATATTAACAAAAATTATAAGGATGTTACTCTGGCTGGCGTGGCGGAGCATTTCCATTACAGCGAAGAACATTGCTCCCGCCTGATTAAGGCTACTACTGGAACCACCTTTACCATCCTTCTGCGCTCGATCCGGATGCGCCGGGCCGAAACGCTGCTGCTGACCACCGGCCTTCCAGCCAATGATATCAGTTACCTGGTCGGCTATGAAAACCCCGGCACATTTATCCGGCTCTTTAAACGGGAATATGGGATGACTCCTGCCGTCTTCCGGAAACTTCACTATTCCGGGAACTGAAATGCGGAGCACCATGCACCCGCATAGTACTCCGCATTCTCCTCTTGAAATCCATCCTCATTCCGCGTATGATAAAAAAGACACCCCTCAACCCATCCACCCAAAAGACAGAAGGTGACCCTCCCATGAATCCCGGCAAAGCATTCGAACTCCTCGTCAAACATCTCCTCCTAAACCTCGGTTTTACCTCCGTCCCCTCCGACGACCTCTACATCTTCGACGGCGCCCCCGGCCAAATGATCCAGGGCCTCGGCGAAGCCCACAACGCTGACGTCCTTCTGGAACCACCCGTCCAGACCCCTTTCTACTCAAAAACCCGCCTCCTCATTGAGTGCAAAGACTACCGCCACAAAAAAGTCGGCCTGAACACCCTCCGCAGCGCTCTGGGACTAAGAGAAGATATCAACCATTTTGACGTTCTGGACTTAACTGAACTGTCTGCCAGGCGCCGCCAGCAACGCCGCGGCACCGTCCCGCATTTCGGCCGCTGTTCCTATCAGGTCGCCGTCGCCTCTTATAACGGCTTCACCGCCCAAGCCCAGGAATTCGCGGCAACCCACCGTATTCCCCTGATCGAATTTAACCAACTGCCCTTCTGGAAGGATTTCTGCCGCCTGATCGGCTACGATCTCCCGGAAATCCGGCCCGCAATACCAAACGCTGGACACCGAGCAGGAAATCATCGATTTCGCATACCAAATGGGAAAACGTATGGCCGTAGCTATCACAAATATGGGCCAAATGCTCTTTCTCTACCGCATCGATGGGACAGAAACTTCGTTTTCGGACGACTATTCCCTGCACTGGACAGCCCCAGAACTGCCCTGGCTCCTAAAAAGCGGAGGATTGACCTACCAGTTCCAACTCCCGGACAATATCCTGCGCTTATGGCTGGAAAACTCTTCAAGCGAACTCGAACGAAAGCAGGAAGCTCTCCGCTGTAAAGCAGATTATTTTTCAAATATGGTCGTATACCACGCCGACCACGGCCGCCCGATCATCCACATGATTTCCATTAACCAGGAGCAGCTCTACCTCGCCATGGAACACCTGCACCACTAAAACAAGCCCTCCACCCGCACCGGCAAGAGGACTCGTTACTAGAACGAGCCCTCCACTTTAATTCTCCTTCAAAAGCATAACCGCCTCATACGGCCTCATCTCACTCCCGAAAGTCCCTTCATAATTCTGAATCAGAACCCTCGCATCCTTCCATTCCTCCAACAATGCACACTCCACCGGCTCCTCAAAGAAATTCACGCACACCAGCACCTGCGTCTCCCCCTCCGTCCTCGTATACGCAAAAATCTGCTCATCCTCCGGCAGCAGCAACTCAAACCGCCCCTTCACCAGCACATCCAGCTCCTTCCGCAGCCGAATCAGCTTCTGGTAATAATGGAACACCGAATCCTCATCCGCCAATTCCTTTTCCACATTGATCTCCGTATAATTCGGATTCACGCCAATCCACGGCGTCCCCTCCGTAAACCCGGCATGCTTCCCATCGTTCCATTGCATCGGAGTGCGCGCATTGTCCCGGCCTCTGGCATAAATGGACTCCAATATCTCTTCCTTCGAATACCCGGCCTCGATCCGCCGCTTGTACATATTCCGAATCTCAATATCCTGATACTGGCTGATATCCGAAAACCGCACATTCGTCATCCCAAGCTCCTCGCCCTGATAAACGTAAGGCGTCCCCTGCATCCCATGCAGAAGCGTCGCCAGCATCTTCGCCGACACCTCCCGGTACTCCTTCTCATTCCCCCACCGGGACACGATCCGCGGCAGATCATGATTGTCCCAAAACAGGCTGTTCCATCCGCATCCATAAAGTTCATTCTGCCATTTCGCCAGAATCCCCTTCATCTTCACAAACGGCAGCGGCGCAACATCCCATTTTTCCTTCCCCGGCTGCTCCTCCAGCATCATATGTTCAAACTGAAACACCATCGAAAATTCGCTGCCGTCCGGATTGCTGTACAGCTTCGCCCTCTCCGGATTCGCGCCCCACGCCTCTCCGACAGTCATGTAATCGCCCTTCTGGAATGTCTCCTTACTCAATTCCCGGATAAACTCATGCAGTCTTGGCCCGTTTCCCGTAATCCGCCTGTCCGGCTCCTTCGCAATCTGATCGATCACATCCAGCCGGAATCCGCCCACACCTTTGTCCATCCACCACAAAATCATATCATAAATTTCCCGGCGCACCTTCGGATTTTCCCAGTTCAGATCCGGCTGCTTCACCGAAAACTGATGGAAATAATACTGCTGAACCTCCGGAACCCACTCCCAGGCCGAACCGTCAAAAATTGCCTTCATATCATTGGGCGGCGTGCCTTCCTCTCCGTCCCGCCACACATAGTAGTCGTGATAGGGGTTTTCCCTGCTCTTCTTCGCTTCCAGGAACCAGCGGTGTTCGTCGGAAGAATGGTTCAGAACCAGATCCATCACAATGCGGATGTCCCGCTTTTTCGCCTCGCGGATCAGCTCCTCCATATCGTCCAGCGTCCCGAACATGGGGTCAATGGCCTGGTAATCGGAAATGTCGTATCCGTTGTCATCCTGCGGGGACTGGTAAACCGGGGACAGCCAGATCGCGTCAATCCCAAGTTCCTTCAGATAATCCAGGCGGCTGATAATGCCCTGTAAATCCCCGATCCCGTCTCCGTTGCTGTCCTGGAAACTTTTGGGGTAAATCTGGTAAACCACTGCGTTCTGCCACCAGTGCTGCATGTTTTCACTCATAAAGTTCTCTCCTCTTCTTTTATCTTTTTCGCGGCGCAGGCTTTGGCGAACCGCAGCCTGCTCCTGCCTTCAGCACAGCACCACGATTTTGCTCGGTGTGGTCTGAGGCGGAAGGCTCCGCGTTGTTGCCGAATAATAGACCAACAAGGTCTGGTTGCCAAGTCTGCAAGTCACATTTTGGCCATTGATCGTCTGAATGGCCGTATTTCTTCCAATGTTTAGCTGTAGGGAACGGTCTGCCGCCAGCAGATTCCGGTCGAAAAAGTTCAGCATGACCTGCTCATTCCTGCCGGGAACCGCAATGAGCTGCGCCCGGTACTGGGGCGGATAGATCAACGGCACCGGAAGCCTGCTGTCATAAAACGCCGTCACCGCCATCCCCGGCCGAAGCTGGCGGTTATCGGGAATCCGGGTTTCCGGACTGATGGTGAAGTTCACGATGCTGCTCCCTGCGCGAAGGGACAGATTCTGGCTGCAGCAGTCGTTTCCTCTGGAAATGTTTAAAATCGTACCTGTCACCGGCACCAGATTTGCATATTCCATAAAAACCCTTTTTTCTTTAGCATATGTGGGACTGCTTAAAACGGTGCTGCTGTTCATTCCACTCACAGTAACATTCCCAAATCCATTTAAAATTTACTTCGTGAATGGGCTTTGCTCACTCCTAAACTATTTTGTTCGTCGGTGGAAGACACGTATGGTCTTTGCATACATAATAGGTTGTCCGGCCGTTCAAAAGCCGGTACTCTTCAGTTTCCCGTTCCAGAATTTTGATATCCGCATAGAGCGGCAGACGGCTTCGCAGTTTCCCCGCGCATTCCCCTTCTGCCGGCGCCACCGTTATTTTCTGCGGCGGTTCCTCATAAAAAAGCAGCGCGATCAGAAACATACTATGCTGCGTCGGGTTATGCTGGGCCTCTGCCGACAGGAACGCAAGCTGCCGTTTGGCCGCCTCCCGAAACACCTGCGCATCCGTTTCCGCAAGCTGGGAAATCCTCACCAGACAATACGCCAGAACCGCATTCCCACTGGGAAGCGCCCCGTCATACGTCTCCTTTGGCCTTGTGATCAAACGGCTATTTTCCGGCCCGTACAGGAAACAGCCGCCCTTTTCGTCCCCGAACTGCCGCATTGCTTCGCGGGCAATGGACACCGCCCTGTCCAGGTACGCATTGTTCCCCGTACTCTCATACAGGCCAAGCAGCGCCGCCGTAAAATACGCATATTCATCCAAAAAACCTTTTACTGCACGCGCCTGGCTTACATAAAGAATATTCTCATCCGCCAGATGCTCTTCCAGAAAGTGATACGCCTTTTCCGCTGCCGAAAGGTAGCGCTCCTTTCCCGTAACCCGGTACAGAACCGCCATTGCGCAGATCATAAGCGCGTTCCACGAAGTCAGGATTTTGTCGTCCAGGTGCAGCTTCGCGCGGGATTTCCGATACGCATACAGGATTTGTTTTTCCTCTTCCCATTCTTCCGGGGCAATGTTGCTGCGGTGCAGAAGATTTGGAATATTTTTCCCTTCGAAATTTCCTTCTTTCGTGATTCCAAACGCATTGCAAAACGCTTTTCCCTTTTTCTTCCCCAGCACGCGGCAGATTTCCTCATAGCGCCAGACGTAAAATTTCCCTTCTTCGCCTTCGCTGTCCGCGTCCTGCGCAGAATAGAACGCTCCGCCTTCATCCGTCATTTCCCGTAAAATGTAGTCCGCAGTTTTCTCCGCCGTGTCCAGAAAGAGACGCGCCCTCGACGCTTTGTCCTCGCCTGAAAACGGGCGCTCCTGTGACGTTCTGTCCCCACCTGAAAGCGGGCGCTTCCGTGACATTCTATCCTCGCCTGAAAGCGGGCGCTCCTGTGACATTCTATCCTCGCCTGAAAGCGGGCGCTTCCGCCCCACCGCATATGCCGCCGCATAAGCCATAATCAGCAGCGCATTGTCATAAAGCATTTTTTCAAAATGCGGAACCAGAAAACGTCCATCCGTGGAGTAGCGCGAAAATCCATACCCAATCTGGTCGAAAATCCCGCCTTTCCGCATGGCTTCCAGCGTCTTCTCCACCTGGAAAAAGGCCTCCTCATCCTGCTTCTGAAACGCATAGAGCGTCAAAAAGAGCAGATTATGCGGCGTCGGAAATTTCGGCGCACGGCCAAATCCCCCGTTTTTCCGGTCAAATCTCCTGGCAAACAGCTCCGCCGCCATTTCCACAAGACTGCGGTCAATACCAGTATACGGTTCCGCGCTTTCCCTGTCAATATGGCTCAGAATCTGATCCGCCATCCCGGCAAGCTCAGCCCGCCCCTCCCTCCATTTCTCCGCAACCGCCAGCAGCACCTCCCGAAATCCCGGCATTCCATACCGCGAAACCGGCGGAAAATACGTCCCCGCATAAAACGGCTTCTGCTCCGGCGTCAGAAACAGGCTCATCGGCCATCCCCCGCTTCCGGTAAGGGCCTGGCACACCTCCATATACACGCTGTCAATGTCCGGCCGTTCCTCCCGGTCCACCTTGACCGCCACGAAATTCCTGTTCAGAATCTCTGCAATGTTTTCGTTTTCGAAGCTCTCATGCGCCATCACATGGCACCAATGGCAGGTACTGTAACCAATGCTCAGAAAAACCGGTTTGTTTTCCCGTTTCGCTTTTTCGAAAGCCTCATCTCCCCACGGATACCAGTCTACCGGGTTCTCTGCGTGCTGACGAAGGTAGGGGCTGCTTTCTCCCTTCAGGCGATTAGACATGTCCGTGTCCTCCCTTCTTCAGGTTGCCGTTGGCCGGATTGTCCAACAGAACGCCTCCTGTCCCGAACCTGGAACCGTGGCAGGGGCAGTCCCAGGAATGCTCGTCCGGATTCCATTTCAGGGCACATCCTAAATGCGGACAGCGCTTTTCCGAGATTGTCAGCAGATTTTTCACCGCCTCAAAACTGTTCACAAAAAGCTGCGGTTTTATCATATTTCTGGAGGGCTGAAAGACCTCTGCATAGGGATTTTCATTTTCCAGCACCAGATCGGTGAGAATCATTGCGGCTGTCATGGCGGAGGTCATTCCCCATTTATTGAAGCCGGTTGCGACAAAACATCCTGGCATTTTGGGGGAATATTGCCCGATATAAGGAACGCCGTCCAATGTCATGCAGTCCTGAGCCGCCCAGAAATACCGCTCTTTCGCGGCCGGATAATGCAATACGGTAAAATTGCGAAGCTCCTGCCAGTTGCCGCCTTTCTTGCCCGTTCGATGGTCGCCTCCGCCAAGAAGCAGGAAGTCTTGGTAGCTGCGGAAAGACAGGCCGCACATTGCCTCATCCACGTACATGCCGTCGATTTTTACAGCATTTTCCAGGGCGAGGACGTAGGAACGATGTTGATACATTTTCAGAAAATACAATCCATGCTTGTTATCGATTGGGAAATGGGTCGCGAAGATCAGTTTTTGAAATGCAATGTTGCCGCGTTCGGTCACTGCACGGTGCGGGGACAGCTCTTTCACAAAGGTATGCTCATAAATATGCAGATTTTGCGCAATTTTCGCCAGAAATTTCAGCGGGTGGAACTGCGCCTGCTCCGGGAAACGGACCGCTCCGGCCGTCCGAATGGGAAGTTCCCTGGTTTCCACGATCTCTGCCGGGAATCCCAGTTTAAACAATGCGGACGCTTCATCTTCAAGCTTTTGCCTGTCGTCCAGCGAATAGACAAAGGCCGCCTTTTTCTCGAAATCGCAGTCCATGTCCTGGCAAAGGGCGAAATATTTTTTTACGGCGTTTTGGTTTGCTTCCAGGTATTGTTTCGCCTTTTCCGGGCCGGCGTTTTTTAAGAGTTTATGGTAGATGAGTCCGTGTTGGGATGTGATTTTCGCTGTGGTATTTCCGGTGACTCCCCCGCAGATGGTTCGGCCTTCCACAAGCAGATAGTCTACGCCTTTTTCCTGAAGAAAATAGGCGCATAAAAGGCCTGCGATTCCTCCGCCTATAATCAGGACGTCGGTTTTTGCGCTGCCTTCCAGCGCCTGAAAATGTGGAAGCGTTTCGCTCCCTGTCCAAACAGATTCCATATGATGACTCCTCCGGGCTTTTTTTGTTCGGATAGTATGCGCGGAAGAGGAAATTTTATGCAGGCACTTTACCGCCTGCACTTTTCAATCAATTTTCGGTAGATATGCTCTACCATCCAGGGTTCGGAAGATACGTTCAGGGCGTCTTCGAAAGACCACCATTTTACCGCCTGGTTTTCTGCTTCATTTACAACCAGGGCTTCTTTTTCGTCTGCTTCGGCCAGGTAAGTGACATTCAGATGCAGATGGCTCGGCACGTATTGTCCTTTTTTCACATGGCCTTCCACGACCAGGGTCTCCAGGCTGAAAATGTCGCGGCTTACGAGGATAGCGTTTTGGACGCCGCTTTCTTCCTGCAGTTCCCGCATTGCCACCGAAGACAGGTCTTCGATTCCGTCTGCGTGACCGCCCAGCCAGGCCCAGGAGTGGTAGATGTTGTGGTAGGCCATCAGGGTTTTCGTGCGTTCTTTGTTTACTGTCCAGATTGAGGCGGTAAAGTGGGCGATTTGGTTTTTGCGTTCCAGGCAGTCGGGGTTATTGAGGAGGTATTGGATCATCTGCTCTTTATCGCAGGCTTCCTGTTCGTTTTCGGGTTGGTAGGTTTGGATATCCTGAAGTAAACTCATTTGGGGGGCCTCCTGTTCTTATGGAAAAACCGCCCCTCGCGGAGCGGCTCCTTTTTTCCAGTATACCATATCCTCCCAGAATCGAAAAGCCTCGATTTTCTTCTTGACTTCTCTGCCGGGACGCTTCACAATAACAGTATACTGAATCGAGGTTACCATTCAGACAGTGATTCAGGTGTGAGCAGGCTCTTTTGCGAAGCAAAATTTAAAATGAGCCTGGG
>JAUNPS010000100.1 GCA_030536575.1 Eubacteriales bacterium | reverse complement strand
AGCCAAACATCCGAATAGTCAAACGTCCGGTTGGCCAAACTGCTGGCCGCCCGAACCGCCGGATAACCAAACAGCGTGCGCCCGACACCCCCGGCAGCAAAACCCATCTGCAAAAAGGAGCAAACCATGAACGAAAACACCCAAATCAGCGAAACCTTAAGAGAAAACCAATCCCTCTTCGACACCCTCCTCTCCACCGACCAAAACTTCGACCTCCTCTTCCGCACCGCCCGCATCGCCGGCCACGAAGCCGGCTACTACTTCATCGACGGCTTCATCAAAGACGAAATCATGGAAAAACTACTAGAATTTTTCTACTCCCTAACCCCAGAAGACCTCCCCGACGACAGCAGCGGCCTCTCCATGGACGCCCTACCCTACGTAGAAGTAGACCTCCTGGCAGACATCGAACAAATCCAAAACGCAGTCCTCTCCGGCATCGTCTGCCTCTTCATCGATGGCTTCTCCAAATGCTTCGCCATCGACTGCCGCACCTACCCCTCCCGCAGCGTCGAAGAACCCGAAAAAGACAAAGTCCTTCGCGGCTCCCGCGACGGCTTCGTCGAAACCCTGATCAGCAACACCGCCCTGATCCGCCGAAGAATCCGCAGCCCCCGCCTCACCATGGAAATGCACCAGGTCGGCGAATCCTCCCACACCGACATTGTCCTCTGCTACATGGAAGGCCGCGCCGATCCCAAGCTCCTGGAAACCGTGCGGGAACGCCTCCAAACCGTCAAAGTAGACGCCCTGACCATGAACCAGGAAAGCATCGCCGAATGCATATACCGCGGAAAATGGTACAACCCATTCCCCAAATTCAAATACACCGAGCGTCCGGACGCAGCCGCCGCAGGCATCCTCGAAGGCAAACTGGCAATCCTGACAGATAATTCCCCGGCAGCCCTGATGCTCCCCGAAACCCTCTTCGACATCCTGGAAGAAGCGGACGACTTTTATTTCCCGCCAGTGACAGGCACCTATCTGCGGCTCAGCCGCTTCCTGATCGGCACACTGGCCCTGTTTCTGACCCCAGTCTGGCTGCTCCTGATGCAGAATCCCCAGTGGATTCCGGAATGGCTCGCATTTATCCAAATCCGGGAAACCGTATACGTGCCATTAATCTTACAGCTCCTGGCCCTGGAATTCGCCATCGACGGCCTGAAACTGGCCGCAATCAACACACCCTCCATGCTGACAACACCTCTCAGCGTAATTGCAGCGCTGGTAATCGGCGATTTCGCGGCCCAGTCCGGCTGGTTTAATTCGGAAACCATGCTGTATATGGCATTCGTAACCATTGCCAATTATATGCAGGCCAGCTATGAACTAAGCTACGCATTTAAGTTTATGCGGATGATCCTCCTGATCTTGACATGGGGATTCAATTTGTGGGGATTTCTGGCAGGTGTGATCCTGATCGGTGTGCTGATGCTCACAAACAAGACCATCTCCGGGGAAAGCTACTTGTATCCGCTGATCCCATTTGATGGGCGGCAGCTTGCGAGAAGGCTGTTCCGCAAACGAATTGCCTGCGATTACCCGAAAAAGGCTGAATAAAAAGACGGGATTTGACGCATAGTATTCCTGAGGAAACCTCAAAATACAGTCGAAAAGGAGAGCTACCATGAAACACTGGAAATCTGGATTTCTGGCACTGATGATGTGCGTCTGCATGCTGGCGCTTACCGGGTGCCGGAACAACAAAAACGGGAACACCGCTACCGAAAACCTGACAACCGAAAAAGAAACCAACGCGGCCACCAAAGAGACCGGAACCGAACGGAATGACGTCACGAACGACACCACCAGAACCACGGAAAATGTGGATAACAATGGGAATGTCAATGATGTGACGAATGGAACCGAGCGGGCGAGCGAAGGCCTGGTGGATGAGCTTGGGGACGATATCCGCGACGGTGTGGATGATGTGGCGGATGATATCCGGAATGGTGTGGAAGATACGACGGAAACAAACCGTTAGTGTGGATAAGAGGATGAGGCGGCGGCCTGGCAGAGAGATTTTTCTGCCAGGCGATGCTGCATTAAGCGAGAGAGCGCTGCGAAACAGGCGTCAAGGAGCCATCCGGTGTCTGCGCTTGGCAGGAGGGCGCCATGAAACAGGCGTCAAAAAGCTATCCGGTGTCTGTGCCTAGCGGGAGAACGCCGTGAAACAGGTGTCAAGGAGCCATCTGGT
>JAUNPS010000027.1 GCA_030536575.1 Eubacteriales bacterium | reverse complement strand
GAAGTTTGACGATGACGTTGCCCCGTTCCCCGGAAGGTTTTCGACGGCACGGTGGCGTCCTCTTGGCCGTATGTTCCAACCGAGCGCCCCGCGTGCCTAACAGTGGCGTCTTCATGTCATTTGATGAAAAATGTTGCATCATGTTGGAATCCCCACCTTCCCCTTGTAAACCCCACAAAACCATGGTATAATAACAAAAAATACAACAACCAACAACCTACCAAATTATAAAGAGGAAAACCATGCACAGTTTCGATATCCGCACCAAAATCTACTACGGCGACAACGCTCTGGATCGTCTGAAAGAAATCCCCTACCAGAAGATCCTCATCATCACCGACCCCTACGTCGTCCAAAGCGGCATGATCATGATGATCACCTCCCGCCTCGACGAAGGCCAAAAAGCCTACACCATCTTCAAAGACGTCGTCCCCGACCCACCCATCGAAAAAGTCGCCTCCGGCGTCAAAGCCCTCCTGGAATACCGCCCCGAAGCCATCATCGCCGTCGGCGGCGGCTCCGCCATCGACTCCGCCAAAGCCATCCGGGAATTCGCCCAGCGCACCGGCGACATCAAAAACGTCGCCCTGATCGCCGTTCCCACCACCAGCGGAACCGGCTCCGAAGTGACCTCCTTTTCGGTCATCTCCGATCCCCAGGAGCAGCGGAAATACCCCCTGGTATCCGACGACCTGCTTCCTACGGAAGCGATCCTGGACGCCGACCTGACCCGAAGCGTCCCGCCCTCGATCACCGCGGACACCGGTATGGACGTTTTTACACACGCCCTGGAAGCCTATGTAAGCACGGACAGCACCGAATTCTCCGCAGCCCTTTCCGAAAAGGCCATCGAGATCTGCGGCGCATTCCTGCTTCGCGCCTACCTGGACGGAAACGACACCCACGCCAGAAAGAAGATGCACATTGCATCCTGCCTGGCCGGTCTTGCGTTTAACGCGGCCTCCCTGGGAATCAATCACAGCATGGCCCATCAGCTCGGCGCACATTTCCACATTCCACACGGCCGGGCCAACGCGATCCTGTTGCCCTACATTATCGAGTATAACAGCTTTATTAACAAAAACAGCCGGAGCCAGAAAGAATACCCCAGACAGGTTCAGAAATACGAAACCATTGCCCGGACTCTGGGCGTCCAAAACTTTAATACCATCACCACCATCCGCGCCCTGATCGCCTGGGTGCAGTTCATGCTGAAAGAAATGGACATCCCGCTGACGATCTCCCAGACCGGAAAGTGCAGCAGAAGCGAGTATTTTAAAGCAATTCCGGACATGGCGGAAGCGGCCCTGGCAGACGCCTGTACCCCCACGAACCCAAGAGTTCCGACAAAAGACGATATCATCGAAATCTATGAAAAACTCTGGTAACAGCGAAAAGACCCCATACCTGGGGCCTTTTTGTTTTCAGAATAAATCTGTAACACATTGCCCCTATAAAGCTAAAAGTCATCCGGGCACGATGCACACAGATGCGAAAAGAAGAGTTTGCTTTCGGCAAACGCATCCGGCGCAGAAAAAGTGTTCTTCCTGAATGATATGGAGGGCGCGAGCATGCGTGAAACCACACTCTTTAGAATCCAATCCGCAATTATTTATGCAGAATGTCTAAAAATCACATCTTAAAATTAGGAAAATAGACAAAAAGCCCATTTACATGAAAAAAACAGTTGCCAAATTGCCAAAAGCGTGTTACTATACAATCAGAAATTGGAAACGTTACCGAGAACGTTACTGATAACGTTTCCAAAAGAAACCCAAAAACCCAAAACCTACAAAGAAAGAAGGACGTAAACATGAGAAAGTTAAGAAAACTCACAGCACTCGGACTTAGCGCAGCGATGGTAGCTACCATGGTTCCCTCCGCCGTCATGGCAGAAGAAACCGGAAAAGTTTATTATCTGAACTTCAAACCGGAGCAGGCAGAAGACTGGGAAAAACTGGCCGAGGCCTATACCGAAGAAACCGGCGTAGAAGTAACGGTTGTAACTGCTGCTTCCGGCACCTACGAATCCACCCTGAAATCCGAGATGGCGAAGAACGAAGCCCCGACCCTGTTCCAGGTAAACGGCCCGGTAGGTCTGGCTTCCTGGCAGGATTACTGCTATGACCTGAAAGACAGCGAATTGTACGCGAACTTAAAGAGCGACGACTTTGCCCTGACCGGCGAGAACGGCGAAGTATACGGCATTGCTTATGTAATCGAAACTTACGGCCTGATCTATAACAAAGCCCTGTTAAACGAGTACATCGAAACCGAAGGCGCCGTAATCTCCTCCATCGATGAGATCAATAACTTCGAAACCCTGAAAGCCGTAGCAGACGACATCCAGGCCAAGAAAGACGACCTCGGCATCGAAGGCGCATTCGCTTCCGCCGGTATGGACGCTTCCTCCGACTGGAGATTCAAGACCCACCTGGCAAACCTGCCGATCTACTACGAATATGAAGCAGACGGAATCGGCTCCACCGACGCCATCAAAGGAACCTACCTGGATAACTACAAACAGATATGGGATCTGTACATCACCGATTCCACCTGCAGCTCCACCCTGCTTTCCAGCAAGACCGGTGAAGACGCGACTTCCGAATTCGCTCTGGGCGAAGCTGTATTCTATCAGAACGGCACCTGGGCTTACAACGACATCCGCGACAACGAAGTAGCCGACGAAGACATCGGAATGATGCCGATCTACATCGGAGTCGAAGGCGAAGAAAACCAGGGCCTGTGCACCGGTTCCGAGAACTACTGGTGTGTAAACAGCAAAGCATCCGAAGCGGACATTCAGGCGACTCTGGACTTCCTGAACTGGGTAACCACCAGCGAAACCGGAATGAGTTCCCTGGCAAACGACATGGGCTTTGTAACCCCGTTCACCAGCTTCACAGACGAATATACCCCGGATAACCCCCTGATCCAGGCCGCGAACGAAGATATCGCAGCAGGTCACACCGCAGTTGCATGGTGCTTCACCACAATGCCTTCCGAAGAGTGGAAGAACGGCGTAGGAAGCGCACTCCTTGAGTATGCGCAGGGCACCGGCGAATGGGACAGCGTTGTATCCGCATTCGTTGACGGATGGGCTACCGAATACGCAGCAGCAAACGGCGAAGGCTGATCGGCGCAGGCGTGACACAAAGAGGGTGAGCGGCAAAACGCTCACCCCATTTCTTACACGGGCAGCGGCCAGATGAAGATTGGAAAAGAATGTTCCCCTGGCGGCTGCCGCGAAGGAAAGACGGAGACGTCTTCTCAGAACAAGGAAAGGAAGAGAATCATGGATAAAGCGATCAAAAGATATTTTCCCGTTTTTATGCTTCCCACACTGTTGGCATTTCTTTTGGGCTTCATTGCCCCCTTTGTGGTAGGCGTTTATCTTTCATTTTGTAAATTCACGACCATTACCGACGCGACTTTCGTAGGATTTTCCAACTATACGAAAATCTTTACGGACGCTACGTTTGTGCATGCCCTGTGGTATACGGCGCTGTTTACGATGGTGACCGTTGTACTGATCAATGTGCTGGCGTTTGCGGTAGCGCTTTTACTCACCAAAAAAATCCGCGGCACGAACATTTTCCGTACCGTTTTCTTCATGCCGAACCTGATCGGCGGTATTATCCTGGGTTACATCTGGCAGCTCCTGTTAAACGGTATCCTGCTTCAGTTTGAGAGAACCCTTACGTATTCTTCCACTTACGGTTTCTGGGGCTTGGTCATTCTGACATGCTGGCAGCAGGTGGGTTATATGATGATCATCTACATTGCAGGGATTCAGAATATCCCCGGCGAACTGATCGAAGCGGCGAAGATTGACGGCGCAAATGCAAGACAAGTATTAAAAAATGTAACGATTCCGATGGTGATGCCCTCCATTACGATCTGCACATTCCTGACGCTGACCAACTCCTTCAAGCTCTACGACCAGAACCTGGCATTGACCAACGGCGAACCTTCCAACATGTCGGAGATGCTGGCCCTGAACATTACAAACACCTTCTACGGCAGAACCGGTTATGAAGGCGTCGGCCAGGCGAAAGCCGTGGTATTCTTCCTGATGGTGGCAGTTATTGCTGTAATCCAGAACCGGCTGACAAGATCAAAGGAGGTGCAGCAGTAATGGCAAGAAAAGCAAAACACGGAACCCTTTTAACGGTGATCTTTTCGATTATTTCTGTATTTTATATGTTTCCAATCGCGCTGGTGCTTTTAAACTCCTTTAAGAAAAAGGCATACATCAGCAAGAAACCTTTTGCCATCCCGACAGGGAAAATGTTTGTAGGGTGGGACAACTATCTTCGCGGAATTGAAACGACGAATTTCTTTAAATCCTTCCTGACATCCCTGTTTATCACGGTCTTTTCCGTACTGGCGATCGTCCTGCTGACCTCCATGTGCGCATGGTACATCAGCCGCGTGAAGAACGCGTTTACCAATGGATTTTACTACATGTGCCTGTTTTCCATGATCGTACCGTTCCAGATGGTCATGTTTTCTCTGTCAAAAATCGCAAATATGTTGCATTTAACGAATCCGCTTGGTATTATTGTTGTATATGTGGGATTCGGGGCCGGCCTGGCAGTGTTCATGTTCTGCGGGTTCGTCAAGTCGATTCCGCTGGAGATTGAAGAGGCGGCCATGATCGATGGCTGTACGCCGATCCAGACGTATTTCCAGGTTGTACTGCCGATCATGAAACCCACTTGCATTACCGTAGCGATTCTGGATGCCATGTGGATCTGGAACGACTACCTGCTTCCGTACCTGGTACTGGATATGAAGAAATGGAAGACCCTTCCGATGGCGATCCAGTATCTGCGCGGCGGCTACGGCTCCATTGATATGGGGGCAATGATGGGCGTGCTGGTATTAGCCATGATCCCGATTATTATTTTCTACATAGCGTGCCAGAAATACATCATTGAAGGCGTTGTGGCAGGTGCGGTAAAAGGATAAGACAGAAAAGAGGATGGAGGAACAAAGACATGAGAGGTAGTGGAATGCTTCTTCCGGTAGCGAGTCTGCCGTCAAAATACGGGATCGGGGCCTTTTCCAAGGAGGCCTACGAATTCGTGGATCTGCTGGCGGACGCCGGACAGAAATACTGGCAGATCCTTCCCCTTGGGCCTACCAGTTACGGGGATTCCCCGTACCAGTCATTTTCAACCTTTGCGGGAAATCCGTATTTTATCGACCTGGAGACTCTGATCCAGGAAGGGCTTTTGACCCAGGCGGAATGCGAAGCCTGCGATTTCGGGGATAACCCCAGATACATCGATTATGGAAAGATTTATCAGAGCCGCTTTGCGCTTCTGAAAAAAGCTTATGACCGGAGCAAATTCCAGAGCCGTCAGGAATATCTGGATTTTAAGAAGCAGAATAAAGATTGGCTGAAAAATTACGGCCTCTACATGGCAGTTAAGAACCATTTCGGCGGCGTGAGCTGGAACCAGTGGGATGAGGATATCCGGGTTCGCAAGCCCGAAGCCGTAGAAAAATACGAAGACGAATTTTCCCAGGAGATTGATTTTTATTCCTATCTCCAGTACCTTTTCCAGAAACAATGGCTGAAACTGAAAGCCTACGCGAACGAAAAAGGGATTCAGATTATCGGAGATATTCCGATCTATGTGGCCTTTGACAGCGCAGATACCTGGGCCGATCCGGAACTTTTCCAGTTTGATGAGAAGAACGAGCCGGTGGCCGTGGCAGGCTGCCCGCCGGACGGGTTTTCGGCGACGGGCCAGCTCTGGGGGAATCCGCTGTACCGCTGGGATTACCACGAGCAGACCGGGTTTGCATGGTGGATTCGCCGGATTGAGCATTGCTTTAAGCTGTATGATGTGGTGCGGGTAGACCATTTCCGGGGATTTGACGAGTATTATGCGATTCCTTACGGGGATAAGACCGCCGAGTTCGGCAAATGGGAACAGGGGCCGGGCCTGAAACTGTTCGACACCCTGAAGGAAAAGCTGGGAGACCTTCCGATCATTGCGGAGGATTTGGGGTTCCTGACGCCGAGCGTGTTAAAGCTCGTAAAGGATACCGGTTATCCCGGTATGAAAGTGCTGGAATTTGCCTTTGATTCCAGGGAAGAGAGCGATTACCTCCCGCACACCTATCCGCGCAACTGCGTCGTCTACACAGGAACCCACGATAACCAGACCCTGAAAGCCTGGTATCAGGAAATGTCGGAGACAGACCGGAAGTTTGCCAGTGACTACATGAACCTGGAAGGACGAAGCGAAGAGGAAATTCAGATGGTGTTCATCCGCGCGGCGCTGTCCAGCGTTGCTGATACGGCCATTATCCCGGTGCAGGATTATTTGGGACTTGGGGCCGAAGCGCGGATCAACACGCCGTCCACCCTGGGCGACAACTGGAAGTGGCGGATGTGCAAAGGGGAATTTACTGAGGAACTGGTGAAACAGATCCGCCGAATGACAAAAATTTACGGAAGACTGTAAGGTCTGGCAGAAAAGACGCTCTCCGGGATGGCGGCGCGCTCGGATACGTTCGTGGGCAGCGCTGTCCCGGAGACGGGCATACAGATTTCAGAAGAGAAATGGGGCAGGCAGATGGAAAGTATTACAATCAAAGATGTGGCGCGCCTTTGCGGCGTAGGGGTCAGTACCGTCTCCAGAGCCATAAACGACCATCCGGACATTAACCCGGAGACCAAAGAAATGATTATGCAGGTGATCAAGGAGCACAATTACGTTCCGAATAACAGCGCCCGCAATCTCAAGCGGTCCGAGGCCAGAGCCATCGCCGTACTGATCAAAGGAATCAGCAACCCATTTTTCAGCAAAATGATAAAAATTTTCGAAAAAGAAATTCAGAAAAAGCATTATGCTTTCGTCCTGCAGCACGTAGACGACAAACAGGACGAGATTGATGTAGCCATCGAACTGGAAAAGGAAAAGCGGCTGAACGGGATCGTATTCCTGGGCGGTTTCTTTTCCCACTCCGAGGAAAAGCTAAAGCAGCTTTCCGTGCCCTTTGTGCTGAGTACCATCGGGCTTCTGGAAAACATTAACAAACAGAACTACTCCTCCGTCTCCGTGGACGACGTAAAAGAAAGTTTCCGCATGACGGAATATCTGATCCAGAACGGGCATCGGAAAATTGCCCTGCTGGCCTCCAGTGAGGATGACGAAAGTATCGGCCGCCTGCGCCTGGAAGGCTATCAGAAAGCCATGGCCCAGTACGGAATCCCGCTGGATCCGGAGCTGATCTGTCCGATGAAGACCGACATGGAAACCTATTCCATGGAAAACGGTTACGAGGTGACGCGGGAGCTCCTGGAATCCGGGAAGGAATTTACGGCGGTTTACGCGATCTCCGACAGTATGGCCATCGGGGCATGCCGGGCGATCGCGGACGCGGGGAAGAAGATTCCGGAGGACTATTCGGTGGCCGGATTCGATGGGCTGGAGCTTGGAAAGTATTATATCCCGGCGCTGACGTCGCTGAGGCAGCCAGTGGAGGAGATGGCGGAGGCGACGATCCGGATTTTGTTTGATGTGATGAAGAAAAAGAAGGCTTCGGAACACAGGGTGTTCGAGGGGCAGTTGATTGCGGGAGAATCCGTGAAAAAAATCGAAGCATGAGAGGGCGGCAGGGCCAAAAAGTCCTGCCGCCTTTGTTCATTGACATTTGCACCTAAATATCATAAAATAAACGAGAAAATCCAAGAAAAAGGAACAACTATATGGGAATCATAGAAGCAGCAAAGCTCGTTTTCGAATACAAAAAATACGACGACAACGGCCAGGTGGAATCCACAAAACGCGCCGTGGACGGCGTCGACCTGAACGTCCAAAAAGGCGATTTCATCGCCATCCTCGGCCACAACGGCTCCGGCAAATCCACCCTGGCCAAACACATCAACGCCATCCTCGTCCCCACCGAAGGCACCATCTACGTGGACGGCAAAGACACCAAAGACGAAGAAAACCTCTGGGACATCCGCAGCACCGCCGGGATGGTTTTTCAGAACCCGGACAACCAGATCATCGGCACCGTGGTAGAAGAAGACGTAGGGTTCGGCCCGGAAAACATGGGCGTCCCCACCGAACAGATCTGGGAGCGCGTGGAAGAGGGCCTGCGAAGCGTCGGCATGTGGGAATACCGGAAATCCTCACCGAATAAGCTGTCCGGCGGGCAGAAGCAGCGGGTCGCCATCGCCGGGGTCGTGGCCATGCACCCGAAATGCATCGTGCTGGACGAGCCCACCGCCATGCTGGACCCCACGGGCCGCTACGAAGTCATCCGGGCCGTCCGCGCCCTGAACCAGGTGGAGGACGTGACCGTGATTTTAATCACTCATTATATGGAAGAAGTCATTTACGCGGACAAGGTCATTGTCATGGACGACGGAAAAGTCGTGATGCAGGGGACGCCGCGGGAAATCTTCTCCCAGGTGGACACCCTGAAACAGTACCGCCTGGACGTCCCCCAGGTGACCCTTTTAGCCCATGAACTGAGAAAAGCCGGACTTGACCTTCCGGAAGGCATCTTAAGCAGAGACGAACTGGTGGAAAAATTATGTCAATTAAAATCGAAAAATTAAGCCATATTTATGCCGAAGGAACGGCATTTGAGAAGAAAGCCCTGGATGACGTGAACCTGGAACTGCCGGACGGTCAGTTTATCGGCATCATCGGCCACACCGGCTCCGGAAAATCTACCTTGATCCAGCATTTGAACGGCCTGTTAAAAGGAACCTCCGGAACGATCTATTATAATGGGGAAGACATTTATCAGGAGGGCTATGACATGCGCGCCCTGCGCAGCAATGTCGGCCTGGTCTTCCAGTATCCGGAGCATCAGCTTTTTGAAATCGACGTCTTTACCGACGTGTGTTTCGGCCCGAAAAACCAGGGCCTTCCCCAGGAAGAGGTGGAAGCGCGGGCAAAAGAAGCCCTGGCCCAGGTCGGGATTTCCGAAGAATATTATACAAAATCGCCCTTCGAACTGTCCGGCGGCCAGAAGCGCCGGGTTGCCATCGCCGGGATCCTTGCCATGCACCCGAAGGTGCTGATCCTGGACGAGCCTACGGCAGGGCTGGATCCCAGAGGAAGGGACGAAATCCTGGATCAGATTGCCTGGCTGCATGAGACGCGGAAAATTACCGTTGTGCTGGTATCCCACAGCATGGAGGATGTGGCCCGCTATGTAGAGCGGATCATCGTGATGAATAAAGGAAAAGTTCTGTACGACGGCGCGCCAAGAGACGTCTTCCAGCATTATAAAGAACTGGAAAAGATCGGCCTGGCCGCGCCCCAGGTAACCTATGTGGTCAAAGCCCTGGAAGCCGCCAGATGGGACATTGACACCCATGCGACCACCGTGGAAGAAGCCAGGGACGCTATCTTACAAGCATTGGAGAAACGCATATGATCAGAGATATTACACTTGGACAATACTATCCGGCAGATTCCGTGATCCACCGCCTGGATCCCAGAGTGAAGCTGGGCGGGACGATTCTGTTTATCATCTCCCTGTTTTTATACCGCTCCTTTGCGGTGTATGCGGTGGCGGCCCTGTTTCTGGCGATCGTGATCCGCATCTCGAAAGTCCCGTTCAAATTTATGACGCGGGGCTTAAAAAGCATCATGATGCTTTTAATGATCACCGTGGTCTTTAACCTGTTCCTGACGCCAGGAACCGTGGTTTTCCAGATTTGGAAGCTGAAAATTACCGAGGAAGGAATCCGGCAGTCCTTATTTATGGCGATCCGTCTCGTATTCCTGATTTTAGGATCTACGATCATGACTTTGACGACAACGCCGAATAACCTGACGGACGGCATCGAAAAGGCGCTGCGGCCGTTAAATAAGCTGCATGTGCCTGTCCACGACGTTGCCATGACCATGTCCATTGCCCTGCGCTTTATCCCGATCCTGATGGAAGAGACGGATAAGATCATGAAAGCCCAGATGGCCAGGGGCGCGGATTTCGACTCCGGCGGCCTGATCCAGAAGGCGAAAAGCCTGGTGCCTTTGCTGGTACCGCTGTTTATCTCAGCCTTCCGGCGGGCCAATGACCTGGCGATGGCCATGGAGGCCAGAGGCTACCGGGGCGGTGACGGCCGGACGAAAATGAAACCGCTGATTTACAAAAAGCGGGACTATATTGCTTATGGAATTTTGTTCGGCTATCTGGGAATTGTGATTCTGACAGGAGTTTTCGTGAAGATATGAAACGGGTAAAACTGATCGTCGCCTATGACGGCACGAATTACTGCGGCTGGCAGTTCCAGCCAAACGGCGTGAGCGTGCAGGAGGTCCTGGAGCATCATTTATCGGAGCTTCTGCAGGAACCTATACGCATCGCCGGGGCGAGCCGGACGGATGCGGGGGTACATGCTTTGGGCAATGTGGCCATTTTCGACACGTCTGCGCGGATGCCCGCGGAGAAGATTTCCTATGCCCTGAACACCAGGCTCCCGGCGGATATCCGCATCCAGGATTCCTGCCAGGTGCCGGACACCTTCCATCCGCGTTTTGCGAAAACGGCGAAGACCTACGAATACCGCATCCTGAACCGCCGGTTTCCGGACCCTACGAAGCGACTGTATTCGTATTTCTATTATTATCCGCTGGATGTGGAAAAAATGTGGGCGGGCGCGTCCTATCTGGTGGGGGAGCATGACTTTAAAAGCTTTTGCACGGCAAAGCCGGACGTGGAATCCACGGTGCGGACGATTTATTCAATGGATGTGGAAAAAGTGGGGGACGAGATCGTCCTGCGCGTGCGGGGAAACGGTTTTTTATACAATATGATCCGAATCATTGCGGGCACCTTAATCCGGGTCGGGAGCGGCTACTACCAGCCGGAGCAGGTGAAGGAGATTCTGGAAGCGAAAGACCGTTCCAGGGCCGGGGAGACCGCCAGGCCGGAGGGACTGACCCTGGTGGAAATCGAATATGACCCCAAAGAACTGGAAATGGGAGAAGGAGGAGAACAGTGAGGAAAGAAGCGTATTTTGCGAGACAGGCCGACCGACGGCCAAAGGAATTGTGGCAATGGTGCGGGGACTATGTAAAGGCAAGCTGGCCGGAGGAGACAAAGCAGCGCCTGCGGATTGCCGGGGAGGTGTGCAGACAGACCTTCGTGTTTGACCTGCCCTGGGACATGGAGCGGACTTATGAACCGGTGACTTATTCTGGTAACATCGACTGGGAGAAGCCGCCTTTTTTTGACCCGGAATTTGTCTACCAGTTAAACCGCCACCGGTACTTTATGTGCCTGGGCCAGGCTTACCAGCTTACCGGGGACGAAGCGTATGCGAAAGCATTTGTACACCTGCTGAAGGACTGGATTTCTACGCAGAAGCTGTGCAGGGAGCGGGAAGGCACCTCCTGGCGTACCATTGAGGCGGGAATCCGGGGCGAAACCTGGACAAAGGCCATTTCCTATTTCGAGGAAAGCCCGGAACTGACGGACGAGGTGGTGGAGCTGTTTGAGGAATCCCTGCGCGTTCACGGGGAATACCTGCTGGGGGCGTACACGCCGTTTAAAGTTTCCAGCAATTGGGGCGTTTTGGAAAATTGCGGGCTTTATCTGATCGGTTCCGCCCTGGATGAAGAGCGTTTCCGGGAAGCGGCCCTCGCGCGCCTGAAAGAGGAGGCGCACACCCAGATCATGGGAGACGGCGTGCAATGGGAGCAGTCGCCGATGTACCATAATGAGGTGCTGCATTGCTTCATGGAAGTGATGCACCGGATCCAGGCTGAAAAACGAGAGGTTCCGGCATTCCTGGAAGAGACGGTTCGAAAAATGGCGCTGGCGAACCTGGCCTGGAAGAAGCCGAACCACTGTCAGTTTGCCATGGGCGACAGCGACGAGACTGACCTGCGGGATCAGCTCACGCACAGCGCTTTCCTTTTAAAGGATGAGACGCTGAAATTCGGCGCTTATCCGAACCTGGATTACGAAGGAGCCTGGGATTTTGGCAGAGAGGGCGCGCAGGCGTATGAGAAACTTGGTGTGTGCAAGCCGGAGCAGACGGACTGGTTCCTGAACGAGAGCGGGAATGCGTATCTGCGCTCGGATTGGGGCGAAGAGGGAGATCTGCTGCATTTTCGGGCAGGTTCCTTAGGCGGCGGCCACGGCCATTTCGATAAGCTCCATGTGGATCTGGTGCTGGACGGGGAAGACGTTTTAGTGGACGGCGGACGTTACCAGTATGTGTTCCATGAAAAACGAAAAGGGCTGAAAAGCAGCCGCGCCCATAACACGGTACTGGTGGACAGAAAAGATTATACGGAATGTCTGGATTCCTGGACGGTAACGGGGACAATGCCGGAAATCCGCCAGAATGTCTGCACAGCAGGCGATTACTGCATGGTACAGGCGGGGCATCTGGGCTATTTGCAGAGAGGGACGGACGTCTATTGTCACCGGAAAGTCCTGCGGCTGGCAAAAGGCCTCTATCTGCTGGCCGACCTGTTCCATTCCGGAAGCAGGCACCGCTTTTCGGAACAATTTCATTTCTCGCCGGAGGGCAGGCTGGAAGGCAGCGGGAATGTTTGGACATTCCTTGGAAAGAACACAAAAGCAGAATTCCATTTCTTGGGAAAAGACGCGGAAATCACCGAGGAAGCGTCCATTTGCTCCAGACATTATAACGAATATGTGGGAAATCAGGCTATCTGCATGACTGGGGAGGGCAGCGGGATTTATGCGGCTTACACCGTCATTGCAAAAGGGACGGCTAAGGCAAAACGGATCCCTGTTTTTTCTATCCAAAAAGGGGAAGAACTGGATGCGGACTACGGAGAAGGCGTTCAGATTCAGTATCAGGGACGGGAATACACGGTCGTCTTCCGGTACAGGGATTTGGCAGAACCCAGCGGCCTGATTGGGATTGACGGGAAAATGGGCCTTGGAAAGACCATGGTTTTCCGGGATCAGGAGGAAAGCGCAGTTCTGGAGTGGTAAAAGGGAGGAGTATCCATGTATAAGCTCATGATTGTGGACGATGAGGAAGCGATCCGGAATGGAATCGCCAGAGGGATTCCCTGGAACGAGTGGGGCTTCCAGGTGACGGCCGTCCTGGCCGACGGGGAGGAGGCGATCCGGGAAATCGAGCGGGACGCGCCCCATGTGGTACTTTCGGATATCCGCATGCCGAAAAAGGACGGCGTAGAACTGATGCAGTACCTGAATCAGAACTACCCGGAAATCAAAATCGTGATTTTAAGCGGCTACAACGACTACGAATACCTGAACATGTCCATCAAAAACCAGGTGACGGAATACCTGTTAAAGCCCACGGACGTGGATGAATTCGAAGAATTGTTCCGGAAAATGAAGCGGCGCCTGGATGAAGAGCAGGAGCGGAAAGAGGAGTACCAGGCTCTGAAGAAGACCCAATTGGAAAGCTATTTCAATAAGCTGCTCCGGGGCTACGGCCTCACCCAGGAGGAGCTGGAACGGGAATTTCTTCTGGAAGACGCGCTGGAGTTTTACGTGGTCATCCTGAAACCGGACGGCAAGACCGGGGACAGGGAAACCGCCTACCGGCTTGGCCGGGAGCTGATGGCGATGGGAGAGGAAGCGTTTTCCGCCGACGAAATGGAGACGCGGTTTTTCCTGAGTTTTGAAGATTATGTGGTGGGAATCGTCCGGGGGAAGGCCCTGAAGATTCCAAAGGAACAGCTCCTTCATTGCGTGAAAAAGCTGGGAGTAGAGACGAAGGAAGCCTTTGGCTGGACGGTTTCCGCAGGAATCAGCGATTCAGCGGGAGATTTCCGGATGATTCCCCAGTGTTATGAGCAGGCGAAATGCTGTATCTCACAGAAACAGTTCACGGATGAAGAAGGCTGCATAATTTTTTATGACGAGCTGCTGGAAGAAGAATTTCCCTATGAGACGGTCTTTTTCGATGCGGAGCGGCTGCTGGCCCTGCTTTTGAAATTTCAGACAGAGGAGATTTTCGGGGAGATTCACGGCGTGGTGTCCAAATTCCGGGATCGGAAGCTGAAAGAATACGGATATGTGAACCGCATCTGCCAGGAGCTGCTGTTCCGCATTTCCCGGGAGCTTTTGAAGTATGACCTGAGTTTGGAAGAGCTGATGCGGGAGCAGGGAAAACGTTACACCGACCTGGTAGACGCGGCGAGCCTGGAAGAAAAGGAAGCCTTTCTGGAGGAGATTCTGGAAGGGGTGTGTAAGCGGCTGGAAGGGACGCTTGCGGAGAATAAGAAGAAAAACGCGCTGGCCTATACGATCCGCGACCTCATTGACCGGGAATATTGCTTGAATATTTTTTCACTGGAATATGCCGCCGGGCAGGTACATAAAAGCGCCGCCTACATTTCCCGGATTTTCAAAAATGAATTTCAGTGTAATTTCAGCGACTATGTGACCCGGAAACGGCTGGAATACAGCAAAAGCCTGCTGGCCGACCCTGCCAAAAAGGTCTATGAAATCGCCGAGGAGATCGGCTGGGCGGATGTGTCCAACTATATCAAAGTCTTCCGGCGCTATTACGGAACCAGCCCCAACGAATACCGGAGCAGCCTGGGACGAAAGGAGCCGGAAGCATGAAAAGACCAACCGGAGGCCTGAACCTGAAATGGAAAATGTTAGGCATTATCCTCTGCGGCCTCATTCCGATGCTCCTGGCCGTCACGGTGCTTTTTTTCAAGACCAGAAGCCGGATGGAAGAGCAGTATCTTCGGATGGCCAACAGCAGCGTGGAGAAAGCGGGCCGGAACCTGGACGACATGCTCTGGAACATCTACGGCGTATCGGATAATTTCGCCTACGACACGGAACTGCTGGAATATATGAGCAAAACCTATCAGGCAGGGGAGGAAATCTATAAGCGGCGGGACACCCGGCTGATTATGAACCAGATTTTCGAAGGGCTGGACATGCTGCGGACAAATGAGAAGATCAGCGCCATCTACACCTATAAAGGCGTGCTGTTTAATTTCCTGGATACGGATAACGACGGCGAGGAAGTGCTGGAATGCCTGGAAAAGCTGGAAATCAACCATCCGGACAAGCTGATGATGTTCGTCTGGTATCCTTTGCAGGAAAATTTCCTGGTGGAGGAGAAGACCGGGGAGCTGCGCCAGGATCAGGTCGTGTTTGGCAGCCGCCGGGTCTATTCCACGGAGAAGGGTCTTTATACCCATATCCATATCTTCGCATTGCCGGAGGAGAGCCTTTACAGTACGTACCAGGAAATCGTGGAGGGGACGGACAGCCAGATGTACATCCTGAACGAGGACGGGAGCCTGTTATCTTCCAGCGAGGAAGAACTGGTGCGGGAAGGCACGCTGCCGGATGAATGGAAAGAACTGATTTTAAATCGGGAGGAAGACGCCTTTGAGACCATTCGCGATGGCGAGCGCTGGCAGATTTATGTGCGTCCTTCGGAGGTCAATGACTGGATGACTGTGATGGCGGTGCCTTTAAAGAGCATTACGGCTGGGGTCGATCAGTTATACGGGCAGATTTTTCTCGCGTTTTTCGTCTGCCTGCTGTTCTGTGTGTTTATGATCCTGCATCTTTACCGCAATTTCATGAAGCCGATCGCGGCGATGAACGAAGCCATGCAGGATGTCAACCGCGGAAATTTAAACGCGTTCGTAGAAGTGGCGAAGCAGGACGAAATGGGAAAAATGATGACCTGCTACAATGATATGCTCCAGAGCATCAACACCCACGTGGTCGAAAAACTGGAAAACGAACGGCGGAAAAAGGAACTGGAAATGGAGGTTCTGGTCAGCCAGATCAACCCGCATTTTCTGTATAATACCCTGGAAAACATTGTCTGGAAATCCACGGAGGCGGGGTATCCGGAGGTGGGACGTCTGGCGGCGTCCCTGGGGCGGATGTACCGGCTTTCGGCCAGCGACGACCAGATTATCCGGATGCAGCAGGAGATCGAGCATCTGATGGCCTACATAAAAATCCAGAAAAACCGTTACGGGGACAGCTTTGCATTTGATTTGCAGACGGATATGGCGCAGATGCGGGAGTATTATACGTTAAAATTGCTGCTGCAGCCCATTGTGGAAAATTCCTTCCTGTACGGCATGGAAGGGCTGGAGCGGACGCTTCAGATCCGGATGGATATCCGGCTTCGGAGGGATTGGATTGTCATCCGCATTCTGGACAACGGCGCGGGTATGAGCAAAGAGCGCTTACAGGAAGTGCGCCGCCAGATCCTTTA
The DNA here is from genome assembly GCA_030536575.1 of Eubacteriales bacterium. Taxonomy (GTDB): domain Bacteria; phylum Bacillota; class Clostridia; order Lachnospirales; family Lachnospiraceae; genus Limivivens. The sequence continues at coordinate 51,022 of JAUNPS010000027.1, read as the reverse complement.
CGGGACGAAACGCGGGGAGGAGAAGAACCGCCGCAGCACCGGCATTGGCCTCCATAATGTGGAAGCGCGGCTGGAACTTTATTTCAACGTAAAAAATGCCCTGCGGATCTACAGCAAGCCAGGCGAAGGCACGCTGACGGTATTAAAAATACCGAAAATCACCGGAGAAGAAGCCAGAAAATGGTTAAATGGACAAAAATAACCAATGAAAGAAAAAAAGCGCCTATGGAAAATGCCGCCTTTCTCCGATAAAATGGACTTATCAAAAAACAGGAGGAAAGAATCAATGAAACAGAACAACATGTGGAAAAAGAGTCTGGCGGCAGTCCTGTCCGTATCCATGCTGGCTCCGGGAATGGGCGTGCTGGCAGAGGAAGCAGAAGCCGAGAAACCTTATGAGGGAGTGACCCTGACCTGGGCGACCACCGACAACGCGGCGACCGGTGCAGAGATGACCGAGATGGTAGAGCTGATCAAAGAAAAGACCGGCATCAACATTGAATTCTCCATCGTTCCCACCAGCAACGCAGGTGAGATCGACAAAGTGCTGGTAGGCCTGATGGCAGGCGACGAAATCGATATCATTTCCAGAACTCCGGTTCAGTTAAAAGAGTTCTACAACGCAGGCGTGCTGGAGCCCCTGGATGAGCTGGCAGCAGCGGCCGGATACGATATGGAAGCGACCTACGGCGACAACCTGATTACCTACGACGACGGACAGGTTTACGCACTTCCGGAGTACGCGGACATCTGGCTGACCTACTACAACAAAAAGATTTTTGACGACGCGGGCGTGGAGTACCCCTCAGCAGAAGGCTGGACCTGGGAGAAATACATTGAAACCGCCAAGCTGCTGCAGAACGACGAAGAAGGTATTTGGGGTTCCTTCATGCTGGATTATGATAACTACAACTACATGTACGCCCTGCAGAGCGGCGCAGAATGCTACAAAGAAGACGGAACGTCCAATTTTGACGACGAAATCTTCAAGACCAGCCTGAAATTCTTCTATGATTTCGGCAATGAACTGAAAGTACAGCCCAGCAGCGTGGAATACGCTTCCGGCACCTATCCGTACAACTCCTTCATGGTAAACGGAAACATCGGTATGTTCATCTGCGGCGGCTGGGTAGCAAGCACCCTGACCGACCTGACCAAGTATCCGCGTGATTGGGAGGCTGGCATCCTTCCGATGCCGTATCCGGAAGGACAGGAAGCATCTTCCCTGTACATTTCCACAGGCGTTGCAGTTCCGAAGACCAGCGTAAACAAAGACGCAGCTTTCGCAGCGATTTCCTGCATCGCAGAAAACCTGTACACCCTTGGCCACGGCCGTATTCCGGTAAGACGTGACCTGACCGACGAAGAAGTCGATACCTATATCACCGAGCAGCTCCTTCCAGGCTTCGAGCATGACGGCATCACCCTGGAAGACATCAAGACTGCATGGTTTGACAATGACCGGAACCTGGTATTCGAAAAGATCACCGGAACCGCAGATACCACCATCAATCAGATTTGGGTAGAAGAAGGACAGCTTTATGGACAGGGCTCCAAGAGCCTGGATGAGGCAATGGAATCCATCAAGACCAGATCGGACGAAGCAATCGCAGAAGCTTTGGAAGAATAAGGAAGCTGAGAAAAGGGGCCGTTGCATATGCGCAATGGCCCTTTTTGCGCCCAAAATGAATGAAAGAGAGGTAGCGTCATGAAAAAAAAGAACCGGGCAGTCAAGACGAAAATGACAAAGGCCGAGAAGAAAGAGACGCTGACAGGCTATCTGTTTGTGGCTCCGTATCTGATCTTCTTCCTGATTTTTACGGGAATTCCGTTCCTGGTGGCCATCGGCCTGTCCTTTGTGAATGTCAAATACATTACCCAGCTTGACAACCTGAAGTTTGTGGGACTTCGGAACTTTGAAAAGATTTTTGCATCGAAAGAAATTATGCAGTCGCTCTGGCGGACGTTCGAATATTCGCTGGTCTATGTGCCGCTGATCATGATTGTGGGCTTTGGGCTGGCTGTGATTTTGAATAAAGGCGTTTATTTAAAAAATACCCTGCGCTCCATGATGTTCTTGCCCTATGTGTCGAACATGGTGGCCGTGGCCGTAATCTTTAAAGTGCTTCTTGGAACGAACGGGCCGCTGGTACAGGGCTTACGCTCCCTGGGCTTTGATCCGCCTATTTTATTGCAGGATATCAAATTGGCCCTTCCAACCGTTGCGGTAATCGCCGTGTGGAAGAGCGTGGGCTTAAATATGGTAACGTACTTAGGAGCCCTTCAGGACGTTCCGAAAGAACTGTTGGAAGCGGCCCAGATCGACGGCGCAAACCGCTGGCAGCGGGTACGCCATGTGATCATCCCGATGATTTCGCCGACCACCTTCTTCCTGCTGATCAGCTCCATCACCGGTTCCCTGCAGAACTTTACGGTCATCCAGTCCCTGACGGACGGCGGCCCTGGCCAGGCGACGACGGTGATGTCGGTCAACATCGTGCGGACGGCGTTCAGTAAATACGAAACCAGCCTTGCAAGCGCCATGGCCTTGATCATGTTCGTGATTGTTATGGCGATCACGCTGATCCAGTGGCGGGGCCAGAAAAAATGGGTGAATTATTAAAGGAGGAACCGCGTTATGGAAATGAAGAATAAAATCATCAAAGGCGTGACGACCCTGGTGCTTCTGGCGGTCGGGCTGGTCTGCATTTTCCCGTTTATTTTTATGGTATCGTCCTCCTTTAAATTAAGCGGCGATGTTATGAAATTTCCCTTTACATTGATCCCGGATCCGTTTACACTGGATAATATCAAAGGGCTTTTTACCAACGGGATTTACAATTTCCAGAAATGGTACGTGAACACCATCGTCATGACCGCGCTGACCATTGGAATCAAAATCTTTTTCGTGAGCTTTACCGCTTACGGGTTTTCGAAAATTAAATTCAAAGGAAGGGACGCGATTTTCCTGGTACTGCTTTCGGCAATGATGATTCCCAGCGATATCATGATCCTGCCCCGGTACATGATTTTCAAGAACCTCCACATTCTGGATACCATGTGGGCGCTGATCCTGCCAAGCTGCGTGGACGTGTATTTCGTGTTCCTGCTTCGCCAGTCGTTCATTTCCATTCCGGAATCCATCAGCGAGGCGGCCAAAATCGACGGCTGCAGCCACTTTGCCATTTACCGGAAGATCGTGTTCCCCCTGGCGAAACCGGCTATTGCCACCATGTCCCTGTTTTCTTTCGTGTGGGCGTGGAACGATTACATGGGCCCGTACCTGTACATTAACACCATGGACAAACAGATGCTTTCCGTAGGCGTGAAGCTGTTCTCCTCCGGCCTGACCCAGGATTACGGCGCGCAGATGGCGGCGGCGACGGTGGTTCTCCTGCCGATCCTGATCGCATTCCTGTTCTGCCAGAGGTTCTTTATCGAGGGCGTGGCTTCCACAGGTGTGAAAGGATGAGACAGCTTCCGGAGCTTCTTGCAAGGATGCTTCCGGCGCCCCGAAAGGGCGGGTTCCGGATGGAAGGCTATTGGATCTGGTGCGGCAGCGTAATTATGGGCGAAGATGGAAAGTACCATATGTTTGCATCCAGATGGCCGAAGAGCCAGCCCATGCATCCGGGCTGGCTTCTGGAATCCGAGATTGTGCGGGCCGTTTCCGATACGCCGGAGGGGCCTTATACGTTTCAGGAGGTGGTTCTGGGAAAAAGAGGGCCGGCTTACTGGGACGGGCGGATGACGCATAATCCGCGTATCGTAAAATCCGGCGATTCCTATATCCTTTATTACACCGGGACGACACATCCCTTTGCGGATGTCCGTCCAGGAGAGACAGTCGCCCAGGACGACCCGCGGGTGATCACAGCAAGGGCGAATAAACGGGTGGGGATCGCGGTTTCGAAGAGCGTGTACGGCCCATGGGAACGGAAGGATGCGCCGCTTCTTGCGGCGAGGCCGGGGAAATTTGACAGTTTTCTGACCTCAAATCCGTCTCCGTGCCAGATGGAGGACGGCAGTACGCACCTGATTTATAAAGCGCGGGCTTACAAAGAGCCGCCCTATGAGGGGATGCTTCACGGGCCGATGAGCCTGGGGGCGGCCCGGTTTGGCGGGAGTCTGGACTGCTGCCTGGAGCGGTGGGAAAAGCCGCTGTTTTCGGATGCGCGCTATGAGATCGAAGATCCCTTTGTCTTTCGGGAAAACGGCTGTTTTTATATGATTGCGAAAGATATGCGGGGAAATCTCTGCGGCGAGCAGTACGGCGGCCTTTGGGCCTGGTCGGAGGACGGATGGAACTGGTCGTTTGCCAAAGGGGAAAAAGCGTATTCCCGGACGGTGCTTTTTGATGATGGCAGGACGGAGACTCTTGGAAACGCGGATAGGCCGTTTCTTTTGTTTGATGCGGATGGGGAGGCGACCCATCTGTTTTTGGCAGTCTCCAATGGCACGAACAGCTTTTTGGACGCCACGGATACCTGGAATCTGGTGATTCCGCTGAAAGGAAAGGATGGAAGAAGAAATGAAACAGACAGGAAGAGTGACCATTCCGACAGATATTGATATGATCCAGCAGACACAGGAGATCGCGAAGCGCTGGGGCGCGGACGCGTTTCGGGACTGCGACGGCACGGACATGCCGGATGAGCTGAAGAAAATGCCCGTGAAAATCTATTCCACTTATTATACGACCCGGAAGGACAATGCCTGGGCCGAACAGAATCCAGATGAGATTCAGCAGATGTACCTTTGTACGGAATTCTATACGGCGATGGAAGAGGGCGCGTTCCGGATTCCGCTGATGAAGCACTTGTACCGGGAGCAGCTCAAGCCGAATACGATTCACGATATCAAGCGCTGGTGGGGAGTGATGGACCGTACCACGGGCGAGCCGCTGGAGAAGGACGCGTGGGACTATGACGAGGAGAACGCGGAAGTGGTCATCCATGCGCCGGAGCTTTACCATGACTATACAGTGAGCTTTCTGGCCTTTATTCTCTGGGATCCGGTACATATGTACAACTTTATCACGAATTCCTGGGAAAATGTGGAACATCAGCTCACCTATGATGTACGCCAGCCAAAGACACAGGCGTATGTGATCGAGAAATTAAAGAGGTGGATGAAGGAAAATCCCGATACGGATGTGGTGCGGTTTACCACCTTTTTCCATCAGTTTACGCTGGTGTTTAATGAGTATGCGAAAGAGAAATTTGTGGACTGGTTCGGCTATAGCGCCAGCGTCAGCCCTTATATTCTGGAGCAGTTTGAAAAAGAAGTGGGATACCCCTTCCGGCCGGAATACATCATCGACCAGGGCTACCATAACAACACGAACCGGGTTCCCTCCAAAGAATTCCGGGATTTCCAGGAGTTCCAGCAGCGGGAAGTCAGCCGCCTGATGAAGGTTTTGGTGGATATCTGTCACGAGAACGGGAAAGAAGCCATGATGTTCCTGGGGGATCACTGGATTGGGACGGAGCCTTTTGGCAAGTATTTCCCGGAAGTCGGACTGGATGCTGTGGTGGGAAGCGTGGGAAATGGAACGACGCTTAGGCTGATTTCCGATATTCCGGGCGTGAAGTATACGGAAGGGCGTTTTCTGCCGTATTTCTTCCCGGATGTTTTTAACCCGGAGGGAGATCCGATCAAAGAAGCAAAGGTGAATTGGGTGACGGCACGGAGGGCGATCCTGCGCAAGCCGGTAGACCGCATCGGCTACGGCGGCTACCTGAAGCTGGCGCTGGAATTTCCTGATTTTGTCCAGTATATCGAAGAGGTCTGCGACGAATTCCGGATGCTGTATGACAATATGGGCGGCCAGGTGCCTTACAGCCACTTTAAGGTGGGCGTTTTAAACGCGTGGGGGAAAATCCGTTCCTGGGGGACTCACATGGTTGCGCATGCCATCGACTATAAACAAACGTATTCTTATGCGGGCGTTTTGGAAGCCCTCAGCGGGATGCCTTTTGACGTCGAATTCCTCAGCTTCGACGAGGTTATTGAGAATCCGGAAAAACTGGATGAGGTCAGCGTTCTGATCAATGTGGGCGATGCGTATACAGCGCCCAGCGGCGGGGAATACTGGAAAAATCCGGCATTGAACACGGCGGTGAAACGTTTTGTGGCAAAGGGAGGCGGATTTATTGGCGTAGGCGAACCGGCGGCCTGCCAGTATCAGGGGAGGTACTTCACGCTGGCCAGTGTGATGGGCGTTGACAAAGAAGTCGGATTTAGTATGTCCACCGATAAATATAACTGGCAGGAGCATGAACATTTTATTACGGAAGATTTGGCGGGTGAAATGGATTTCGGCGAGGGGATGAAGAATATTTATGCCCTTCCGGATGCGCAGATTTTGAAAAAGGACGGACAGGATGTTCAGATGGCGGTGCATCAGTTCGGGAATGGACGGAGCGTGTATATCAGCGGGCTGCCCTATTCTTTTGAGAATTCGCGGGTGCTTTATCGGGCGATCTTCTGGGCGGCCAGTCAGGAAGCTCGGATGCACACCTGGTACAGCACAAACTACAATGTAGAAGTGAATTACTACCCGGCAACAAAAAAATACTGCATTGTAAACAATACCTACGAACCCCAGGAAACTACCGTTTATGACGGCCAAGGGAACGGGCGCAGCCTGTCTCTGAAGGCTAACGATATTCTCTGGTTCCAGGCGGAATAAAACGATATGCCCCGGACGCGGCCGCATTGGAAAGTGCTCTGTCCGGGGCATGCGACTGTCCTGGGTGCTGCTGGATCGGAAAATGCCAGGGCATGCGACTGTCTGGGCCGCTGGTGAATCGAAAGGGGCCCGGAGCATGCCAATGTCTGGGCCGCCGGTGAATCGGAAAATGCCGGGGCATGCGACTGTCTGGGCCGCCGGTGAATCGGAAAATGCCTGTGGCATGCCGCTGTTCTGGGTGCCGATGAATCGGAAAATGCCTGGGGCATGGCGTTGAAGCGGAACTTCCTTTTTCGCTTCATGGAAAAAAGGTACTGTTATTGGAAAGGAGCATACTGTGAAAAAAGAAGAAATCCAAGAAGCACTTGATCTTGCAATCCGGCAAGTAGAAACAAATCTGCCTTATTTCGGAGAAAAATTTCCAGCCGCCGCCACGGTAAACAATCTTTACCCCATCACAGAAAACGACGACTGGACAAACGGATTCTACACAGGCATGTGCTGGCTTGCTTATGAAGAGACTGGAAATGAAACATTCTGCAAAGCCGCCCAAAGCCAGGTAGAGAGTTTTTATCAGAGAATCCTCGCCCATATCGTAACCGATCATCACGACATGGGCTTTCTCTACAGCCCGTCCTGTGTGGCGGCCTACAAACTGACGAAAAACGAACGCGGGCGGGAGGCCGCCCTCCTCGCGGCACAAAACCTGCTGGGGCGCTTCCAGGAAAAAGGCGCATTCTTCCAGGCCTGGGGCCCGGTCGGTGATCCCGCAAACTACCGCCTGATCATCGACAGCCTCCTGAACATGCCCCTGCTCTTCTGGGCCAGCGAAACCACCGGCGATCCCATCTACCGCACCCAGGCAGCCCGCCACATCCAAACAACCCTGGCCCACGTAGTCCGGGAAGATGCCTCCACCTGCCACACCTTCTACTTCGACCCGGAAACCGGCGCACCATTAAAAGGTGTAACCCAACAAGGAAACCGGGACGGCTCCATCTGGGCGAGAGGACAGGCCTGGGGGATCTACGGAAGCGCCCTCAGCTACCGCATTCTGGGCGATCCCTCCTACCTGGAAATTTTCCGTAAAGTAACCGACTGTTTCCTCCAGCACCTCCCGAAAGACCAAATCCCCTACTGGGATTTCGATTTCACGGACGGCAGCACGGAGCCGCGGGATTCCTCCAGCGCGGCAATTGCCGCCTGCGGACTCCTGGAAATGGCCGGTCTTCTCCCGGAACAGGAAGGAAAAAAATACCGAGAAATGGCTGCGAACTTGATTGCGGCGCTCACAGAAAATTATTTGAATCGGGAATGTATTCCAGGTATGGGTATTTTACTGCACGGAACTTATGCAAAAAAATCCCCCTACAACGGTGTACAGGACAGCGGCGTAGACGAGTGTAACTTGTGGGGCGACTATTTCTATATGGAAGCCCTCACACGCTTAAAACACACCTGGAATCCCTACTGGTAAAAACAAAAGAAACCCAAACACTTCGGGGCTGCTGCATGGAAAGCGTGCGGCAGCCTTTGTCATTCGAAATTTATTCTTGCATATGCCGGATTTTAATGATAATATGAAAAGGAAGGTGCAGTTTTCTTAATATATTTGAATATTAAGAGGAGGCGACTGCCAACATGGAATGTATATGAATTAAAAGAAACGCAGGAAGGAGTGGAGCGAATGAGCCGTGAGCTGGAGGAGCTTTATCGGGAGGGAGAAGAGCGCGGAGTAGAAATAGGAAAAATGAAAAAGGCGGAAGAAGCGGCCTTGAATCTGGCGGAAAGAGGGATGTCCGTAGCTGATATTGCGGAGATTGTGAAAGTTCGTGTGAGCCTTGTACAGGAGTGGCTGGCCGGAAAGGCGAATTTAGCAAGGTAACATAAGGAAATCCGTCAGGATTTCGAAGTGCGGTGAAAAAAAGTTACGTCGGAATGGGAAGAAAAATTGGAAGCCCATTCCGACGTAATCGTTTCTACGTTCTTTTTCTGTTTCGAGTGCCAGGCTCATGCGTGCCGGGCTGCGGCATTCGAAATGTACGTTGTGCATGAAAATCTTGATTTCAGCCCGCCTACCTTGCAAAATCCCCCAAAACCCCTTATACTAAACCCAACAAGGAGGCCCAGCCATGCTCAAAATAGCCCTCTGCGACGACGAAAAACCCGTCCTCACCCAACTCACCCGCGCCCTGCAAGACTCACCATACCTACTCGAAATCACCCCTTATTCCAGTGGCGAAGCCCTCCTTTCCGCCACCCAAACTTACGACCTCATTTTCCTCGACGTAGATATGAAAGGCATCGACGGCATCCAAACCGCCCGCCGCCTCCGCAAAAAAGACAAACAAGTAAAGATCGTCTACCTGACCGCCTACGAAGACTACCGCGACTACGCCTTTTCCGTTCACGCCTTCGGCTACCTCGTCAAACCCGTAAAAAAAGAAACCCTCCTACGCCTCGTCAAAGAAGCCCTGGAATACACCAAAAAAGCGGAACCGCCCTGCCTCCTCCGCTTCGAAACCACGGAAGGTACCCGAACCATTGACCGGAACGACATTTACTACTTCGAATACCAAAACCGCAAAATCCTCATGAAAACCCGCGCCGGTGACCTCTGGCTGAAAGGCAGCATCACTCAATTAGGCCAGCGCATGGAAAAATACGACTTCCAAATGCCCCACAAAAGCTTCATCGTAAACCTGGCCCAGGTAAAAAGCCTGAAAGGCTACGACATCCTCCTGATGGACGGCAGCCTCATCCCCCTGTCCCAGAAAAAATCCGCAGCCTTCCGGGAAGCCCTCGGCGCTTACCTGGCAAAACAGCTCTGACCGCGTGTTCAAAGAAAAGGAGGCAAAACATGACGCTAACGATGACCCTCAACGTTCTCGCAGGCCATCTCGAAATCCTGAACCTCACCGGCTGCGCCTGGTACTTCATGAAACGCAACGGCCGCACCATCTACCGGAAAAAAGCCTGGTATATCCTTGGTTTTGTACTGAACTACCTGGGAATCATCGGACTCAGCCTGGTGCGGGACGAACTGGTCTTTCCCCTGCACATTGTTCTGATCTTAGCTACAAGCGCCCTTTTATTTTCACGGAAACCAGGCGCGCTTCTCTTAGACGTTCTGCTGGTGGTATGCCTGGGTTTTGCCGACTCCTGCTTAAATCTTCTATTCAGCCTGGCTTACGCTACCACCGCCCAGGGGATGGATATTTACCTGGTCGCCACGCTCATCATTGCCCTGAAAATCGTGGTCGAACTGCTCCTAACCATCTGCTTCATCTTTTTCGTCAAACGGGAGAAAGTTCAGAACATCAAGCCCATGCAGATTCTCGGCATCGCGATCCTGCCGGCGGCAAGCGTGTTTTTCCTGTTCAGCATCACCTACATCAGTACCGTCTATGTCCAGCTCTACGGCATGTGGCTGGTCATAGCAAACGCCGCCGTGATCCTGCTGGTAAACGTCTTCTTCTTTTACCTGGTCAACGACCTGTTCCGCGCAAACCGGATCCAGCAGGAAATGGAACTCTTCCAGGCCCAGAACGAAATCCAGTACCAATACTACACCGGCCTGGAAAAGAAGTACCGCGAATCCCGCAAACTGATCCATGACATGAAAAACCACCTGCAAGCTGTCGAAAACCTCTATAAAGAACAGGAACCCCAGGCCGGAGAAACCTACGTCAAAGACCTCTACCACATGTTAAATGCCATGGGCGAAAAATACTACTCCGCCAACAAAATGCTGAACATCATCCTGAACGACAAACTGGACCAGGCCAGAAGCCTCGGCATCGACGTCCGCGCCGAAGTCGGAGACGCTGATTTCGACGACCTGCGCGACCTGGACATCACCGCCGTATTCGCAAACCTTCTGGACAATGCCATCGAAGCCGCCAAAGAAACCGACGCCCCCTTTCTCTACCTGAAAATCAACGAGGTGCGGGACTTCCGCGTCGTCAGCATCCGCAATTCCAGGACAGAAGCTCAGGAAGCCCCCAGAGCCGGACACATGGGCCTTGGCCTGGAAAACGTCCGGAAAACCCTGGAACAATACCATGGAACCATGCAGATCGAAAAGAAAGAAACGGAATATCAGGTCAGCCTGATGCTCCCCAAATAGGAGGGATTCAAATGGGATATTACGCGAACAGAGCCGCCGTAGAACTGGCGGACAAAGCATTCCGAAAATGGCATTACCTTGCTCCGGTATGCGCCGGTGCGGCAGCCTTTGGCATTTCCCAGCTTTTGATCCGGATTCCAATCCTGAATCAAATCCTGCCAAATTTTGAATGGTATCTGACATTGCCTTATACAAGCCCCATTCTGTACGGGTTGTTTCTGGCCTTTACCGCCGGATTATTTGAAGAAACGGCGCGCCGGATCGGATTTGGCATTTTAGGAAACCGTTACCGGGGCTTTGGGGACGGAATCGCCTTTGGCATCGGGCATGGAGGACTGGAAGTCCTGTATGTGCTTTGGATGGTCATACAGCAGGTATTGAAAGGTTTCCCCGTGTCGCCTTTAGGGCTCGCCGTCACGCTTCTGGAACGCGCCGGAGCTATGGGCTTCCACATCGGCGCATCCGTTATGGTGCTGTACGGCGTATGTAAAAAGCAGAAAAGATGGCTCTTTCTGGCGATTCTGCTTCATACGCTGCTCGATCTGTGCGCCGTATTGCTGACGAATCTGTGGCTGACCGAAGCAATCGTACTGATCTTTGGAGCCGGATTTTTGGCCTGGGCTGTCCAAAAACGGAAAACCTGGCCGGACAATGAAAAATTAGGAGGAAAACATTTATGAAAAAAATCGTTGGTATTTTGAGCGCAATGCTATTAAGCCTTTTACTGGTGGGCTGCTCCCAGAACAAGCTGGCCGCCTGCTTCTCCAAAGAGGAGCTGACAACCCTTTCCCAGGACAACATTACACTGGCCGAATCCGGGGATTACGAAACCTTCATGGAAGCGGTAGACCCTCTTACGAGGACATCTTTTACCGAGGAAATTTACCAGCAGTACCTCGACGCGGTCGCGCCCAAAGGAGAGCGGAAGTCCTTCGGAAATACCGCATTCGTCGGCCAGACCGACCAGACGACCGGGGCGAATTATGCGGCGGTGATTATGATTGTCGAATATGAAGAAGGCAAAATTCAGTATACGCTGGGCTATAACGAAGATTTGAAACTGGTTCAGTTTCTGATTAAATAAAAATATGCGGCAGGGAGCACATCATATCTCCCAGCCGCATTCTCTTTTTATTTATTCACTTTGTGGTTCCGGAACACGGCATACCCCGCCGCCGAAAACCCCACCGCCGCAATCCCATTCACCAGAATCGCCGCCTCCAGCCAGTTAAGCACCCCATTTCCCAGACTGTACGCCGTATACGACGAAAACGAAAAATCCGCGATCTTCTCCGGCAGCAGCGAAAGAAACCGGCTCCACCCATATCCCCCGGACTCCGTCGACAAAAAGAGCGGCACGACAAGGAACAAAAACGAACAGATAATCACCCCATACGCATGCGGAAAAACCGCCGACAGAAAAAGCGTCAGCCCCATAACCCCAAGTGTGAGCACATAGCCCATCACCAGCACGACCAGAACCGCCTCCCCCATCGTCAGATCATACCCCACAGGCACCGCCGGATATTTGATCTGAATCGGCAGGTTCCTTCCTTCCGTTCCAAGAAGACCAAGGTAAATGGCGGAAGAGAGCAGCGTAATCCCCCAGTAAACAACCGTGGCATAAAGCCAGACAGCCAGAACCTTCGCCAAAACCAGCTTATTTTTCCCATACTTCATGCACAGCAGCAGCGAATCGCATTTCGACTGGTATTCCCCGGCGAAAACCGGCGCGGTCCCAATGCAGACAATCATCATAATCAAAATCATCCAGCTAAGGGTATCCAGAATCATGCTCCATCCCTTGTGATAACCAACCGTCGGCTCCGCAAAATGCTCCGACTGCGCTTCCCAATAATCCGCCTCCTTGGCGGTCAGCAGCCCGCGGCTTTCCAGGGACGCAATTGCAGCGATGTCTCTGTCCTGGCGGGCCTGCAGAAAATCATTTCCGGAATGTTCTTCCAGCGCCTCTTTCATACTGCTGTCAGACTCTTTGTAAACACTGGTCAGAAAAACCAGAAGATCACGGTTTGGAAGATAATAGGTGCGGTAAAGCTCCTCGGACAGATTCTGATAGCTTTCATTGTTCGAACTGGATGCAGGGTCTGCGGTATAGGCAAGATATTGGCCGACCAGCCGGTCTACGGTTCCCTGATTCAAAGTGATTTCCGGCTGCGTTTCCTTCATGACGGCCACAGCGCTCATTCCGGAAAGAAGCTGGCCGTTCTGATTGTAAGCCGTAATCTGCCGGATGCTGGAATAGACGCAAAATAAGAGAAACAGGCAGCATCCGGCGACAGCCAATTGCGTCAGCCGGTTTTTCCAGATCTTTTTCCATTCATACTTCAGCATAGGACTTCCTCCCTTCTGTTTTTTCATCCGAGAAATATTTCAGGTACAAATCTTCCAGAGTCGGTTCCGCCTGTTCGGCACCTTCGGCCGGGCATGTGGGGGCAATCACCCGCGCTTCCACAAAATCCCTTAACGCATGAGAATTCGCGACGCAATGTGCCGTCTCAAAAGAAACCCACTCCGCATTCGGCACGCGGCATGTCCACACCTCTCCCACGACGTCCGCCAGCAGTTCCGGGGCGGTTCCCTGCATAAGGAGGCTTCCCTTTTTCATGATCAGAATCTGGTCGGAAATATAGGCAATGTCCGAGACGATATGGGTCGAGAGGATAATAATCTTGTCCCGCGAAAGCCCGGTAATCATTTTCCGGAAAGAGGCCCGCTCTCTGGGGTCAAGCCCGGCCGTAGGCTCGTCCAGAACCAGAAGCTTCGGGTCATTCAGCAGCGCCTGCGCAATGCCGAGCCGCCGTTTCATTCCGCCGGAAAAGGTGCGGATCTTCTGATCCGCATCCTGCCCCAGGTTCACCAATTCCAGGAGTTCCGCGGCTCTTCGCTTCGCATAGCGGGAGGGCAGTCCCTTAATCGAGGCAATATACAGCAGAAACTCCCTGGCGGTAAACCCCGGCGTATAGCCGAATTCCTGGGGCAGGTAGCCCAGCATGTCGCGAAAGCGCGCCCCCATCCGAAGCGTCGGTTCCCCGTCTATCCGGACTTCGCCGGACGTGGGTTCCACGATCCCGCAGATCATCTGCAGTAAAGTCGTCTTTCCTGCCCCGTTCGCCCCCAAAAATCCGTAAACCCCTTCCGTGAGGTCGGCCTGGACGTCCCGGACAGCGGCCTTATTTTTAAACTGTTTCGATAAATGTTCCATCGTTAAATGCATACCGATTTCCTCCTGCATTTTTTAAAAGTCTTTTCAATTCGAACCCCAAAGCGGGAAGAGCAGCGGCTCCCGCAAGCGCCCATCCGCCGAAACCGGACGGTTCAAAAATGCCCGCCCCGGAGATTTTCAGGGTCAGGAGCGCACAGCTTAGAAATACGCCCCATGCGGCGGTGTACAAAAGCATGGTTTCTTCCCCGCAGCGGTTCAGGATGAACAGGCATCCCAGACACATGATCTCATAGGGCACCATACCGTAAAGAACGGCCTGCCACAGCGCGGTTTCCGGAAAGGCCGAAAGGAATACCGCCGCGCAGACGAAAAACAGGAAATCCAGGATTCCAAAGACCGTCAGCCGGATGAGGAGCACGCTGCGAAAGGAATTCCGGGCCGTCATCTGGATTTCCAGCAGGCCGGGCTGGAAGAGCCGGCACAGCTCATTTGCGTTTTGCAGACACAAAACCGGGCCGGATATGGCGAGAACCGTCCAAAGCCAATTGGAGAGTTCCAGGCGCCCGGTGCCAAGGAGCCAGAGCATTCCGGCCGAAAACGCAAGCTTCAGAACCCAGGTGCGCTTTCGGATAAACCGCAGCTGGCCGAAGAAAAAGGCTGCGCCGGTCATCCGCTGTCTTTCCGGATGCAGATTTATGTTTTTCGCAATGGACAAGGTGTCCTCCAGTTCTCCGGCATCATAAGCCGGAACCTCCCATTTATTCAGTTCCTTTTTCAGTTTTCGATCAATCATACGTCGTAGCTCCTAACCTGGCTTTCAGCGTTTTCTCCGCATGCTTCAGCTTATAACGTGCGGTGGATACCGGAAGCTGTAAAATGCGTGCGATATCCCGTAGTTTCAATTCCTGCTCATACCGCAAAAGGAGCAGCTCCCGCTCCAGCGGCTCTAAGGACTGTAAGGCGCGGGAAAGATCCACCCGCGCCGGAAGGCCTTCAAGCCCGCCGTCGGAAAACGGCTCGGCCGCATCCTCCAAAGCCGTCTCCCGCGGCTTCCGGAAAGAATCCCGGATACAGTTACGGGCGATCACATACAGATAATTTTTCAATTTTCCATATTCCTCGTAATGTTCCAGCCCTTTTAAAAATTTCAAAAACGCCTCCTGCGTAATATCCTGTGCCAGATCTTTTTCTCCCACATGATAAAAGCAGTATCGGTAAATATCCGCATAATTTTCCCGGATGAAGGCGTCGAGCCGGTCTTTGTCGCAGATGAGGCTCTGCAGCCGTTTTTGTTCGAACACGAGCGGGTCTCCTGGTGTGTATGAGTTTGATTTGCCTTTCTGTAAAGTATAACGGAGCAGCGGGCGAAAAAAACAACTTTTTTGAAAAAAAAGTGGGGCAGGAAACCAAAAGGTAGACATTTTTTGAAAAAATTGGTAGAATTGCTGTTGAAACGAAAACCTCGAAAGGCAGACAGACTCAAATGGCAGATTCCAATATCACAAAAAGAGCGCTTGCGGACGCAATGAAAAAGCTGCTGGAAGAAAAATCCTTTTCCAAAGTCAGCGTTGCGGATATCTGTGAAGAATGCGGCATGAACCGCAAGAGCTTTTACTATCATTTTAAAGACAAGTATGATCTGATGAACTGGATTTTTGACACAGAATTTATTCAGGTTATTCAAAAAAGGGACGACTGGGAAATCTGGGATTTACTGAAAGCCCTCTGTGACTTCTTCTATAAGAACTGGTCGTTTTACCGGAAGGCCCTTGCAGTAACCGGACAAAATTCCTTCTCCGAACATTTCCATGAGCTGCTGTATAACTCTCTGCGGGCAAATCTGCGGCAGAGAACCGGCCTGGAGAAAGTGAATGAATTTCAGGCCATGTTCTTCGCCGATGCGTTTGTCATGGCTGTTCGGAGATGGCTCCTGGGAGAAAGCGGCATGAAGCCGGAGGAATTTCTGGATCAACTGAAACTTTGTACCCAATGCGTAACGGTCTGAGCCTGTGTGCCAGGTCGTTTAGGGAGCCACTTTGTTGGACTTCGGAAATTCCCGCTTGAAAATGGAAGCAAGCGGCTGCCGGAAAAGATTCGAATCCAGGCGCTGAAAGTCCGGATGGAAGGTGCACAGATAACCATCCGAGTCAAACCCTGCCAGGCACGCGTCTTCGGAGATGATCCGGTCGATCAGGCAGGTATCGTGAACCGGGTCCCATAAAAGCATCGGATAGGCCTGCGTTTTTCTCGTCTGGCAGATATAGCGGTAAACCGCCTCCCGCGCATGGCCCGAACAGCCGGTTTCCGGAACGAAGGCGGTAAAAACAGGATGCAGATGCTCCAGCTCACATAAAACGGTATCTTTTCGGATGTTTTCCGCATTCCATTCCCCGTAAACATAAAAAACAGAATAAAGAAAATGCCTGGCACGGAGTAACTGGCAGGCAGCTTCCGCACCCTCTTTCCAGCGGACGGCAAACATCACATGATGAAGCGTTTCAAACTCATCCAGTATGGAATCCGTAATTTCTTCCGGGCTGCAGTACAGGACAAAAGCACAGTCCGGACAGGCAGACAGCAGTTCAAGAAGCGGTTCGATGCCATCCTGCGCGTAAATCATCCAGGTATAGATCCCCAGATTTTTTCCCTGTTCCAGAACGGATCGGTAAACCTCTTCGAGCTGCCCATAGATTTGCCCGGAGACAGAAAGGGTAATCGACCATGGGATGTTCGAATGCTCCTGGGATTCCAGGGTACGGATGGTGTCCGCGCCAAACGTACAGCTGTTGTATCCGAGGTTCAGGCCAAAGCTTACGAGCCTTTCCGTGTCCACATTGGAGGTAACATCAGAAATTAAGCGATAGTAAGCGCTGTTTTCATTTCCCAGCATATTCTGCGCCGCCTGAAAAAACAGGTTTTGGAAGCGCCCTTCCGTAAAAAAGCGTCCCAGATCGATTAAATTTCGCGTGGTTCTTTCCGGAGAATCATGAATATTTTTAATTTCCCTTCTGACAATGGTTTCAATGACCGCACGATTCAAAGCATTGTTCATTTCGAATCCTTCTTTCCCGTTATCCTTTACACTAAAAATGATCATAAAGGATGGGAATCTGCCCTTTCAATGGACGGATCCTTCTCACCGTCGGAAAATGTAACAGTTTTTCCCAACCGTCAAAATTTCCGACAATGGAATTTTACTGTCCGGTGTAATCCGCCCGGAATCAGGCTAGAATCAATGAAAAAATAATTCAGACGAAAAGGAAATGCCTGTGAAGACGATTGAGTACCATTCTTTTTCCGAAGATGTGGTAGAAAGCAAAAATCAAAATTGTAAAGTACCGGAATCGTATCAATGGGTGCGCCAGGAGCGGTGGTTCCGGCTCTGCTCTGCGGTGCTCTATCAAATATTCCGGTTTGCGGGAATTCTGTACTGCAAATGTTTTCTCCACACCCGCATAAAAAACAGAAAATTATTAGAACAATACAAACAGACCGGATTTTTCCTGTTTGCGAACCATACGCAGCCAATCGGAGACGTCTTTCTGCCAGCCTGGGTCAGCCCCAGGAGGATTTATACGGTGGCAAGCCCGGCGAATCTGGGAGTCCCGGTGATCGGAAAGCTTCTGCCTTATCTGGGAATTCTGCCGGTGCCGGAAAACCTTCCGCAGATGAGGCAGTTCCGGGAAGCATTGGATCGGAGACTTGAAGAAAAGAGCTGCATTGTCCTGTATCCGGAGGCCCATGTCTGGCCCTATTACACAAAGATCCGGCCATTTTCGGACACCTCGTTCCGGTTCCCGGCAGAAGCGGATGTACCGGCGTTTTGTATGACGGCCACCTATCAGCGGCGGCGTTTCGGGAAAAAGCCGAGGATGACAGTGTACCTGGACGGCCCGTTTTGGGCGGAAAAAGATGTGCACCGGAAAGTCAGCCAGGCGCATTTAAAAGAATCCATTTTTGCGTGCATGCAGGAAAGAAGCAGGCAGAGCGATTATGAATACATCCATTATACGAGGAGATCAGATTGATGAATCTATTATATTGCGGGGACGGCGGAATCGAAAAAGGAATCAGCTTATCCGTACTGTCGCTGGTAAGACAGATCCAGGAACCGTTAAACGTCTATGTGCTGACCGCCCGCGTGGACTGGAACGGTCACAGATACGAGCCAATAACGGAGGAAAGGATCGCGCAGATCCGAAGTTTTTTAAAAGAGGCGGATGAGCGGAACCAGATTACGAAAATTGATATCAGCGAACAGTTTCAGAAACAGCTTCCGGAAGCGAATATGGATACCCGCTTTACCCCATGCTGCATGCTGCGGCTCTATGCCGACCAGATCGCCGGATTGCCGGAACGTCTCCTTTATTTAGACGCCGATGTGTTATGCAGGGGAGACCCCAGCGAGTTTTATCATCAGGATATGGAAGACTGGGAAATCGCCGGAACCCTGGATTATTACGGAAGGTGGTTTTTTCGGAAACGGCTTCTGCATATGGATTATCTGAATTCCGGCGTGCTCCTTCTGAATCTGAAACGGATCCGGGAAACCGGATTGTTTGCGAAGTGCAGGGAACTGTGCAGAAAGAAAAAAATGTTTATGCCGGATCAGTCGGCGCTGAACAAACTGGCGGCCGCAAAAAAAATTGTGCCGAGAAAATACAATGAACAGAGAAAGCTGCAAAAGGATACCGTGCTCCAGCATTTTACAACGACCTTCCGTTTCTTCCCGTGGGTTCATACGGTCAGCGCGAAACCGTGGGAGCCGGAGAAACTGCATACCGTTCTGAAACTGTATGAATATGACGAACTGCTGGAACAGTATCAGGCATATGAAGAATAACGAAAATACCAGAAAAGAAAGGACGTACCGTTATGAGAGAAGAAATCCCGATTTTTTTTACGATTGATGATGGCTATGCGCCGAATATGGGCATTGCCCTATATTCCATGATCCAAAATGCATCCAGACAGTACCAGTATAAGATTCATGTGATCCATCAGGGGCTTTCCGAAGAGAACCAAAGGAAAATCGCGGCGCTGGGCAATGAAAACTTTGAAATTTTATTTTCGGAAATGGGCGAGAAACTGTCCGGGATTACGGATCGGGAAGAGAACCGGCTGCGGTGCGACTATTTTTCTCTGACGATTTATTTCCGGCTGTTCCTTGCGGATATGTTTCCGGAGTATGAGAAAGCGATTTATGTGGACAGCGATATCGTTGTACCGGGAGATATCTCCGAGATGTACCGTCTGGACCTGGGCGAAAAGATTATCGGTGCATGCCATGATTTTTCAATTGAAGAAGTACCGGAACTGGTGAATTATATCGAGAACGCGGTTGGCGTGGCCTGCCAGGAATACATCAATTCCGGCGTGCTTCTCTTGAATATGAAGCGTCTGCGGGAATTAAACTTTTCCGAAAAGTTTCTGACGCTGCTTACGACGTACCATGTGGACTGCATTGCGCCCGATCAGGATTATTTGAACGCAATGTGCCACGGGAACATTTTCTATCTCGACAAAGCGTGGGATATCATGCCCCAGAAAGGAAAAGAAGCGTATCAGAACCCGAAGCTGATTCATTACAATCTTTTCGACAAGCCCTGGTGCTACCGGGGAATCCAGTACGAGGATTATTTCTGGAAGTATGCGGAAGAAACCTGTTTTTATGAAGAGGTAAGAAGGAACCTGCTGGAGTATTCGGAGGAACAGGCGAGGCATGACGCGCAGAGTATGAATGTGATGATTCAGAAAGCAGACCGTCAGCCGCAGAAGGAACTTACGTTTAAGAAACTATATGAAGAAGGAAAAGAAATCAGGATATGTTCATAGGTGGAAGCAAAAAGCTTGTTGTTGAAAATATAAAAAAGGCTGTAGAAGAACAGCGGTTTCATGAAAAAGTGGAAGTCGGCGACCCCGATCTGCCGGAAGCGGAAAAAGCGAAGCTGGTTGAACGGTTTCTGAAGATCCACAGGACGCCCGCATACGCGTTTAACAACTGGCTGGCGCGCTGTGTGACGGATACGGTATCGCGGGTGGAAAACCGAAAAACAGAATATGTGGGACTTGAGAATATCCGCGGGATCCCGACCGGGGCCATCGTTACCAGCAATCATTTTAATCCGCTGGAGAACACGGCGGTTCGCCAGGCCATGAAAAAAGTCGGAAAAAGGAGGCTGTATGTGGTATGCCAGGAATCCAATTATGCCATGAAGGGTCTGGTCGGATTCCTGATGAATTATATGGATACGATTCCGATCTGGAAATCAGACCGGGAATATATGAAGCACGAATTTGAGAACCTGCTTGGCGGCCTGCTGAAGAAAAAACAGTTTGTGCTGGTTTATCCGGAGCAGGAGATGTGGTTTAACTACCGGAAACCCCGGCCTCCGAAAAGAGGGGCCTACTACTATGCCGCAAAATACCAGGTTCCGGTCATTTCCTGCTTTGTGGAAATCCGTACCGCCCCGAAGAAGGAGAATGAGGAATTCTATAAAACCAGGTACATTGTGCACATTTTGCCGGTGATTTATCCGGATGCGGCGTTAAGCGTCCGGGACGACAGCCTTCGGATGATGGAACTGGATTATGAGCAGAAGAAAAAGGCGTATGAGCGGGCATACGGAAAAGAGCTGCGGTATACGTTTGAAAAGACAGATATCGCCGGATGGATCGGAACAGAAGAAGGAAGGCAATAAGATGCAGGACTGGAGATTTGGAATCGACGTTGGCTCGACGACCGTGAAACTGATCGTCAGGGACAGGGAAACCGGGGAAATCCTTTATTCCACATATCGGCGGCATTTTGCCAGGCAGCGGGAAACGTTAGAGGAAATCCTGGCAGAAATCCAGCCAAAATTTTCAGAAAGGAAGATGAAAGGGGCCGTGTGCGGTTCCGGAGGGAAGCCCATTGCGGAAAAACTGGGGCTTCCCTTTGTGCAGGAAGTGGTGGCCAATGCGGCGGCTGTCTGTGAGCGGTATCCCAATGCAGGAACGGCAATCGAACTTGGCGGTCAGGACGCAAAGATTATCTTTTTCCAGAAAGACGAAAAAACAGGGGAACTGCGGACGTCGGATATGCGTATGAATGGAAGCTGCGCGGGGGGAACCGGCGCTTTTTTGGATGAGATTGCCACGCTGCTGCATGTGGACACCGCTGATTTCGAAAAATTGGCGGCAAAAGGGACAACTGTTTATGAAATTTCAGGCCGGTGCGGCGTATTTGCCAAGACGGATATTCAGCCCCTTTTGATTCAGGGGGCGCCTAGGGAGGACATTGCCCTTTCCACCCTTCATGCCATTGCAAAACAGACGATCGGAGGGCTTTCCCAGGGGCTGCGGCTGACGCCGCCGATTCTTTTCGAGGGAGGGCCCCTGACATTTAATCCCACGCTGATCCGGGTATTTGCCAAACGCCTGAACCTGAAGGAGGAGGAAATTCTCATACCGGAGCATCCGGAGACGATCGTGGCGTTGGGGGCATCCATCGCGGTTGATTCGCTGTTTTCCGATGCGGAAGAGGTAACGGTTGAGGAATTGCTGAAGCGATGCGGCAGATCCTTGGAGGGAACGGAAGAGGAAACGGCTTTCGAACCGCCGTTTTTTCAGAATCCGGAGGAAAAAGAAGCTTTTTTGAAGAGGCATTACGGAGAATTGAAGCAACCGGAAAGAGCCGTTTTGGAAAATGGCGTCCTGGAAGCCTACTTAGGAATTGACTCCGGCAGCACAACCTCAAAATTTGTCCTTCTGGACAGAGGGGAACGGGTGGTGGATACGTTCTACGCCGCGAATCATGGCGAACCGTTAAAGGTCATCTGCGGCGGGCTTACGGAATTGTATGAAAAGTACCGAAAACAGGGAACCGAATTAAAAATCCTGGGAGTCGGCACCACCGGCTATGGTGAGAAGATGGCGGCGAAAGCGTTCCAGGCGGATTTCCATATTGTGGAGACGGTGGCGCATGCCCAGGGCTGTATGAAGTTTGTACCGGACGCTTCGTTCCTCCTGGATATTGGCGGACAGGATATGAAAGCGATCTGGATAAACGACGGGGTGATCACGGACATTCTGCTGAATGAAGCCTGTTCTTCCGGGTGCGGCTGTTTTCTGGAAAATTTTGCCTCCTCCCTTGGAATGGAAGCGGAGGAGATCGCAGAAAACGCGTTTTCTTCCCAAAGCCCGGCAAGACTTGGCAGCCGCTGCACCGTGTTTATGAACAGCACCATTATCAATGAACAGCGGGAGGGGAAGCTGCCAAAGGATATTATGGCGGGATTATGCCGCTCGATCATTGAAAATGTGTTTACAAAAGTCGTGCGGGTGAACCGGAAAGAGACACTGGGAAACCGGATTGTCGTGCAGGGCGGGACGTTTCGGAATCTGGCGGTTCTTCGGGCAATGGAGGAGTATGTAGGGAAGGACGTGACGCTGGCTCCTTATCCGGGGGAAATGGGCGCGCTTGGCGTCGCGCTGCTGACAAAACGGCAGATCGAAACCTACGGTTATGCGGACGGAAAAGGCAGTTCCTTTATCGGGTTCGACAAAGTGAAGTCCTTTTCTTATGAGATCCGGACGGGGGTTCCCTGCAATGGCTGCGCAAACCATTGCAGGCGTACCATTATGCAGTTTGCAGGAATTGGCTCTTATGTGACGGGAAACCGGTGCGAACGGGGACTGATCGGGAACGGAGAACCGAAAAAGAAAAAAGAACAGGCAGCGCCGGATTTGTTTGCGGATCGGAATCACTGGCTCTTTGAAACGTATTCGTTTACGCCTGTGAGAGAACCCCAGAAAGAGCGGATCGGAATCCCAAGAGTCCTTGAATTCTGGGACAGTATGCCGTTTTGGACGACGTTTTTCCGGGCGCTGGGCTACGAAGTGGTTTTGTCCCATAAGAGCAGCCGGACCCAGTATGAGAAGGGGCTGTCTTATGTGGCGTCGGATACGATTTGTTTTCCGGCAAAACTCGTGCATGGCCATATCCTGGATCTGGCGGAACAAAAAGCAGACCGCATTTTTATGCCCTATGTGATGCATATGCCGCCGGAAGGAAAAGACAAACTAAGCCCCTATGTCTGTTCGGTGGTGCAGGGTTATCCGATGGTCATTCAAAACGGACAGAATCCTGTGAAAAATTATGGGATTCCCTTCGATACGCCGATTTTTCACTGGTTCCAGGAAAAGGATCGGAAGGCGCAGATCTGCCGCTACGCGCAGGAGTGCCTGCATGCGGGAAGAAAAGAAGCCGGGGAGGCTTTCCGGCAGGCGGAGTCCGCCCTTCTTCAGTTTCGGAACCGGCTATATGCCGGGGCGGAGGAAGTTATCGCGTATGCAAGGGAGCATCATACGTTTGCGGTTGTCCTGGCGGGACGTCCGTATCATTCGGATCCCCTGGTAAACCATGAAGTTTCCAAAGTATTTACGCGAAGAGGGATTCCCGTGCTTCCGGCAGACGCCCTGGCGGAGATCCGGGAGGAAGATCTGAGCAGAACAAGAGTGGAGATTACCAACAATTTCCATACCAGGATGTTAGCCTCGGCCATGGCGGCGGCCGAACGGGAAGAGCTGGAATACGTCCAGCTTGTCAGCTTCGGATGCGGGCATGACGCGGTTCTTTCGGATGAGATTGTCCGGATTTTAGAGAGCGGGAAGAAATCGCCGCTTGTGCTGAAAATTGACGAAAGCGACGCGGCGGGCGCGCTGGATATCCGCATTTCGTCGTTTATCGAATCGGTGCGGATCCGAAGGGAAAAGCAGAAAGGGCCGTATACGGTGCGGCCGCTTCCGGAGCCGAACCCGGCGAAGTTTTATAAATCCGATAAGAAAAAAAGAACCTTGCTTGTGCCGAATATTTCCGCGGAAGTTTCGGTTTTATTAGAAGGAATCTTGGAAAAGGAACAGTTTCAGGTAAAGCGGGTTCCGGTGGGCGGCCTGGAACAGATCCGCCTGGGTAAGCAATATGTACATAACGATATTTGTTTTCCGGCGCAGATGGTGATCGGAGAACTCATCGGGGAACTGCAGAGAGGGCATTACAAACAGAGTGAAGTGGCGGTGTGCATGGTGAAATTTCAGTGCGACTGCCGGATGTCCCATTACGCGGGGCTGCTGCGAAAAGGGCTGGACAGCGCCGGATTTTCCGAAGTTCCGGTACTGACGACGGATGTGAACGATACAAAAGAGATGCATCCGGGGGTGTTCCTTCTGGGAATCAGCGCGGTGCTGGAGGCAGTCTGGGCGTTTATGATGCTGGATATCCTGACGGAATTATGCCGGAAGATCCGGCCTTATGAGTGCAGGAGCGGTGAGACGAACCAGGTATACCAGGCCTGTGTACGGCGGATTTCCGACGCTATGAAAACCGGGATCGGAGAAGCGAGAAAAGAATTTGAAGGCTGTATTGACGCGATGGCAAAGATCCCGTATGATAGAAGCCATAAGAAACCTGCGGTATTTGTTACGGGAGAACTGCTGGTAACGTATCACCCCGGATCGAATTTTAAGATCGAAGAATATCTCGAAAGCAACGGGATGGAAACGATCTTTCCGCGGATCACGGATCAGCTCCGGAAAGATTTTCTGGCTTCGGGAGTGGAGATCAAGGATTATCACGCGAACATTCCGCCGTATCCGTTCCTGGTGAGCTGGCTGTTCGATACGATACAGGAGAAGCTGGAAAAATCGGCCAAACGCCATCCCCTGTATGAAAAGGGCATGAAACCGAAAGCGCTCTACGAGGGCGTGAAAGAAATCATTCCTTCCACGTTAAGCTGCGGGGAGGGGTGGCTGATGGCGGCGGAGATCGACCATTATGCGAGAGCGGGCGTGAAGTCTTTTGTGATCCTTCAGCCTTTCGGCTGCCTGCCGAACCATATCTGCGGGCGCGGGGTGATCAAAAGCCTGAAAGAGAAGTATCCGGATATTCAGATCCTGCCGTTGGATCTGGATCCGGATACCAGCTATGCGAATGTGGAAAACCGGCTGCAGATGCTGCTGATGAACAGGGAGGAAACGATATGACGACCGTGGATTATTTAGAGGAACTGAAACAGCGGGCCAGGCAGGACGAGGCCCTGCGGCAGGAGCTGCTGGCTACCAGGCAGATGCATGACCCGCTGCAGGCCTTCTGCGGCAAGTGCCGGGAGTTGGGGTATCCGGTTTATGAGATGGATGTGATCGCGGCGGGGGAGGAGTTTTATGCGGCGATGAAGCGCAGTACGAACGGCGGAGGGGAAAATTCGCCGATGCTGGAGGGACAGGATGATTTTTATGAGTTGTTTTTTGCGGGGCTGTGAGGGGGCTGCGCAGACAAAAGTGAAAAAATCAATAGCACACTCTTGACAATGGAATGAAAGCGTGCTATTATTGCTGTATAGAGAAAGGAGGGCGCAATGATGGGAGAAGGTGCATGTGCCGTGCTTATCAAACAAATCCACAGCGAGCTGGAAAAAAACGCCAACAATGCCCTGCGTCAGGATGACCTGACCATGTCCCAGGTCACTGTCCTGATGGAGCTTGACCGGGCGGAAGGAAATCAAATGGAGCTGAAGCAGCTGGAGCGGACGCTTCACGTGGCTCAGTCCACTGCCGCCGGAATTGTGCGCCGGCTGGAGCAGAAGGGATTCGTAGAAGGGTTTGGCAGTCCGGAAGATAAGCGGATTAAAATGATCCGCATTACACCCACGGGTCAGGCGTGCTGCCGCAAATCGGAAGCCAATATGCGCAAAACCGAGGAAAACCTGACCGCCGCGCTGACAGAAACGGAATGGTCAATCCTGGTCAGCCTGTTGCAGAAAGTCCGCAGCTCTTTTTCCTGATTCCAGGCCCTTGCAATTCCCACCGGGAGGTGGGTATTGTTAAACTTAAATCAAACGCATGCTTTTAACATCACGCTATTAAAAATAGGAGGAATTCATATGCTGAAAATCTTAAAGTATCTCAGCAAAAAGGAGTGGCTTTACATCGGAGTCAGCATCGTGTTCATCATTGGACAGGTCTGGCTGGATTTGAAGCTGCCGGATTACATGTCCGCCATCACCACGCTGGTTCAGACCGAGGGCAGCGCCATGAGCGACATTCTGACCCAGGGCGGCTATATGCTGCTGTGTGCCCTTGGCAGTATGGCTTTTTCGGTGATCGTGGGCTACTTTGCCGCCAAGACGGCGGCGGGGCTTGCCAAAACCCTGCGGGGCAATGTATTTGACAAGACCATCGGCTTCTCTTTGGAGGAGATCGACCGCTTTTCCACCGCCAGCCTGATCAACCGCAGCACCAACGATATTACCCAGATTCAGAACGTGGTAGCTATGGGCCTGCAGATGATCGTAAAAGCGCCGATCATGGCGGTGTGGGCCATCGTAAAGATTGCAGGCAAGAACTACTGGCAATGGACGGCCACTACGGCGGTGTCCGTGTTTATCCTGATCGTCGTGCTGGCCATTACCCTGATTTTTGCAATGCCACGCTTCAAGAAAATTCAGGGCCTGACCGATAACCTGAACCGGGTTACCAGAGAGCATCTTACCGGCATTCGCGTGGTGCGGGCCTACAATGCCGAGCAGTATCAGGAGGATAAATTCGCCAAGGCGAATGACGAGGTAACCGTGACCAATATGACCGCGAACCGGGTTATGGCGCTGATGTCGCCTACTATGACCCTCATCAGTTCCGGGCTGACGCTGGTGGTTTACTGGATCGGCGCTTACATCATTGAAGCCGCCGGCATGGATGCGAAGCTGGGGATCTTTTCCGACATGGTCGTATTCTCCAACTATGCGATTCAGGTCATTCAGGCTTTCATGATGCTGAATATGATCTTCATCATGATGCCCCGTGCCCAGGTATCCGCCCGGCGTATCTGCGAAGTACTGGATACGGAAAGCCGCATCCACGATGGAAAGAAAACCGCATCCGCTGCACAGGGAACAGTTGAATTCCGGGATGTGTCCTTCCGCTATCCCGGCGCGGCGGCGGATACGCTCCACAATATCAGCTTTACCGCCCAAAAAGGCGAGACTGTGGCGCTCATTGGCGCTACCGGCTGCGGCAAAACAACCCTGATTAATCTGATTCCGCGTTTCTACGATGTTTCGCAGGGCCAGGTTCTGGTGGATGGCCAGGATGTCCGGGATTACACCCAGGAAGCGCTTCACAACCGCATCGGGTATGTATCCCAGAAAGCGGTGCTGTTCTCCGGCACTGTCACATCGAACATTGCCTTCGGTGAAAACGGAAAGGAAGCAATCGGCGCCCAGGGCGTGGAGGAGGCTGTCTCCATTGCTCAGGCTGCGGAATTTGTAGAAAAGATGGAGGGAACCTACGATGCTCCCATCGCCCAGGGCGGAACCAATGTTTCCGGCGGGCAGAAGCAGCGGCTTTCCATTGCCCGCGCGGTGGCCAGAAAGCCGGAGATTCTGATCTTTGACGACTCTTTTTCCGCGCTGGACTATAAGACAGACCGGACGCTGCGCTCTGTTTTGCATCAAAAGACCGCCGATACCACCAAGATGATTGTGGCCCAGCGGATCAGCACCATCAAGGACGCTGACCGGATTCTGGTGCTGGATCACGGCCGGATCGTGGGGAAGGGCACCCATGCCGAACTGCTGAAAAATTGTCCGGAATATCTGGAGATCGCCCAGTCCCAGCTTTCGAAGGAGGAGATTGAAAATGGCTGAAAAACAAAAAACAAATCTGAAAAAAGCTTTCGGTGACTTTTTCTACTATATCGGAAAGCATAAGCTGGCCCTGTTTGCTTCGGTGGCCCTGTCCGTCATTGGCTCCGCTTTAACGCTGATTGGCCCCGGCAAGGTAGGGGATATGACCAACCTGATCAAAGACGGCCTCACCGGCAGCATGGATATCCCGGCCATTGTAAAGATCGCCATTTTGCTGGCAGTTCTGTACATTCTGGGGTTTGTGGTCAACTATGTCCAGGGCTTTATCATGGCCACCGTTACCCAGCGGGTCACCCAGAGTATGCGCCGGGACATCTCGAAAAAGATTAACCGGATGCCTTTGAAATACTTTGATTCCCACACCACCGGCGATACCTTAAGCCGGGTGACTAACGATGTGGATACCGTGGGGCAGACCATGAACCAGTGCTTTTCTACCCTGATCTTCTACATTGCCATGCTGATCGGCGCCACCCTGCTGATGCTCACCACCAACTGGATCATGGCGCTGTGCGGAATCGCGGCTGCGGTAGTCGGATTTGCTATCGTGCTGCTGCTGATTTCCAAGTCCCAGAAGTATTTCATCATCCAGCAGCAGGAACTGGGCGGAATTAACGGCTGTGTGGAGGAAAGCTACACCGGCCTGCAGGTAATCAAGGCTTATAATAATGAACGAAGCGTAAAGAAGGATTTTCATGCCCGGAACGACCAGCTGTACGAATGCGCATGGAAAAGCCAGTTCCTCTCTGGAATGATGCAGCCACTGATGACTTTTATCGGGAACTTCGCCTATGTGATCGTGTGTATTGTGGGTGCGGTGCTGGCGGCCCAGGGCAAGATTGAATTTGGTGTGATCGTTGCTTTTATGCTCTATATCCGGAACTTTACCTACCCCTTGCAGAACATCTCCCAGGCCCTGCAGAGTGTCCAGAGCATGGCCGCTGCCTGCCAGCGTGTCTTTGAGTTCCTGGATGAGGAAGAGATGGCTGATGAAAGCGGCAAAACGGCAGAACTGCGGGAAATCAAGGGTGACGTCACCTTCGATCATGTGCGTTTTGGCTATAACCCGGACAAAATCATCATTAAAGATTTCTCGAACCAGATAAAATCCGGTCAGAAGATTGCCATTGTCGGTCCCACCGGCGCAGGAAAGACCACCATTGTCAACCTGCTGATGCGTTTTTATGAAGTCAATTCCGGCAGCATTGCCATTGACGGCGTTCCCATTGCCAGCCTGAAGAGGGAAAATCTGCACGATCTGTTTGGCATGGTTTTGCAGGATACCTGGATGTTCGAGGGCACCGTGCGGGAGAATCTGGTCTACAACAAGCAGAATGTTTCCGATGAAAAGCTGGATGAGGTCTGCCGGGCCGTGGGTCTGATCGACTTAATCGACCAGCTTCCAAACCGCTATGATACCCAGCTTTCCGACAACGCCAGCATCTCCGCCGGACAGAAGCAGTTGTTTACGATTGCACGGGCTATGCTGGAGGATGCGCCGCTGCTGATTTTGGATGAAGCTACCAGCTCCGTGGATACTAGAACGGAACTGCAGGTGCAGCGGGCGATGGATCTGCTGACGCAAGGCCGCACCAGCTTTGTTATCGCCCACCGGCTGTCCACGATTAAAAATGCGGACTGCATCCTGGTGATGAAAGACGGCGATATTATCGAGAGCGGCGATCACGAAACACTGATGAGCAAGGGCGGTTTCTATGCCGACTTGTACAACAGCCAGTTTGAGCAGGCGTCTTAAGGAAGCGCGGATGATTGAGGCGTGCAAGTATAACTGAAAATAGTAAGCGGAAGAAAAGACTTTTGAGGCTTGAACCAGCCTGCAGAAGTCCTTTCCGTTTTCCGGTTTATGATTTGCGGATCGTGTTTGTCAGTTCAAGCGAAAGTAAACCAACGGTTTCATAACCCCAACGGTGCCTTTCGCAGAAAGGCGGATTATAAATAGAGCAGATAAGTAGTAGAACGGGGAGCTAATTGTTTTCGTTTAGCTCTCTGTTTCATTTTTTCCCATACATTTGGAGGAAACTGTTGGTAGCAAGAGCTGTAGGTATTTGCTTGCCGACAGTTTGGAAAGCAATTTCCGAAAAAAACTGGCAGCCCTATTGACAGCAGCCGGGTTTTGAGTATAATAAAAACAGATGTTGCAAAACGAAAGATTTGAAACAAGAATTTTAAAAAAGGAAAGATCAATATGCCTCCAAAACCGAAGTTTACAAGAGAAGAAATCATTGCCGCTGCGCTTGATGTAGTTAGCTTAGGGGGGATGGAAGATTTGACAGCACGGAACCTGGGTGACAGGCTCGGTACTTCTGCCCGCCCAATTTTCACGGTATTCAAGAATATGGAGGAAGCGCAGGAGGCGGTGCGAGAGGCTGTTGTCCACCGTTATGACGAGTTTGCAAAGAAAGCGATGCAATATACCCCCGCCTTCAAACAGTTTGGGATGCAGATGGTTCTATTTGCCATGGAAGAACCGAACCTGTACCGGCTGATGTTTCTGGACGGCGGCGGAAAGCAGCGGAATTTTGAACAGGTATTTGCTGGCCTTGGGGAGACGGCAGTGGTTTGTCTGGAGGTTTTACAGAGGGACTATGGCTTAACATCGGAGGAGGCCAAAATGCTTTTTCAGCATGTGTGGATTCATACCTATGGCGTTGCTACCCTATGCGCGACGGAGATGTGCTGTTTCTCGTTCGAGGAAATTAATGATCTGCTTGGACAGGATTTTATGGCAATGCTGGCGCGGCTCAAGTCGGGCGAAATTTATCAGGCAACGCCGCAGCCAGTAGAGAAAAAGGAGCATTGATTATGGAGAAGAAAGGAAAATGGCTGTTATGTCCTTCCTGCCACAGCAAGACGAGGGTGTGGATGCGGGAAGATACGGTACTTATGAATTTTCTGCTTTTCTGTCCTAAGTGCAAGAAGGAGCAGTTAGTAAACGTGAGACAATATCATATAGAGCTTATTAAAGAGCCAGACGCTAAGACGCAGAGCTGAACCTGTTTTACAGAGGAATGTTCTGCGTCTTTGCTGCCTTTTGGAGAAATATAGAGTGATATGAATCGGGATTTATTGTAGGAGAAAGAGATATATGAAAACAAATTTAATTATAGTGGAAGGACTTCCGGGCAGTGGAAAAAGTACAACAGCGGCAATGATTGCTGATGAACTGAATAAAAAGGGAAAAAAAGTTATTTGCGTTGACGAAGGAGTTGGAGAACATCCGGCTGATTATGCCGATTATGATTTTCCTGATTTTGAAACAGAGAGGGTAAAGATACTTGAAAAGTGGCGTTCATTTACGGAGAAATCCGACAAAGATGCAGTGTATGTTTTTAACTGCATTTTTTTACAGAATCCGATGTGCGAAACAATGATGAGATTCGGCATGGATGAAATAGCCTCTCAAAATTATATTTCAGAAATATCAGAAATCATCAAGCCACTGAAGCCTGTTATAATATACATAGACCAGCCAGATGTCAAAAAAGCAGTTGACCGTGTAATTGATGAACGTGGTACTGATTGGTTAAATACTGTTATTGATTATCATACTTCACAGGGATATGGAAAAGAAAAGAATCTTTCAGGTTATGAGGGGTATATTCAATGTCTGGAAGAAAGAAAAATCAGGGAATTGAAAATTTTGCAGGCACTTGATATTGATTATTATACAATCAGCCAAGATATGAAAGCTACGGAATTTTCAGAATTGTTTGCTTCCGCAGATTGAAGCTGCCCTACGGAGGATTAACTGCACTTTGCCATAAATAGCAGCACAAAGTCCTTTATTGTACGCTATAAAGAAAGAGCGGTTGCAACAATAAACTGTTTAGCATTTGACTGATAAATCCCGGTCGGAGCAAACAACATATATTACGAAAGACGCCAGACGCTAAGACGCAGAGCAGGATTTTCAGGAGAGAAGACCGCTCTTCGTTTTCACATTTATTAAGATGGAGGATACTAAAATGAATTATGAAATCATTCGGCTCATAGATAGGCCGGAGCTGAAAGAACAGATTGCAGGTTGGTTTCATGCGAAGTGGAATATTCCGTTGGAGGCATATCTGGAAAGCATGGAAGAATGTCTGGATAACAGGAACGCGGTTCCGGGGTGGTATGTGGCGATGGAGGATGACAAGATTATCGGCGGTCTGGGTGTGATCGAGAATGATTTTCATGACAGAAAGGATTTGGCGCCCAATGTCTGCGCTGTATACACGGAGAAAGAGAAAAGAGGGCAAGGAATTGCCGGAGCGTTGTTGAAGTTTGTGTGTGCGGATATGAAAGAGAAAGGAATTGACACACTGTATCTTGTGACAGACCATACTTCATTTTACGAGCGATACGGCTGGGAATTTTTCTGTATGGTGCAGGGAGAAGGAGAACCCGAACTGTCGAGGATGTATGTGCATAGAAGCTGAGCTAAAAGTTGGATTATGAGAGGAAAAAGGAGACTTTACCTACTTTGCCGCCGATGTGGATGCGGTTGAGATTTCCTGGCGGTCAGGAAATGTGGAGCTGGTGGAAAGCGGGAAGGATACCCTTTCCGTTTCTGAGAGCGGCAATATGCTCGCCACAGCATTCTTCAAGGCGCTATAGTGCTCAAAAAAGGAGGACGCTTCATTGATGTTAAAATATGAAGAAAAATTACATTTGGACGAAAAGTATGAAAAACTGAAATTGAAATGGAAGACAGTTCCAATCTACAAATGGTATCTTATTGTCATACTGCTTGGCCTAATCAGCGGTATTCGTCCATGTGCCGTGATCTCCGGCTCCATGGAACCCAACCTGCCCACTTGGAGTCTGTGCTTTGTGGACACAAGGGCTTCCTATGATAACATTCAAACCGGGGACATTGTGGTTTATAGCAGACGCGCCGATGGCTTACGCATTATACACCGGGTCATTGCCATTGAGCCGGAGGGCATGATCACAAAAGGCGATGCGAATTCCGTTTCCGACGGCCTGAGTGTTGGACGGGATAATCTGTATGGGAAAAGCCTTTTTCACATCCCCTATTTGGGATATTGCAGCAAAGCTGTGAAAAACCCAATTTCAAAAACCATCATAATTGCGTGTTTTGCTGTGCTTCTGCTAACAGATGTTAAGAACAGCCGCAGAAAATACAAAGACAAGTGAAAAATATCCGGATTGGGAAGGGAGAAAACGCAATGAGCAAATATGACGCCTTATGGGAATATGTGCAGAGGAATGGAAGTCCATCTTTGAAGCTGACCTTTGAAGAAATACAGGGCATTGCAGGAATACCGATCGACCATTCTTTTCTGACCTATAAAAAGGAACTTACGGGATACGGCTGCAAAGTCGGGAAAATATCAATGAAAGAACAAACGGTTATCTTTGATAAGATTAATTGACAAATTCCGGTTTATCGGACAATCACAATGAATGAAAAATCAAGATGGAAGGAGGGATTCGTGTGCTGTGCCATATGAGAATAGATTTGAGTGTTTTACTCTGTACAAGATCTGATGAGAGGACGAGGCTTGTACAGAGGTAAAGAATCATTCGCCTCCATTGGATTTTGTGCTTATGGACACAGGTAAAAAGAAAACATAAGGAGAAAATTCAATGAACAGTAATTTTAAAAGATATATCATATTTTGGCTTAGCCAGACCTTTTCACAATTAGGAAGCTCTATGACAGGGTTTGCCCTGATTCTGTGGGTATATAGCAAAAACGGTTCCGCAATGACGGTTTCTTTGATGTCGTTTTGTAACTATGTACCCTATATCCTTGCCAGCCTTTTTGCAGGAGACTTTGTGGATCGGCATAGCAAAAAGAAGATCATGCTGACAGCAGACACAATAGCGGCTGCCTGTTCCGCAGTGGTATTGGCTCTCAGTGTGGGCGGCTGCTTGCAGATATGGAATATCTATGTGGTAAATTTTATTTTGGGATTTATGAATGCCTTTCAGGGACCGGCGTCCAGTGTGGCTCTGGGGAAAGTTGTGCCAAAAGATAAGCTGGAACAAGTAAGCGGCATGAATTCCTTTTCTGGCAATATGGTTACGGTTTTATCACCGATATTCGCGGCATCTTTGTTCGCAGGGGGCGGATTAAAACTGATCTTGGCCGTTGATTTGGGAAGCTTCCTGTTCGCTTTTTGTGTACTGCTGTTTGTCCTTCGTATTCCGGAGGATGTTCCGCAGAAGTCAGGTAAGACGTCTGCGTTTGCCGGATGTGTGGAGGGGTTCCGTTATCTTTGGAGTAACAGAGGAATTTTTATGGTGATCGTTACAATGACACTGATAAATTTCTTTTCCAGATTGACCTATGAGAATATTTTATCGCCGATGATCCTTTCCAGAAGCGGAAATGACAGCGCCTCGTTAGGGATCGTCAATGCCGCTATGGGAATCGGGGGAATCGTGGGTGGAATCATTGTTTCTACCGGGAAGGTGAAGGGAAGCAGCGCGAAGCTCATTTATATTCCGGCCATGCTGTCTTTCCTGTTCGGCGATATCCTCATGGGCGTGGGCAGAAATACTGCGATGTGGTCTTTGGCGGGAATTGCCGCCAGTCTGCCGATTGCGTTTATTAACGCCGGACAGATGGTTATTTTGTATAAACGGGTGCCCGAAGAAATACAGGGCCGGATCTTTGCGGTGCGTAACGCGCTTCAGTACAGTACCATTCCCATCGGAATTCTGCTTGGCGGCTTTCTGGCAGATTATGTGTTTGAGCCATTTGTGGTAAAAGAAAATGCGGTTACGTTTATCCTGCATAAGCTGGTGGGAACAGGCGCGGGAAGCGGAATGGCAGTAATGTTTCTGTGTACCGGAGTGCTGGGAGCATTGTTTAGCCTGATTTCCTATCATCAAAAGGACATTCGTGAGTTGGATCAATCGTAACACATTGGAAACGGACATCCTGCGAAGAGAGATACCCTCAGAACTGGAATTGTACAAGGAGGTACCGGATTGAAGGTTTTCATAGAATCGCTGAGAAATATTCAAACGAATTTTTCCGCAAATACCGTCATTATGGGCGTTCTGTATCGTTGGAGGAATGGACAAGATCCGTGGAAACCGGCACGGCTATGGAGCAGGCTCTGGGAATCAATGAGGCAGCGGGAACGGGATTGCTTGCGTCTCTGGCAAGTATTTTTCCGGCGCTGGCACTGGTGAAGGAAATGGATGCGAAGGGGAAGCTGCTGGCAAATCTGATGGCAGGCAGGGTGCTGAAACAGGAATAGGGGATCATGCAGGAAAACGCTTATCTCTCCCAAGCCGTGGAGATTCAGGAAGACCAGCAGGTTATTTCTGGTGATGCTGCCCTTCCCGCTCCTGCTTGTAAAACGGATCGGAAACGAAGAAATTTTTAATGGGTCACGGAAGGTCTGCTCTGCAGCCGGGGCATTTTATTCGGCCCATGGCTGCCGATTTACGGGATCGGTGCCATTGGGATCTATATCCTTAAGAATTGTTCCCGATATCAGGAGACCATCAGCTATGAACTGGTGGCAGGGGACCGTCTGGCCATCGGTGATGCGCTGAAACGGTTGCGTTGATTGCGGTGGCGGCAGCCGCCCTCTCTTTCACACGTCCACCGCGATTGCAGGCCCGTCGGGCAGTGGAAAAACAACGGTTGTGAGCTTTCTGGCAGGATTTTACGATGTGGGCGGAGGCAGCATTTTAATCGGAGGGCATGATGTGCGGGAGTTTTCCTGCGGCTGCCTGGGTTGACAATCAGCACTGTAGGCAGTACAATATGACCAGAAGAATTGAATTGGTCAAAAATTTTCGGGGGTATTACTGCGGCATTTTTCGCTTGCGAAAATGAGCAGATTCGGACGGCATTGCGGGAGAACTCTAATCTCTCCCCTGCCGAACAGGCGGCAAAGGCGATCCTTGCTGCCGCAATTGTTCGAGGACTGATCCTAACTGTTTCCCATCAGGAGCAGATAGGGGCGCTGTACCCCAAAGTGCTGGAAATGCTGGTATACGGTGCACGCCGGGAATTGTTTGACGAGAACTGAAAGCTGCCTTTTGGCGGCTTTTCAAAAGGCTGATGGTTAGAAAAAACTAACCAAAGGGAGAGGAATCATGATCATCATTCAACTCATTCTATTCTGTCTGCTCTTTATCGGTATGGTGAAGCTCGGCGTGGGAAACGAGGGCATCAACGAGATTTTCTTTTACCCCAAGGCGGTGCAGGAACGGGCAGTGGACATTGGGCTGACCGATTGGGACACGATCCGCCGGAAAAAGCGGCGCTTTATGATTCCGTTTCTGTTGATCCTGCTGGCGGCGTTGCTGCTTATCATCGGCCTTTGGAATGGGGCATCGGATTTCAAAACCGCATACTTACAGGCTCTTTTATTTCTGGAGGTCATGAACTGGTTCGATGGCATCGTCATCGACCGGCTGTGGGTGGGGCACAGCAAGATCTGGATCATCCCCGGAACGAAGGATATCCCCTTTGTCAAGCCGTGGCCACAGATTTTGAAAAAGCGGGGGATTGGGTTTGTGATCTGGGTTGCAGGCGCGGCCATCGTCGCCGGGCTTGTGGTGTTGATTTTCTAAAAAAGGAGGAGAACAACTCATGATTTGGAGTGTTGTTTGGATCGAGGCTATTGTATTTACGGCACTGTTTACCGCCATGGTGCTGATTCCTGCTCTGAAAGGGCATCCGGAGGTGGGTGTCCACAACTGCCCGCCGGAGATTCAGGAGGAATATTTTAAGACTCATGAACGGGTTCCCACCGCGCCGCTCAGCGGGCGGACGGTTGCGTTGAAATCCACAGGTATTGTGCTGTTTACTGCGCTGCTGACTGGTGGGGCGATTTTGGCGGGAGCGGACAGCTTCTGGGATGGAGCAGGCTTTGCTGCGCTGCTGTTTGTGATCGTCGGCGCATGGGATACCTTCTTCATTGACTGGGTGTTGTTCGCCCACTGGAAAATCTTCCGTTTGGAGGGCACAGAGCACATGGATAAAGCTTATTCCCAGAAATGGTTCCATGTAAAGGGGGTGCTGTTCCCCGGCTCACTGTTTCTGGTCATCATCAGCGCCCTGACCGGGGCGATAGTGGCACTGATTTGTTAAGGAGGAAAACACGATGGAACGAAAAGACACTATTCGCAATGCCTACCGCCTGACGGGAAGCAACAGCTTCTATGACGGCATGATTACCTGCTCGACTATTCCGGGAAAGGCGGTCTGCCAGGCGGTTTGGGGCATGGGCAGGAAAGAAAATGACAAATATTTGAGTATGGCGCTTTCCGGTATTCCGGAGGATTTTTCCGGGCGGCTGCTGGAAGTGCCGGTGGGTACAGGGGTGCTGTCCATGCCGCTGTATCGGACGCTGCCGAAAGCGCAGATCACCTGCTTGGATTATTCTCCGGATATGATGGCGCAGGCAAGGGAAAAAGCACAGCGCCTGAAGCTTGCCAATGTCCGCTTTCGGCAGGGAGATGTGGGGGCGTTGCCTTTTAAGGACGGCAGCTTTGACACGGTACTGTCCCTTAACGGCTTCCACGCCTTTCCGGATAAGGAAGCAGCCTATGCCGAGACTTTCCGGGTGCTGAAACCTGGCGGCATTTTCTGCGGCTGCTTTTATGTATCGGGGGAATATGGAAGGACGGACTGGTTCATCCGGCATTTTTATCAGCCTATGAAATTCTTTACGCCGCCTTATGAGACGGTGGAGAGTTTAGAAGTTCGATTGAAAAAAATGTATGGTCATGTGGAGATGGGAAATGTCAAGGGAATTGAATGGTTCGTCTGCCGCAAAGGGCGCAGCACGGAGGTGCAGAAATGAGCGAAACCAGAATGCTCTCCGGCGTGCCGGAGACGATGCTGCAAACGGTTTATGCACGAGCCAAGGAAACCCAGACCCGGGGTGCCATTCGGGATGAAATGGCCGTGCAGCTTGTCAAACATCTGGATTATGATTTCTCCCTTGCGGATAAAGACGCGGCTATGCATAACGGTGTCATTGCCCGCACTATCGTGCTGGATCGACTGGTCGGAAACTTTCTTGAAACAAATCCCGGAGCCGTGGTGGTGAACATTGCCTGCGGTCTTGACACCCGCTGTTACCGGATGGGCGGTTATGCGCACTGGTATAATCTCGACCTGCCGGAAACCATTGCTGTGCGGGAAAAGTTGCTGCCGGAGCATGGGGACATCTCCCAAATGGCTATGTCCGCTATGGACAATTGGGGCGGACAGATCAAGGAGAGCGACGCTTCAGTTCTGGTAATTATCGAGGGGCTGACCATGTATTTGAACGAAGCGGGGGTAAAACGGATGTTTTCTGTGATTGGGGAGAGATTCCGGCAGGCCGCTGTCTTTGTGGAAACGATGAATCCCGCTGTGGCGAAGCGCTTCAAAGAAAAATCCATTGAAGGCAGCCATGCAAAATTTACATGGGGCGTCAGGGACGGAAAAGCATTGGCGGCCCTTCTGCCGGGTTTCCATTATATCGAAGAACACAGCCTTACGGAAGGAATGGCGGAATTTGTACCGGTCTACAAAGCGTTGGGAAAGCTGTTATTTGTGCGGAATATTTCCAACAGGATTATCGTACTGAAAAAAGGATAATTTGGAAGAAAGAAGGGAGAAGATGTCATTCTTTGAAAATACCCGCAAGCCCGCGGGCTTTGGAGGCAGAATTATGGTTTCCATGATGAATCTTGGGCATGGAGCAATGGCAGGCTGGGGACTCCGGTTTCTTATGGTTCCCACAAATGCCGCTGTTCTGGACTGCGGCTGCGGAGGCGGTGCGAATATCAAAAAATTGCTGAAAAAATGTTCAGGCGGAAGCGTTAAGGGGATTGATTATTCTCCTGTCAGTGTGGAAAAATCCCGGAAGGTTAACCGGAGAGCAATCGAAGCCGGACGCTGTGTGGTGCTGCAGGCCAGCGTCATGAAGCTGCCCTTTGAAGCGTCCCAATTTGATCTGGTGACGGCCTTTGAAACGGTCTACTTCTGGCCGGATTTGAGCTGCAGTTTTCAAGAGGTCTATCGGGTACTGAAACCGGGCGGTACGTTTTTCATCTGCAACGAAAGCAGCGGCGATACCAGTAAAGATGATAAATGGACGGAAATAATCAATGGCATGACCATCTACAAGGATGTCCAGCTGCAGGCCGCTATGGAGCAGGTGGGATTTCATCATGTTCAGATACATAAGAACCAGAAAGGATGGCTCTGCGTGACGGCACAGAAATGAGGGAGAACTATGTCTAAGAAAGCAACAGAATTTCAGAAAAAATCCATGAGCAAAATGTACCGGGGTACCGGGATTTTCAAGCCCCTGAACACCGGGTGGATCGACGACCATGTGGCCTGCGTCCGGGAATGGGTGGCCAATGTCTTTTTCTACCGCAAGGGCGATACCACCATCATGATCGATGCCGGATACAACTATGACCGACTGGAGGAGAAGATGGGCTGGCTGGGTATTGCCCCGTCCGAAATCGGTCACATTCTTATTACCCACCAGGATACCGACCACGTGGGGGCGGTGGAAGCGGACAGTCCCGGACTGTTCCGGAACGCAAAGCTGTATATTGGAGAGACTGAGAACCGGTATCTCACCGGCGAGGTGCGACGCAAGGTGATCTACCACCTTTACAAGCTGCCGCAGGTGACGATCCTCAATGAAAAAGTGCTACTGAAGGACGGGCAGGTTTTTCATATTAATGATATCAAAATCGAGTGCTTTCTGGTTCCCGGCCATACCTGGGGGCATCTGGTGTATCTGATCGATGATAAGTATCTCTTTACCGGCGATACGATCTGGTTCGGAGCCGACGGCGGATACAGTTTTATCAGCGCCTTGGCTGAGGATAACAAGCTTGCGGTGCAGTCGTTAGCGGCGTTGGAAGAAAATCTGCGTACCCGAAATCTGCGCCCCATGTTCCTGACCGGCCATACCGGGTGGACAGAAAATTTCGAGTTTGCTTTTGTGCATAAAGACAAGCGCTGTTCCACCTTTAAAAAACGCGTTCCCGACCCAGCGGCGCCCTATGACGCCTACGACGAATCGGAGGATACCGAGGAAAAGGCAAGAACAGAGAGATTGAGGGGCGTGGGAGAATGAAGGACAGCGAATTGCAATTTGACCGAACCTGTCATGTGCTGTACTCGAAGTCCTGTAAAGAGCAGATACAGGAGAAGATTGCCTTGCACTATCCTCCGGAACAGCGGGAGGAAATCTGGGAGCGGGTACAGCGGCAATACATAGACTATCTTTCCGACTGGCGCACCGACCTTGGGGGAACGAAAAACTTTCACAACGGGGCGGGCGGCACCTATGACTGCATCGCCCTGATGAGCTATTACACCGTCTGCAAGACCGTGACCAGTCTGGCGGAAATCGAGGAAATGGAGGGCGAGCTGTTCCTGCCTGCATTTCGGAAGATGACCTTTGTGGATTGCAATAAGCCTTTCTGGAAGCGAATCATGCATTGGGCCTTCGCGTCCTCTAAGAAAAAGTGTGACCGCTGGGGGCGACTATCAGATGTCTGTCGCTCCCTACGAAAAGGATAAGCCCATCTATTATGAGTTTACCGCCTGCCCCGTGGCGGAGTTTGCTAAACAGTATGATCTGCTGGAGGTGATGCCTGCCCTGTGCAATCCTGACTATGCTGGGATGGAACTGATTCACGCGAAGCTGGTGCGGACAACCACCTGTTCCAACGGCTGCAAGTGCGACTACGCCATCTGCGGCGACCGGGACGACTATGCCAAGGAGCACCCGGAGTATGTGGACGGAGCGGGCTATAGGAGGAACAAAGAGTGAAAAAATGAGTTTTACCCAGAGCATTTTGATACGCAGTGGGAAGGAGAAATGACGAAGATGAAAACAAGTTATATTACGGTTGGTTTTCAGAAAACGGTTGCACGGTGCTTTCCGGCGCAGGCCGATGCACTGAAGACTGCGTTCTCACGGAGGCTTACGCAGCTGCGCCAGGAAAATGCCGACGCGACCGAAGAAAAACAGCGCCATCTGGAAAACCAGATTCTGCCGGGCATTGCGGCCTATGAAACGCTGCAAAAGGTGATGCCGAAGGAGCAGGCACTGAAGACTGTCCACGGTTATGTGGAGCAGAGAGCATGGAAGATGAAAAAGCTGCTCCTGAAGCTGATGCGAATTCCCAGGCTCTATCGATGCGTGCCGAAGACTTTCACCAAACAGGTACCCAGGCTGTTCGGGGAAATGGCAGGCTTTGAATCAAAGGAAATTCAGGCCGCCGATGGTGTCTGGCGCATGGATATGACGAAGTGTCCCTACCATGACACCTGCGTGCGGTATGGCTGCCCGGAGCTTTGCAGTTCCTTCTGTGACAGCGATGATATTGCCTACGGCGACCTGCATCCCAGGCTTCTCTGGCAAAGAACAAAAACCCTTGGGCGCGGCGGCGACTGCTGTGATTTTTGCTTGAAGGTGATGGAAAAATAGAGAAACTCACTCAGGGTATGTGGACGGGTAGGCTATCGTTGCAACGTATAAAGGAATCTTATTGAACATTAGCAGTTCAATCAGCATGAATTATGAGGAGGAAACGGTTTATGATCTGGGAGAGAGTGATTTTGGATGGTATCGCAGTATGCCTGGTATTCAATGTGGCGGTGGCGCTGTTGTGGATGCTTGTACCCAACGCATTTTCCAAAATGATGCCGCCGGAGATTCGGAAAGCAGCACCGAAGCGGGGAAAAGGGGAAGTCGCCGTACTGGCCGGCGTGCTTTACCCGCTGTACATCCTGATTTTTGTCTATATGGCGGTCAGTGCGAGGCAGGCGGGAATCAGCGGGTTCTGGAATCTGTTCTGGACGGGCTATGTGGAGATGTTTTTTGTGAATCTAGGTGATTTCTTCGGACTGGACTGGTTTTTCCGGGGATTGGTGAAGGATAAGGGGATCATGATTCCCGGCACGGAGCACTGCGAGGCGTGGAACCTGAAAAAGTGGATGCTGACGCTGGCGCTGCCGGAGCATGTGATCGCCTGGCCGCTTATTATGTGCCCGCTTGCAGGACTGATCTGCGCAGGGTTAGGAGGGCTTATTTGAAGCTATGGAAAAGAAAGAAAAAAGTCTTTGGTGGCTTCTGGCGATGGGAATCGCCGTGGCCTGGTATTGGTGGGATTTATGGTATTATGGCGGCCTGTTTGGACAGAAGATGCTGAAAAAGCATTTCCGGAAAGCGGGGATCGTCTGATGAAAATGGATCCGAGAGCCAAGCTGTTTTTATTGCTGCTGGCCAATCTGATGCTGTTTTTCCATGTGGATACCCGGACGGAAGCGGTGATGGCAGCCCTGTTTCTGCTGCCGCTTTTCTTCTCGGGAAAAATCAGGACAGGACTGCGGTTTGCCTGTGTCTATGTGGCTCTTCTTACCATAGACATTTTCGTGATTCCGGCTGCGTCCGGGATACTTTTGAATCTTCTTTCCATGGTTTCCGTAGGAATCCGGATGCTGTTGCCCTGCATGATCACCGGCGCCTATGCGTTTACCACCACGACGGTGGGGGAATTTGTATGCGCCCTGCGCCGGATGCATGTGCCGGAGAGTGTGATCATACCCTGTATGGTGGTCATCCGTTTTTTCCCGACGATCCGGGAGGACTACCGCCAGATCCGAAACGCGATGGCGTTTAGGGGAATTGCAGAGGGAAAAGCGGCGTTTCTGCGTCATCCGGCGCAATCGCTGGAATATATCCTGATCCCGCTTCTGATGAACGGGAACAATGTGTCTCAGGATCTTTCGGTGGCGGCGCTTACAAAAGGAATCGGGCTGTCGGGAAAGCATACCTGCGTGACGGAGATCCATATGACAATTGGGGATTATGTTTATATGGCGGTTTGCACGCTTCCGCTGGCTGTGTTTTTGCTGAATTAGAAACCATCTTCATAACGGAGGTACGTGATGAGTGAATATCTGATAGAGAGCAGGGACGTTTCGTTTCAATATCAGGGAAGTGAGAAAAAAGCGCTGACAAATATAAGTTTTTCCGTCAGGCAGGGAGAGTGTATTCTCCTCTGCGGGAAAAGCGGCTGCGGAAAAACCACGCTTACCCGTCTTTTGAACGGACTGATCCCGTCCTTTTTTCCTGGCGAGCTTTTCGGCTGCTGCACGGCAGCGGGGAGGACGGCCGGGGAGTCGGCGATCGAGGAATATGTTCCAGTGACGGGCAGTGTGTTCCAGAATCCCAAAACACAATATTTTAATGTGGATACTACAGCGGAGCTGGCCTTTCCCTGTGAAAATTCCGGCATGGAGCCGGAAGAGATCCGGCGGCGCATCCGGATTTCCCCGATGAGACGGATGATGGGAAGAACCTTGATCTTGGTAAGTATTATCTTACCAGCGCCGCTGCCGAGACATACGGCGTGAAGGCGGGGGATGAGCTTGTATTCTATAGTATCGCAGATCTGACGGAACATCGGGTTCTCATAAGCGGCGTTGTTACAGATAATACACACTGCTATCTGTATACATCCAGAAGCAATGCTGCGGAACTGGCAGGGGTTGGGACAGACACATATAATTGTATCATCAGTGACAGGAAGCTGGAGCTTCCAAAGGATGAGATTGCCAGTGAGACAACGATGACCGTTACCGCGGATACCATGAATGAGCTTATGGGACCTATGAAGGTGATTATCCTCATATTTGTAATATTGGGCATCATCCTCGGTGTGTTTATTCTCTATCTGATTATCAATATGATTGTCTCGGAAAATAAGACCGGGATCTCTGTCATGAAGGTGCTGGGGCTGTCAAACCGTGAGATATCCGGAAGAGTGCTGAATGTAAATCATGTGCTTGTGTGCATAGGATTTGTTCTGGGCATTCCTCTGGCATATACGTTTGTAAAAATCGGATATGCAGACACCATTGAGAATTACGGAATGCTGCTTGCCCCTGTTGTTACGGCAAAAAGTCTTGTATTTGGTTTTATTCTGACCTGGATTACTTATGAGCTTTCCCTGTTTCTTCAGAAAAGAAAGATATCAGGGATTGACATGGTGGAGGCTTTGAAGGAAAATAACAGAAACGAGTAAACAACGATGAAAAAACGGAGATGAGTACATGGCGAAGCGGGTATTTACCGGGGAGGAAAGAGAAGAATACAGGGAGAATATGC
This sequence comes from Eubacteriales bacterium, assembly GCA_030536575.1. Lineage (GTDB taxonomy): Bacteria > Bacillota > Clostridia > Lachnospirales > Lachnospiraceae > Limivivens. The sequence continues at coordinate 7,191 of JAUNPS010000027.1, read as the reverse complement.
TGGCGGCAGGCTTTTCTCTGCTGAAGGAATATGGGATGACCCATATGTCTGTTGCGAAGATTACAGGTGCGGCAGGGATTGGAGTCAGCACATTTTACAATTTCTTTCCTTCCAAGGAAGCCTATGTATACGAGGTCATTCAATATAGAAGAAAGATCATTCCGGAGCTTATGGCAAAGGCGCTTGACGGAAAGGAAAAGGCGGGACCAAAAGAGGCGCGGATCTATCTGAAGTTTATGATCGATGAGGACATCAGTATATTTCCAAGCCTTACCCCGAAGGATGAAGAGAAGCTGGCAAAGATGCTTCCGGAGCAGGCCGCGCCAAATCTGCAAAACGAAATGAAGATAGCGGCTCAGTTCATGCAGTGGATGGAGGGCGTCCGGGAGGATGCGGATATCCCGCTGGTCGCCAATCTGATCAAGGTTTATGTGCTGGCGGCGGAGGGCAGGGACATCCTTCACGAGTCGGCATATGAGCGGACAATGGAGAGAATGAGAGATGCGATTATCTATGAACTCTTTGGCCGCCTTGAATAATGATGAAACTCCAAATCTACCATTATTGACGCAGCAAGTGTGTCATGAAAGGAGAAAAGATGACGCTGCTTATAGAATGTATTATATTTTGTATTCTTTTTACGCTTACGGTACCCCGGCATGGATCAAAGGATCCTTTGTCGGTCATTGACGATTATCCGCCTGCAGTCCGAAAACGGTGCGAGGAGCTGGGGCTGATTACAGAGGGGAAAAAAGAACGGTCTAAGAAAGCATTGGCCCGCAAACTGATTTTCTGTATTGTTGTTGCAGTCGTTTTTGCATTGATACTGCGGTATTTTAATCATGCCCGCAGTTTTGGAGCGGGATTTTTTTACAGCTACATCCTGTGGCTGGTGGTGGACTGGTATGATGCGCTGGTGATTGACTGTATCTGGTTCTGCCACAGCATAAAGTGGATCATCCCTGGCACGGAGGATATGACGGATGCGTATCATGACTATTGGTTTCATATTAAGGAAAGTCTGAAAGGGATGTTTTTAGGGCTTCCTGTCTGCCTGCTCGTGGGAGGGATTACGGCACTGCTGGAAGTGCTTTTTCCCGGAGTGATGTTATTGTAGGGCGTGGAAAAAGAAATGAGAGGAAAACCGGCAAGTGGCTTTGGTAAGTTGCTGTGCCGATTTTTTATCGCGAATTTATCGGCTCTTGTTTTTGGGAATGATTGACGGAAAAGGCGGGCAGTGATATAATTTATTTTAGTTGGCGGCGGCTAACCAATCAAGGTAATAGTCGCTGTTTTTTTTGAATGACGGTTAGGGAAAACTAATCGGAAAAAATGTGGGAGGCTTTGAGATGGTTCTGATCATTCAAGTGATTTTATATTGCCTGTTGTTTACCGGGATGGTGAAATTTGCAGTCAGAGGAGGAGCCATTGATGGTCTGTATTTCTATCCGAAGCCGGTGCAGGAGAGGGCGGTTTCCATTGGCTTGACGGACTGGGATACGGTCGGCAGAAAAAGAAAGCGTTTTATGACTTTATTTGTTGCCGTGATGCTGGCTGCGCTCTTGCTGATTATCGGACTTTGGAACAAAGTATCTGATTTTAAGACGGCATATTTACAGGCACTGCTCTTTCTGGAAATTATGAATTGGTATGACGGCATTGTGATCGACAAAATATGGGTGGGATACAATAAATTCTGGATTCTCCCCGGAACAGAGGATCTTCCGTTTGTGCAGACATGGGGACAGATGCTGAAAAAGCGCGGAATTCTTACCCTGATATGGGTCTTGGGAGCCGCGGTTGTGGCTGGACTGGTATTGTTGATTTTTTGAAGAAACATCGGAAAGCAACAGCCAATCCGTGGCTTTCTGCTGAGTGACGAAGATATATGGTCCGCTGTTTGAACCGGGTATGGGAAAATCTTTTGAACGGATGAGTGAGAAAAGCATACGCAATATCGTGGCGGCATGCTGTAAATGCGCGTTTCATCAATATCCTGCCAAAACAGAGAAACATCTGCATTTTGAGTACGGAAGCGGAGATTCAGGCTTCTGGCGAAAATCGGCGACGGCGCGATGAAAATGCAGATTGTGAGAATAGATTTTAGGAAAAGCGATAATCCCAAATATTGAGAGAGGAAGGCTTAGAAATGGTTATGAAAGAGAGGAACCATCTGCCAATGTATGGTGTAGGGCCGATCTATGCGGCTGTTATTATTGTATTGACAGTTTTTGGAATTGCATTGAGTGTGTTACATATCATCCCTGTTTTCAAAGTTACAATCATTACGGGATTACTGCGTATAATTGGCGCTATTTTTATTATGTCTGGTCTGTATATGTGGTACATGGCGGTATTTAAAGCAAAGATTGATGATGGAATTTTAGACAATCATCTGGTGACGACAGGCGTTTATGCATGGGTGCGTAATCCGATTTATTCTGCATTTCTGATGGCCTGCACAGGGGCGCTTATGATTTACGGAAATTTATATTTGTTTGTCCTTCCATTTGTCTATTGGGCGTTCCTGACAGTACTGATGAAGAACACAGAAGAAAAGTGGTTGAAGGAATTGTATGGAAAAAAGTATGAGGTGTACTGCAAATGCACCAATCGCTGTATTCCGTGGAAAAGGGGAAGCGGGAGATGAAATATACTTATTGTGAAACAATGATGTGGCATGCGATGACGCCTGCCATGTTCCGTTTTCTTGCACAGAGGGAACCTGCATGGGATGTAAAAACATTGAAAAAACATGCGAAGCAGACTTACAGAGAAATGGTACGGCGGACGCCGGATATCGGTGGGCTGAAAGAAAATTCGCTTCGTATTTGCCTTGCCGCCGGTATGGTGTGGCTGTCTGTGTATGAGGCGGCAGAAGGGAAAATGAGCGACGAGTGCTTTGCGGGGCTGGTGGAATCCAGTATGGAAGCGCCGCTAGTGAAAATGTCTTTTCAGGGAAAGGCGAAAACGGCGTTTACGCTGGAGGCGCAGCAGAAACGAGCGGATAATGCAGTAAAAGGAAACGCTATATCGGACAGTCCTTTTAATTGGAATACAGAGGTTATTTTAGGGCGGGATACGGACGAATATACAATTCTTTATCACAGATGTGGATTGTGCGCGTTTGCCAGACAGGAAGGTTTGTTTCATTTGGTGCCGTATATGTGCATGCTGGATATCAAATCTGTAGAATGGATGGGAGGTGTATTGTACCGCACAAAAACTCTTGCCGCAGGGGAAGATTGCTGCGATTTTTATATTTGCAGGAAAAATTCCAGGTGGGATATTGAAAAAGACCATTGCGAAGGAGAACAATACAAATCATGAAGGAAAAAATAAAAATAGAGAAAAACACGGTGCAGGAAACTTTGATTATCCCCCTTTATGCAAGGAAGTTATGCACGGAGCGTTTTCCGCGGCTGTTTCAGGACAAAGCGGCGGTGGAACTGCTTGAGCATTTGGACTATGACTTTTCCGGGTTTGAGAAGCAGTCCCAAAGTCTGATGCAGGTGTTCGGCGCCCTGGAGGTGGCTATGCGGCAGAATGATTTGGCATGGGAAGTGAAGGATTATCTGAAAGAACACCCTTATGCGGCGGTGGTGAATTTGGGCTGCGGGCTGGATCAGACCGGAAGGAACTGTGATAACAGTACCTGCCGGATTTATAATCTTGATCTCCCGGATGTGATCCGGGTCAGAAATCAACTGGTTCCTGCGGGAGACAGAGAAGAAAATATTGCCGCAGATTTAAATGATTTTTCGTGGTTTGATAAAATTGACGCCTCAGCAGGAGCGGTATTTTTTGCGGCGGGAGTATTTTATTATTTTCAGAAGCCAATGGTAAAAAAGCTTGTTACCGCAATGGCTGAAAAATTTTCTGGTGGACGAATTGTATTTGATGCATGTGGCAAGATGGCGCTGAAGCTGATGCTAAAAACATGGATTAAACAGGCGGAGATTCAGGATGTAGGGGCATATTTTTATGTCTTGGATGCAGCGGCGGAGCTCGGCGGTTGGTCGCCTTTCCTACAGGTTTCCAACCGCGGCTATATGCTTGGATATTTCCCGATGGATGACCCGGATATCAAAGGGATTCACAGGTTTCTGGCGAAAATCGGCGACGGTGCTATGAAAATGCAGATTGTGAGAATAGATTTTAGAAAAAAACGATAAATTTCAATATTAAGAAAGGAACAAAAGACGATGTCTAAAGCAGAAAATAATACATATCGTGTAAAAACAGATGGGTTTCATGGAGAATTATTCCTTCCGGCCAAGGACAAATATCCGGGGAAAGCACTGATCTGTTTTAGCGGCAGCGATGGGAATTTTGAACTTTCTCGAATGTTGGCAAGCGTTTTTCAATCTCATGGGCTGACAACTCTGGCTCTGGCCTATGTGATGGAGGAAGGACTGCCCAAACAATTCTCTTGTATTCCCATTGATTCATTGGAGGCGGCAGCAAAACGGCTGCACGATATGGGATATCAAAAGGTAGGGCTGTGGGGCATCTCAAAAGGAGCAGAACTGGCACTGACGGCGGGAAGCCTTCTGCCGGGACTTGTCAATGCGGTGATTGCGGTTGCACCCATGAATACTGTATGCCAGGGATTTGCCAAGGGAAAAGGTATCTCTATAGTACCTGGCAGCAGCTGGAGTTTTCATGGAAAAGAAATTCCTTATACTGCTTTTGGGGTGGAGAAATTTCCTCTCGGTCAGGTGCTGAAAAAAAGTGTCAGGATGAGGGACATAACCATGTATGACCTTTATTTGCCTCTTGTGCAGAATCCTAATCCCGCTGCGATTATTCAAGTTGAGAAAATCACTGGTCCTATTTTGCTGATTTCTTCTAAAATGGATAACATGTGGCCATCAGAAACTGCGGCAAAACAGATCATGAAACGATTGCAGGAGCATAATTTTTCATACCTCTACCAGCATTTGAGCTATGATTATGGCAGTCATCTATTTGTTCCAATGGAATTGCGGATGAGAAAGTTTTTCAAAGGTGACCGAGGGAAAAATAAAGAGCCGGGGATGAAAGCCCGGATGGATTCCCTTATGAAAACATTGGAATTTGTTTCCAAGTGGTGAAATAGTGTATGATTGGAGGAAGATTTTATTATGAAATTTTATCGGTTTGGAAATGAGAAAAATCCAACTATTTTTTTATTTCCCGGCACGTGCTGTCACTGGCGGGCGAATTTCGGCGGGGTAATTCCGCTTTTGAAGGACACATTTCATGTAGTATGTGTGTCTTACGACGGCTTTGATGAGACGGAGAGCACGGAGTTTCCTGATATGCTGACTGAGACGAAAAAGATAGAGCGCTACATACAGAAATATTTTAACGGAAAGATTTGTGCTGCTTATGGATGCTCTCTAGGAGGTTCGTTTGTGGGACTGCTGATTCAGCGGGAGAAGATACATATTGAACATGGTATGATCGGTAGTTCAGATTTGGATCAGGCGGGTGCTTTTGCGGCAAAGCTGCAAGCGCGGATTGCTGGGCCGATGATTGTCAAAATGCTTCATGGTGGAAAACTTCCCGGCTTTATGGAAAAAAGACTGGAGAAAAAGCCGGAGGATGAACAGGAGTATTATCAAAAGATGCTGGAATTGTTTGGTATCGGAAGCGATAGGATGTCCTTTGTGACAAAAGGGAGCGCTTACAGGCAGTTTTATTATGACTTGATTACGCCTCTGGAGGAGAATATTTCTATTTCTGGAACCATGATTCATTGTTTTTATGCGGAAAAAATGGGAGAAAAATATTTGCGGCGTTATCAGCAGCATTTTAAGAATCCGGATATACGCAGGCATGATATGCAGCATGAGGAATTGTTGATATGTTATCCCGAAAGGTGGGTGCAGGAAGTGAAAGATTGCTGTGAAGCAGGGGCGGCATATGGCAAGTAAGAAAAATAGCTGGGGTTATGAGAAAAGACCGGCGGGCGTATGAAGTGAATGAAAATGACTATTAGTACAAAGCAGTTTGAAAATACAGAGCAGATTTTTAAAGATTAAATTTATTTGAACTTGCAGCGGTTGAAAAAGAACCGGGGAAATTAATAGAAAAGTTTATTTTTTCTACACAACAGTTATTTTTGTTTTATTTATACAGTAAAAAGAAACGGTTATACATTTCTGAAGCCACGAGGATATTGCCGTTTACAGCGATGACATTAACAAGAGCTGTAAAGCGTTGAAAAACGTTTGATTTGTTCATTGCGACAAAGGGCGGAGTAAACAAAGGAATTGAGTCGAAATATGAATGAGTGGAATTGTTTGAAAAAGCAAAGGCATATTTATCAGCACCTGTTTGTAAGGCAGGATATATTGATAAATCACAGATTACCACAGATATGATGTTTGACGGTGAAACAGCGTTACGGAAAAAAGTCCTACCTCTCGTCAATATAGCCGCCAGTCGTAGCGGTCTTTGCTTTTTCACAAAGGTAATTTCAATATCTTGGAGAGCTTCTTTACCGCGGTGAGCCGATTCGCCTGTGGGATATAGGAACCTTTGTTGACGATGATGGTACGGCTTATCTGTTGACACATGAGGGAACAGATACAGGCTGAACCGGGAATATACGGAAGCCGAGGAGCTTGTGGCGGAAAACGTGACGCCGGGCGGAGAATTATTCGTGAAACAACCCTGGCCATCCAGAAACAGTCTGGAATATGCATGAAAAGTATGGTATAGTTAAATCATGGAGAGGACAGGTGATGGATACGGCTGAAAAAAGTAAAACAAAACCAGACACAGTGCTGAAGGATTTCTGGAGAGACAACGCCCGGTTTGCGGATTTGTTTAATGCGCTCCTGTTTGATGGGGAGAGCGTGATTAAGCCGGAGGAATTGGAAGAATCAGATACGGATGTTTCTGCGCTCCTAAAGTTCGGCGGCTATGCGGAAACGGTACAGAAAGTGCTGGATGTGGTGAAGAAGAGCGTAAACGGCATTGATTTTATGATGCTTGGTCTGGAAAATCAACAGCTCGTGCATTATGGGATGCCGCTTCGGATCATGGTGGGCGATGCATTTGGATATCTGAAGGAATACAAGGAAATTGAAAAGAAAAATAAAGCGGAAGGACACTGGGAAGAGTCGGAAGAATTTCTTTCCGGCTTCCGGAAAGGGGATCGGCTGCATCCGATGGTGACGATCTGTGTATACTATGGTG
>JAUNPS010000076.1 GCA_030536575.1 Eubacteriales bacterium | reverse complement strand
GGCGTTAAATTCAAGCTTTACGGGGATTTTTAATCTGTAAACTGTAAAAGTCAGGACGCATCATCGACAAGGCCTACACGGATGCGAAGGCGAAGATCCAGGAGCATATGGAAGTGCTGCATAAATGCGCGGCCCTCCTGATCGAGAAAGAAAAAGTCGAAAGAGAAGAATTTGAGGGACTTTTTGTAGAAAATGCATAAAAACTATATGAAAAATTTGTGAAGTTTATGCACACTTATTTGGGAACCGATGCTATAATAAACATCGTAAAACCCCCCAATACATTATATAGTTTTTGCTACACCCCATAAGAGAAATACCTTCTCCGAGAAAAAGACAGCCGTTTACTGACTGTCTTTTTTTCTGTCCTGTTACAGTTCACACCTGCGCCAGCCTTCGGGTACTTCCCAGTCTTCTATATACAGTTGCCGGGAAGAGTTAGGGGAAGCTTGGTGATGACGTTGCCCCGTTCCCCGGAAGGTTTTTGACGACACGGTGACGTTCGGTTATGCTACAGTGGTGAAAAATAGAAAAGCTGGCGATGTGTGAACAGGAACCTGCCCGCAGGAAAATCTTTCTCCTAAAAAATCCGGGGTTGTACGATTGATAAATATAGTATAAAATAAAACAAGGAGTCCCTGCGCGCAGCCGCAGGGAAAAACAGGAAAGGGTTACTGTTCACTCCGTTTACAGCAACCTTCGCAAATCCATTTAAAATTCACTTCGTGAATGGGATTTGCTCACTCCTGAATCATTTTCATACGGCCTTTGCCGAAAGACAAAGGCCTGTGTGAACAGCGACAGGAAAGGAGCATTTTATGAATCCAGCAAGTATAGACTATCTGCAGAAGGTGCAGAAATACGTAATGCAGATGCGTCCGGTATTCCAGCCAAATGCACTTTTCAGCGACGAGACCGAAAACTACGTCACCCCCATGGAACCCAACCCCGGCGACACCGTCACCATCCGCTTCCGCGCCGGAAAAAACAACGTCGATGCCGTCTACCTCATCAGCGGCTCCAGCCGCCTCCGCATGACCTTCGAAAAATCCGCAGGCCGCTTCGACTACTACACCATCCGCATCCCCATGGGCGACGAAATCTTCCGCTACTACTTCGAAGTCCGCGCCGGAAAAATCCGTTGTTTCTATAATAAGCGCGGCATGTCCAAAGACCTGCAGGAATACTACAGCTTCGCCATCGCCCCCGGCTTCTCCACCCCCGACTGGGCCAAAGGCGCGGTCATGTACCAGATCTTCACCGACCGCTTCTATAACGGCGACACGCGAAACGATGTGGAAGACCGGGAATACTGCTACATCCACGACTACTCCCGAAAAGTCATCGACTGGGACAAATGTCCCGCCTACATGGGCGTCCGTGAATTCTACGGCGGCGACCTCCAGGGCGTCCTGGACAAACTGGATTACCTCCAGGATCTGGGCGTCGATGTCCTTTACTTTAACCCGATCTTCGTATCGCCCTCGAACCACAAATACGATATCCAGGACTACGACTATGTGGATCCCCATTTCGGAAAGATCGTGAAAGACACCGGGGATCTCTTAAACGAAGGCGACAAGGATAACAGCCACGCTTCCCGTTTCATCTGCCGGGTCACTGACCCCGAAAACCTGGAAGCCAGCAACCGTCTCCTGGTCCGCCTGGTGGAAGCCGCCCACAAACGCGGCATGAAAGTCATCCTGGACGGCGTATTTAACCACTGCGGCTCCTTTAACAAATGGCTGGACCGCGAACGCATCTACGAAAACCAGGCAGGCTACGAAAAAGGCGCCTACATTTCCGCCGACAGCCCCTACCGGAGCTTCTTCAAGTTTAATAACGAACACGACTGGCCGTACAACCCCTACTACGACGGCTGGTGGGGCCACGACACCCTCCCGAAACTGGCCTATGAAAACTCACCCAAACTGGTGGAGTACATCATGGAAATCGGGAAAAAATGGGTCTCTCCGCCCTATAACCTGGACGGCTGGCGTCTGGACGTGGCCGCCGACTTAGGCTTTACAAACGAATATAACCACAAATTCTGGAAGCAGTTCCGAAAAGTCGTCAAAGAAGCAAACCCGAACGCCATCATCCTGGCCGAGCACTACGGCGACGCCCGCTCCTGGCTCCAGGGCGACGAGTGGGACACCGTGATGAACTACGACGCCTTCATGGAACCCATCACCTGGTTCTTCACCGGCATGGAAAAGCACAGCGACGAATACAGCGAACGGCTTCTGGGGAACCACGAAACCTTTATGGGGGCAATGGGCCACCACATGGCCAGTTTCATGGCTCCCTCCCTCCTGACCGCGATGAACGAACTGTCCAACCACGATCACTCCCGCTTCCTGACCCGGACGAACCACCGGGTAGGCCGGGTGGCAGACCTTGGCTATGCGGCAGCCTCCGAAAACATCGACGTGGACGTGATGCGCGAAGCCGTTATGATGCAGATGACCTGGCCGGGCGCGCCCACGGTTTACTATGGCGACGAAGCGGGCGTCTGCGGGTTCACCGACCCGGACAACCGCCGCACCTACCCCTGGGGCCACGAGAACAAAGAACTCATTGCCTACCACCGGGAAATGATCCGCATCCACAAGGCCTATCCGGTACTGCGAAGCGGTTCCTTCCGGTTCCTCTATGGGGAACGCCACTGCATTGCCTACGCCCGTTTCTCGGAAAGCGACCAGATAATCGTTATCTTTAATAACAGTGACGAGACGAAATTCCTGGACATTCCGGTATGGCCCGCAGGCGTGGGCCGGGAAGAATTCCTGACCTCGTTGATCCGGACAGACCGGAACGGCTGCAGCTTAAAAGAAGTCCGCTACCCGGTGAAATCCGGCGCTCTCGAAATCGAGATGGGGCCAAAGATGGGAATTGTCCTGAAAAAAAGTAAATGAAAGACTGACAGACGCTGCCGCAGAGGAAAAAGCCCCCTGCGGCAGTTTTACCCAGAGGAAAAACGCATGAAGAAAAATTCTTTTATTCACGTACTGCTTGGCAGAATGCTCCTGCAGCTCCTTCTGCTGGTGGTGATCCTGGTATCGGTGCTGGGCTTATCCTACGGAACCATGCGGGATGAACTGCGCCAGACCACCCGCAGCATGCTGGAAATATATGGAAACAACCTGACCTACCAGATGAGCAAAATGGAAAACCTGCTCCGAAACCTGGTCTATAATAACAATTCCCTTCCCCTGCTGGAAAGCGAAGACGAGAGCGTCCGTTATTATGCCGCAATGGATCTGCGCCAGGAACTGGACAACCTGCTGATGGACGATGCCGGAGCCGACCTGCTGGTGATGGCCGAACGGGAGCACAACATTTCCCTGGACATTCCCAAAGAGGGTATGGAGCTGAAAGAAAAAGAAGCCCTGCGCGCCTTTACCAGAACCCTGCTCGACGACTCCTACGGGAATGACTGGGCGTTCATGGAAATTTCCGGAAAAACCTATCTGTACCAGGCCATCCGCAGTGAGAACTGGATAGTGGCCGTCTATCTGTCCACGGAAAACTGGATGAATGCCATCGGCGAAGACGTGGACGGGCTGACCTTCCTGGTTGCCGACAGCGAAGAGAAGGCATGGGCTTTTCAGGGAACCGAACTTTCCGGCTGGGAAACGGGCAGGAATCTTTCCGAGCTCCCGACAAAGCATTTCCTCACAGACAGCTACAGCCTGGAAGACGGAAAAATCGTACTGTATTCCTACCAGGATCAGGGCAATGTCTGGCGGCAGGCCCGTATGGGAATGGTTCTGGTAGTGTGCGTGATTCTGATCATGGTCTTTTTCATGGCAACCACCGTAAAGCTGGTCCGCAGGCAGGTCATGGCCCCGATGGATGACATGGTGAGGAGCATGGAACGCATCAAACAGGGGGACTACGAAGCGCGCCTGAACAAAACTTACCGCTATCTGGAATTTAACCTGTTCAAGGACACCTTCAACCACCTGATGGACGAGATCATTGGCCTGAAAATCGCCTCCTACGAAAAACAGATCGTGTTAAGCGAAACGGAACTTCGCTGCATCCGCCTGCAGATTCGTCCTCATTTCTTCCTGAACGCCATGACCACCATTTCCAGCCTGAGCATGCAGGGAAAAAACGCGGAGATCAAAAAATACATCGACGCCCTGTCGAAAAACATCCGCTATATGTTCCGGGCCGGACTGCACACCGTGCCCCTGAAGGAAGAAATCCAGCACGTGGAAAATTATTTTGAAATGCAGGATTTAAAATATCCGGGCAGCGTCTTTTATTTCATCGATCTGCCGGAGGAATTGGAGCAGTGGCCCGTTCCCCAGATGCTGATCCACACGATTATTGAGAACGAATACAAATACGCCGTCTCGGTGGAAAACATGCTGACCATTCTGATTCGGATCGGGACGCGGCAGGTGGACGGTGAAGAAATGCTGGCCATCGACATTGAAGACGACGGCAGCGGCTATCCGGAGGAAGTCCTGGCTTATATGCGGGAGGAAACGGCCGCCCATTCCCGAACCGGAGAACGGGTAGGCCTTCGCAGCATCAAAAATATGCTGGAAATCATGTATGACCGGAAAGGCCTGTTCGTGATTTCCAATATTTCACCCCATGGGTGTCTGAACCAGATTTTCGTTCCCTCCGAGCCGGTGCATGTGGTGGAGGAAGGAGAGCAGAAGGAGCGTACAAATGCAAGTATTGATTGTGGATGACGACATTGCGACCGCGGATGCAATCGAAACCTCGATTGACTGGGAAAGCCTGGGAATCCGCCAGGTGTGGACAGCCTATAACATTTCCAGGGCAAAACAGATTCTGGAAGCCGAGGAAATCGACGTGATCATCAGCGACATTGAAATGCCGATGGGCGACGGGCTGGAACTGCTGGAGTGGTATCGGGAAAAGCAGATGGACGGAGAATTTCTCTTCCTGACCTGCCACGAAAATTTTCATTACGCGGCCAGCGCCCTGAAAATGCACGTGGCGGAATACCTGACCAAGCCCTTCGATATCGAAACCATGGAGCAGACCTTGCGGAAAGTGCTCTATAACCTGGAAAAACGGCGGCAGATCCAGCAGAAAAGCGAATACGGCGAATGGGTGATGAAAAACCGCAGGCAGGTGCAGATCGGCTTCTGGCAGCGGTTATTCGAGGGAAAGATCGGCCCGGAACAAGTGGAAAAGGAAATGAAGGGCCGTCATGTGAACCTGGACCCGTCCAAAACCTATCGGCTCGTTTTGTCCCGGATTACGGAACAGGATTTTTCCGGCCGGGAAATGGAACCGAACCTGTATGAATTTATTCTGGAAAATATCCATTCGGAAATCCTCTGCGGAACCCCGGAAAATGACCGGGTGATCTGCCAGCGTCAGGGCGCGTATCTGCTGATTGCGGCGGTCTGCGACGAAGAGACGGAGGAAATCCTGCTGGAAAAATGCAATGCCCTGATCACGAGCGGCAGCACTTACGGGAAAGCGGTCATTACCTGCTGTGTCGGCAATTCCTGCAAAATTCAGGAGCTTTACGATACCTTTATCCGGAACCGGAAGCTTTTGACCGAAAATGTGGGTTATTATGGAAAGGCTTTCGCGGAAAGCCAGGTCACGGTGCACCACGAAGAGAGCGCGTCCGTGCTGGAAATGGAAACCATGGACAATTTCCTGAACGAGCGGAACAAGAATCAGTTCCTGAATTATCTGAAGCGAAAGCTGAACGAGAAAATGCAGGATAAAAGCCTGACCGACCAGGTTCTTCGCCGAGTGAAACAGGAAATTGACCAGGCGGTGTACGCTTATCTGGCGAAATGCGGCGTGCAGGCCTCCAGCCTGTTAAGCGACGCGACTTCCGCCGCCATGGAGGAAAAGGCCTCTCTGTCGGTCATTGACATGATGCGCTACGTGAATTATCTTTTGGAAAAATCCTTTTCCTATATCGACGAGGTGCAGAAGTCCGCGACGATTATTGATGAAATTAATGCGTACATCCAGGCGCATTATAAGGAAGAGATCGGACGCAATGAGATTGCGGCAGCCTTTTACCTTGCCCCGGAATACCTGGCCCGGATGTACAAAAAGAAAACAGGCGTCTTTCTGAAAGATTACATTAATGAATACCGCATGGAGCAGGCGAAAGCATTGCTCCGGAACGGCCAGATGCGGGTCAGCGACGTGGCGGCGGAAGTGGGCTACGATAATTTTTCCTATTTTTCCACGCTCTTTAAGCGCTATACCGGAAAAACCCCAAACGAATATCGAAAAAAATGACATTTTTTTGAAAAAAGACCTCTCTTTTTTAAAAGAAAGTATGGCGGGCATTCTGTTATACTTTCTTTAACAAACAAGGGAGGTTTTCTTTATGAAACAGAAAAAGATCATTGCAACTCTTTTAGCGGCTTCCATGACCATGGGCCTGTTCGTAGCGGAAGGAATGACCGCACTGGCAGACGATTACGACCAGGTGGTTTACGCCTACGCGACCTTTAACAACATCCCGTCCGAGGAGGATCTGGACGTGGTGGAAGAAGCTATCAACGAAATTACCCGTGAAAAAATCGGCGCGGAAATCACGCTGAAACCCATCGGAATCGCTGATTATTCCAGCTCTGTGAGCCTTTCCTTACAGGCGGGCGAAAAAATCGACCTGTTCGAGAGCCTTGGAAATTTCAACAACTGCGTATCCACCGGAATGGCCTATGACATTACAGAACTTTTGGATACCTGTGCGGCAGAGTCCAAAGAGCTGATGGGCGAGGCGTGGCTGGAAGCATGCAGCAAGGACGGAAGCGTTTACGGTCTGCCGACCTATAAGCCAGTGGCGCTGACTCCGATGGTGATTTACCGGCAGGACATTGCAGATGAACTGGAACTGGATATGAGCGCGGTAAATTCCTATGAAGACCTGACGGATATCCTGCGGGCCGTGAAAGAAGCAAAACCGGATATGACTCCGCTGGCGCCGACCCAGGCCGGAACGATCGGCATGATCAATACCCTGGGCGATATCGACTGGCTGACAGATGATTACACAGAGCCGAAGGGAGTCCTGATCGGCGACGATATGACCGTAAGCGACCTGTATTCCACCGATCTGTTCAAAGAGAAATGTGAGCTGGTGCGTTCCTGGTACACCGAAGGTCTGGTGATGCAGGATGCGGCGACCACGACCAGTATGGCTGCCGAACTGATGAGCTCCGGAAATTATTTCTGCTATGTGGCTTCCTACAGCTATCCGGAAGAGGATACGGCGGCTTCCCTGCAGGCTCAGTGCGGAAGTTATGAGCTCGGCGCAAAGATGATTGGCGATGCTTATTTAAGTACCGCGGATATTAATGCGCTGACCTGGATAGTTGCATCCAATACAAAAGTACCGGAAGCAGCCCTGAAATTCCTGAACCTGACCTTTACGGATGAAGACGTATGCAACCTTCTGATCTACGGTATTGAAGGCCGTGATTATGTAAAAGCTGAAGACGGCTCGGTTTCCTATCCGGAAGGAGAAGATGCGGCCACCGTTCCTTACACCGCACAGTTAAGCTGCGGAACCCTGGGCAACTTCTTCATCATGTACCCGACCGCCGGAACGAACCCGGACTCCCTGGAATGGGAACTGGAACAGAACCAGAATGCCAAGACTTCCGCTGCCATGGGCTTCACCTTTGATTCCAGCAAACTGAAAACCCAGTACACCGCAGTTTCCAATGTTATTCAGCAGTATCTGCCGGGCTTACAGTGCGGAAGCATTGACCCGGAAACCGAAATCCCGAAATTCGTGGAAGCTTTAAACAATGCCGGCTTCCAGGATATCATCAGCGCAAAACAGGAACAGCTCGATGCCTGGCTTGCAGCACAATAAGCAGTAAAAAAATCCCCTGCCCCGCAAAAAGGGCAGGGGGAAAGAGAGAGGGAAAAGATGGTGAAGACGAAAAAGAAAAAATCAGGCTTCAAAAAGAATCTGCCGTTTCTGTTGATCGCATTGCCGGGGGTTCTCTATATTCTGATCAATAACTATATCCCGATGTTCGGCGTTTTCCTGGCCTTCAAAGATTACAATTTCATGAAAGGCATTTTCGGGAGCGACTGGTGCGGGTTTGCGAATTTTAAATTCCTGTTCAGTACCAATGCGGCGTGGATCATGACCCGCAATACCATTTTGTATAATCTTGCATTTATCGTGCTCGGCACCATTGCGGCGATCTTCGTGGCAGTTCTGATGTGCGAACTGGGGGAACGCCTCCGGGTGAAGTTTTTCCAGGCGGCGCTGCTGCTGCCAAACCTGTTGAGCTGGGTCGTGATCGGATTTGTTGCTTATGCATTCCTGAACGCAGACACCGGCTTTATTAATAAAACGATTCTGGCTGGCCTGGGAATCAGCCCGGTGTCCTGGTACACGTATAAAGATGCGTGGCCTGCGATTCTGATTATCGTTTATCTTTGGAAAAATATGGGCTATCAGTCCATTATCTATATGTCCGCGATTGCAGGCATTGACAAATCCCTCTATGAGGCGGCGGCTCTGGACGGCGCGACCAAGATTCAGCAGATTTTCAAGGTAACGCTTCCGATGCTCCGTTCGACCATTACCATTTTGACGCTGATGTCCATTGGACGGATTTTCTTCTCGGATTTCGGGCTGTTCTATCAGGTGCCGCAGAATTCCGGCGCGCTGTATGATGTGACGCAGACCATTGATACCTATGTTTACCGTGGATTGATGGAACTCAATGATGTGGGAATGTCCGCGGCAGCCGGACTGTATCAGTCGGTGGTAGGGTTCATCCTGGTGCTGGTTGCCAATGGCATTGTGCGGAAAGTTGACGCGGATAACGCTTTGTTCTAGGAGGGGAGATTCATGACAGAAAGTAAAGGTTTTAACAGAGTCGCGACCGTGATCCTGGCGGTGCTGGTAGTGATTACGCTGATGCCGGTCGCGCTGATCATCATTGCATCCCTGACGGAAGAATCCGCGCTGGTGCGAAACGGTTATTCCTATTTTCCGGAAAGCTGGAGCCTGGACGCCTATTACTATATGGTGAAACAGGGGGCAGTCATTGTCAGGGCTTATGGGGTTTCGTTCTTTGTAACGGTTGTCGGGACAGTTGTCAGTGTCCTGCTGACGACGATGCTGGCTTACCCAATGTCCAGAAAGGCCTTTAAATATCGGAACGCGCTGACGTTCTTCGTCTTCTTTACCATGCTGTTCAACGGAGGAATCGTGCCGTCCTACATCATGTGGACAAGATTTTTCCACATTAAAAATACGATCTGGGCGCTGCTGCTTCCGAACTATCTGGTTACGGCGTTCAATGTAATCCTGGTGAAGAACTATTACACGAACAGCATTCCGGATTCGCTGATCGAGGCGGCGCAGATCGACGGGGCGAATGAGTTTACGATTTTTTCGAAGATTATGCTGCCGCTGGCAGTGCCCACCGTGGCGACGATCAGCCTGTTCACGGGCCTGTGCTACTGGAATGACTGGACGAACGGCTTATACTATGTGGACAATGAGAAATATTACAGCATTCAGCTTTTGCTGATCAAGATCATGAACAATATCCAGGCGCTGAAGAGCAATTCGACGGCGGCGCTGCTGGGGACGGGGCAGGTGGAACTGCCGGGGACTTCGGTGCGGATGGCGATGGCGTTTATCGGGATTGTGCCCATTCTGATTATCTATCCGTTCGTGCAGAAGTATCTGATCCGGGGCGTTGTGGTCGGAGCGGTGAAAGGTTAAGATATGGAACCAATTCTGACGAACTACGGAAAAATCATTGGTATAGACCAGGGCGCTTACCTGGAATACCGGGGCGTGCCTTACGCGGAGCCGCCAATTGGGGAACTGCGGTGGAAAGCGCCGCGGCCGCCGAAAAGCTGGGAAGGCATATTACATGCGGATACCTACGCAAACTGCTGTATGCAGAAGCCTGAGACGCATCCGCTTTACCGGAAAGAATTTTATGGCAATTCTGCATTTCGGCGGACGCCTTCTGAGGACTGTCTGTATCTGAATATCTGGACGCCAAAGGAAAAAGAAGAACGGCCGTTTCCGGTAGCGTTTTGGATTCATGGGGGCGGTTTTTTAAGCGGATACGCGACAGAACTGGAATTTGACGGGGCGGAATATGCGAAGCGCGGAGTGATTCTCGTATCGGTGGAATACCGTTGCAACCTTTTCGGATTTCTTGCGCATCCCTGGCTGAGTGCAGAAAATGAACGGGGAATTTCCGGAAATTACGGGATTTTAGATCAGATTGCGGCCCTTGACTGGGTTGCGGAAAATATCGCGTCCTTTGGAGGAGATCCGGGAAACATCACCGTTTTTGGCCAGAGTGCCGGGGCGATGAGCACCCAGACACTCCTGACCTCAAAGCTTTCAAAAGGGAAAATTGCAAAAGGAATCCTGCAAAGCGGCGGGGGCTATCGAGGCGGTTTGGTTCAGGATATGCCTTTGCACATGCAGGAGGAGTATGGAAAATGCTTTGCGGAATTGGCAGGAGTTTCTTCGCTGCAGGAATTGCGGGAGCTTCCGGCGGAGCGTATCCTGGATTTGCTGGAGCCGTTGTTTGAAAAGATTTTTCCACCGTCGAAAGGCCTGTTTCTGCTTCCGGTACAGGACGGATATGTGCTGGACAGCGGTTATGACGAAGCAATCGAACAGGGGAAGATTCCGGATATCCCGTTGATTTTGGGAACGACAAAGGATGATTTGTTGGTCACAGAAGAAATGAAAGAGCAGGGAATATCTGGTATCCTGCATAAAGGCTGTGTCGAATGGGCTAAGGAACGAAAAAGGCAGGGACATGGCGATACTTGGGTTTACTATTTTACACGGGAGCTGCCTGGCGATGAAGCCGGGGCGATCCACTCCGCGGAGCTGTGGTATATGTTTGGAACCCTAAAAAGATGCTGGAGGCCTATGGAGGAGCGGGATTGGAAGCTGAGTGCGGAAATGCTGGATTATTGGATCAATTTTATGAAAAACGGCAATCCGAATGGGAATGGAACGGAAATGTGGATTCCCTGTGGAGAGGACGGTTTTGAAGTAAAGGAATTAGGTTAGGAGGAATGCCGGATGGCATCAGGAACTTTTGATTTTTTCTCAGGCAGTCTGAGAAGGTTTGTTTCATTCAGATTTATTTTGCCGAACGACAGCCCTGTTTTTCTGACAGAGGGAAATCCCTGCTATGAGAGGCCGATGAAAACGCTTTATCTTCTGCACGGCTATTCCGGCGGGAATGCAGACTGGATTTTAAATTCTCAGATTTGGGATCTTTCTTCGAAATATAATCTCTGTGTGATTTGTCCGTCCGGGGAGAACAGTTTTTACCTGGACGGGCCCCAGACGGGGCGAAACTATGCGACTTATGTCGGGGAGGAGCTGGTAGCCTATACACGGAAAACGTTCGGGCTGTCTGGGAGAAGAGAGGATACCTTTATTGGAGGGCTGTCTATGGGCGGCTTTGGGGCCATCCATACGGGGCTTCAGTTTCACGATACTTTTTCAAAAATTTTTGCGCTGTCTTCCGCTCTGATCATCCACAATGTGAAGACCATGCAGCCGGGGTTTGACGACGGAATGGCAAATTATGAGTATTACCGGATGGTGTTTGGCGAGCCGGAGAAGGTTGTGGAAAGCCGGAATAATCCGGAGACGCTGGTGAAAGAGATTTTGGCGGAGAAAGGCGCGATGCCGGAGTTTTATCTGGCAGTGGGAACCGAGGATTTCCTATATAAGGAGAATCAGATCTTCCGGGAATTTTTGGAGAGCCAGAAGGTGCCGCATGTTTATAAAGAGGGGCCGGGGGCGCATGATTTCGGATTTTGGAATCAGCATTTGGAACCGGCGATCCAGTGGATGTTGGAGGAAAAAGAATGAAAATAAGAGAAGTCATCGAAAAAGTATTAGAATACCACCCGAAATTTCCGGAGGATTACGCTGGATGCGATACCTATAAATGCGGCGACCCGGAAGCCGAATGCACCGGAATTGTGACCGCACTCGTACCGACTGTCGAAGTCATCCGCAAAACCATCGAGCTGGGCTGTAACCTGTTGTTCGTCCACGAACCTGCTTTTTATTCCACTCCGGATTATCCGGACTGGCGCGCAGGCTTCCACAACAGCGTTTATGAAGAAAAACGGAAACTCCTGGACGACCACGGAATCGTCATCTGGCGCGACCACGACCACATGCACGCCCATCAGCCTGACAGCATTTTTACAGGCGTCACAAAATATCTTGGCTGGGAAGATTATGCGGAAGGCAAAGCAGGTTTGTTTGCCTATGTCTATAACCTGCCGGAATGCACGGTAGAAGACCTGAAAAACGAATTAATTGAAAAACTCCATCTGAACGGCCTGCGTTACGTGGGCGACTCCCAGTCCAAAATCCGGAAGGTGGCGATTGTCGGCCACCTCTGCCTAAACGCCTTCGGCACAGACCACGAAGACGAAAACGGCTATTTCGTCGAATATGGAACTGAGGTCATCAAACTCCTGGAACAGGAAGTTGACGCCATCATCCCAGGCGAAATTATTGAGTGGACGACTCTGTCTTATATCCGTGACGCCGTCCAGCTTGGCAAAAACAAAGCCATGTTCAATATTGGACATTTCAGCATGGAAGAGCTTGGCATGCGTTACGCGAAGGACTGGATCGAAGAGTTGGTGGACGGCGTCGTGCCGGTAACTTATGTGCCGTGCGGGGATTTGTACCGCTTTTAAAATACAGGGAGAAAGCGGAAGATGTATGAAGAAAATATTGCGCTTTTAAAAAAGGCGGTTGCGGATCATGCATTTCTGATTCCGGTTTCCAGACACCGGAACGCAGATGGAACGATAAATACCGGCCAGTTTAAGGAAAACTGGGAGCGGCAGATGAAGCCGTTTTCCAAAATTCGGCTCTGGGAGAAGACGCCGGGCTTTGACGGGCGGGATGACTTGCAGAAGGAGCCTTATATGGTCTTCGTTCCGGCTGAAGATCCGGGAAAGGCCAGGGGGACGATTTTAGTCGCCCATGGAGGAGGCTTTGCAATCCGGACAGGATGCGAAGGGCCGAATGTGGCGTACTACTTCCATGAACGGGGCTATCATACGGCGATCCTGACCTACCGTTTATTGCCGTACAGCCGGTTTGACGCGATTGCGGACATGCAGCGGGCGATCCGTACCTTACGCGCTCGAAAAGAAGAGATTGGGATCAATGGAAAGATAACGGTTATGGGATTTTCCGCGGGCGGGATGCTGAGTGCGAACTGTGCCACCCATTTCGACGAAGGAAATCCGGAGCATCCAGATCCGGTGGAGCGTCAGTCCAGCAGGCCGGACGGCGCGGTGATCGGCTATGGCGCGATTACCGGGGTTTCCTTTCCGCGGCCATTCATGATGCCGGAAGATTTTGCAGGAGACATGTGCGGGAAGGATATGGAGGAACGGCTTTATCTTGCGGCTGAAAAAAATATCCGTTATAACTCGCCGCCGTTTTTTATCTGGCAGACGTTAAGCGACGACGGAAGGTTTGGCATGAATCTGGCAAAAGAATTGCAGGATGCCCAAATCCCCTATGAGCTTCATATTTTTGAAGGCGGGGTGCACGGGCTTGGTATGGCGGACGGGGAAAATGACCTGGGGCAGGATGTGCCGCACATCACGCATTGGGGAACGCTCTGCGACGAATGGCTCCAGATGCATGGACTGAAGGACTAAAGGATGCTGCTATGAAAAAGATTTTATTTCGCGATGTAAAAGAAAAAATCCAAACACTGGGGAGAACCTATGAAACAGAAACGGGAGAACTGTTCTGTAACTGGACTTGCTCCGGAATCCGCTTCTGTTTCCGGGGCAGCTCTCTGGCCGTAAACATAAACGCTTTTCCGGGAACAGAACAGGATCGGAATCCAATGGACGGAACACTGACAGACCGGGAAGTCTGGCCCTGTATTGCCGTTTTTCTGGACGACGGGGAAGAGCCTTACCAGTTCTACGAGCTGACAAAGGCTGCCCATACGTATCTTTTATTCCAGGGAGAGCAGGAAGAATGCCATACGATTACAATCCGGAAGCTGACGGAAAATGCGAAAGGAAAAGTCTGTATCACCGCATTCCTGACAGACGGGGAAATCCGTGAGCCGGAGCCGCAGAAGACGCGGGTAAAGCTGGAATTTATCGGAGATTCGATTACCTGCGGTTTTGGAAATATGACGGAAGACCCGAATCGGCTGTTTTTTTCCGGCGATGAAAACGGATGGATGTCCCATGCGGCTGTAGCAGCGCGGATCTTGCACGGGGACTTGAGTGTGATTTCCTGTTCAGGGATCGCGGTTACGGAAGGGATTGGGAAGTTTGCTTTTCCGCTGCCGCCAATGGGGCACTATTATCCATACCGCGACCGGATGGCGGAAGAAATGCTCGGTAAAAGCGCGGATTTCCTCCAATGGGATTTCCAGAGCGAGAAACCGGACGTGATCGTTCTGAATTTGGGAACGAATGATGCCACGGTGATCGATCTGAATCAGGACACAGAAAAAGGCATTGCCAAATTTGAAGAAGATTACTATGCGTTTCTGGAGCTGCTGCGGCAATGCAATGGCCCGGAGCCATGGATTCTTTGTACGCTTGGCAGTATGGATTATTTTCTGTATGACAATATCCAAAAGACCGCAGAACGGTTTCGTGAGGAAAAGAAGGATTCAAAAATCCGGTGCTTTAAGTACGGGCGGATCCGGGTGGACGACGGATTGGGCGCATGCAGGCATCCGAATCAGAAGACGCAGCTCCGGATGGGAGAGGAGATTGCGGACTTCATTCAGGCGCTTTTAACAGAAAAATAAATGCAAAAACAGCTCTGGGGTGCCCTCCGGAGCTGTTTTGCATTCTTCGCCGGAATGTGCTACAATGGCAGATATACCTTCCAGGCCCGGCCAACCCGCCCTGCGGGGGAGGAAGGATTTCAGATTTTGGGGCAGAAGGGAGAAATTTTTCCTTGCTCTTATAGGAAAAAGGAATGAATAAAATGATTATTTTAAAAAATGAAATCGCCGACACTGGAATGAAATGGGGAGTATATAGTGAAAATGAAGAAAAAATAGTAGAGTATGTATTTCAGTCCAGAAGAGAAGGTACAGAGATTGGTAAAAAAATAGTTAATTTAACGCTTTTAAGATATGCGGTTTTAGATTGCTTATATGTAGATGAAATGAAAATAGATTTCCAAATAGATCTATATGAGAAACAATATATAGATGGCGAGGTTTCTAATATGATTGAGTATAGTCTTAAAAATCACTCTTTACACCTCGAAAAGCCAATCATAAAATATAATGAAATTTATGAAGAACAAATTTATCCTACAATAGAATTGAATAAAAGAAAGTGTTATATTGGATATTCTGGCGGAAAAGATTCAAGGCTGTGCTATCAATTATTGCAGAATCGATTTGATGAGATTATAAAATTTAAAATTGACTTTGATGATGAAGAATTTAACTCGGATTATCATGAAAGCTTTCGGATATACAAGAAAGAAAAATATGACGAAATTTCAACAAGAAAAGCATATGAAAGGTATCAAAAAAATTATTATCAAGAAGAAGACCTGCATTGCTGCTTTGCAATCCCATTTTTCTCTGTAAAAGAAAATGATGCGGCATACTTATCAATAGGTTT
>JAUNPS010000026.1 GCA_030536575.1 Eubacteriales bacterium | reverse complement strand
GTGATTCAGGTGTGAGCAGGCTCTTTTGCGAAGCAAAATTTAAAATGAGCCTGGGAATCGTTACTGGAACGAGGTACGAGGGAACAGTAATGATTCGAGAGAGGAGTTCTCCCATGAAAAAAGTCAAAAAGGCATTGCCTTATCTGTTTTTTATGCTGATGGGCGGGGTATGCGGCGTTGTGATCGTCCGGTATCTGACGGCTGCGCTGCCCGCGGATCTTCCGGCAGGCAGGTATTTTTTCCTGCTGTTTCTCTTCCTTCTGGAAATGTATCTCGCAATTTTTCTGCAAATTGTGATTCACGAATCCGGCCATCTTTTGTTTGGGCTTCTGACCGGCTATCGATTTTCTTCGTTCCGGATTGGGAATGTAATGTGGATTAAGGAGGGCGGGAAAATCCGGCTGCGGCGCATGTCGATTGCCGGAACAGGAGGTCAGTGCCTGCTCATCCCGCCGGATCTGAAAGACGGGAAATGCCCTTATGTCCTTTATAATATGGGTGGTTCGCTGATGAACCTGATTACGGCCGCAGTGTTTGGCCTCATTGGCTTTTTCCTTGGGGACGGCAGCCCATTGTCACCGCTGTTTTGGATGCTGGCGATCATTGGGGTGGTTTTTGCGCTTATGAATGGCATTCCCATGCGGATGGGCGGTGTGGATAATGATGGGTATAATGCGTGGTCTCTTGGGGAAAATGCCGAGGCTCTGCAGGCGTTCTGGCTTCAGATGAAGGTGAATGAGCAGATTTCGAATGGCGTGCGGCTGAAGGATATGCCGGAAGAATGGTTTGCAATGCCTTCGGAGGAGGGGATGCAGAACAGTATGATTGCGGCGATTGCGGTTTTTGCGTGCAATCGGCTGGTCGATCAGGGGCGGTTTGCGGAAGCAGATGCGCAGATGACGGAATTGCTTGCGCGAAAAAGTGGGATTATCGGGCTGTACCGGAATTTGCTGACGGTGGATCAGGTTTACTGTGAACTGGTTGGGGAAAACCGGGCGGAACGGATTGAAAAGCTGTGGGATAAGGATTTTGAGAAGTTTTTGAAGTCTATGAAGACGTTTCCATCGGTGATTCGGACGGAATATACTTATGCGCTGCTTTATGAACAAGATCGGGCGAAGGCGGAAAAAATTTCTGAAAAATTTGAAAAGGTGGCGAAAAAATACCCGCATCCGAATGAGATTCGGGCGGAGCGGGAGTTGATGGATTATGCGGAGGGGAGGGCGGTTTAACCGCCGCCCCGCACGCACGGCCGCGCGCAGCCTGGTAATCGTCTGATTTTCCTGACACCACGCGCGGCATGGGTCGAACGATTTTGAGCCGCCCGGTGCGGCCTGGCAGGCTCCCGTATTTCCAGACTCCACGCGCAGTCTGGCAGGCTCCCGGATTTCCAGATGCCCCCGCACGGCCCTGTACACTTACATCATGTAGTCTTTCAGCACACCATGATCTCTCAGCAATTTTTCGACCACCGTCCCCTTAATCACATGAATCACCGGCTTCTTCAGCGCATTCAGCGGCCCCGGCAGCTCGATCTCCAACGGCGACTTCCCATCCATCAGCTTCACCGTACTGTCCAGCAGCTCCCGAATATCATACACACTTCCCCAAACTTCCGGAACCCCGCGATCCACACCCAGCAGGCCATAAACCGCCTCCATTGCCGTCCGAACCGAATACTCCGTCGTAAATACCGTATCCCGCGGCGTATCCGCGAACTGTCCCAGGAACGCAAAGTTCACGCACCCATCCGGGATCACATCCGGCCGGTCGCCCTTCGTCCGCGGCATAAAGAATGCGGTAATATACGGCATCATCGTCGGAACGCACACCGCGCTGTTCTCGGCCAGCTCCGGAATCTGATCCACCGGAACTCCCAGATGATACAGCCACTCTTCGGTAATCTCCTTCCCGGTGCACTCCTTCATCGGCTTCTTCACATAGTCGCCCGGCACATCCGTAAACAATCCGTATACCCATACGCAGACCTTGTCGGGATCCTGATCTTTGAACTGCCCCTGCCGGTTAATCGTCCAGCTTAACAGCCACTTCGAATCCTGACAGCTCACAATCCCGCCCGTCACGACCTTGCCGCTTCGCGGATCCCGTTTGCAGATATTCGTAATATAAGGAATAATCTTATCATCCAAAGTGGTAATCGTCGCAGATTCCCAGTTCGTTTTCGCAATATCCGAGCAGAATTTCTCCGGATGGCCAAAAGAGGGATCCTGTCTGGCAATGTTCTTCCACAAGTTCCAGCAGCCGCTGGTGCGCACTTCCGCGTCGCCGTTGGGCGCATGGTTCTGGTCGCCGTAAATCGTCCCTTCAGTGCAGCTTCCGTTTGTGACGAATACCAGGTCGTTTTCCGTCAGGACAATGCCTTTCTCCACACCTTTTACCTTGCATTCGATTGCCGTCGCAACCTTCTTATTATCCTTAAATTCGAAGATTACGTTCGTCACTTCCGTGTTAAACTGGAAATCCACGCCGGCATCCTCCAGATATTTCTGCATCGGCAGAATCAGCGACTCGTACTGATTATACTTCGTGAACTTCAGCGCGCTGAAATCCGGAAGCCCGCCGATATGATGCAGGAACCGCTGGAAATACAGCTTCATTTCCAACGCGCTGTGCCAGTTTTCAAAAGCAAACATCGTCCGCCAGTACAGCCAGAACGTCGAGTCAAACACTTCCTCATCAAAAACATCTTCAATCGTTTTATCGTACAAGTCTTCATCCTTCGTCATGAAGAGCTTCATAATTTCCATGCAGCCCTTCTGGCTCAGGTTAAATTTTCCATCCGTGTGCGCGTCCTCGCCCCGGTTCACCGTGGCACGGCACAGAGAATAGTTCGGGTCATGCTTGTTCAGCCAGTAATATTCGTCCAGCACCGACGCGCCCGGCGTTTCCAGGGACGGAATGCTCCGGAACAGATCCCACAGGCATTCGAAATGGTTTTCCATTTCCCGGCCGCCGCGCATGACATAGCCGCGTGTGGGGTCGTTAATGCCGTCGCAGGCTCCTCCGGCCACATCCATTGCCTCCAGAATGTGGATGTGCGAGCCCGGCATCTGTCCGTCACGCACCAGGAAACAGGCTGCCGCCAGAGAGGCCAGGCCGCTGCCGACGAGGTAGGCGTTTTTGTCGTCTACTCCTTCGGGTTTTTCGGGGCGGGCGAAAGCTTCATAGTTTCCGTTGCTGTAATAAATGCCTTTGCTGTTTTTGGCGTTTTTGCCGCGTTCGGTGTTGCGGTATTCGTTTTTGGCGGTTTCGGTGTGAGCGGTTTTTTCCGCTTTTTCGTGTTCTTTATTTTTCTTTGCAATCAGGGCGGCGGCTCCTGCGCCGGCGATGATGGCAGAGGTAACTCCGAGTTTACTTTTTTTCTTTGACATAAAAATGACCACCTTTCGATAGATAAAGCGAGATTTATTGTTCTGTGGCTTTATCTTAGTAGGGAAAAGGTGGAAATTCAATTTACAAAATGGGGGAGGTGAGTAAAATTTAATCATCCGGGGGATTTTGATAAAATTTTAAAGCAGCTTTATTTCTCCGATTTTTGTATCTAAAATCGCCCTTCTTCCAATTGGAAAAATCGCATGATTGGTTCCATGACCAAAGTCGTCACAATAAGCCACTGGAATACCATATTTTTTACCAAATCTTCCAAGCACCTCAAACAACGACGGCGAAATTTCATCTGAATAATGTCCAAACAGCAGACCCGTTACTCGTTCCATTAACCGGCTTTGTCCTATACAAGTCAAAAACATGCTGACACCTTGAATGGATTGAAATTTATCCAATTCTTCAAGAAACAATATATAATTCCTGTCTGTTCGATAGGGAAAAAATCGGTTTCCTAAACCTAAAACGAAATTAAGCAAATACCCGCCAACAAGAATCCCTTCGCAGCATCCCTCTGTTATCGCATACCAGTTACTATTTCGATTATAATCCGCTGCCGTTCCCTCAACCAAATGTGAAACAAATTGTTTTTTGTCGTATTCGCTGACATTATCAAATAATCCCGGAGTCTGCCCGTAGTATGTGATGATGTCGGTTTTCGCATAGATCGCATTCAAAATCGATGTTCCATCGCTATAGCTCAAAAAAAGTTTCGGCGTTTCTTTTATTTTCTTATAATCGATATACGGAAGTAAATCCACGCTTCCGTAGCCCCCGCCGAAAAAGATCATCTTTACCTTTTCGTCATAGATCATTTCGTTCAGATCATCAACACGCTCTGCTACACTTGCCGTATATTTATAAGTGTCTTTATAAATATTCCTGCCGAATTTGACTTGAAACCCGAATCTTTCAATGCCTTTCGCATACTTTTCATAATCCTTTTGGTCTGCCACCCAACTTGGTGAGATAATCCCAATGGTATCGCCATATTTTAACAAATTCATATCATTTCTCCTGCTTTTGCAATATTTTTATACTGCCACCCTACCCTGAATCACAGATTTCTCATTCAAAATTCCGGATCGAATTCGTAACATTCCCCCTCAGCGTCGTACTCATCTTCTCCACAATCTCATGATAATCCTCTTTCATCCCCTGCTTAATCCAGTCCAGCATCACCCCAACAAACCCATATTTGTAAAAGTCCGCAATGAACTGCTTATCCTCCTCCGAAATCCTGCTCCCAGCCGCCTTCTCCTCCACCACGCCCCGAATCAGATCATACGTAAGCTTAAACAAATAATTTTCGATCTGTTCCCGGCTGACCGAGTGATATACATTTAAAATAAACGGCTTATTCTCCAGCACAGCCTCAAAAATCTGCTCCAGTCCTTCGACCCAGCTATCGTAGGTCTTTTTACCCTGCAATGCTTTCGTAGCATCTTCTACACAGATCCACTCGATCAGGTCATAAATATCTTTGAAGTGGTAATAGAAGGCCATGCGGCTGATCCCGCAGTCGGTGGTCAGGTCATTTATGGTGATTTTATCCAATGGTTTGCTCAGGAGAAGTTTTTTGAGAGAGGCTTCGAGGGCGTATTTTGTTAGATTTGGCATCGGCATCCCTCCGCTTATTTATTTTGCACAATTCAGATTTTTGATATTTTTTGCAATTTATTTTTTTGCTTGCACTCATTCTTTTCTTATGATACAATCAGTTACAGAAAGCACCCATGACAGGGCGGCAGCCTTCCGAGTTTATGCTTCCTATTTGGGAATTACATAAGAAGGGAGGTGACGTTTATGACACCATACGAAATTGTTTCTACAATTTTAGCCGTAGCTTCCTTAATGGTCGCTGTCGGCATGTTCGTCATAGCTCTCCTCGCGTTTCTTGATAAGAGAAACAAACGGAAATAAAAATGCCTATCCTGTCCAGCACACAGGATAGGCGGTGTCCGTAAAGACACAAAACCCTAAACTCTGGCCTCCACTTTGGAGTGGGTGCCTTTCTTTACATTCTCATCTTACCACGCTTGTCCAAATATTTCAAGCCCTTTTTACAATCTTTTGTTTAGCAATTGCTTATTTTCCCATTCCCTTAACTCTTTCATAACTCCCCGGCTCATTCACATTCCAAAACCACTCCTCCCTCCCCCCACTCCGATACCTCCCATACCCAATCCTCCGCAAAAACCCAAACACAGACCCCTTCCCCTCCATAATCTCCCTCACCATCTCCTCCGCTAACTCCCTCTTATAAACCCCAATCAACGGCTCCTCCTTCCCCCCATGCTCCAGAATCACCGCTCTCTCCCCGCTCTCAAGCGCACACGCGATCAGCCTCTCCAATTCCTCCTCCGGCACCAACGGCACATCCACCCCCAGCACCAGACACCATTCCTCCCTCGCCTCCCGGAAGCACGCCTCCATCCCCCCAAGCGGCCCCTTCTTCGGAATTCGATCCATCACAACCCGCGCGCTGCATGTCTCCCCCCGATATCCCGAAACCAAAATATCCGCAATTCCAAGCCGTCTCCCCTTCGCAATCTGCGTCTCCAGAAACGTCTTCCCATCCAAAAGCAAATCCGCCTTCTCTCTCCCCATCCGGCTGCTGGCCCCTCCGGCCAGAATCACCATCGATACCTTCCGCATCGCCTTCCCACTACTTTCTCGCACAGTTCGCCGCTTTTCCCGTCAAAATCTCCAGCCCATGATCCAACGCCGGAAGAATATATTCCAGACTCTCCCGCACCGCCTTCGGACTCCCCGGCAAATTCACGATCAACGTGCTTTTCCGAATTCCCGCCGCCGCCCGGCTCAGCATTGCCCGCGGCGTAATCGTCATACTGTAAGCCCGCATCGCCTCCGGAATCCCCGGCACCGCCCGCTCACAGACATCCATCGTCGCCTCCGGCGTACAGTCCCTGGGCGAAAATCCGGTGCCGCCCGTGGTCACAACCAGCTCCGCAATCCCCTCATCCGCAATCCGCGCCATCTCCTCCGCCAGCATCTTCCGCTCATCCGGCAGCAGCCTTGTATGCACCACCTCATAACCGCCCGCTTCCAGAATCTCCCGGATCACCGGCCCGCTCAAATCCTCCCGCTTTCCCTCATATCCCGAATCACTTGCCGTAATAATCGCTGCTCTCATCTTATCCTCCAATCTGAGACATGGCGCGCATCTCATCCTGCTCCGTCTGTGTCTCGTAAAAATGATGGCTGACCGGTTTCTCCCAGATAATCCGGCGGATTGCCTCGGTCAGCTCCGCGTCCGTGCCGCCCTTACGCAGAATTTCCCGCAGGTCGACGCCCTCCTGGAATTGGAGACAGCCCTTTAAATGCCCCTCTGCAGTCAGCCGCACACGGTTGCACTGGCTGCAGAATTTATGGGTCAATGCGCTGATAAATCCAATTTTCCCCTGAAATCCTTCCAACGTATAATAATGGCATGGGCCGTTTCCAAACCGTTCCGCGGTAGGCATCATCGGCCCATAAGCCTCTTCCAAAACCGTCTTGATCGACTCCTCATCCTGAAACGGAAACTGCTTTCCATACCCGATCGGCATCATCTCAATAAACCGCACATGCAGCGGATTATTCTTCGCAAGCCCCGCCAATGCCACAAAATTTTCCTTTTCTTTTATCACCGGAACACAGTTCAGCTTCACAGAAAGCTGCGGACATCCAAGCGCCGCCTGCAATCCCTCCAAAACCTGATCCAGACAGTCCCGCCTGGTAATCTTCTGAAACAGCTCCGGATTCAGCGTATCCAGACTGATATTTATCGCGTCGACCCCGGCCTCCACAAGCCCCGGAAGCTGCTCGCCCAGCAAAATTCCGTTCGTCGTCAGCGTTACCTTCTCGATTCCCGGAAGGGCTTTCAGCGTCCTCACAAGCTGCGCGCAATCCTTGCGCACGAGGGGTTCTCCGCCTGTCAATTTAATCTTCCGAATCCCCAGCTCCGTCATACAGCGGCAAATGCGCCGGATCTCGTCATACGTCAGAATCTCCGCATGCGAAATCTGCTGAATGCCCTCTTCGGGCATACAGTATACACAGCGCAGATTGCAGCGGTCGGTCAGGGAAATGCGAAGATAATCGATGGTTCTTCCATATTGATCAATCATATGCTTCCTTCGGGTTCACATAGTGCCCGCTTTTTCCCCCAATTTTTTCTGCCAGATGAATCCCGCCGATCTCCATCGACTTATCCAGCGCCTTGCACATATCGTAAATGGTCAGCAATGCCACGCTGACTCCGGTCAATGCTTCCATCTCCACACCCGTCTGCCCTTCCGTCTTCACCGTACAGACAGCCGTAACCGCACAGCCCGGTTCATCCACCTCAAAGTCCACGCTGCATTTCTGGATCATCAGCGGATGGCACATCGGAACCAGCGAAGAGGTCTGTTTCACCCCCATAATGCCTGCCACCCGCGCCACACCAAGGACGTCGCCTTTTTTCACGGTGCCTTCCAGGATGGCCCGCATGACCGTTTCGTTGACGTGGATTGTCCCTTTCGCCACCGCTGTCCGCGCGGTGGGGACTTTACCGGAGACGTCCACCATGACCGCATTTCCTTTTTCATCAAAGTGATTCAGTTTCGTTTCCATCCAGAACCCTCATTTCGTCGCCTTCGGAGATCACGCCGCCGTGGAGAACCCGCGTAAAAATTCCTTCGCGGGGCATAATGCAGTCGCCCATGATTTTATAGATTTCGCATCCGCTGTGGCACTGTTTGCCGATCTGGGTCACTTCCAGCACCACGTCGCCGCTGCGAAGCCTGGTTCCTACGGGCAATGTCCGCAGGTCAATGCCCTGTACGATCAGATTTTCGCCGAATGCGCCGTCTTCCACAGGCGCGCCCTTGGCCTTAAAGGCTTCAATTTTTTCGTAAGACAACAGGCTTACTTGGCGGTGCCATTTACCCGCGTGCGCGTCATGTTCCAGGCCGAAATCTTCGATTACCTTCGCGGAATGGACGTTGATTTTCTGGGTTCCCTTTTTTTCGCTGATGTTCACAGCCATGATTTTTCCCATACCGATACCTCCTCTGCCGGCAACGAATTTCCGGGCCAGCCGGGGCTTCGTTACCGCATAACTATCTTTTATAGTACAATATTCGCGCTTGAAAAGCAATGGATATTTCTTGCTGTTTGACAGTTCAGGGGCTTCCACGGTATAATATCAGAAAACAACCCGTTTTGGCGGAATTTTTTCTGCACCCAAAATGCGGCGCCGCTCCGCCGGAGCCCCATGCCAGACTGTCGCGCCCGCGCAAAACGCCGCAACACCCCGACAGCGTTCGCCGGATTCCTGCGCCAGACTTCCGCGCTCTGCGCAAAACGCCATAACACCCCGACACATTCACCGGATTCCTGCGTCAGCCCCGCGCCGCCGCGCAAAACGCCACGGCATCCCGCCGCATTCGCCGATATCCGCACCCGCGCCCCGCGCGCAAATCCTACAGATTGGAGTATCCTTATGTACATCAACGAACAATATCACGACCTCGGCCTCTTAACCCCGGCCTCTTATCAATTCATCGGAAGAAATGGAGAAACCTTTGAAGAAACAGAACCAATCCTGGAAGAACACCTGATTGACGTGTACATCAACGACCAGCTCACCATGAAACTGGTCTGCATCCCGGAATACCTCACCGAGCTCATCCTCGGCCGCCTGTACACCGAAAACATCATCCACTCCACCGCCGACGTCGAACAACTCTATATCTGCGAATTCGGCAAACGCGCCAGAGTCATGCTAAAAACCACCGCCGCACCCAAAACAGCCGACTACGTAGAAACCACCCCGACCTGCTGCACCGGCAACCGCATCTTAAACGACTACTTTCAACATTCAGAAGCATTGCGCCCAGTCACGCCCATTCCCTGGAAAGCCTCCTGGATCTTCGACCTCGCCGACCGCTTCGCCGCCGGAATGCCCCTCCACAGCCAGACCTGGGCCACCCATAGCTGCTTCCTCGCCCGCGAAGACAAACTCCTCTTCCAATGCGAAGACATCGGCCGCCACAACGCCCTGGACAAAGCCATCGGCCACGCCCTCCGCCATCAGATCGACCTGACCCAATGCATCCTCTACTCCAGCGGCCGCATCCCCACCGACATGGCCGTCAAAGCCATTCGCGCCGGAGTCCCGATCCTGGCCAGCAAAGCCTCTCCTTCCGCAGAGGCCGTCCAGCTCGCCAAAGAATACCGCCTGACCCTGCTCTGCGCCGCAAGACGCGACCGCATGAAGCTGTTCTGCGGCCCTGCGCCCCTTAACACAACAACATAATATCATGCGGCTCTACCTGCACCCACATTTCCTTCCCCGGCTGCTCCTGCCCGCAGAACGCCTCCCATCGCTCCTTCGTAACCTCCATCCGAATCTGCTCAAGATGCTGCTCCGCCCCGTCGCTCTCCCGCGCCTCCACCGGCCGCAGCATCACCACAATGGAGAACACATCCTCCACCACCTTCAGAATCCGGCACCGGAACGCATTCTTTTTCTTCTTCGCCTCCTCGGCCGTCACCGGCCGGACATAGTGGCTGCGCACCCCAATCCACGCAAACCCTTCCGGCGGCGTCTCCTCACATTCCAGCAAAACACCCCAATCCTCTGCAAAAACTTTATACTCCCCCTTCACCCTGGCGCGTGAAAAATTCTTACATCCCGACAAATGCGCTGCCGCCCGGCTCTTGGGGCTCTCAAAAAGCTGCTTCACCGGAATCACCGGACTCGATTTCCCCTGATCCATCACACACACCCGGTCACAAATCCGGTAAATCTCATCCCGGTTATGGGACACAAACAGCGTATTCCCGCCAAATTCCCTCAGAACCTCGGAAAGCTCCATCTCCAGATTCCACCGCAGGAACTCATCCAGCGCCGAAAACGGCTCATCCAGCATCAGCATCCGCGGCTTCGACAACAAAATACGCGCCAGCGCCACCCGCTGCTGCTGCCCGCCCGAAAGCTGCGACGGCTTATGCTTCTCCAGCCCCGTCAGATAAAACTTCCGGATCATCTCCTCCACCGCGGCCTTCGCCTTCTTCTTATCCTTCTCGTAAGGCTTCAGGCCCATCATCAGATTCTGCTGCACATTCATATTCGGGAACAACGCATAGTTTTGAAACAACAGCCCCACATGCCGATCCTGGGGCTTTACATGAATCTTCTTTTCCGAATCGAAAAACACTGTGCCATCCAGCTCAATGTGCCCCTCATCCGGCTTCACAATCCCTGCAATGCACCGCAGCGTCATACTTTTCCCGCACCCCGACGCGCCCAGAATCCCCATCACGCCGCCATCCGCCTCAAACTTCGTCTGAAGCACAAATTCCCCAAAATCCTTTTTGATATCCACATACAATGCCATGTCCGTTCCTCCCAGCCATTATGTACCAACGCCGCGCGTGCGTGGCCTTGAAGGCTGCCGCCTTTCCAAAAGGTTCACCGCCAGAAGCACAACCGCCGAAATCGCGATATTAATCATCACCCATTTAAACGCCAGCTCATCATCATTCGTCCTCCAGAGCTGGTATACCGTCGTCGAAATCGTCGCCGTCCTCCCAGGCGTATATCCGGCAACCATGCTGGTAGCGCCATATTCCCCCAAAGCCCGCGCAAAAGCCAGCACCGCCCCCGCCATAATCCCCTGCTTACAGGCCGGCATCCGAATCCGCCAGAAAATATACGTATTCGACAGCCCCAGCGTCTTTCCGGAAAACGCCAGCGTCTCATCAAAACTCTCAAAAGCCCCCCGCGCCGTCCGGTACATCAGCGGAAACGCAATAACCACCGCCGCAAAAATCCCGGAATACCAGGTCATCACCAGCTTCACGCCAAAAGTCGACAGCACCCAGCTTCCCAAAGGCCGCTTCGGCCCGGTCAGGATCAACAGGAAATAGCCCACCACCGTCGGCGGCAGCACCAGCGGAAGCGTCAGCACAACATCCAGAATCCCTTTCAAAAGGGGCGGCAGCTTCGCAATATAATAAGCGGCAAAAATGCCTGCAAAAAATACAATCACACTGGAAATCAGCGCAATGCGGAGCGAATTAAATAAAGGATACCAATCCATCGTTTTCCCCCAATCGCCTCAAAACGGTACTTCGCACACTCCCGGTCATTAACGAAGCACACCCGTCCCAAAGGCAAAATCTTCTTCAAAAGTGAAACAAGGCCGGGAGCCGAAACCCCCGACCTTTCTGTCCAATTCTTTATTCTGCTGCGGTTTCGCTTTCGGTCTCCACTTCCGTCTCAGCTTCTTCCGCCTGAACCATCGTGAACCCAACCTCTTCAAATACCGCCGCGCAATCGTCCGTCTGCAGATAATCGAGGAATGCCTGCGCCTCTTCCGGATTCTGGGAAACATTCAAAACGGCTGCCGGATAAATTACCTGGCGGCACATCTCGGATGTCGCCTCATCCACAACGGTCAGTCCCGCGGAATAAGCGTCCGTCGCATAAATAATTCCCGCATCTACCGCAGCTTCGGATACCTGAGAAGTCACCTCTTTTACGTTCGTGCCGTAGGTTACTTTTCCATCCGCTTCAAGCTGTGCCTTATCAATGCCAAGGCTCTCCAGGATCTCATCGGAGTAAGCGCCTACCGGAACATCTTCATTTCCCAGGCAGAGAAGGGTCAGTTTATCGGAAGTCAGGTCGTCGAAGGATTCGATCCCGGCCGGATTCCCTTCCGGAACAACCAGCACAACCTTATTCTCTACCAGGTCAATGCGGCTGT
This sequence comes from Eubacteriales bacterium, assembly GCA_030536575.1. Classification (GTDB taxonomy): domain Bacteria; phylum Bacillota; class Clostridia; order Lachnospirales; family Lachnospiraceae; genus Limivivens. Next base: position 56,141 of record JAUNPS010000026.1, on the reverse strand, counting down.
CCGCAACAACAAAATCAAGCCCTTCTTCATTCACGGACGCATCCGCATTAATGTCGAGCTGGTTCATCTGCTTCTGTGCCGCGGAAATAAACAGGTCACAGTCCGCACCTTCCTGAATCTGCGTTTTCAGAGTTCCTGAAGAATCAAAGTTATAGGTAATGGTCACATTCGGAGCCACTTCCTTATACATCTCAGCGATTTCGGTCATCGTCTCTGTCATGGATGCCGCCGCAAATACAACGAGTTCCACTTCTTCTTCCGCAGATGCGCCCATGCACATACTGGCTGCCATCGCTCCTGTGAGTACCAATGCTCCTGCTTTTTTCATTAATTTGTTCATAAAATTCGCTACCTCCCATGGTTGCCTGACGCAAAATTCGTTATTTTTTCTAAAAAATAACGCTAAGAAAATTATACTGCACCTTCCCTGTCCCGTCAACGCTTTCCTATTGAAAATCCTGAAAATAAATGTCGAAAAAGCTCCGGCTCATCCGACGGATATCCTCTGTCAGCGCCCGGTACCGATCCAGGAAATCCCGCGCCTCTTCGGTCAGCGTCGAGTTGCCGCCGTTCCGGCCGCCATTGACCCGGTTCACGAACTTAAATCCCATCTGTGCCTCGACTTTATTTACCATTTTCCAGCATTTTGTGTAGGACATCTGCATTTTTGCCGCGGCGGCCTGCATGGAGCCTGTCTCATCGATACCACGCAGGAGCTGATAAACCCCAGGCCCGAAGAAGTCCTCTTCCTTCGTCAGCATCACCTTTAATTTAACCTGCAATGCGTTCGCTTCCCGCTGCCGCCTGGCATATTCCTGAACCTTCCGAATTCCGTTTTCCTCTGTCAGGGAATACAAAATCCCGGCATCCTCTACCTCCACGAACGCCGCTTCCGGCCCCCTGCCGGACACAAAACCGCCCGGTAAGGCCACTCCCTCCTCTTCCAAGAATGCCGCTTTCGGCTCCCTGCCGGATACAAAACCGCCCGGTAAGGTTACTCCCTCCTCTTCCGGGAGCGCCGCTTTCGGCTCCCTGCCGGATACAAAACCGCCCGGTAAGGTTACTCCCTCCTCTTCCGCGGAAGTCGTTTTCGGCTCCCCGCCAAACACATGCAGCCACAGTTTTCCCGGCGTGCCCTGATACGTCGGAACCGTACTTTCTTCACACTCCATCAGGGTTTCCACGGTTTTGCTGGAGAACACCGGACATTCCACCGGCACGACAAGAACGCGCTCACATAGCCCGGCCGCAAAATCCATCCCAACCTTCAGCGTCTCCGCAAATCCATGCTCCGCAAACGCCTCATCCTCACAGAAAATCACCCCATTATGGCTCAAATGGTTCTTCAGCACCTCCCGCTGATAGCCACAAAGCACCATCACCGGCGAAATCCCCGCCTTCCGAAGCGTAAAAATCTCCCGCTTAATCACCGTCGTCCCATCCAAATGCTGCATCGGCAGAAAAACCGCCATATCCTCACTGTCCCGGTTTGCCCTGCCAAAATCCAGCGAAGCGATAATCAATGCTCCTGTTTTCATTCAATCTCTCCAATAATCCAAAAGAAATGCCGCCACTGCGCCCGGATTGTCCAAATCCAGCAAGGGAATACTCTGATCGTCCCGTTCCAGTTCTTCCGGGGGCAGATTCGTGGCGATTGCCAGCAGATACGCGCCGCCGCAGACACTCTTCGCAGAATTTCCCTTTCGCACCAGCTCAATTTTCGGGTAGGCGCTGGCCTTAAATCCCTCCAGCAAAATCAGATCCGCCTCTGGGAAATACTCCATCAGTTCTTCCTCCGTCATGTGTTTCTGCCGCTTCACAATCATACATTTTTCGGAGGAAAAAACAGCCGTCCCACACGCCCCGGCTTGAAACTGGCGATAAGTATCCGTACCCGGCACATCCGCATCAAAATCATGCCCATCATGCTTAATAACCGCCGTCCGGATTCCCATCCCCGAAAAAATTTCCACCAACCTACAAATCAGTGTCGTTTTCCCCGAATTCTTCACGCCGCTGACCGCGACAACCTTCCTCTGCTTCTCCATGCCATCCTCCTGCATCGCATTCCCGTGCAGCCGCACATGACTGCTTCAGCGCGCCACCCGCAGGCCGCCAGCCGCACACGACTGCTCCAGCGCGCCCAGCCGCCCCTACAGCAAAATCGCCTCCGCCTCGCACCCTTCCATCAGCCTCCCCGTCTCCGGCCCCGCATCAATCAAACAATTACACCCCGCCATCGAACTCAGCACCCCATTCGAATGCAGCCCCCTCGGCAGCCGGAACACCCCATCCTCCCAAATCGCCCGCACCAGCCTTCGCCCGCGAATCGGCTTCTCAAAATCCTCCGCCATCACGCCCTTCACCCGCACCAGCCCCAGGCTCTCATCCCGCATCATCTTCTGAAGCATCGGCCGGATCAGCAGCTCCACCGTCACCGCCACCCCAAACGGATTCCCGGACAAGCTCAAAACCGGAATCCCCTTGTACACCGAAAACAGCGTCGGCATCCCCGGCTTCACCTGCACCCGCCAGAAAACCCGCTCGGCCCCAATCTGCCCCAGCGATTCATGCATAATATCCTTCTTTCCAACCGAAACCGCCCCGGTCGTCACAATCAAATCCGCCTGCTTGGCCGCCCGGCATAACTCCTCCGCCATCACCGCCGGATCATCCTCCACCGCCTTCGCGCAAAACGGCCGGACGCCAAACTCCATCAGCCGCGCCTCCAGCATCGTCAGATTGCTGTTATAAATCTTCCCCGGCGAAAGCACCTGCCCCGGTTCCACAACCTCATCCCCGGACGTCAGCAGCGCCACCCGCGGCAAACGATACACCGGAACGCGCTCCACGCCCATTCCGGCCAGAACCGCCGCTTCCACATACCCCAGCCGCATGCCCTGGCGAAGCAGCACCGTACCCTTCTTAAAATCCTCTCCGGCGAAGCAGAAATTCCCCCACTTTTTCTCCGGGCAATAAATTTCTACCGTCTCCTCGCCGTAATCCGTGTCTTCCTGGCGGATACAGCAGTCGCACCCCGCCGGAACCGCCGCCCCGGTCATGATCCGCACCGCTTCCCCAGCCTTCACTTCCCGCCTGGAAAATTGCCCCGCGTCGATCTCCTCCACCACCGTCAGCCTGGCCGGACACTCCTTCGAAGCCCCCGCAACATCCTCCGTCCGGCAGGCATACCCGTCCACCGGCGAACGGTCAAAAGGCGGATTGTCAAACGCCGCCTCCATATCCCTGGCCAGAATGCGTCCGGACGCCTCCAAAAGCCCGACCTCTTCCGTCTCCGCGATCACCGGCGTGTGCGCCAGAATCAGCTCCACCGCCTGTTCTACCGTTACCCCTTCCATAAATCTCCTTTCCGGTCAGACGCCTTTTCCAAACCCGCAGTTCGGATAATGGCACACCTTACATCCCAGACAGAACCCGCCGTTCCCCATATGGGCCAGATCCTTTTTCGTCACTTCGATACCGGCTGCAATGCGCGGCAGCACCAGGTCGAACACCGTCGCCTTCGCATACATCACACACCCCGGCAGACCCATGACCGGCGTCCCGTCTTCAAAATAGCCCAGTAAAAACATTGCTCCCGGAAGCACCGGCGCACCATAGGAAACAATCCGCGCCCCCGTATCCTTAATCGCCCCCGGCGTCTTATCATCCGGGTCCACGCTCATGCCGCCCGTACATACGACCATGTCCGCGCCCTGATTTTTCAGCTCCAGGATCGCGTTCGTGATTTTTTCCCGGTCGTCATTGCAAAGCTTATGGCCGCAGACCTCAATTCCGTAAGAAGCCAGCTTTTCCTCGATCACCGGGGTAAAGGTATCCTTGATTCTTCCGTAAAAAACTTCATTGCCCGTGGTCACGATCCCGGCCTTCATCTTCTTATACGGCGTCAGGGAAACCAGCGGCTCCTCGCCCGCCGTCCGCTTCACCAGCTCCATTTTTTCCTTCTTGATCACGAGCGGAATCACCCGCGTTCCCAGCAGGCGGTCGCCCTTCTTTACCGCGGAATTCGTGTGTCTGGTCGCAATCATAATCTCGTCAATTTCATTGATCGCGTCCAGCCGCGGCACGTCCACCCGGAACACCCCGTCGCAGTCCGCCACCAGCTCAATCTTGCCTTCCTTGACCTCCGTCGGATGCATGTGTTCATTTTTACAGATTCCGTACAGGATCTCGGCTGCCTCATTTTCGTGAAGCATCGTCTCATCCTTTTCCCAGACGTAAAGCTGGTCTTTTCCCAGAGACAACAGCACCGGAATGTCCTCTTCCGTCACCACGTGCCCCTTGCGGAAAGCCGTATCCTTCACCACATCCTTAATAATCCGGGTAATGTCGTGGCACAGAACATGTCCCACCGCATCCGTTGTATTAATACATTTCATGATTATAATCCACCTTTCTGCGAAAGGCACCGATGGGGTTATGAAACCCCTGGGATTACTTTCGCTTTCTAATCTCTTTTCCTTCTGATATTATTTTCTTAATAGGACTGACACACTACAGAACACGTGGAGGTGAGTGGCGGGGCTGTATAGCGGCGACCTCGCATGATTATATGTTGTCGGTCATCCGTTAAGGCATCAATGAATGGCGCAATCGAAAGCCCGTAAACTTATCTCTTCCAAAGTCGACTCGATTTTGCCGGATGGCCAGTCCCTGTCAGTTTTATCACTATCAATTATCAGGAGGTTTTCTATTGTCTTTCAAAATCTTTCGTTTTAACTGCTGTGGACTTGATGTCCACAAAACCTGGATTTATGCCTGCATCGGTATTACGGATTCCAATGGTCGCACTGAATATAAGCAAGCTCGCTTCTCTTCCTTCTCTAAAGGATTACAGGAGCTGTCTGACTGGCTTGCCAAATATCACTGTTCTGACGTTTGCATGGAATCTACCGGCAAGTACTGGATCCCTGTTTTTAATATCTTAGAGAAGAACAACTGCTTCGTTACTCTTGCTCACCCCAAGTACACAAAACCTCAAAAGGGAAACAAGACTGACCGTAAGGATGCCAAATGGATTTGCGACCTTTATATGTGTGACATGGTCAAGCCTTCCTTTATTCCGCCTGCTGACATCCGCCACTTGAGAGATCTGGTACGATACCGTTTCAAACTCACCTGTATGATTACCGGCGAAAAGAACCGTGCACAGAATTGTCTTACCGTATCAAATCTCAAACTGGATGATGTTTTCAGTGATGTGTTTGGAAAATCTTCCCGCTCCATCACGGAATATATGCTTGCTCATCCTGGGGAATTGTTTGACGTAACGCCTTTTGTTGACGGACGGTGCAAGACCCCCATTGAAGAAATACAGGCTGCTGTTGACGGTGCCATTTCTCCGGAACAGGCGGTTAAACTCAGACAGTGCCTTAACCACATCGACGAATTAGAAAAGCATCTTGAACAGATAGAACGGGAAATCCTTCGTCTCTCTGATAAATACGAAGCTGCCCTTGATCTGATTCGTTCCGTTCCCGGATTTGACAAAAATCCGATGACTGCCATCCAGGTCCTTTCTGAAATCGGTGGTGATATGTCTGTCTTCCCCACAGCAAAACACCTCGTTTCTTGGGCCGGATGCTGTCCACGCAATGACCAAAGCAACAAAAAAATCAAATCGACTCGAATCTCCCGTGCTGGTTCCTATTTTAAACCAGTTCTGGTACAAGTTGCAAATGGTTTATTGCGTTCTAAGAAACATCCTGAAATAACTGACCGCTACAAACGTATTAAAGCACGCCGTGGTCACAAGAAAGCCATTATTGCTATCTGCCGTATGCTCCTGACCGCTATCTGGCACATACTTTCAGATTTAAAGCCTTATACACCGGAGGGTTTTCTTGAACCACATCCTGTGAATAAATCAAAAGTCCTGACTACTTCACAGGCACTGAATCTGCTAAAGCAACGTGGTTACACCATCAAAGATGAGGCTGTTACTTCTTCCTGATCAGGTGTTGTGTCTATATTTTATTTTCAGCCACCGCAAGATGGCTTGTTTGCTATACCTTTTTATTCTTGGCTACCCGCTACCTCTTTGTTTCAAACTTCTTCCTCCTTCTGAATAGGGCTGCCTTCCCGCAGCTCCCCGCCTTTTATAACCTTGCAGAACACAAAATACGGTTCCATCGGCGTACACACCTTTTCCCCTTTATAAGCCTCCGAAGCCGGGCCGCCCGCGCCGATCTTCACCACTTCGAGCAGCGCCTCCCCGCACACGAAACGGCTCCCAACCCGGATTTCATCCCAGTCGATTCCCTCCGCCACCAGATTTTCCCCAAACCTGCCGAAGCGAACCGCCTCCCCTGCTTCCTCAAAATACCCCTTCACCCGGTCATAAGGCAAAAGGCTGACCTGCTTATCCCCGAATCCGTAATGGATATCGCCCACAAGGCCTTTCTCCTCCGCCATACACCGGCCAACACGCTCGGCGCTGGTCTTTCGCGCTTTGCTGATACAGACACCTCTGACACATCCCATAAAATCCCCTCCCATGCCAGCAAAACGCAGGAGGGTTTCCCCATCCTGCGTCGCTGCAATCTCTATGCTTTCTCGATCTTCACCGCGCATACCTTATATTCCGGTATTCTTGCGTATTTGTCAAGCGCTGCGTTAGTCAGCCAGTTGGCGTTTCCATCCGGGAAATGGAACGGCATCCAGCTCTCGCCGGGCGAAGTCTTCGTTCCCACACGGGCCGTCGTTTCGATGGAGCCGCGTCTGGAGGAAACCTTTACCTTATCGCCGTCCGCGATCCCAAGCTTGTCCGCATCCACGATATTCATTTCAATGAAGGATTTCCCTTCAATTTCCATCAGCTCCGGCGTCTTCCCGGTCATCGCCCTGGTCGTATAGTGGTACAGAATACGCCCGGTCATCAGGATGATCGGATACTCTTCATCCGGAAGCTCCGCGGACGGTACGTACTCGGCCGGATAGAACCAGCCCAGGCCGCGGGTGAATTTCCCGACATGCATGATCTTCGTGCCCGGATGGTCTTTCGACGTGCAGGGCCACTGAAGTCCTCTGCCGCCCACTTCTTCGCTGTCCAGACGCGCATGGCTGATGCCTGCGAAACTCGGCGTCAGGGAAGCGATTTCGTCCATGATCTCGGCGGAGGTCAGGTGGGGCTGCGGATAGCCCATGCGGTTCATCAGGTCGATGATGATATCCGTATCCAGACGCATTTCGCCTTCCAGCGTAACGGCCTTGCGGACTCTCTGCACGCGGCGTTCCGTGTTCGTAAAGGTTCCTTCTTTTTCCGCGTAGCTGACGCCCGGAAGGATGACATCCGCATACTGGGCCGTCTCGGTCATGAACAGCTCCTGCAATACGAAGAAATCCAGGCTCTTCAGCGCTTTAATGATATGGTTCGTATCCGGGTCGGTCACAACCGGGTCTTCCCCATAAATATACAGCCCCTTCACCTCTCCGGTGATGGCCTTCGGGAAAATGTCCGTGGCATGCGTACCGATATTCGGGTCAATCTTCACGCCCCAGGCCTTTTCGAATTTCTCCCGGACGGCCGGGTCGGTGACTTTCTGATAGCCCGGAAGCACGTTGGGCTGTGCTCCCATGTCGCAGGCGCCCTGTACGTTGTTCTGGCCGCGCAGCGGGTTCACGCCGCAGCCTTCCCGTCCCAGTTTGCCGACCAGCATGGCCATATTCGACATAGACATAACGCCTTCCGTTCCGGTGGAGTGCTCGGTCACGCCCAGACAGTAGATGATCGGGGCGCGGTCTGCCTTCGCGTACATGATCGCGGCTTTGCGCAGGTCGTCCGCATCAATGTGGCAGATTTCCGCCACGCGTTCCGGCGTGTATTCTTTTACGATTTCTTTAATCTTTTCGTAGCCTTCGGTGCGCTCGGCAATGAATTTCTCATCCTGAAGGCCTTCTTCGATGATGATGTGCATAATGCCGTTGGCAAAAGCAACGTTCGTGCCCGGTTTCAGCTTCAGGTGAATATCCGCTCTCTTAGACAGGCCAATGTCACGCGGGTCAACCACGATCAGCTTACAGCCCCGGTTCAGCGCCTGGCGGATCTGCATGCCGACCACCGGATGGGCTTCTTCCGGATTCGAGCCTACCAGCATGATGACTTCCGCATTTTTCGTAATATCTTCAATGGGGTTCGTCATCGCGCCGGAACCCAGGGTCATGGCCAGACCGGATACGGATGCGGAATGGCAGACGCGGGCGCAGTTATCGGTATTATTCGTTCCAAAACAGCAGCGAACCATTTTCTGTACCATGTAAATGTCCTCGTTCGGGGAACGGGAACAGGCGAAGCCTGCCAGGGAATTCGGGCCGTACTGCTTTTTGATCTCCATGAATTTCGATGCAACCAGATCCAGGGCTTCGTCCCAGGTGGCGCGCTCGAATTCGCCGGTTTCTTTATTCTTGATCAGCGGGTATTTGATCCGTTCCGGAGAATGGACGAAATCGAAGCTTCCGCTGCGGCCTTTGACGCAGAGCAGGCCTTTGTTCGACGGGCCGTCGTAGGCTTCGGTATCCACAATCTTTCCGTCCTTCACGATCAGATAATACTGACATCCGGTCGCGCAGTGCGGGCAGGTGGTGAGCACTTTCTTTTCAATCTGCCACGGGCGGTATTTCTTTCTGCGCTTCATGGTCAGCGCTCCGGTGGGACAGGCCTGGACGCAGTTTCCACAGGATTCGCAGATGCCTTCCGACCATTTATTCTTATAATGTGCGCCGATCACGGACTGGAAGCCGCGTTCCATCGTATCAATCGCGCCCCGGCCCACGATCTCCTTACAGGTATTCACGCAGCGGTGGCAGAGAATACACAAGCTCGGATCGTAGGTAAAGAATTTATTCGAATCGTCGATGGGCGCGGAATTCATTTCGCCTGGATAACTCGTCTCAGTCACGCCGTATTCGAAGCAATAATCCTGCAATTTACAGTCGCCGTTCGCCTCACAGGAGAAGCAATGTACGCGGTGGTCGGACAGCAGCAGATCCAGCGTGTCCTTCCGGTAAGCCACCACTTTCTCGGACATGGTCTGCACTTCGTCGCCTTCCGAACAGCGCAGGGTACAGGCGGTGTCGAATTTCGTCCGTCCTTTGTTGGCCACTTCGACCACGCATAAACGGCAGGAACCGTCCGGCAGTACATTTTCCAGATAACAGAGTGTGGGAATTTTCACACCGATTTTTTTGGCCGCCTGCAGAATGGTCGTACCTTTTTCGACTTCTACAGGGATTCCATCTATGGTTAAATGAATCATTTCCTCCATCCCTCCTTAGTTCACGTAGATTGCGCCAAATGGGCAGTTATCCTGACACGTTCCGCACTTAATGCATTTGGAGGTATCAATTGTATGCGGTTCTTTTTTGTTTCCGGTGATCGCGCTGACCGGACAGTTCCTTGCGCATTTCGTACAGCCTTTACATTTTTCAGGATCAATGACATAAGTACGCATGGATTTACAGACGTGAGCCGCGCATTTTTTATCCACAATGTGTTCGATGTATTCATCCCGGAAATTCTGCAGGGTGGAAAGCACCGGAAGGGGTGCGCTCTTGCCAAGGCCGCACAGGGAGCGGTCTTTGACGAAACGGCCCAGGTGCTCCAGTTTTTCCAGGTCTTCCATCTCGCCGTTTCCTGCCACGATCTTTTCGAGGATTTCCAGCATCCGCTTCGTGCCGATCCGGCAGGGGCCGCATTTTCCGCAGGATTCCCGCTGGGTGAAGCCCATGAAGAACCGGGCGACTTCGACCATGCAGGTATGTTCATCCATAACAACCAGTCCGCCGGAACCCACGATCGCGCCGTATTTCTTTACGGAGTCGAAATCCAGGGGCACATCCAGGTGCGCTTCGGTCAGACAGCCGCCGGAGGGGCCGCCGATCTGTACCGCCTTAAAGGCCGCGCCGGATTTTAAGCCGCCGCCGATATCGAAAATGATTTCCCGGAGGGTGGTTCCCATAGGGACTTCGATCAGGCCGGTGTTTTCGATGCTTCCGGTCAGGGAGAAGGTTTTCGTTCCCGGAGAACCTTCGGTGCCGATGCTGCGATACCAGTCTGCTCCTTTCAGGATAATTTCCGGAATGTTCGCGTAGGTTTCAACATTATTTAAAACCGTAGGTTTCGCCCAGAGGCCCTGTTCGACGGTTCGGGGCGGTTTTACGCGGGGCATGCCGCGGCTTCCTTCGATGGAGGCCGTCAGGGCGCTTCCTTCGCCGCAGACGAAAGCGCCGGCGCCGCGGTTAATGTGCATGTGGAAACTGAAGTCGGTGCCGAGGATATTGTCCCCCAAAAGTCCGGCTTCTTCCAGCACCTTGATGGCGTGTTTCAGGCGTGCAACGGAGTTCGGATACTCTGCACGCACGTAAATATAGCCGTGCTGTGCCCGAACTGCATAGGCGGCCAGCATCATACCTTCGATCAGGCGGTAAGGATCGCCTTCCATAACGGAACCGTCCATGAATGCGCCGGGATCGCCTTCATCTCCGTTACAGACCACGTAGTGCACCGGGTCGGCCTGGCGGGCTACCTGTTTCCACTTCTGGCCGGCCGGGAAGCCGCCGCCGCCGCGTCCGCGGATGCCGGACTTATCCACTTCATCCACTACCAGGTCGGGGTCCATTTCGTACATGGCTTTTGTGAGAGCCTGGAAACCGCCGCTGGCGATGTATTCTTCCAGGGATTCCGCGTCGAATTTTCCGCAGTTTTTCAGGACGATACGGGTCTGCTTGGCGATAAAGGGAATGTCGTCGGGGCCTTTGCTGACTTTTCCGCCTTTCTGGTAGAGGAGGCGTTCGATCACTTCATTGCCCTGGACGCTCTTTTCGAAAATTTCCTGGCAGTCGTCCAACTGCACCTTCGTGTACTGGATCACGTCGTCGCCTTTCTGGATGCGGACGAGGGGGCCCAGTTCGCAGACGCCCTGGCAGCCGGTTTTCTTCACGCCCACGTGGGCTTTTTCGTCGTGGGGGCCAAATTCGATGGTGACGCCGGGGGCGTCTTTGGCAATCTCTAAAAATTTGTCATAGATCTTATGGGAACCGGTGGCGATACAGCCAGTTCCGGAACAGACAAGGATTCGGCAATCGTAGGAATGCAAGGCTTTCTCCGCTTCTTCTCTCATCTGCTGCAATGCTTCTCTGCTTCGGATCATACCTGTTCGCCTCCTCTCAGTTGATCGATCAATGCTTCCGCTTTTTCGGGGGTCATGCGGGGGTGGACTTCTTCATTTACCATCATGGTCGGGGCCAGGCCGCAGGCGCCCAGGCAGGATACGGTTTCGACGGTGAACAGCATGTCGTCCGTGGTCTTTTTGGTTTTGCTCAGGCCCAGTTTTTTATACAGGGCTTCCAGTACCGGCATGGATTTGCGGACGTGGCAGGCGGTGCCGTCGCAGACCTTAATCACGTATTTTCCTTTTTCGTCGAAGGAAAAGTTCTCGTAAAAGGTCGCCACGCTGCAGGCTTTCGCTTCGGTGACGCCGATCTGGCTTGCGGCGTAGGACAAGAGCTCTCCGGGCAGGTAGCGGTACTCCTCCTGGATATCCTGCATAATCGGGATCAGAGAGCCTGGCTTTTTGCCGTAACGCGCAATGATTTCATCCGCTTTTGCGTAATACGACTGATCAAGCATTTGAAACATACCTCCTTTGTTTTTTATGCAAACCACACATGTTTTCTCGATTTTTAACAGATTTATTATACAGGATTCGGGGGAAAATTACAATAAAATTTTCTGAATATTGGACGTTTTTTCAAATAATTCGGTTATTTTTTTAACAGACGACCAGGCCATGCCCGAACAGCAAAAACGGCGGTGCCCCCAAGTGACACCGCCGCCAACCGCTCACGCATTCGCAAGCGCCTGCTCTAAATCTTCAATAATATCCTCCGCATTCTCAATTCCCACCGAGAACCGGATCATGCCCGGCGATACCCCTGCCGCCGCCAGCTCTTCATCATTCATCTGCCGGTGCGTGTGGCTGGCCGGGTGCAGCACGCAGGTCTTCGCATCCGCCACATGGGTGGCGATGGTGGCCAGCTTCAGGCTGTCCATGAACCGCACGGCCGCTTCCCTGCCGCCGGTCAGCTCGAAGGAAATGACGCCGCAGGTTCCTTTCGGCATGTATTTTTTCGCCAGCTCGTGGTATTTGTCACCCGGAAGTCCGGCGAAATTTACGTGGGATACTTTTTCGTGGGCGTTTAAGTATTCTGCGACTTTCTGCGCATTGTAGCAATGGCGTTCCACGCGCAGGGGAAGACTCTCCAGCCCCAGATTCAAAATGAAGCAGTTCTGCGGGGACGGGATCGAACCCAGGTCGCGCATGAGCTGGGAGGTCGCCTTTGTGATGTAGGCCAGTTTTCCGAAACGTTCCGTGTAAACGATGCCGTGATAGGACTCGTCGGGCGTGGTAAGGCCATGGTATTTGTCACCGTATTTCGCCCAGTCGAAGTTTCCGCTGTCAACGATAACGCCGCCGACCTGCGCCGCGTGGCCATCCATATATTTTGTCGTGGAATGGGTCACGATATCCGCGCCCCATTCGAAGGGACGGCAGTTTACCGGCGTGGCGAACGTATTGTCAACGATTAACGGTACTTCGTGTTCGTGTGCAATTTTCGCAAATTTTTCGATATCCAGAACCACCAGCGCCGGATTTGCAATGGTTTCCGCAAAGACTGCTTTCGTATTCGGGCGGAAGGCTTTGTTCAGTTCTTCCACCGGGGCGTCCGGATCGACGAAGGTGCTTTCGATTCCCAGTTTTTTCATGGTAACGCCCAGCAGGTTAAAGGTTCCGCCGTAAACGGTGGAGGAACAGACCACGTGGTCGCCTGCTTCGCAGATGTTAAAGATGGAATAGAAGGTTGCAGCCTGGCCGGATGAGGTCAGGATAGCACCGACGCCGCCTTCTAGGTCGGCGATTTTGGCGGCTACTGCGTCGTTGGTGGGGTTTTGCAGTCTGGTATAGAAATAGCCTTCTTCTTCCAGGTCGAAGAGCTTTCCCATTTCGTCGGTGGTGTCGTATTTGAAGGTTGTGCTCTGGTAGATGGGAAGCTGGCGGGGTTCGCCTTTGCCTGGTTTGTAGCCGGAGTGCAGGCATTTTGTTTCGATACGGTAATTACTCATGTTGGTTCCTCCAGGATAAAATTTCTCTGTTTCAATCTCCGCGCCCTGTATGCGGGCGTCATTCTCTATGAAACGGCCCGTGGTATGCCGCTCTCCCGAACTCTCCGTTTTACTTTGCCCGGAAAAAGGAAATGGCAATGGCTTCCGCGGACTTTTCATTTAGTATAGCATGGCTGTTTTCCAACGTAAAGAGCCTGTAACATTTTCTCAGCCAGATTGTTATATAATAAAAGAAACCAAAAAGGGGAGGTGAGGGGATGGATCATCAAATATTACTCGAATTGTATAACCGCTACCACCGGGAGCTCTATCTATATCTCTACTCCCTGTGCCAAAGCCATCCCCTGGCCGAAGATCTCCTTCAGGAAACCTTCTTAAAGGCCATCCTCTCCCTTGGCGACCACCACCCGAACATGCGTGCCTGGCTCTACCTGGTCGCCCGAAACCTCTGCCTGAACAGCCTGAAAAAAGCAGGCCGGGCGGTTTCCATGGAGCAGGCCGAACCGCCCCCGGATTTCTCTTCCCAAGACGATCCTCTGAACCGCTTCATCCAGGACGAGCGAAAAAAAGCGCTTTTCGAGGCAATGAAACACCTGGAGCCGCGTAAACGGGAAATTCTGATCATGCAGTATTGGAGCCAAATGACGCAGAAAGAAATCGCCGCCGTTTTGCAGATTACGCCGGAAAATGTCCGGGTACTCGCATTCCGGGCGAAAAAGGAACTCAAACATTCTATGGAGGTGAATGGTTATGACTTATCGTGAATTGTTAAAGCTCTACAAGGAAGGAAAACTAAACGGCCAGCAGGAAGCCCAGGTTGAAGCGGACATTGAAAAACAGGAAGCGATCAGCGAATTTCTGTATGCGGAAGAGACGGTTCCGGGACTTGATGAGATTTTGGGGCAATCGGATGGCCATTCTTCTGAAAAGGACATTCCCTCCAATCGCTCGGAAGCCGATTTTGTCCGGCTGGTCAACCGTTCCATCCGCCGCGCCTTTTTGAAACTGGGAGCGGCCGTTCTGGCGCTGGCGCTGGCCTTTACATTGTTCGTCCAGTTTGCCCTGCCGCGGATTGTCTCAGCTTTTTACTATAATCCAGGGAAAGAAATCGCGGAACATACGAATCAGATCAGCCTGGATCTGGCGGTTTACACAGAACTGGCCGTGCCGGGTTATTTCGGAGATTCTGTCACGGTTGATCAGAACGGCTACGGCGACTATGACATTTTCCTCCACCAAACCACCAGCTTAAATGGTAATTTTACCAATGTATCCGGGAAAATCCGAAAAAATAAGCTTTTGCTTTATGATATGAACCTGCTGAAACGTCCTACCGGGAACTGTTTCGCATGGTTCCAGTCCTCCTCCAATTCAACGAAATCTCTGACCGAACAGTCTCAGGAAAACGACGGCCTGCTCCACTGTGCCGCCGGAGACCCGGTACAGGCTGCTGAGACATTGGAAAATCTGGACCCGAACGCCAAATATATTTGTTATGTTTCTCTGGATTCTCTGATGACTTATAAAGAATTCATGGAATTTCTGGATGGGAAGGAAGGCTTTGCTTCGATTTGGTGTGCCGTCCGTACCAGCGCCTACCCGGAGAGCCTGTTTCTGACAGACAACCTTGGTTTCCAATGTGACCTCCTGACTTCCACCTCGTTAAACTGGGACAATGAGACGTATCCGAATCTGCTGCTTTGGCAATCCGAAGACGACCCGGATGTGTTGGAAGAAAGCATGAAAGACGAAGCGTTTATGAAAACGCATTTCACAAGCATGCTTCGCTACATGGCCAAGCAGACCGCCTTTTTGGAGATGATGGGACAGAATCCGGAGGAATTCCGGAATGCCGCAGAGTACGTGGAGGAACATGGGCTTATCGTTTATGGGTTTGCCGCTCATATGAGCCGGGAAACCGCGCTTGCGTTAAATGAGCTGGATGAGGTTTATGAAATTTATGCGGAGCCTGCGTACTGAAATACGCAGGCCCCGGCCTGACACACTCCTTCGCCCGCACCATAAACATCCTGGGAGCCGTCCAGCATACTCCCCTTTTCCGGCAATCTCGATGCTCTGCACAATTCCCACAAAATCTAATCTGACCTGGTTGAAATGCCCGCCATCTGCATCGGTACGAGGAAAATGCGAAACAGCGAAAAGTAACAAGGCGGGCTTGTATTTTGAGCATAATTCCGCTATAATAATATACAAGAAAGGAGATGCATAATATGCCGCAGATTCGACCGATTACAGATCTTAGAAATACCACAGAAATTTCCGAGCTTTGCCATGCAAGACGCGAACCGCTTTTTATCACAAAGAACGGTTACGGGGATTTAGTGATTATGAGCATCGAAACATACGAGGAAATGATAGAAACAGCGCGTACAGACGCAGCAATCACCGAAGCGGAAAGGGAATACGTTGCTGATGGCGTACTTCTGGATGCGAGGGAATCTCTTTCCTCTTTGCGGAGGAAACACTTTGGATAAATACGTTGTCAAACTTTATGCCCGCGCTTACCGGGACTTAGAGGATATCTATACCTATATCGCAGAAAATCTGTCAGAACCCGGCACCGCTTTAAGTATGATTGACGAATTGGAAACCGCGATTTTCAGTTTGGAGCAGTTACCGGAGCGCGGAGCGATCCGACGCGTGGGATCTTATGCAAACAGGAATTATCGCCAGTTGTTCGTGAAAAATTATGTTATTATTTACCGTGTGCTGAAACCAAAGAAAGAGGTGCATATTGTCACAGTACGTTATACGCCGAGTAATTTCTAAAATAACTGTGTCCGAAATTGTCAATGCCTACGACGCGGGCGCGAGGTAGGGAACTGATCCATTATCTGATCCGCATTTCCCCCAATTTCAGGACACAAAAAACTCTGCCGTGCTCAACAGGCCAAAGTCCATAAAATAGGCGGTGTGTATCCGCACACCGCCCCGCGCGAAGCCCTCTCACAATCCCTCAAAATCAAACGCCGGAATAAAGCTCTCCTCCGCCGTCTCCCCCTCCTGAATAAATCCATTCTCCACCCCAATCTCCACCGCATAATCCACCAGCGCCTCATACTCCCTCTTCGTCACCTTCCGCTTCAACTCCGGCGCCTCCCTCAGCCGCTCCGCCTTCTCCACCGGCGTATACTGATTCATCAGACTAATCCACACCCGGTTCCCATAAGTCTCAAAAACATACTTCACGACCTCTTTCGCATTCCTCACATGCCCCGGAAGCAGCAAATGCCGGACAATCGTCCCCCGCCTCATCATCCCATTTTCCTCAAAAACCGCCTCCCCGGTCTGGCGCACCATCTCCGCCAGCGCCTCCTTCGCCCTCTCCGGATAATCCGCCGCCCTGGAATACCGCGCCGCCAGCTCCGGTTCCATATACTTAAAATCCGTCAGATAAATATCAATCCAGCCGTCCAGCATCCGCAGGGCCTCCACGCTCTCATACCCGCTGCAGTTGTAAACCGCCGGAATCACAAGCCCCTGCTTCCGCGCAAGCTTCAGTGCCTCCAGAATCGACGGCGCATAATGCGTCGGCGTCACCAGATTCACATTCACCGCCTTCTTCTCCTGCAATTCCAGGAAAATTTCCGCCAGCCGCGGCACCGTCACTTCCCTCCCGACCTGCGCCCTGGCAATCTCATAATTCTGACAATAGATACATCCCAGCGTACACCCCGAAAAAAAGACCGTCCCCGAACCGGTCTCCCCGGAAATGCACGGCTCCTCCCACATATGGAGCGCCGCCCGCGCCCCGAACATCCTGGCATCCATCCGGCAGAATCCCGTTTTTCCGGCATTCCGGTTCACGCCGCACGCCCTGGGGCACAGCGTACAGCGCTCATAACGGCTCCGGAAAGAATCAGCGGACACATCTGCCTGCGTCCGCTGTCCTGTATTCTCCTCTATTCGCAAAGCCCGGCTACCACCTGATTGATTAATTTGCCGTCTGCTTTTCCTTTCAGGTCGCCCATCACGGCTTTCATGATCTGCCCCTTGTTCTTCGTGGCGGCGACGTCCGCAAATTTCTCCAGAATGTAGGCCTTAATTTCCTCTGCGGACATCTGTACCGGCGCATAAGCCTGAATCACCTCATAGCGGAATTTATATTCTTCCAGCAAATCCGTGCGCTCAGCCGGGCAGGTATCGATCTGCTCCTTCACGGTTTTTAATTCCTTCAAAATGGTCTGGTCTACCATATCTGCGGGGATATCCTCCCGGCATCCGGCGTCGATTCCGACCTTTTTCACCGCGGAGATCAGGGATGAGATCGCTTCTTTTCTGGGTTTATCCTTTGCTTTCATGGCCGCAACCATGTCTTTTCTCAATGTTTCTAAATCCATATGAAAACCTCCTGTCATGCTCCGAACCGCCGGGCCTGACTACGGGCGGCGGTTCTTTCTTTTTCAGAGGTATCATAGCACGTTTTTCGAAAAAAGAAAAGGTGGAGCTTATCTTGCGTTATAGCGGTCCAGAGCTGCCTGCTTCAGTTCCACACAGCGCGGCAGGCCCATTCCCTTTACCGTCTCGATAAAGCTGTCAAATTCGTCAAGGCTCTTCGCACCGGTGATAAAGGAAAGCGCATTTTCCGAAATATAGGTGTCGATATCCGCAAACAGATTCGAATATTCCGCATTTTCTTCTACGGTCATCGCGGCATAGCTGGAATAATATTTCTCATGGTTCACATCATCCCAGATATAGCACATATTAAAATCATCCTCCGAAATGAACTGAAGTTCTCTCTTCCAGTCATAGTAGCTTACCGGGAAAGAGGGCGCCATCAGATAAGTACGCATTGCCTCGTCATAGGTCAGTCCATCCGGATTTGCCGTAATCGTCTCCGTAAAGACAGGAGTTCCGTCCGCATCCAGCGTATAGGTTTCCCCTTCCACTCCGTAATTTGCCAGCATTGCGCCTTCCTCTGAAAACAGATAGTCAATCCAGGAAACGGCAAGCTCCGGATTTTCACAGTCCGTCGTAACCGCATAGGCCGACGTCGTAGACGGTACAGGCGTGCCATACTCCAACGTATCTCCCTCTTCTTTCACCGGAGTTTTTACAGCAGTAAAGGAAGCGCCCTCCTCCATAGACGGCAGGAAAATCGCGGACGGAAACGTATACATTGTAAGGAACGCGCCGGTATTATTATTGGTCACCAGGACAGAATCTCCCCAGAACGCGGTGCTGGAAGCAAAGTCCGGATCGATCAATCCATTCTGATACCATCGGTTCATCAAAGTCAGGAATTCCCGCACAGCCTCCGTATCATCCAGGAGCGCATTATGTACAACCCCGTCTTCCTGATAAAAATCGTTCGGTGCGTAAGCGCCCATCCCAATGCCCAGATTCCAGAAAAATCTCGAATTGATCGAAAGGGGAGCCGCTGCATTATACGTTTCCTTAAACTGCGTCAGCATTTCTTCCCAATCGTCATAAGTGACCGGTACAGAAAGCCCAAGCTCGTCAAGCCAGTCCTGTCTGACAACATAACCGTAAAACGTCGGCTGCTCTTCCTGCATGACCGAGTACATCAGCACGCTTCTTCCCGCGTCCGTTTTCACGCCCTGCTTCGTATCTTCGTCGCTTTTTTCTATGGCCGCCAGATAATTCGGGGCATATTGTGGAAGCAGATCCGTCAGATCCAGAAAATAGCCGTCTTCAACCGCCGCATCCAGGCCGTCCGGATAGTATACCTGATTTGGATACGTATACATAATATCCGGGAGCTTTCCGGAGCTCATCAGCAGGTTAAACTGTTCCTGTTCCGTTCCGGAGGCCGGGACGATCCATTCAATATGAACATTCGTCCGCTCCTCCAGCTCCTGGAAAAAGGGCGTATTGTTCAGGTCGCCGCCGCAGGCGTTCATCAATGTAACATCATTTTTTACCCAGACCGTCAGCGTTTCCTTCTCCTCCGTCAGCGGGAGGGAAACCTCTGTGAATCCGCCCTCCTCCGCTGCAAGGGCCGCAGATCCTGGAAGCGTTCCTGCCATAAGTGCTGCCGTCAGCGCGATTGTGAGATACCGTTTGTTTTTCATACGAAATACCTTCCTTTCCTGTGATGCCTTGATTATAGGGTGGGAGCTTTGGCCGCTCAAGGCCGGATATTTTAAAAAGCCGTTCTTTTTTGATTTTTCTGCGGAAAACGGGTGGGCCAAATTTTGATATACAGGGCAATGAATTGATTTTCCATGCCGATTCAGGATAGAACGTAATAATATTTTATGTTAAAATAAGAAAAGAATAAAGAGTTCGGAGGTTGAATCATTTGAAAAAGAAAGGACGTATTTCACCGGCATTTACCACTATTTTTCTTTCCTATCTGGCAATTTGCCTGATCCTGCTTTGTGCGACCGGAATCGGATACGGGAACTACTATCGGCTTTTAAAAAAGCAAATGGTGACGATCACCCGGCAGCAGGCCGTCCAGACCGCATCGGAGATCGAAAACGGTTTCCAGGGAATTCAGTCCTCCCTGTCTATGCTCACCACAAACCACGTTGTCCAGGAAACGCTTGACTATACCGATGAAGAATTATCAAAAAACGTCCCTGTCATCAACAAACTGCGTTCTGAAATCATCGAAGCCACAAAGGATGATTCCCGCGTTTCCACACTGCTTTACTTTTTCGAGAGTGATTCAATCCTGCTTGCCCAGGAAAGACGATACAATACTTCCATGATGGAACTTTTTTATAAAAGCTACGGTATGACGGAAAAAGAATTTCAGGAAATCATCGATTTCCGCGGACGTTCCGCGGTCTCCATCCTCGGAAATGGAAAAGTCTGGCTCATGAGCCCGGTCTTTGACAGCTATTATGAGAAGAAAGCGATCCTGATCATGGAAGCCAACATCCGGGACTTCGCGGTCTCCAAACTGGAAGGAAGCGCCCTGGCTATCCTGGCCGGAGAACAGACGCTTTTTTCCGATAACATTCCGGAAGAGCATCTTGCCGATTTTCCGGAACTTGGAAGCGCCACGGATACCTATTTTGAAAAGGATGGCTACTTTTTTGTCCCCACCAAAATCAGCAGTATGGGCTGGGAATGTTTTGTCGGCCTCTCAAAAGAGCCGCTTATGCAAGGCCTGCGGATTTTTTGGTATGTACTGGCCGGGGAAGTCATCGGCTGTGTCTTTTTGATGCTTTTCCTTTCCTGGCGCGCCACCAAACGGCTTTATCAACCCCTGGAAGACCTTCTAAAGCTTCTGGATGCGCAAACGGATTTAAAATACCAGGAAACGTATGCAATGCTTTCGGACAAACTGCGGAATTTACGCAAAACAGCCAAAACCTCCCAAATTTTCCTGGATAATCATCAGATCAACCAGGTCCTAAGCGGCGAAGTAACCGAAACAAAGCTCATTTCCAAGATCATGACAAAGCTCACCGGAATCCGCGAAGATCGTACCTGGGTTATGGCCGTAGTCGATATCCCTGTCGAACAGAAAGCGTCCCTTGACGGCGCCTCTCCCCAAATCACCCAGGATGGGCTGGATCTTCGTTCTTTCGTACTGAAAAACATTGCAGACGAACTCTTTTTTACCGAATACCACGGAAATATTTTCTGGCAGAATGAGCGATACCTTCTTTGCATTGAACAGAAAAGCGACGAGGATTCCGAGCGGATTCTCGAAAAACTACAGTATTTGATGGATTTTTATGGCAGCACCCTCCACATTGGCATCCATGTGGTCGTCGGAGAACCGATTACCGGGTTTGAAGCAACAGCCTCCGTATGGGAAACCCTCCAGGATGAAATGAAATACCGCATTTTCTGGATGGACGACGCTTCCCGCGGCCGTCTGTGGATACAGAAGCCGGAATCCGCCAATTGGCCGTCCACAAGCCTGGAGGACTATACCAACGCATCCCGAAAGCTTCTAAATTTTCTGGACGCCGGGGAATACATGGAAGCCTACGAAACATTGGATTACATTTTCAGCAAAACCTTTTCCAGGGAGCGCAAGTATCTGAAATACAACCAATACCGGATGTACGGCCTTGCCGCTATGCTCACCACATCCATTGGAACGCAGGGGGACAAAACCGCGCAGGAATCCCCGGAAAGCCCGTCCTATGAAGAGCTTCTGCTGAATGCCGGAAGCGTCGAGGAACTGATGTCCGTGAGCAAAGAACTTTTTGCGAAGATCATTGACCAGAATTCCCGGAAGGAAAAACCGGACGAACCCGGATGGCTTTCCGGCGTTCTGCGCTATTTGCAGGAAAATTTCCGGGACCCGAACCTGACCGTAGGGGCCGTAGCGGAAAAATTCTGGATCAGCGTCCCCCACCTGAGCAGAACCTTTAAAAGCTGTACGGGAAAGGGTGTCCTGGAATATATCCAGTTTCTGCGGGTGGAAGAATCCAAGCACCAGCTTTTGAACGGGAAAAATGTAACCGAAGCGGCCGTATCTGTGGGCTATCTGGATGCCAAAGCGCTGACGAGAGCCTTCAAACGATATGAAGGAATCACGCCTGGAAAGTATAAGGAACTCCATAAAGGACAATAAATGGGCCGCGATATCAAAAAAAGGGCGTCCCAAACCGCAAATTTCGGAGACAACCTGAAATTCTGAATCTTTCCCCTCCCTCTCCTGACCGGTAAAATAGCAGAAAAACGGAAAAGGAGAGGTAAACATGGGAACAAAACAAAAAAAATTTACGAGAACCGCAATCGTAAAAGACTGGAGGAAGAACAAAAAGCGCTATCTTTTGCTCCTTCCTCTGATTCTCTATTTTATCGTATTCAGCTATCTGCCAATGGGCGGAATCGTCATGGCTTTCTGCGACTATAAGCCAAAGCTTGGGATCTTCGGGAGCCTGGTAAACCGGTTTGTGGGATTTCAGAATTTCACGGACTTCTTCCAGTCCTTTTATTTCGGACGCCTGCTCAAAAATACGATTATCTTAAACGGCCTGAATCTTCTGATTTCCTTCCCTCTTACGATCCTTGTCGCGCTGCTGATCAACGAAGTGGGAAACAAACTCTTTAAAAAGACCGTTCAGACGATCAGCTATCTGCCCTATTTCATTTCCATGGTGGTGGTCTGCGGAATCGTCGTGGACTTCTGTAAATCCACCGGGCTTTTGGGAACCCTGATGACAGCCATTACCGGAAAGACCCAGAATCTTCTCGGCGTGGCAGGCTATTGGCGGACGATTTACATCGGTTCCGGCTTGTGGCAGGGCCTTGGTTTTGGTACAATTCTCTATATCGCCGCTCTCTCTGGCGTGGATCAGACGCTTTATGAAGCCGCCCAGATCGACGGTGCGGGCTATTTAAAACAGATGTGGCATGTGACGCTTCCGGGCATCCGTCCTACGATCGTGATCACCTTAATCCTCCAGGTAGGAATGCTGATGGCATCGAGCTACGAAAAGACGATCCTGATGTACAATTCCCAGATCTACGAAACCGCGGATATTATCGCAAGTTATGTGTACCGGAAGGGTCTCCTGGACGGGGACTACAGCTTTTCCACAGCGGTGGGCCTGTTTAACTCCGTCATTAATCTGGCTCTTTTGACGATTACAAACAAAATCAGCAAAAAGTATACTGAAACCAGCCTGTTCTAGGAGGAGAAAGCCATGCGCAATACAAAAATCAAAACAAGCAAAGCAAGAACCGCATTCAATATCGTCAATTATATAATTTTAACCCTTTTCGCCATCATCTGCCTGCTGCCAATGCTCCACGTACTCTTCGCTTCCTTCAGCGATCCGAATTGGCTGAATACCAAGTCCGGCCTGATCCTGTGGCCAAAAGGCTTTAACCTGGAAGGCTACCGGCTGGTCTTTTCCAATGCGCAGCTCATCCGCGGATACCTGAACACCTTTCTTTACGTAGGCGCTTCTACTGTCCTCGGACTGCTGATCACCGTCATCGGCGCTTACGTCCTTTCCCGGAGAGACCTCCTGTGGGGAAATACGATTATGCTCCTGATTTCCTTTACCATGCTCTTTTCCGGCGGTATCGTGCCCTCTTACATCGTTATGCAGAAGCTGCATCTTTTGAATACGCGCTGGGCTGTAATCCTGCCTTCCTGTGTATCCACCTTTAATCTGATTCTTATGCGGACAGGCTTTTCCGCCGTTCCGAAGGAGTTGGAGGAGTCCGCGCGCCTGGACGGGGCCGGGGATCTGGTCGTCATCTTCCAGGTACTTCTCCCACTGGTAAAAGCTACCGTGGCAACCGTCGCTCTTTACTATATCATCGGCCACTGGAATGAATGGTTCCAGGCATCCATGTATCTGCAGGACCGGGAACTCTATCCCCTGCAGCTCGTCCTCCGGGAAATCCTGATCATCAATGATACGACCTCTACAGCCGCCGCTGCTACCTCGGCCGCAAATGCCACCGCAAATATGGATGTCTACAAGCAGCTTGTCAAATATTGTACCATCATTGTATCCAGCGCACCGATCATTATCGTGTACCCGTTTGTTATGAAATATTTTGAATCCGGCGTTATGGTCGGTTCGATCAAAGGCTAAAGGAGGAACAGAACATGAACCCAATTCAAACGACCTATGGAAAACTCACCGGCATCGACCACGGCTCTTACCTGGAATACCGCGGCGTCCCATATGCCCAGCCGCCCATCGGCGAGCTCCGCTGGAAAGCCCCCCAGCCCCCGAAACCCTGGGAAGGCGTCCGTCATGCCGACACCTATCCTCCCTGCTGCATGCAGCCGCCCCAGCAGGACTCTCTCTATCGGAAAGAATTCTACGAAAATCCGGACTTTAACCGGATTCCTTCCGAAGACTGCCTGTATCTGAATATCTGGACGCCAAAAGAACCCGGCGAGCACCCTTTCCCGGTAGCATTCTGGATTCACGGCGGCGCATTCCTGCATGGCTATGCCACAGAACTGGAATTCGACGGCGCGGAATACGCAAAGCGGGGCGTCATCCTCGTATCGGTGGAATACCGCTGTAATCTCTTCGGGTTCCTGGCCCACCCCTGGCTCAGCCAGGAAAATGAACGCGGCATCTCCGGAAACTATGGCATCCTGGATCAGATCGCCGCGCTTGACTGGGTCGCTGAAAATATCGCAGCTTTCGGCGGAGATCCGAAAAATATCACGGTATTCGGCCAGAGTGCGGGCGCTATGAGTACCCAGACGCTCCTGACTTCTAAGCTCGCGAAGGGAAACATTGCAAAAGCTATTCTGCAAAGCGGCGGCGCTTATCAGGGCGGCCTGAGCCGGGACATGCCCCTGCGCACCCAGGAATCCTACGGGGAAATCTTTGCCGAATTGGCCGGGGCTTCCTCCCTTTCCGAGCTGCGGGCCCTTCCCGCAGAACGTATCCTGGAACTTATGGGGCCGTTTTTTGAAAAAGTGTTCCCTCTGTCGAAGGGATTATTCCTGGTTCCCGTTCAGGACGGCTATGTACTGGACTGCGGCTATGACGAAGCCATTGCCCAGGGAATGCTCCCGGATATCCCGCTCATGCTGGGTACTACGAAAGACGATTTGATGGTTACAAAAGAAATGCAGGAGAAGAACGAATTCAGCGCCCTGTACAAAGGCTGCATTGCATGGGCCGGACAACGGCAACATCAGGGAAGCAGTCCCACCTGGGTCTATTATTTTACGCGGGATCTGCCGGGCGATGACTCCGGGGCCTTCCATTCTTCGGAACTCTGGTACATGTTCGGAACCCTCGGAAGATGCTGGCGGCCCATGGAAGAGCGGGATTACCGGTTAAGCAGCGAAATGCTGGATTACTGGACGAATTTCATGAAATACGGAAATCCCAATGGGGACGGCCTGGAAACCTGGGAACCCTGCGACGCGGATAGTGCAGGCATTAAAGAATTTTGCTGAAATGATGGAGGAAACTCAAATGAATTACGAATTAAACCTTGAAACTTACGCCGCTCTCGCCAGACAGGCGGCGGCAGAAGGATGCGTACTCCTGGAAAATGCAGGCAATGCGCTTCCCCTGAAAAAAGGCGAACGGATCGCCGTCTACGGCCGCGCCGCCTTCAACTACTATAAAAGCGGCCTTGGCTCTGGCGGCCAGGTCAATACCCGCTACGTGGTCAGCATTTTAGACGCCCTGAAAGCCTGCGAAGACCTTTCCCTGGATGATCGGCTTCTGGAAATCTACGAAGAATGGCTGAAAGACCATCCTTACGACGCCGGAAAAGGCTGGGGCAAGGTTCCATGTTTCCAGCAGGAAATGCCGGTTACGGAGGAAATGCTCGCCTGCGCCAAAGAAGCGGATGCGTCGGTTCTCATTCTCGGCCGTACCGCCGGGGAAGACCAGGACAGTTCGGACACGCCGGGAAGCTATCGCCTGACCGCTGTCGAAGAAGAACTGCTTGCCAAAGTCTGCCAGGCATCCAAAAGAACCATTGTGCTCCTGAACACCGGAAACATCCTTGACATGAGCTGGGTGGAGGCCTATCATCCCGAAGCAGTCCTGTATGTGTGGCAGGGCGGCCAGGAGGGCGGAAACGGCGTGCTCGATGTGCTGACCGGACGGGTAACGCCCTGCGGAAAGCTCACCGATACCATTGCCCGTAAAATTTCCGACTATCCGTCCGACAAAAATTTCGGGGATTTGGAACGGAATTTTTATCAGGAAGACGTCTATGTAGGCTACCGCTATTTTGAAACCTTCGCGCCCGAAAAGGTTCTGTACCCCTTCGGCTACGGCCTGTCCTACACCACGTTTTCTATAGCAGGCCGACTGAAAGAATCTGCCGGAGACACACTTCTGGCAGAAGTTTCTGTGACCAATACGGGAACCGTTTCCGGAAAAGAAGTCGTTCAACTCTATGTGAAAGTGCCCCAGGGCAAGCTTGGGAACCCGGCGCGGAAACTCGTCAGCTTTGCCAAAACACGGCTTCTTGAGCCGGGCGAATCGGAACAGCTCGAACTGACCATTCCGAAAAATACGTTTGCTTCCTATGACGACAGCGGAGCAACCGGCCGGAAATCCTGTTATGTTCTGGAAGAGGGCCTTTATGAGCTTTTTGCCGGGAATAGTGTACGCAATGCGCAGTCCATCGGAAGCTTTTCCGAAGCCTTTACCGTACTCGAAACGCTTACGGAAGCCTACGCGCCAACTCTGCATTTCGAACGGATGAAGCCCCATGAAAATGCAGACGGAACCTACGCCATCGGCTGGGAAACCGTCCCGGTACGTACCGTCGATCCCCGCAAACGCCTGCTCGAAAACCACCCGGCCGAAATTCCCTACACCGGTGATCAGGGCCATCGGCTGGCCGACGTATTGGATCAGAAAATATCCATGGATACCTTTGTGGCGCAGCTTTCCGACCAGGATCTCATTGACCTCTCCTTTGGCGAGGGCATGTGCAGCATGCGCGTGACGCCCGGAACCGCTTCCGCCTTTGGCGGCGTCACAAAGCGTCTGGAAGATTTCGGAATCCCGGCGGCCTGCACGGCGGACGGCCCCTCCGGCATCCGCATGTCCTGCGGCACAAAAGCCTTTTCCCTGCCGATCGGCACCGCTTTAGGCTGTACCTTCAATGTACCGCTTGTGGAAGCCCTGTTCGAACTGGAAGGCCAGGAGCTTCGCCTGAATAAAGTCGATTCTCTGCTTGGCCCCGGCATGAACATCCACCGCCACCCGTTAAACGGGCGGAACTTCGAGTATATTTCCGAAGATCCTCATCTGACCGGAAAAATCTGCGCGGCCCAGATCCGCGGCATGGCAAAATCCGGAATCGGAAGTACGATCAAGCATTTCTGCGGCAATAATCAGGAGAGCGCGCGGATGGCTGCCGACTCGGAAATCTCCGAACGCGCCCTGCGGGAAATCTATCTGAAAGGCTTCGAGATCGCTGTCCGGGAAGGAAAGGCCCGTTCCGTCATGACCTCCTACGGTTCTGTGAACGGCCTTTGGACGGCGGGAAGCTATGACCTGTGCACGACGATTCTGCGCGGGGAATGGGGATTTGACGGCATTGTTATGACGGACTGGTGGGCCGCGTCCAATTATGAGGGGCAAAAAGCCGACCGGGCTGTAAAAGCGCCGATGCTGGCCGCCCAGAATGACCTTTATATGGTCATCTCCAAGCCGGAATCCGACGCGGAAAAGGGCGACGTGCCGAAAATGTTAAAGAAGGGCTATCTCACCCGTGCGGAATTGCAGCGGAATGCCAAAAATATCCTTGGATTCCTTCTGAAAAGCCCGGCCATCCTTCATAAAACCGGACGCATTGCGCCGGAAGAGCTGGCGGTGATGAACGCCAAGGGGGACAATGATTTTTCTCCGGCGGATCTGCGCTATTTCCAGGCGGACGGCGCGGACGAAATCGTCCTGGACGGCTCCTGCTTAAATCCCAAGGCCGGGAATACGGACGCGTTTGGTATCCGGGTGGCCAGTTTTGGCGTTTACAGTATTACGCTGACGTTCCGGTCTGCCTTAAATCCGCTGGCCCAGCTTCCGGTTTCGGTTTTCTTTGATGATGGGCTGGCTGCGCAGATTGCCGCGCGGGGGACAGAGGGTGCGGTTATGCGGGAGCAGCGGATGCTTGGCGGGGTCTTCGGGTTGGTGCATTTTATCAGGCTCTATTATGGAGCCGACGGGCTGGAGATTCTGGAGATTCGGATTCGCAAGGAGTCGGAGCTTCCTACGCCGAAAGCTTGATTTCCCTTGCTTTCCAGCGCTTTCAATGAAAACAGATTATCGCCGTGAATAACCATATTCTCGGTGTCCGGGTCGGCGGCGGTATTGGAGAGATCTTGTAAATTCCAGTTTATTCGCCATTGTCCACGCCTCCGTCTGCTGTCGATTCCGGCAGTTTTCCTGCCTGTGCTGCCAATTTTTTCTCCTGGGATTTCACACGGCGCTCTAGTTTTTTGATATCCTCGGAAGGTGGTAGTTCTTCTGGCTTGATTCCCCGCTGGCCAAGCATTTCACGCACGGAGAGATTATTCTGCACATGTTCACCGGTGATGGCATGTTCACCTTGCAGATCTTTTTCTTCAACATTATAATTAGTCATTTCTGTTGCCAGATTCTTTGCTGCGATTGTCAGCGTAGGTAAAAAGTCGGCGAGAGGGCGGTTGTCTTTCACACCCAAACGTGCTTTCATTTCCATTGTAGTGTGGCCGCCGAACAGTGCCTGATCACCTTTCGAGCGTATACGGCCAAACCCGGCATCATCAACGCCGCGTTCATAAATATTCTGAGAAAGACGCTTTTCAGATTCACGCAGCCTGCCACGAGCCTCCGTGCGCTCAATCAGTGCGATACGCTCCTCGATCAGCTCCTGCTTTCTGGTCTGTACCGCAAAATAACTTTGCGCAAATGCGATCTCTTCTTTTTTTGGATCACCGTTCTGGGCAATCAAATAACATGCATAACGGGTAAGCATATAATCCTTAATGGATCTATGAGCGCCCTTGCCAGTCTCGATCATTTTCGTGACCTCACGAAAATGATCGGATACTTCAATTCCACTGGTTTCGCAGGAATCCATTGCACGGGAGATGGCCTTATCGAAGTTTTCCCAACGCTCATAGCCGAGCAGTATCATCAATTCACGTGCATACCAAAATTCAACTTTCGCGGTTTCATCACTCTGTATGGCAAGGTCAAACTGCTCTTTGATTTGACTGACTCTCTTTTTATTCATTACTGCTCCTCCATCAAATACTGCGCATCAATGTTTTCCAAGGAATACAATCCCTTAGTGAAACACCCTTTCGCCGTGGCCTTTTTGCCTCATTTTTCATCCACCACCTGGAAAATATAAAATTTCAAATAGTACGACTCTTCCGCCGCCCACAAAATCGGGTGATCCGGCGCCTGCGTCCGGTACTCCACCTGCCGCAGGCGTTTGTGCACGCTCCGCGCCGCCTGATGAATGGTCTGCGTAAACAGCTCATACGTCATAAAATGCGAGCAGGAACACGTTGCCAGAAAGCCGCCGTCCCGCACCAGCTTCATGGCCCGCAGGTTAATTTCCCGATAGCCCTTCGTGGCATTTTTCACGGAATTCCGGGATTTCGTGAAAGCGGGCGGGTCCAGGATGATCACGTCGAACGTCTCGCCTTTCGCTTCAAGCTCCGGAAGCAGGTCGAACACGTCCGCGCATTGGAACCGCACCCGGTCTTCCAGGCCATTTAGCTTCGCGTTCAGCCGCGCCTGCTCCACGCCCAGTTCCGACGCATCAACACCGAGCACGCTTTTGGCCCCGGCGAGTCCCGCATTTAAAGCGAAGGAACCCGTATGCGTGAAGCAGTCCAGCACTTTTGCGCCCCGGCAAAGCTTTTGAATCGCCTGCCGATTATATTTCTGATCCAGGAAAAAGCCCGTTTTTTGGCCATCCTTCACATCGACCATGTATTTTACGCCGTTCTCCACGATTTCCACATTTGTGTCAAAGGTTTCTCCGAGAAAGCCTTTATACAGCTCCATCCCTTCGTTCTTCCGCACTTTCGCGTCGCTCCGCTCATAAATCCCACGGATGAAAATCCCGTCTTCGGCCAGCACATCCTTCAGCGCCTTTAAAATCAATGGCTTCAGCCGGTCAATCCCAAGGGCCAGCGACTGAACCACCAGCACATCCGAAAATTTATCCACCACAAGCCCCGGAAGGAAATCGGCTTCCCCGAAAATCACCCGGCAGCTGCTGGTATCCACAGTCTTCTTCCGGTAATCCCAGGCTTCCCGGACACGCATTTTCAGAAACGCTTCGTCGATCTTCTGGTCTTTGTTCCGGGTCAGCATCCGGATGCGGATTTTCGAATTCCGGTTGATAAAACCGCGGCCCATGCCAAAGCCGTCAAAGTCGTGGACAAGGACAATCTCGCCGTCCTCGAATTCCCCCATAATGGATGCAATTTCATTATCATAAACCCACAGGCCGCCGGATTTTAAGGTGCGGCCCTCGCCTTTTTTCAGTGTCACAATCGCTGTACTCATTGTTTATCTCTCCTGTTTTCTCAAACGCATTCCCTGCGTTCGCATTTTCTTTTCGCCGCGCATGCGCCATGTTTCGATTATACCGCGTTTCCGCCCGCTTGTCAGCCGGAAATCGAAGCGGCTCCTGACATTTGCAGGCAGCTCACGAATCCTGCCTGCCCCGCATTTCCTCCATCAGCGTCCGCGCCGCCGTCGAAAAATATCCCTGTACATTGTATACCGCACAAATCTCCGACTCCAATCCCGGCGCGAGAATCCGGCAGATCCGCATCTGCGCATCCTCTCCCGCCATCATCTCCTGCCCGGCCGACTCCGGAAAAATCGCAATTCCCATCCCTGCCCTGGCCCATTCCAGCGACGTCCGCGCATCGTCATTTTTACAAAAATAATACGGCGAAACTTTAGCCTTCTCGAACTGTTTCGTCAAGATTTCTTCCCACCTGCGGTATACAATCAGCGGTTGTCCCGCCAGATCCCGGATTGAAACCGTATCCGCACATCCCTCCGGGAAAAACCGCGCATCCCCGGCCGCCATCATTGGCTCCCGCGTCAGCCGCACCGCCTCCAGACCCTCCCCGGAAAAGGGTGTGCGCACCAGCGCCAGCTCGATTAAATTCGCCCGGATCTGCTCTAAAATCTGATACGTATTCCCCTCGTATATTTCATACCGAATCTGCGGAAACTTTTCGTGAAACGGCCCAATCCATTTCTTCAGGAGCAATGTCCCCACCGAAGATACCACGCCAATCCGAAGCGTCCCGGCTTTTCCCTGCCGGTAATCCTGCATTTCCCTGGCTGTAATCTGCGCCAGCTCCAGCATATTTCCGGCCCGCTCGTAAAAGAGCCGCCCGGCTTCCGTCAACTGGATTTTCCGGGGCCCGCGCTCGAAAAGGACGCATCCCAGCTCCTCTTCCAGAAGGTGCATCTGGCTGCTCAAAGGGGGCTGGGACATGTTCAGACGCCGCGCCGCCGCGGAAATTGTCCCCTCATCCACGACGGTTTTAAAATAATGCAATTGTTTTAATTCCATTTCGCCCTCCTATATCCGTTCCATATAGAAACTATATTAAACTAATAATTTTCATATAGCTCTTTTTATGATAAGGTATAGAGGAAGAATTTTCAAGGAAAAGGAGAACATTATGAAAAAGCTTTTGGTCTACCTAAAAAGCTACAGGAAGGAAACCATTCTGGCTCCTCTGTTTAAGCTCCTGGAGGCTTCCTTCGAACTGCTGGTTCCGCTGGTGGTATCCGCCATCATCGATACCGGAATCGCCAATCAGGACAATGGCTACGTGGTCCGCATGAGCATGGTTCTGGTGGCCTTCGGCCTGATCGGACTCCTCTGCGCGGTGACAGCCCAGTATTTTGCCGCGAAAGCCGCCGTCGGATTTTCCACACAGCTCCGGCACGCCCTGTTTTCGCACATTCAGAGCCTTTCTTTCACGGAAATGGACACCATCGGGACTTCGACGCTGATCACCCGCATGACCAGCGACATTAACCAGGTGCAGTCCGGGGTCAATCTGGTGCTCCGCCTGTTCCTGCGCTCCCCCTTTATCGTCTTCGGCGCAATGATTATGGCTTTCACCGTGGACGTCAAAGCGGCGCTGATCTTTGTGGTGGCAATTCCGCTGCTGTCGGTGGTCGTTTTCGGAATCATGCTCATCACCATGCCTCTTTACAAAAAGGTACAGGCCGGGCTGGATAAGATTCTTGGCATTACCCGCGAAAATCTCACGGGCGTCCGCGTCATTCGCGCCTTTAATAAAGAAGCCGAAGAGCGGGAACGTTTCGAGGAGAGCAACGAAGCCCTCACTGCCCTTCAGAAATATGTCGGAAAAATTTCCGGCCTGATGAACCCGGTTACGTATATTATTGTAAACGGCGCTACCATTGCTCTGATTTATACAGGGGCTATTCGGGTTGATTCCGGCGCGCTGACCCAGGGTGAGGTTGTTGCTCTGGTCAACTATATGTCGCAGATCCTGGTGGAACTGGTGAAGCTCGCGAATCTGATCATCACGGTTACGAAAGCCATTGCCTGCGGAAACCGTATTCAGAATGTTCTGGAAATCCAATCCTCCATGCCTGATCCGGCAGCGGAAGGCAAGGGCAAGACCGTTCAAAAAGCGAATGCTCCCGCCGTTGTTTTCGACCATGTAACCCTCACTTACAAAGGTGCTGGGGCTCCTTCCCTCACGGACATTACGTTTACGGCCAATCGCGGCGAAACCATTGGTATTATCGGCGGAACCGGCTCCGGAAAATCCTCTCTGGTGAATCTGATCCCGCGTTTCTACGATGCGACCGAAGGGGCCGTTCTGTTAAATGGGGTAAATGTGAAGGAACAGGGCCTGGAATCCCTCCGGGAAAAGGTTGGCGTCGTCCTTCAGAAAGCAGTTCTTTTTAAAGGAACCATTGCAGAAAATATGCGCTGGGGGAAGAAAAATGCCTCGGAACCGGAGCTTTGGAAAGCCCTGGAAATCGCCCAGGCAAGGGAATTTGTCGAGCAGAAGGACGGATTGTTAAACGCCCCCGTCGAGCAGGGCGGGAAAAACCTGTCCGGCGGACAGAAGCAGCGCCTGACCATTGCCCGCGCCCTTGTCCGCGACCCGGAAATCCTGATTCTGGACGACAGCGCTTCCGCTCTGGACTTTGCCACGGACGCGAAGCTGCGCAAGTCCATCCGGGAAATGGAGAGCCGCCCCACAGTGTTCATTGTATCCCAGCGTACTTCTTCGATTCAGTACGCGGACAAAATCATTGTCCTGGATGATGGAAAAATGGCTGGCATCGGCACCCACGACGAGCTGTTAAAGACCTGTCCGGCTTATCAGGAAATTTATTATTCCCAGTTCAAAAAGGAGGAGATCGGATAATGAGTATCAAAACGACTGCACGTCAGAAAGAAACCCTGAAAAAAGTCCTCCGCTACCTGAAAAAATACCGGATTTACCTGGTTCTGTCCATTTTGATGGCGGCTGTGACCGTGGCGCTGACCCTGTATGTGCCCAAGCTGACCGGAAAGGCGGTGGATTTGATCGTTTCCAAGGGGAATGTGGATTTTCCCGGTGTTTTTCGGATTTTGATTCAGATTGGGGTCTGCATTGCGGTGACGGCGCTGGCTCAGTGGATTATGAGCATTTTTAACAATAAAATGACGTATCAGATTGTTCGGGATATCCGCAATGAGGCGTTCCAGAAAATTGAAATCCTTCCTTTGAAATATATTGACGCCCATTCTTACGGAGAAATTGTCAGCCGTGTAATCGCGGATGTGGATCAGTTCGCCGATGGGCTGCTGATGGGCTTTACTCAGTTTTTTACCGGGGTTGCCACGATTTTAGGAACTCTGGGATTTATGCTTTCAATCAATGTTGGGATTACCCTTGTCGTGGTGCTGGTGACGCCGCTTTCGTTCTTTGTGGCGGGCTTTATTGCCAAACGGACTTATACGATGTTTAAGCTCCAGTCGGAGACCCGCGGCGAGCAGACGGCATTGATTGAAGAAATGATTGGGAATCAAAAGGTCGTACAGGCTTTCGGCCATGAGGACGAGGCCCTTGAAAAATTCGATGAAATCAACGAACGGCTGGAGAAATGCTCCTTACAGGCTATTTTCTTCTCGTCGATGACGAATCCGGCTACCCGTTTTGTGAACAATCTGGCTTATGCGGGCGTTTGCGTTACGGGCGCGCTGGCGGCGATTCAGGGGCGGATGACGGTCGGGCAGCTCTCCTGTTTCCTGAGCTATGCGAACCAGTATACGAAGCCTTTTAATGAGATTTCGGGGGTTGTGACGGAGCTGCAGAATGCGATTGCCTGTGCGGGGCGGATTTTTGATCTGATTGAGGAGACGCCGCAGGTTCCGGAGAAGAAAGATGCCGTTGTCCTGAAGGATGTACAGGGAAATGTTTCGCTTTCGGATGTCTTTTTCTCCTATACGCCGGAGCAGAAGCTGATCGAGCATTTTAATCTGAGCGTGAAGCCCGGACAGCGTGTGGCGATCGTCGGGCCGACCGGGTGCGGAAAGACGACGATCATTAATCTGCTGATGCGTTTTTATGACGTTGACAGCGGGAATATCTGCGTGGAAGGGACGGATATCCGGGAGATGACGCGTAAGAGCCTGCGGGCCGGATATGGGATGGTGCTGCAGGATACCTGGCTGAAGTCCGGGACGATCCGGGAAAATATTGTGATGGGAAAACCAGATGCGACGGAGGAAGAAATTCTGGAAGCGGCGAAGGCTTCCCATGCCCACAGTTTTATTAAGCGGCTTCCGAATGGGTATGATACGGTGATTTCGGAAGATGGAGGGAGTCTTTCTCAGGGACAGAAGCAGCTTCTTTGTATTACGCGTGTGATGCTTTGTCGGCCGCCGATGCTGATTTTGGATGAGGCGACGTCTTCGATTGATACCAGGACGGAGCTGAAGATTCAGAATGCGTTTGCGAAGCTGATGGAGGGGAGGACGAGTTTTATTGTGGCGCACAGGCTTTCGACGATTCGGGAGGCGGATGTGATTTTGGTTATGAAGGATGGGCGGATTATTGAGCAGGGGGATCATGATAGCCTGCTGAAGAAGGATGGATTTTATGCGCAGCTTTATAACAGTCAGTTTGCGGTGTAAGAAACGTGGAGCACGTCTGTCCCCCCTGCTGCTGTGTCATTTGCCAAATATCTTTGCAGGTGCAATGACTCTGATTTGCGTTTCGCGTGTGGCTCTGGCGCTCAGTCTTTTGCCCGGAAAGCCAAAAACGGTATAGCCTTATATGCTATGCCGTTTTTGCGTTTTTATGATGATATTGGATGTAGTATACAAGCGTCGCGGCCATCAAACACATGGAAACCACGATCAGTCCATTGACCGCCGCTAATGGCAGTTCCGGGAAAAGAACCAGCACCAGCAGCATCACGAACAGTTCTGCCGTACATACCTTTCCTGGCATCTGTGCCCCTTCGATCTGGTTTTTCCGGAGCCGCAGGATTCCCACGACTGCCATATACCCTTCTTTTACCGCCATCAGGATGATCAGCGCCCACATCAGCGGATACCGGGTCGCCAGGCAGAACGCTACCGCTGCGTGGGTCAGCTTGTCTGCCACCGGGTCGAGGGCCTTCCCAAGATCCGTTACCATATGAAAACGCCGGGCAACTTTCCCGTCCAGGAAGTCGGTGATGGAGGAGAGCAATAGAGCGCCTGCGGCGGTGCGGTACTTCGCGTTCAGATAGAGGTGGCAAAAAACCGGAATCATGACCAGGCGGAAATAGCTCATCAGGTTTGGTATTGAAAAAAGTTCTTTTGCTGTGATTCGTTTTTTCATTTTTTCCCTGCTTTCTTTAGGCCTTGCCGGGTTCTTTTTCCAGGGCAAGGAGGAATACGGTTGTCATGATGCAGAGGAAACCGGCCAGGTCCATTAGGCCAAAGCTGGAGTGCAGCCAGACGACCATAAAAAAGGTTGCGGAAACCGGTTCGGTGCTGGATAACATGCTGCCTTTTACCGGGCCGATTTCTTTGACGCCGTAGAGGTACATCGTAAATGCAATGACGGTGCCGAAGAGGACGATGGCGGCCAGGGCGGCGGTGCCGGGAAGATCCAGGGAAAGGCGGAAGTTCCAGACTCTGCCGCCAAGGCCCAGGACGAGGCCGCCGATCAGCATTGCGTAGCCGACTACAGGGATGCTGCCCCATTTCCGCATCAGTTCTACGGGGAGCATGGTATACAAGCTGACCGCGACGGCGGACAGGAGCCCCCACATCAGGCCTTCCCGTGTGAGAACCATATTTCCGACGTCTCCGTGGGTGGCCAGAAGGAAGGTTCCCAACAAAGCCAGGAGAATGGCGATGACTTCCCGTTTATTCGGGAGTTTTCCCGCGCGGAAGCAGGTGATGATCATAATCAGAACCGGGCCCAGATACTGCAGCGTCGTCGCTGTTCCTGAATTCGAATAGGAAATGGCCTGCATGTAAGAAAATTGACAGAACATCAGGCCGCAGACGGCGAAGAGGATCAGGCGTCTCGCGTCTTTGGGGGTTTTCCAGATTCCGGTCATGTTTTCGCGTTCCCGCAGGAAGCCGACGAGGAGCAGGATGAGGCCTGCGCCGACCATACGGATGGTGGTCAGAAGGCGGGCGTCTATTCCATAGTTCATGAATAGGTACTGTCCGCAGGTGCCGGAGAAGCCCCATAGGATGCCTCCGGAGATGGTGCAGAGTGTGCCGGTGGTGGGGCGATGGTTTGGTGCTGTTGATTCCCTCATTCTTTTGTGTGCCCTGGCGGGTTCTCCTTCCTGTAATGCGATACTGTCGTTTAACATGGATATTAGCACAACCGGGCGGGGATTTCAAGTTTCAGTTCTTCAGCAATTTTTAAATTTATTTTTGCAAAAAATATGTAGAATTTTGAAGAATTTTATGATATGATTTACTTGTTACCGCCCCCGATACTTGGTACGGAAAGGGGGTGTATTATATGGATACTTTGGTATCCTTTCTTGTCGCTGTCGCGGCGGGTGTGGTTTGCCACCTCATTAGCAAACGGTTGGACGGCGATAAGTAGTCGGTAACCAGCCTGCGGACCTAACGCCTTTCCGTTTCCGAAAATTAGGCATAGAAAACCCCGGAGTGCCAGCTCCGGGGTTTTCATTTGTCGTATTATATGGACTGTTGGTATCCTTTTGCCTAATGGCATTATAGCATATGCATCTCCATTTTGCAATATGCCTTTTTGCTTAAATTTCTAATAATTTTCTTAAGTCGTGATTCTTATGCAATTTTAAAATTTGCTTTAACAAAAAATATATAGAAATTTGACGAATGATATGATATAATTTACCTGTTACCGCCCCCGATACTTGGTACGGAAAGGGGGTGTGTTATATGGATACTTTGGTATCCTTTCTTGTCGCTGTCGCGGCGGGTGTGGTTTGCCACCTCATTAGCAAACGGTTGGACGGCGATAAGTAGTCGGTAACCAGCCTGCGGACCTAACGCCTTTCCGTTTCCGAAAATTAGGCATAGAAAACCCCGGAGTGCCAGCTCCGGGGTTTTCATTTGTCGTATTATATGGACTGTTGGTATCCTTTTGCCTAATGGCATTATAGCATATGCATCTCCATTTTGCAATATACTTTTTTGCTTAAATTTCTAATAATTTTCTCAAGTCGCACTTCTTATGCAATTTTAAAATTTGCTTTAACAAAAAATATATAGAATTTTGACGAATGATATGATATAATTTACCTGTTACCGCCTCCGATACCTGGTAAAAGGAAGGGGGTGTCTATATGGAGTACATTGTTTCCTTCATAATCGCTGTTGCGGCGGGTGTGATATGTCATCTCATCAGCAAATGGCTGGACGGCGATAACTGATCGGTAACCAGCCTGCGGAACCAACGCCTTTCCGTTTCCAAAAATTAGGCATAGAAAACCCCAGAGTGTCGGCTCCGGGGTTTTCACTGTTGTCTACATGGAGTAATTCTTATCTTTTCCTTCATTGTCAGTTGACATTATAGCATATGCGTCTCCATTTTGCAATATACTTTTTTGCTTAAATTTATATTTTTTTAATCAAGCTCGGCAATTTAACAGAGTAATGCTTACAGAATGAATCCATACGAATGAATGCTGCGTTGGAATAGAATGCCAAATTCCCGCCTCGGATGAATCCGCACAGCGCCCAAACACCGGAAGCTTGCATTCCATCCATTCCGGTGCTACAATCATTCCATCACAAAACATGCCCCAAGGCAAAAGGAGTCATCAATGAAGACCGGTTTAATTATGGAAGGCGGCGCCATGCGCGGTTTATACACCGCCGGCGTCACCGACGTTATGATGGAACACAATCTCAAAGTAGACGGCGCCATCGGCGTATCCGCCGGCGCCGTCTTCGGCTGCAACTACAAATCCCACCAACCCGGCAGAACCATTCGCTACAACCTCCGCTTCTGCCGCGACCCCCGCTACGCCAGCTTCCGCTCCCTTATCAAAACAGGCGACCTCTACGGCGAACAGTTCTGCTACCACGACATTCCCGAAACCCTCGACCCCTTCGACACCGTCACCTTTCAAAATTCCCCGATGGAATTTTACGTTACTTGTACGGACATCCGGACAGGAAAACCCGTTTATCACAAATGCGAAACCGGCGGCCCGGAAGACTTACAATGGATGCGCGCATCCGCCTCCATGCCCGTTGTCTCCCGCATCGTGCACATCGGCAATTATGCCCTTTTAGACGGCGGCATTGCCGATTCCATCCCCATCCGCTATTTCGAAAGCCTCGGATATACCCACAACATCGTGATCCTGACCCAGCCCAAAGGCTTCGTAAAACAGAAAAATTCCATGCTCCCCATCATCCGTGCCGCCCTGCGCAGCTATCCGAAAGCCGTCCAGGCCGTAGCCGACCGCCATATTCGCTACAATGAAACGCTGGATTACATAGCCGCAAGAGAACGCACCGGAGAAATTCTGGTGATGCGCCCCAGCAAAGCCCTGGAAGTGGGCGCAAGAGAAAAAGACCCTGAAAAACTGAAAGCCGTCTACAAGCTGGGCCGAAAAGACGCCTTGAAGCGCATTAAGGAGCTGGAAACCTTCTGCCAGTAATCAAGCAGCGCAACATCTACACTCCGCTGCAGTTGGTGCTAAACATGTGCCACAGGCACACGGCATTGCCAAATATCCGCACAAATGCGGCTGCCTGGCTCGCTGCCCGCAGAAATAAAAGAAGATATTTTACAAGCCTTTTCCATCCAAACATGCTACAATGAACCGCATCGAGGAGGAAACGCCCATGAAAAAAGAAACCAAAACCATTGTTTACGACGAAGACCTGCGCATCGAAGCCTACCGTTTCGAAGGCATCGTCCAGCCATTCCCGAACCATTTTCATGAATATTACGTCATTGGATTCATTGAAAAAGGCCAGCGCACCCTTTCCTGCAAAAACCGGAAATACGCCATCGGCAGGGGCGATATCCTCCTCTTTCATCCCGGCGATAACCACGCCTGCATCCAGTCCGACGACGGCACGCTGGACTACCGCGGCTTTAACATTTCCAAAGACGTGATGCTGGACTTGACCGAAGAAATTACCGGCATCCGAAAGCTGCCCGGCTTTTCCCGCACCGTCATTTCCGACGAAGA
Source organism: Eubacteriales bacterium (assembly GCA_030536575.1). Lineage (GTDB taxonomy): Bacteria > Bacillota > Clostridia > Lachnospirales > Lachnospiraceae > Limivivens. Next base: position 16,904 of record JAUNPS010000026.1, on the reverse strand, counting down.
AATTGCCTGCTGCCTGCATTCTCTGCATAAGCTGGTTATGAACGGTTCCGTTGAATTTGGAAAAGACGAAGCGCTCCTGCTCCTCCTTTCCCTGCTGCTTGTACGATACGGACAACCCTTTGAATACGGTATACCGGAATGCCGGGAAGAGATCGAAAAGGCCTGTGCATTTGTGGAGCAGCACTTTTCAGAACGAATTTCTTTAGACCAGATCTGCCGTCACGCGGGCCTTGGAAAATCCGCCCTCCTTCGGGCCTTTACCAAATCCAAAGGCGTCACGCCCTACCGCTATCTCGAAAATGTGCGCATTGGCGAGGCGAAGAAACTGCTGGAGAAAGGCATTGCGCCCATCGACGCGGCCATGCAGACCGGCTTTTCCGACCAGAGCCATTTTACGAATTATTTCAGCCGCTTTATCGGGCTGGCTCCCGGCCTTTACCGCGACATTTTTTCCGAAAAGGAATCCGAGAAGAAGGAGGCTCCACGACATGAATAAAACGGTATCCGGGCATCTGGCAGCGCTGCTTACAATCCTGATTTGGGGAACCACTTTTATTTCCACGAAAATTCTGCTGGTAGATTTTGAACCGGTAGAAATCCTGTTTTTCCGGTTTGTGCTGGGATTTCTGACGCTGCTTCTCGCCTGCCCGCACCGGATGAGGGGGACAACGCGGCGGCAGGAGATTACTTTTGCGGCAGCGGGGCTGTGCGGCGTATGCCTGTATTATCTGCTGGAAAACATTGCCCTCACCTACACCCTCGCTTCGAATGTGGGCGTGATCATTTCGGTCGCACCCTTTTTCACCGCGTTTCTCACCTATGTTCTCTCAAAAGGGAAAGAGAAGCTGCATGCGAAGTTCTTTCTCGGATTCCTTGTCGCGATGGCGGGCATCTGCCTGATTAGCTTCAGCGGCACACGTATGCAGATAAATCCCCTTGGCGACCTGCTGGCCCTGGGCGCGGCGGCCGTCTGGGCCTGCTATTCCGTCCTGACCCGGAAAATCAGCGATTTCGGATATCAGACCGTCCAGACGACCAGGCGGGTGTTCGCTTATGGAATCCTGTTTATGATCCCCGCACTTTTCCTGTTTGACTGCCGTCTCGGAATCGAACGGTTTGCAAACCCGGTTTCTCTGGGGAACCTGCTTTTCCTGGGGCTGGGAGCGTCGGCGCTGTGCTTTGTGACCTGGAATACGGCGGTGAAAATTTTAGGGGCGGTAAAGACGAGTATTTATATTTATCTGGTTCCGGTGATTACGGTAGTGACTTCGGCGGTCGTTTTAGGTGAAAAAATTACGGTGATGTCTGGAATTGGAACTGTTTTGACGCTGGCGGGGATGTTTTTCGGGCTGTCCCCCAATAAAACGCATGCGGGGACGTGAAATTTCACGCCCCCTTTTTCCTTATCAGTCATTCTTTCTATACTCTTCAATCATACATTGATGCTCTTTCTTTTTCTTATCATAATTTATTCCAACAAGAAGCAGATTCCCCGTATAATCTTCCAGAGACTTCACATATTTTTTTTGTTTAATTTGCGAAATTGCACCTTCTACAGAGTGGTTCCATTTTAATTCCACAACTAAGGCCGGGTTTTCGAAATGATTTTTCCGTGGAATGTATACAATATCTGCAAATCCTTTCCCGGAAGGGAGCTCCCGAAACGCCTGATAATATTCCCTGGCGCTGTAATAGGCCAACGCAATCGTGCAGGAAAGTGCATTCTCATCATTATAGGTAAGAAGCGACGTTTCCATATGCACTTCAGAAAGCTGCCTGGCAACTGCATCGCCGTTTTTTTGTAATGTCGCCTGCAAAAGTGTCTCCGATTCCCGAATTGACTGTATCACGCGTTCCCATCCTGCCGACTCCACCGCATTGCAAAACTCTGCCGCAATCTCCGAATTCGGTATAAACACCTCCTTCGTTCCAAAATCATACCCCAAATACCCAAGATGCACCAACAACGTCAGGATATCATCCGCCGACTGAAACGTCGTCATATCATTGGAAAATGTATGAACATTAATCCTTTTCCGATTCCCCGCCAACAGTTCAATCACCATATCCTTCAGCCCTTTATAATTCAGAACAATATAGTCCCGTAAAGCTTCGAAGGTCTCGGTTTTATTCCAAAAGTTATCATAGGTTCGGGTAAGCAAAGAGCTGACCACAGACTTCGGGCTATAAATATGCGTTGTCCCCTCAAAACAATATCCGTCATACCAACGCTTCATCTCTTCAAAATCCATGGAATAATCGGCGCATAAGGCCTTTACTTCTGATTCCGTAAAGCCGACAAAAGTCGACAACGGCCCAGGATTTGCCATCGAAAATTCATCGAACATATTCAGCGCTGAATGAGAACCGTACTTTTTTATAGGGAGAATCCCCGTCATATAGGCCAGTGCAACGTAACTCCGGTCTTTTAGAAGATTTCTGATAAAATCCAAATAAAATTTCTGTGCATTGGTATCGGTCTGATACTCCCTGAAAATGCAGTCCCACTCGTCAATAATAAAAAGAAACGTATCCGAGGTTTCTCCATAAATATCCAGAAGCACACCGCTTAAATCGTTCCGATCCAAATAATCTATGTCCGGATAGGCTTTCAGCAAATCGCGCAGTACGGCTCTTTCAATCAACGTCCGCATTTTTGTAATCTCATGTGTACGGCTTAAAAAATCTTGTATATTCAGGAAAATCACATTATATTTGTTCAAATGCTGGTGAAAAGAAGGGTCCTTTGAAATCTCCAGATTCCGAAATAATATTTCTGAATCCGCATTTTTACTGTAATATGCAGCCAACATATTGGCCGCCATAGACTTTCCAAAACGCCGCGGACGATTTACACATAAAAAACGCTGCTCCGTCTTTATCACAGAATTTGTATAGGAAATTAGCCCCGTCTTATCGACATAGATTTTCGAATTTACAGCCATTTGAAACGGCTCATTTCCCGGATTTAAATATACGCCCATTGTCTTCACCTTCCTTTGTTTTCATTTTACTGAAAAAGACCGAAGTTCGCAAGGACTATCGGAAAATTTCAAACCATTTTTAACAATTCCCGCTTCACATCTTCCCCCACAAACGCCGCCTCCGCCGCATTCCTCGTAAGCTCCCTCGCATCCTCCCTCGTAATCCCATAGTGCTTCGCCAGCCACTGGAATTCTTTTGTCAGCGTCGTATTGCTCACCATCCGGTTATCCGTATTCACGGTAATGCGCAGCCCGGCGTCGTAGAATTTCCGGAAGGGATATTCTTCCGCGGAAGCAACTGCCTTGGTCTGCAAATTGCTGATCGGGCACATTTCCAGGGGAATCCGGCTCTTCGCACATTGCTCCATAAGCCCGGCATCCTTCCACGCCGCAATCCCGTGGCCAATCCGCGCCGCCCCAAGCGCAATCGCATCCCGCACACTCCCGGCCTCCCCGCACTCCCCGGCATGAATCGTAAACGGAATCCCCAGCCGCTTCGCCTCCTCAAAAAAGGCCGCCTGCCCCCGGATTGGAAACGCCGCTTCATTGCCCGCCATATCCGCCGCACAGACGCCATTCCCCAAAAACGCGCGCCCCTCCCGCAAAATTTCCATATTTTCCTCCGCCGGCACATGACGCATCCCACACAAAATCAGATTTCCGCGCACGCCGGACAGCTTCTCGCCCTCCCGCAGGCCCTTCACCGCGCTCTCGATCACCTGGCGGCAGGTCAGGCCTTTTCCAACGGAGGACAGCGGCGCGAAACGGATTTCCATATAAACCACATTCTCCTTCGCCGCATCCGCCAGAACGCTTTTCACCGCTTCCTCCAGATTCTCTTTCGTATGCAGAAGCTCCAGCGGCCATTTGAAACAGCCCAGATAGCGTTCCAGATTTTCACATTTTTCCCCGGCCTGGAGCTGTTCGAGCAATGCTTCTTTTCCCGGAAGCTCCACGCCCACATTCCCCGCCAGACGGCGGATCGTTTCCTCCGATAAGGAACCGTCCAGATGGCAATGCAGATCAATTTTCTTTAAATCCTGAAAGGTTTCCATACGCCTCTCCTTTCGTCTCATGAGATGAAAAGCGGGACGGCACAATGCCGCCCCAGCTCCTTGTCTTTATGCAAAAAGAATCGTTTTTACTTCCAGCGTGCCTTTGCCGGCAAACGTGAAATACAATGCATGCACTTCTTCCACCGCATTGACCGGAATCCGCACATTCTTCCAGCATTCCTGGCTGATTTCCACATTGGTTTCCCCGATCACGCATGCCGCCTGCTCGTCCGTAGAAATGGTAATCTTTCCGTTAAAGCTCCCTCTTAATTCTACGAACATCTCCCCGGCTTCCTGACTGTCGAAATACTTATACCCCAGCACTGTGCCGTCTTTCACGTCCGTAACCCAAACGCTGTTCTGATGCTCCACGATACGGGTCTGCGTCTTCATCACAGGCGCATTGTAGTCGATATTTTTCATCGTTTCTTTGCTGGTCAAATGGCAGGCGATAGCCGCCGGATAAATGCCGGAGGCTTTCAGAGGACCGCCGTTTAAGCCGCAGCTCGTGATTTCCACCTGCGCAATGGAGCCGTCTTCCTGAATCTGGATTTTCTCGGCGCAGCCCTGTCTGGAAAATTCGGTGCCGTTGGTCTGCCGATGGTAGAAAATGTACCAGTCTTCGCCGATCTGAATCATGCCGCCGTGGTTATTCCCCAGGGTATTGACCGGATTTTCCCGGCCCTGATAGCCGATATCGCCGTTCGAAACAATGGTGCCGCCGTACCGGTAGCCCTCTATCGGATGGTCGCTGACCGCATAGCACAGCTCATGGCTCTTGTGGCTGGAATAAACGAAATAATATTTACTCCCCACTTTCCGGATGGAGGACGCTTCGAAGAATCCATGGCCTTCAAAACCGGTTCCGGCCGTATGATGCCCGCCGGGAATGCAGGGCTTCGGCTCCGTTTTCATCGTAATCATATCCGGTTCCAGTTCGACGGCCATGCCGTTTTCGCCGAAGCGGATCGTGGACAGCAGGCGCATGATGCCCTGTTTTTCTTTGGGAAGCTTGCTGATTTCTTCTTCGCTGATTTCCGGGAAATGCATTTCCTTTTCGCAGGCGGGAGCGAACCCATAGTATAAATAGACTCTTCCGTCGTCATCGGTCAGCACGGCCGGGTCAAACGGCATGTGTTCCTGGAGGGTTTTTCCGCCCAGGATCGACGCAGGATACTTCACATGGCCATAAAATTCAAAGGGGCCTGCCGGGGAATCGCTGACTGCCACACCGATTTCCGGATAGAAGGAAAAGCAGTAGTAGAGGTAGTATCTGCCGTCCGGGCCTTTGGTCACGTCCGGGGCCCAGAGCTGCATCTGGTCGTTCTGGTTCGAGGGATCCTGGTTTCTGCGGTAAATAACGCCTTCATAGCGCCAGTCTTTCAGGTTGTCTACCGGGGCGGACCAGGTAACGTAATGGCCTTCGCAGTATTGGATGCCGTTCGGGACGTCGTGGGAACCGTATATGTATACTCTTCCGTCAAATACGTGAGGCTCGCCGTCTGGGACGTATTCGGTTAAGGGCAGATAGGGATTGAAAATTTGTTCCATTCTTTGTTCCTCCTGATTGTAAGATTGTAAAATTCTTACTTTTATTATACACATTTTCCCAATAGAATCAATCCCGCAAAAAGCCCGCCCGTGACCCGGTCTGCACGCACTTAGGCATGTATCGTCCCGATTGCCGCGTTCATAAGCGGTCAACTCCTTTTCCCGTCCCGCCCGAAAACCGAACGGAAGAGCCCGCGCGCGATTGGCCCGGCGATAAAAAGCTGTACCGGCAGCGCCATGACAAAATTTTTGCAGTAGGTCACAAGATAGTTCGGGAGAAACTGGCTTGTGAAGCCGTATCCATGGTAGACGCCAAGGATGCTTGCCAGCGCTACCTGCGACACGACGGTGAAGATCTGAATCGCGAAAATGATGGCGATTGGGCGGTCTCCCGGCTGTACTACGCGGAAGGCGAAGTATTTTGCCACACGGCTGGAAATAAAGAACGCGCACAGGAAAATGATGATGTACTCGATCCACATTCCTTTCAGGGCGGCCAGGAAGGTCGCGTTTGTAAAGGTTCCCGCTGCCAGGACTGTGTTGTACAGGGTCATGATGTAGACCATAATCCAGGCGGTTACCGCCGTAAAGACGACGGATTGAAATTTTGTTTTTGGCATTTTTCATTCCTCCTTTTTTCGTAAAAAAATAAATGCCCCCTTCGCCGTCCGACAGTGGCAAAGTGACATTTATTGTCTAAAATTAAGCACAAAAAAACTGGCAAGCATGCAAAGCCTGCCAGGCTCTTATTTCCTATTTTATTCTTTTTAACTTTCAAATACAATCGTTTTTTCCCGGTGCGGCGCAAATCTGTGAAACGCTGGTTACCTGTCAGACAGTACCTGAGCACTTAGCTGCTCAGGTACGTAAGAACGTGATTCAGGTGTGAGCAGGCTCTTTTGCGAAGCAAAACTTAAAATGAGCCTGTGAATTGTTACTGGAACGAGGTACGAGTGTACAGTAACAAACGCTGCGCAGAATTACGGCGCCGTACTTTTGTGCATTTTGCCCGGCTGCATTTCTTTCCAGACAAGCGTATAAAACAGGCCGACCGCCAGGATTGCAGTCAGGAAATCCGAAACCGCCTGCGCCAGCAAGACGCCCGTATAGCCAAGCACCTTCGACGCAATCAGCAGCACCGCCGCAAAAATCACGCCCTGCCTGCTGACCGACAGCAGGAACGCCCCTCCGGCTTTCCCCGCCGATTGAAACGTACAGGTTGTCACCAGCACAATTGCAACAAATACCATTCCAACCTGCTGCATTCGGAGCATCGGAACTCCTGTGGCAATCATTTCCGAATCCTGCATAAACATTCCTACCAGGCCAGGGGCCGCAGCCGAAAGAATCACGGCAAGCACCAGCGCGATACCGCATTCAAATCCATAGCAGAACCGCAGAATTTTCTTTAAACGCAGATCATTTTTCGCCCCATAATTATACCCGATCAATGGCTGCGCACCAAATGCGAACCCGACTAAAATCAATACGGCAATCATATTAATTTTCATCACAATTCCCATCGCCGCCACTTTCTCATTCCCATAGGGGAGCAGGAAACGGTTCGTCAGGGCCGTGCCGAGGCTCTGCATCAGGTTGGTAATCGAAGCCGGGATGCCGATCGCGAAAATCTGGCCAAGTTCCGCCGTTTTTATGCGGAGTTCCCTGGGGTTGATGGACAGCCGTTTACTCTTTTTCAGTAAAAACCATACGAAAAAAATGTCGGTGCAGATGTTTCCGATAACGGTTGCAATGGCCGCGCCGGCCGCTCCCCATTGGAGTCCGGAAATGAAAATCGGGTCAAGAATCATATTGACCACAGCGCCTAAGACGGTTCCGGTCATGGAAGCAGTCGCGAACCCTTCCGTCCGGAGCAGGTTCGACGGCGTATAAGATACGATGATAAATGGCGCGCCGATCACAATGTATGTAAAATATTGGGAAGCATAGGTAAAGGTTTCTTCGTCGGCGCCCAGCAAGCGCAGGACTGGATTTCGAAACAGCATCAGAACAGCCGCTACGATCACTCCGCACAAGATTGCCGCGTAGAAGCAGAAGACGCTGAGACATTTGCCGTCCGCATCCTGTTTCTGCCCGAAAAGCCGGGAAATGACGGAACTTCCGCCAAGGCCGAAAATGTCGCCAAGGGCGATCATTAAAGTGAAAATGGGAGCGCTCAGGGAGACGCCTGCTACCAGATTGGTGTTGCCTGTCTGGGCGATAAAATATGTATCGACCATATTGTAAATCAGCGAAACCACCATGCTGAATACGACTGGCAGGGCAAGTTTGAAATAAGCTTTGGGAACGGGCGCTTTTTCAAATAATTCGTTTTGCATGTTTGCCACCTCAGTAACCTTCTTTCCCTATTATCATAACAAACTGGCTTGTTTTTTATTGTGACATATGGCATAATAAAAGAAAATTTTTTCATTGCGGGGACTTTTATGAAACAGATTCCTGATAAAGAACGGTTAGATTCTTATGTAAAACGGTATCGCATCGACGAAATTTTTGACACAGAGGGGCTTCCTTTTCGTCTCTGCCAATATGAGAAGGGCGAGATTCTGAATTACAGCCGGGATTCTGCCAGCTTTCTTTTGTTTATGGTGGAGGGGAGCGTGCAGATTTATTCGCTGCGGGAGGATGGGCGGAGGTATCCACTCTGTTTGGTGGAGGAATTTACGTTGTTGGGGGATATGGAGTTTTGTGGGGAAACGACGCTGCCGTTTTTGGTGGAAGTGGTGAAGAAAGTCGTTTGTGTGGAACTGCCACTGTATGAATATCGGAAGACGCTTTTGGAGGATAATGCTTTTTTGCGGTTTTTGTTGGGGTCTGTATCGCACAAGCTGGCGCTGTTTTCGCAGACGGAGGCTGGTTTTGCGGGGATTGAGGAGAAGCTGCTTTCTTATTTGGAGTATGAGTGTCCGGCGGAGGGGTTTCAGGGAGTGGAGAAGGTGGCGGTGAAGCTGCGGTGCAGCCGGAGGCAGTTACAGAGAGTGTTGAAGGATTTGACGGAAAAAGGTACGATTGTGAAAGTTGGAAAAGGAAGGTATCGGCTTGCCAGCTCTGGCAAAAAGTGAACGGAAAGGAGTGACCCGACGTGATAAATTTGAATATTCCGGTAGGTGTTTCCGATTTTGAACAAATCCGCAAAAATAAATATTATTATATCGATAAGAGCGGCATGATTGCAGAGCTTTTAAAAACGGAAGCCACAGCCGCCACTTTAATCACACGCCCCCGCCGTTTTGGAAAAACATTGGGTATGAGTATGCTGGCAAGCTTTTTTGATATCACGAAAAACAGCAGTCCATTGTTTGATGGGCTGGAGATCAGCAAGGATCCTCAGCTTTGCGAGAAATGGATGAATCAGTATCCCACCATTTTTTTGTCCTTTAAAGATGTGGACGGGCTGAATTTCACAAGCGCATACGGAATGCTGGCCGCAACAGTAACGGATCTCTACAAAAAACACTTGTATTTGCTGGACAGCGACGCAATCAATCCCTACGATAAAGAAACGATCTGGCGTATTGTCCGTGGAAATGCCACCGCGACGGACCTTAAAAAGAGTCTTTCTCTGCTGATCGCGGCAATGAAGCTGCACTACGGAAAGCAGGTCATTTTGCTGCTGGATGAGTATGATGTTCCCGTTGCAAAAGCAAGCACTCACGGCTACTATGCTGAAATGCTGGAAATAATTAAAACAATGATGGGTACAGCGCTGAAAGACAACTCAGATCTCAAGTTTGCCGTTCTGACTGGCTGTCTGAAGATTGCAAAAGAAAGCATTTTCACAGGAACCAACAATTTTATTTCTGATACGATTACCTCATCCGGACTGAATGAATATTTCGGCTTTACCCAAAAAGAAGTCGATCAGCTTCTGCAGGACGCAAATATTACCGATCATGCGGAGTGCATCAAAGCATGGTATGACGGTTATCACTTTGGGAATTTTGATGTGTACTGCCCCTGGGATGTGATGAATTATCTTCGTGACCTTCAGCACAATCCTGAGTCGAAACCGGCAAGCTATTGGAAAAATACCAGTGACAACGCAATCATCCGTTCCTTCATCGATTATGCCGGAGGCAGCATTACAGGAAAATTAGAAGCTTTGATGTCCGGAAGTTATATCATCCAGCGAATTGAGGAAAACCTTACCTATGACTATCTGCATTCATCCGAAGATAATCTCTGGAGCATTCTCTACCTGACCGGGTATTTAACCTGTGTCCGGAAGCAGGAATTACCGGGAACACTGCCAGAAGGAATCACAGCTTTAAGGATTCCCAATGCGGAAATCCGTGAAATTTTCGAAACCACGGTTCAGACATGGTTTTCGGACAATGCACGGAGCTGGAACCGAAAAGCTCTTTTTGATGCCGTCTGGAATGGCGACAGTTCAGCCATAACAAAAGAGATGAACGCTCTGCTGCGCATGACCATCAGCTATTATGATTATAAAGAAGATTTTTATCATGCGTTCCTGGCTGGAATTTTCGCAGGCGCAGGTTATATGGTACAATCCAACAAAGAACATGGCGAAGGCCGCAGCGACGTTGTTGTGATCGATTCCCGCGGCGGACGGGCGGCAGTCTTTGAAGTAAAGTATTCAAAAACTGCTGTCCATCTGGAACAGGATTGCATAGAAGCACTCCGGCAGATTGATAACAGAATGTATGCAAAAGAATTGGAAGATACGTATGAACAGGTTCTCTGTTTCGGTATTTCCTTTTTCAAAAAGAGATGTCTCGTAAAAAAAGCGCTTGATATTTAAAAATAGAAAAACAAATGCTCCCCTGGAGGCGAATCCGTTAAATAAGACTGTCCGCCTGAAAGGGAGCATTTTTCATTATATTGAAGTTTGTTTATTCATCACTCCGATTATTTACGTGTTCTCCTTCTTCTCGCAAAAACTGTGATTCCGGCTGCAATGCTTCCGGATACGGCCAGCATCATAACCCACAGCCACAGGTTGGTGGGGTCGCCGGTTTTTGCGGAAGCGTCTGACTTCTTGTCGGAAGTTTTTTCGGAATTGCCCGACTTCTTATCAGAATTCCCCTTCGAGCCTCCGGAATTTTTGTCGGAGCTGCCAGCTTTGCTTGGCTCATCGGTTTCGTCGGTCTCATCTGTTTCGGCCGCTTGGATTGTCAGCTTTCCATTTACGAATGTGATCGCGTAATTCGGATTCGCTCCGTCTTCCTGTGAAACGGTGATTGCATACTCTCCTGCGTCTTCGCCTGTCTCGCGGCTGAATGTGATTCCGGTCAACGTATCGCCGTCCGCCAGTGTTCCGTCCGTGATCTGGTACGTGAACGCCGGGTCTACATCGCCGCTTTCCTTCGTCTGGTCATCTGCCGTTACGGTGATTGCTCTTGGGGCTACGTCCAAATTCGTTTCCGCTGTACAGCTCTCATATAGGTCTGTCGCTGCAAATGTTGCCGTTACCTTGTAGCTGCCTGCATTGACAGGTGCCGTCTCGCTGCTGTATCCCTTGCCATCTGTCGACTCATAGAGATAAGTTACCGCATCCGTGCCATTTGTGCTGCTTTCGGAAACTGGTGTCTGTGCATCCTCTCCGTAAGTCCATCCGCTGATCGTCACCGATGCATTTCCATTTCCTTTACGCACAGTCAGGATGATCTGTGCTTTTCCCGCTCCGTAAATGCCTGCAGCGTCTGTCTGCACGGTGATCGTAAAGGTGCCTGCTTTTGTAACTTTCAGCGTATTCCCGCTGCCGGTCTGCATGCCTTCTCCGGAACCGTTTTCCACAAGGTACGTCGCTGCTCCGGCATTTTCATCAATTGTAAACAGGCCGTTCAGATCAATCTCATTTCCGTCGTAAACAACCGTCTGGTCTTCTCCCGTGATTGTCACAGTCTGGGAATCCGAGTTTGTAACGGTGATGGTTCCAGTCAGGGGCACTCCGTTCTGATCATACAATCCGTCGATCGCACTGGACGTAACCGTCCAGGTAAAGGTATTCTCTGCATTCGGCTCCGTACTATAATTGTCACAGCTCCACGTAACAGAAACCTCTACGGTGATTCCTGTTTCCAATGTTATCTTCACGGTACTTGGCAGTGTTTTGATGACTGCATCCGCATCCGCCATATGCGCGTCCAGCGTTACACTCTCTGACGCCGTCTCTCCCGGAGTTGCAGCGCTCACAAGCTTTTCAAGGCGTGTTGCCGGGAAGGTACGCTCCAATGTCAGCGCAATAATTTCTTCCGAATCACCCGTGCTTCCATTTCCTGTCACAGTACAGCCGACGATTCCGGCAAGTTCGTCCGCATTCGCGAACCGGTGGTTACTGTCCGGTGTCAGCGTCAATACTGCCGTATACTCTGCTCCAAAGCCATACGTATCTGCTTCGTAGCTCTCGCTGCCGCATTTCCACGTGATCGATGCCGTATAATTGCTGCCGTCTGTGATTGTCTTCTGTAACGATGCCAGCGCTTCCGGGGTTGTTACGTTGTTGGTTGTGCCGGAAATATCGGTGATAATTGCTTTTTGAATCGCAAAGGCAGTGCTTGCTGTTTCGGTATAATTTCCGATACCGGTCACTGTGACTGTCGCATTGCCTGCATTCACATTGTCCGTGTAGCTCACTGTATAATCGCGATCCTTCACAAGTACCGCGCCGTCCAGCGTTACGACAGGCTCCGGCTTCTGCTCTGTTCCGTCATACGTAAAGCTTCCGCTGACCGATACCTGAGCGCCCGCAAGGGATTTCTCTGCAATCGTAAACGAAACAGAATCTGCAAACGTAATATCGTAATTCGGATTGTTTTCGTTTGTCAGGGTGCCCTGCGTAATCTGATACATACCTGCATTTTCACCCGAATCCCTGGAAAGCGCGCCATTCAGCGTGTCGCTTCCTGCCAGCTCACCCTCCGTAATCGTATAAGCCAAGGGCGAGTCTGCTTCCCCATAGGCCTTGCTTTGATTACTTTCTGGAGTCACCGTCACAGGACGTTTCGCGATCTTCCAGATTTCACTTACTGAGCCGATATAATTGCCGCTCGTATCAGTCCCCGTGCCAGTAATCGTCAGTTCATATTCACCAGCATCAAGCTTCTGATTTCCGCTGATTACGTAATCCTTCCCGGCGATTAAGGTCAATGTCTTTGTATCCTGTCCGTCGGCCCAACTTACCGTGACGCTTTTCACTTCCTGGATCTGCGTCTCGCCGTTATAAATCAGTGTTCCGTCTGTCAGCATAATTTCTGTGCTGTACTTGCTGTCAGAAAGGTCGAGCGGATTTATCGTTCCGGTAAAGGTTGTCAATGGATCGGGCAGCTTGTAGTTGCCCGACCGGTCTCCGGTGAGAGAACTTTCGCTGATGGAAATGGTTTGGCTTCCAGCATTCGCGCTGTCGTATGCAATCGTGAAGCTTGCCGTCACCTGCCCTGCGTCTTTTTCCAGAATACCTGAACAGAATATCGAAATTCCATTCACATCCGTTGTTCCGTCATATGTCTTTTCTGCCGTGCCGGAAAGCGTCAGTTCCAGCTCCTTCTGGAAAATTGTAAAGTCTGCTGTAGCCTGTACTGCTTCGTATGCATTTGTTGCGGCAAAATCTGCCCGAACGGTATATGCCCCTGCGTCTGTTGGTACATCTGCCGTATACATACTGTCATCTGCGCCTTGCTTTTTATACTGATACGTTACATTCTGCATGCCGTTGGTGCCTGAAACCGGGATCGGGGCATTGGCTGTCTCGCCGTATGTCCAGTTTTCCATGGTCACCGAAGCCGCGCCTGGCAGACGCGGTAATGTCACACTTACCGTTCCTGCCGTTCCCGCTTCGTAGTTGGTCGTTTCTGCAATCCGTGCGTAGAAGGTATGGCTGGTGTTTGGCATAAGCCCTGTGAATATGTTGCTCTCCTGCCACTTGCCGTCTTCATCCAGTCGGTATTCATATACTGCGCCCTCTGCCGCATTCGTGATGCTAACTGTATATTTAAAGTATTCTCCGTCTCGTTCATAGCTTCCGGCTACTTCCGGTGTAGATGGGCCAGTTGCTTTCGAGATCGTCACATTGGTCAGGACGTTTGATGCTTCCGCGGCAATGGTGTAATTATCGGCGTCTGCGTCGGTCAAAGCCAGACCTTTCAGAGAAATAGTCTCGTAATTGCCTGCATCGGAACTGGGAACCGTTCCTGCGACGGAGGAAAGATCCACAGACACCTTCTCTGCCCCCACAATACCTGTCAGCGTCACATCTGTGACCGTTACTGCATCCGTTCCATCATATACTCTATCACTCGCCGTCGCCCCGGAGATGGTCAGAGTCTTTTTCTCTACTTCTACTGTCGCCGGGCTGCTGGTAATCGAATAGCCGCCGCAGGTCGCCTTGCAGGAATACTGGTATGTTCCCAAACCAAGGGCGGACGGACTATATGTACTTCCTTGTGCGTCGCTGATTTCCTCGGTGGTGCCATCTTCCTTCACAAAATACCATTGATACGTGATTTCATCCGTTACTCCGTCTGCCGGTGTCACTTTGGCCGTTAGAACCGGTGTGTCGCCGTATACTACTGTTTCTGGCTCTGCGGAAACCGTGATTTCCGTCAGCATAACTTTTCCTATAGTAACAACGTTGTATCCGTCTGCTTGGAAAAGAAATTGTTTTGCAAGAATCGTTTCATCCTTAAGAAGCGTCTCATCCGATACTGTCGTACCCTTGAAATAGGAACACCCTGTGGCAAGAAAATCCGTTACCGTCTCTCCTGACTTTGCTGTATACACACTCCATCCTGTGCCGCTGATGGTGCCTCCTGTCAGCGTCATACTGCCTACCTTGTTGTTTTCTATTCCCCTTCCCATTGGTCCTGTTCCTTCTACCGTACCGCCGTTCATAAAGAACGTACCGCCGTTTCCATCTCCGTAGCCTCCGACGAATACGCCGGAGGAACCTGCTGGAACTGAACCTGCAGAAACTGATCCGCCATACATTGTTGCCGTACTTTTATCACTAACATAAATGCCGTAAGTACCACTCTCGATTCTACCGCCGTTGATCACAACGGAAGCGTTCGACCAAATAAATAAACCCATTCCCGTTGCCTGAATGGTTCCTCCGCTGATTTCTGCTTTGGCATTCGACTGTACCTTCACGGCTCCGAAGGTTCCCGCAGTAGTCAGTATTAGTCCATCTTTGATTTCCAGGCTGCTAATGGCGCCAAGCACATTTACAGCGACACTACTGCTCTTGATCGTTCCGCCGCTGATTGTAACAGTAGCCGAATTCGCCTGTACCGCACAGTTATTTTCACTAGTCCCTGTACTGATAATCTGAGCGTTCTCTTCAATAGTCAAAGCAGATTCCGCCCCTTCTGTTCCACTCAGGTAAATAGCTGATGGAGCGGTAATCGTTCCGCCACTTATTTGTGCCGTTGTCCCATTCCGCATGTACAAAGCATTGTTGCCCCCGGCGGCGGTAATCTGTCCTCCAGTCATCGTCACCGTACAGTTAGATGCATCTACTCCACGCCAACCTCCCTCGATCGTTCCACCGCTGATTACTATATCTACATTATTAGATGCACTTATTCCATATCCCGACGCTCCAGGCGCTTTCACGCACCCGCCTTTGATCTCAAGGCTTCCCCCATTTACGCTGATAGCGCTTCCGGTAGAACTAGAGATGCTGCCGCTTTCGAGCGTAAATTTCCCGTTGCTCACCAAAATAGCTAAGTTCGTAGTGTTATTCGTACTATTGGATAGTGTCACACCCTCCGCCATCTTCAGCGTGATATCGCTTCCAGCGTTCACCCTCAAACCCACTTGTCTTGCCAAATCCACACTTACAAACAACTTAATCTCAGCCGTATTTCCGTTCGCCCTATCCCACGCTTTATCCAACGCCTCAAGAGCCGTCGTATATGTGGATGTTCCGTCCTCATTATAGCTGTACGTCGTCGTCTCGCCGCCAATCGTCACCTCCGCCACCTTGGTCAGGCCCACGTCGTACAGTTCTGATTCCAGGCTGGTTATCGCGCCACTGACACTGTTATACATCACATAATCGGCTTTTAGGGACACGATGCACTTAATCTGTCCGTCCTTCAGAGTTTCGGCAACAGTGTACGAAACTTCCGTAGACAATTCGTTGCCGGAAGCGTCGACCCATTGATATGCAAATACATCTGCTGGATTAATATCTTCCGCTACATTGGAAACAGATGCTTTGACCGTATCTCCTACGCTTATTTTCGTCGGAGAAGTACCCTCGGAAGTTACGAGAGTCACCATAGATGTCTCGCTTATGTCGGCAGCGATATCGACTTTATACTTGCCGCTGATAGTCCAGTCCGTCGGAACCTTATCGTATTTCACATACGTATTGGAGACTGCCGTAAAAACACCCGAGCCTTGGGCATCCGCCTGCCAATAACAGAATCCTGTAGCCACAGCCTTTATAATGATTGCTCCGTTATTCTTCACATCGCCTTCTACCGTTGCTTTGCCTCCGTCATAAACGGATATGTTCATCGTTGCTCCGCTTTCAATCGTCAGTTCTCCGGTTTTCAGAATCCTTTCCTCAAAGACATACCACGTAAATGTAACCCCAGGCATAACAACGATCTCTTTGCTTGTATTAAGCGTGCCAGTCCATTCAAAACTTTCTGTAATTTCAATCGTAGAAATCGCATCATTCTCCAGAGCCGATTCCAATTCATCTGTATCCTTCACCTGAGCTTGATCGTCGACCGCCAGCAGTTCCGGTTCGTTCGCGTCCGGCTCTCCGTTCAGCGCACTCAATGCTGCTGCCGCTTCCGCATAGCGCGTGAAGTCCAGCATGACCATTTCCTCGTCCGTGAGTTCTCCCCTGGCCGCATCGATTGCAGAAAGCTGCTCTGCCACCGACTCTGCATTTTCCTTGGTAATTTTGGCCGCATCTGGGAGAACGTCAATCATCGCCTGGATTTGCTTCACGAGTTCCGCGCGTTCCGAACTGGTTTCCGATTCATCCGTTTCTTCTTCCGTACCGGATTCCTGCGTGGACTCGCTGTTTTCTTCCACATCGAATTCCTGTGTGGACTCGCTGTTTTCTTCCGCATCGGTTTCCTGCGCGGGCTCGCTGTTCTCTTCTGCGTCACCGGAAGATGGCTGACTGTCCGTACCGTCGGAATCAGAGGGTGCCTGCGTATCCATTCCATCGGTTTCGGTAACCATGGTTTCCGTAATTTTCGGTTCGGTCTCGGTGCCTGTAGATTCCATGACTTCCGGTTCGGTCTCGGTGTCCGTGGTCTCCGTGGATTCTGATTCGGCCTCGGTGCCCGTGGTCTCCGTGGAT
>JAUNPS010000025.1 GCA_030536575.1 Eubacteriales bacterium | reverse complement strand
ATGGAAAATGTGTGAAAATTTGATGGAAAATTAAATGAAAATTGTGCGATTTTGCCGTCTCCCTCTGTGAGGAGGGAGTGGATTGAAATCACAAGGATGGAAGGCTCCGCCCAGCCCTGCCGGACGTCTCCCTCTGTGAGGAGGGAGTGGATTGAAATACTGTCCGGCTTCGTTTTCCTTAATGCGCTGCGTCTGTCTCCCTCTGTGAGGAGGGAGTGGATTGAAATTGAATATTCCGGATTAAGAAGGCGCTCGTATTTGTCTCCCTCTGTGAGGAGGGAGTGGATTGAAATAATAAGCGGCTTCCCGTTGACTTCCTGAAGGAAGTCTCCCTCTGTGAGGAGGGAGTGGATTGAAATTTAACACTGATCTTGTGCTCCGCTGTTACCTGCGTCTCCCTCTGTGAGGAGGGAGTGGATTGAAATGTATTGTTTTGCGCTCTTTTCCGGTGTGGCATAGTCTCCCTCTGTGAGGAGGGAGTGGATTGAAATGAGCTGTCCCTCGCATCTGTCTGCTTCTTTTTCCGTCTCCCTCTGTGAGGAGGGAGTGGATTGAAATACGGGACCGGAAAGCTCACAAAAGAGCAGGTGGCCGTCTCCCTCTGTGAGGAGGGAGTGGATTGAAATATATTTGCAGGAAAGGAGGGAAGGACCATGGACAGTCTCCCTCTGTGAGGAGGGAGTGGATTGAAATAATAAGGATCTGCCCGTCTTTAAGTGCCATTTTCGTCTCCCTCTGTGAGGAGGGAGTGGATTGAAATAAGCTGGTGTAAAAATGTAAACGGGGCGGCATAGGTCTCCCTCTGTGAGGAGGGAGTGGATTGAAATACCGTGGTATCTGCTGCGACGGCTGCCTCCGTTGCGTCTCCCTCTGTGAGGAGGGAGTGGATTGAAATGTTTTAGACGCCAAGCCATATAATCCATCCACCGTCTCCCTCTGTGAGGAGGGAGTGGATTGAAATAAAATGTGGGTCCTTTCTTTGGCTGTGGCTGCTGTCTCCCTCTGTGAGGAGGGAGTGGATTGAAATGAAAAATTGGCAGAAGAACTGCGGGTGATCAAACGTCTCCCTCTGTGAGGAGGGAGTGGATTGAAATATGGTAGATTGGAGTTCTATGTCATTTGGTGAAAAGTCTCCCTCTGTGAGGAGGGAGTGGATTGAAATGGTTCGGATGATATGCTCCTTGAATGCCTGGGTGGGTCTCCCTCTGTGAGGAGGGAGTGGATTGAAATATGATAGACTCTGCCATCTTAAGCGCCCGCTCCCAGTCTCCCTCTGTGAGGAGGGAGTGGATTGAAATAAGCCACCAGAGCGTCTGGGTGTCGCTCTCGCCCGTCTCCCTCTGTGAGGAGGGAGTGGATTGAAATATTTCTCAATCCAGCCAGACAGCTTCTGAGACAGGTCTCCCTCTGTGAGGAGGGAGTGGATTGAAATATCCCGCCCCATTTGCCGTTAAACTGCGGGAGGAGTCTCCCTCTGTGAGGAGGGAGTGGATTGAAATGCGCTTTTATGAAGCTGAATGCCATTGCTTCCATTGTCTCCCTCTGTGAGGAGGGAGTGGATTGAAATGCTTCATGGATGTATGCGATTTCCGTCGGTGGCACTGTCTCCCTCTGTGAGGAGGGAGTGGATTGAAATCAAGAAGCAAGGTGGCATGTGTATGTCGAAGGGAGGTCTCCCTCTGTGAGGAGGGAGTGGATTGAAATGTCGAAAAGGTTAGGGGCATTGGCGGTGCGAAATGGGTCTCCCTCTGTGAGGAGGGAGTGGATTGAAATGCTTTCTGGAATGCTTTCAAGGCTGTTTCCGTGTCGTCTCCCTCTGTGAGGAGGGAGTGGATTGAAATAAGGTGAATGATATAATAATCGAAAGGAGTTGCCACGTCTCCCTCTGTGAGGAGGGAGTGGATTGAAATCCCGCAACGGAATTTTCCGAGATATTGCACACAGTCTCCCTCTGTGAGGAGGGAGTGGATTGAAATTGTCTGGATATTGCCTTTCTTTCGCCAGCCGCCGTAGTCTCCCTCTGTGAGGAGGGAGTGGATTGAAATTCGATGATGCATACGCGGAACGTATCTCTATACCGTCTCCCTCTGTGAGGAGGGAGTGGATTGAAATGAATTTTTCGCTTCCGTTCTTTTCTGGGTCTTCCGCGTCTCCCTCTGTGAGGAGGGAGTGGATTGAAATTCTATGGGGAGACCGAGACAGGAGCCATCAAAGTCTCCCACTATGAGAAAGAAAACGGATGGGAATATAGAAAATCCTGTGTTGAAAAATAAGCAGATGGAAAAAGGGCGCACTGATACCGTGGAAGGTAGAAATCCCTTTTGAAGGTGGTAAGTCCTATGTAAAAATTTCCATTAGGCGATTAATAGTTTCAAACTTCGGATGTACTGATACTGGCTTATTTTATCGGCACGAATCACTCTGACCAGCTGCGTGATACCTGTCAGGAGCAGATCGGCATGGAGCGTCTTTTTATTTTGGGTTTTGCGTCCGGCAAGTCTAAAACTGTTTTTTAAATGGTTGATGGAGCGCTCCACAGTAGTCCTGATCTTATTAGGTATCTTCCCATTCAGCAGTCCCACGCATGGTACTAGGATATGCCCGTAGGTCTTTTTCGGGATAAATATGGACCATTCTCCTTCAGGGCGAAGAAGTGCAGGGATTCTCACAGTGGCAGGTACGGTGATATTTCTCGGTGGAAGCGTTCTTTTTCCATTAGACCTTCGGACAGATGAACTTAGAGCGGATAATGCCGTTTTTGCATATGCTTATGCGTCCTGATTTCATAGGGAGAGATGGGTCATTCGAGCTGCAAGGGATACCGTCCGAATTTACGAAATGAGTTTTTTCCAAAACCTGATCGGGAGTTCAGGGGAATGTAAACTTTTAGAAAATGGCGGCCATTTCCGCAGGCATCCGAACCAAAGGTGCTGCCGAAAAGGAGCTCTTTATGAAGCGCTGTGGAGTCAAAGGCGGCGTCCACCGGAAAAGTTTCCGGGTTGAGAAGGGGATAGGACTAGGCACAACTCCTTTCAGGCGGATATGGTGAATTGTTACTGGACATCTCAATTTTACCACAAATCTGTAAGAAGTTTTCTATATCTAGCAAAGAAAAGAGTCTGATTCTATGTGGAGTGTGGCGTTTTGCAAACGCCTAGTAAATATAAAAATAAAAGGAGGGAGAAAAGAGCATGACACGAACGCAGTATAAAAAAGTAATTAAATCTTTAACCAGAGATGAGTTAGAAACCCATTTATTTGAAATGTTTAAATCATCTAAAGCCTTTAAAGATATCGAAAGCAGCTATTGGAGTGAAGAATCCAATGAGGAATTACTGACCGGCCTGCAGAAACGTTTAGAAAAGGTTTTCTGGAAGGAGCAGTTTTCTTTGGGTGAATGCAAAGGTGTGCTGAATGACTATTTAAGCAGAACTGTAGATGAAGGAACGAAGGCTCTGATGTATCTTGCCTTCGCTGCCGAAGCCGCAGAACTTAGTGCAGCCTACGGTGACTTTGGTGAAAGATTTTACAACAGCCTTGAATCCTCAGCTGAAAAATTTCTGGCTTATGCAAAACTGTCCCCGGATTTTTTCAGTCTTCACGAAGCGGATTTCGAAAACCTCATATCTACTGCGGAACCACTGGGATATGGCGTATCAGATGACCTTGGATATATGCTGGAGGATGTCCGCATGGAACTCGGGTATTATGATGATCCAGATGAGGACGAGTGAAGGCCGTAAATGGCGTTGGGGGTTAAATCGATTTTGTAGTGAAAATCCCTGATGTTAAAGGAAAAATCTATGAGAAAACAATCAAGGGAGTAACTTATATCAATTATGAATATGGCCGGATATATAAACCGGAGAAGAAATACAACATTCCTGAATGTACGACTATTGGAAAGAAATGTGGGGATGATCCAACCATGATGTATCCGAAGCCGCACTTCCTGACTTATTTTCCGGATGCTGAACTGCCG
This sequence comes from Eubacteriales bacterium, assembly GCA_030536575.1. GTDB lineage: Bacteria > Bacillota > Clostridia > Lachnospirales > Lachnospiraceae > Limivivens. The sequence continues at coordinate 65,509 of JAUNPS010000025.1, read as the reverse complement.
CAGGAACGGGCGCGTGATGACAGAAGCAGTTGCCTTCGTGTTGGTTCGTATTTTACTATTCAAAAACTTACTATGGAACCTATGATTGACAGAATTGTGGAAAGTATCTATGGGGATGAGCGTGGAACAGATCTTTTTCTGGATTTTTCTGCATTGTGGAAATATCCCAGCTGCAGTGTATGCTTGATAAAGCAAAAGCTTATGGATATAAAAAGCAGGTTTTATTCTGGACAGAGGTTATTTTAGGCGGGAAAATCTCCGATATATGGATAAATTATCATGGTAAAAGGGATGCGTCAATTTGTCTGTGAACAGGTAAAGAAAGTGCGGGGAAGTTTTGAAAATGAATGGGGAGCAAGTGAAAGGTGCAGTAGAACAGATGGACGAAACCCCGAACTACATGAATGTCCTAGCAGCAATCCGTGAACTGGAAAAGATAGAAATGGTGCGCCAGGCAGATAGCATATATCGTCTTAATCATGCATTGACAGCAACCCCCAAAACAATCCTTAAAGCATTTGGGATTGATGCAAACCATGTAAAACGAAAAAACAGGGAAACCAGTGATCGGCTGAATCCAAAGAACAAAACGGAGAATCTATAAGGAGAACCAGATGTGGCACGAGGAAGAAAAAGCATCAGTGGAAACATTGAATGCAAAAATCGAATTGCAGAAAGCAGCACTGGAAAAGCAAAGGAAAGTAGGAATCTGAGAAAGAAACTCTTGTAGAGATGAGCAAACTTAGAAATGAGATGAGAAAAGAAGAGATTATGGATGCTGCAATCAAAAGTGAGCATTTCTATGCAGAGCTCATGGTATTTATTAAAGGCGAACCGATTGGGGAGGATGAATAGAACAATGAAGGAATACTCAAGAATCGTTATTGAAGAATACTGCCTGTCACATCGTAAAACAAAGAAAAGCAAATTTCTCTGGAATCTTTTGGAACTTTCTTACAACATGGAATGTGAACCTGAAGACTGGGAAATGATAGAACTTGAAAAACTGATTTTCCGTGAGAAAAGCCCAGAATTAAAAGCGGCGCTGGAGGATATGGACGAATTCTTCTGCAGTTAAAACTAAGAACGATCATCGTGCCCGAACATTACCAGGTGATGAGCGTTTTATATTTGAGTGGAAAAATTACTGGAAGTTAAGGGTGTTTTTAAAGCTGCGGTTCCGGCCATCAGGAATGCCTAGCATAACGAATAATAATTAACTGTAACAATTCTCGTTGGCCTTTATCCCAGCTTCCTTGGCTTCAGACACGCTGATATCGTCAAGTTTGTAAGTCCAATGATATCTAACAGGTTCTTGGTTGACTTCATCAAAATATAGGTAAATGCGTTCTCCTAACTCCTGCTTGGAATTGATACGGCCATGCATTTTTGATTCAAAATCAGGGTCGCGTTTTTCGCAATAATACTCGATTTTGAACGGCTTGATTTCCGAACGGCACAGAATCTTCTGAATCATTGGTTTAGTGATAGTAACCAGTCTTGGGTATCCGGTCTCCACTGCATTATTTTGTATATGCACCCGTATCACAACTTGTGCCTGCGAGGTATGCCTTTTATAATAGAGAGGAGTATTCATAATCTCCCTCCTGGAGTTCTAAAGGAATAGGTTTACGTGGCATACGATGACCTCTCTTTACTTTGATAATAGTATTATATCGCAAATCACTTATTTGTTCCAGCTATTTATTATTCCTATCTGCGAGCTTGATTGCTTCGCTCCTTTATGGTAACATGTAGGCATAACGGAAGTTCCTACCTCATGCTCATTTGGAAACTGAGAGGGCCAGAAAGGAGTGCGTAGAAGATGGAAAATACGAAATTGCCAATTGGCCGTTCCGGTTTTGCAGATATCCGCAAGAATGGATTTTATTATATTGATAAGACAGGTCTCCTTGAAGATATGCTTAACAATGTTGGAAAACAGGTCACGCTGATTACCCGTCCGCGCCGTTTTGGCAAGACGCTCAGTATGAGCATGATGGCAGAATTTTTTGATATTCAAAAAGCATCAGGGCAATTGTTTGAAGGATTATCCATAGCTGGAAATAAGACGATTTGCAGGGAATGGATGAATCAGTATCCTACGGTATTTGTATCTTTTAAAGATGTAGATGGATTAAACTATGAAGATGCTTATGCAAAATTTCGAGAGATTCTTTCAAATTTATTTCTACTTGCTGAATAGTGATAAACTTAATCCTTATCAAAAAAGTGAATTTGATCGGATTGCCGGAAAGACAGCAAGTAAAGAAGAATTCGAAAACAGTCTTTTACGACAGACTTCAATGTTGGCGGCTCATTATGGTAAGCCGGTCATTTTACTGATTGACGAATATGATGTACCGCTGGCGAAAGCGAATGTAAATGGCTATTATAAGGAAATGCTGAGTACAGTTCGAGGGATTATGTCAGTATTAAAGGATAATCCGGATTTAAAATTTGCTGTGGTAACCGGGTGTTTACAGATTGCGAAGGAGAGCATTTTTACTGGAACAAATAACTTGATTTGTTACTGGCTTTTTAGCTGGGGCAGGATACAAGGTTGAATCGAATTATGAATATGGTTTAGGAAGATCGGATATTACGGTGAAGGATCGCAGAAATCGGAGAGCTGTTGTCATCGAAGCGAAGATTGCGAAAAGTGAAGAGATGTTGGAGAAAGAGAGCATAGGCGCTCTTGAGCAGATTACAGAAAGGTAATATGCGAAGGGGATTATGCATGCAGGATATAAAGAGGTAATTTCTTATGGTATTGCATTTTACCAAAAGCAATGCCGGGTGGTGAAGGCATAAAAATTGAAAAAGGAATTTGGCGGTTCCGTGCGTTTGGGGAATCCAATTACGGAGAACATGCTGACGACTTATTTCATAATAAATGGGGGCTTCTGTTAAAAAAAACAAAAAGTTCTTGTATTATGTGGGATTGTGTTGTATTATAGAGATATCAACGAAAACGGAAATCCAAAATCCCAAAGGAGTCAACGATGAACTTAAACGACTTAACGGCTTCCAACGAACAAAAAATGCGCATCATCCAGGAACTTGTTCCCGGTAAGCAGGTGACCCTGGCTCATGTGATCGCCAGTCCTGATCCGATTATTTATAAGAAGCTCGGCTTGGATCCGCAGCTTGATTATAAGCGTGCTGCGATCGGGATCCTGAGTATGAGTCCGGCGGAAATTTCCGTGATTGCCGGCGATATCGCGATGAAGACGGCGAATATTGACATGGGTTTTATTGACCGGTTCAGCGGGACGCTGATCTTTACCGGGCGTGTGGCGGAGGTAGAGGCGGCGATTTCGGCGATTACGGAATATTTGCGGGAAAAGCTGGCATTTACGATTTGTGAAGTGACCAGGACGTGACGGCGGTATGAAGAAGATTATTCTGATGGGACGCAGCGAGTGCGGGAAGACGACGCTGCGCCAGGCGCTGAAGGGCGAACATATTCATTATCATAAGACCCAGTATGTGAATCATTTTGATGTGGTGATCGATACGCCGGGGGAGTATGCGGAGACTGCACATTTGGGCAGGGCTCTGGCTTTGTATTCCTACGAGGCGGATGTGGTGGGGCTTTTGATTAATGCGGAGGAGCCGTATTCGCTGTTTCCGCCGAATATTGTGAGTCAGTCGACCAGGCCGGTGATTGGGATTGTGACACAGATTGATTCGCCGTATGGGGATCCGGATCAGGCGGAGCGGTGGTTGCGGCTGTCCGGGTGTGAGACGGTTTTTCGGGTGAGTTCTTATACGGGGGAAGGAATCTGGCAGATTCTGGATTATCTGAGGGAGCCGGGGGATGTGCTTCCGTGGGATAAGGAGGAGGCGGAGAAGCCGCGGATTGTGGAGTCTACGAAGCGGAGTCCGGTGTGAGGGTCAGGCGTGTGTGCGCCTGGCTTTTTTGCTTTCATCAGTTTTCATCAGGAAATGCTGGATACGCGGGTCTTCTGATTGACAGCAACCCCGGAAATGCATATAATAAATATCGACAAAATAATCGGTCTCAGGCGCGAAAGCGAACAGATGGGGAAGTCAGGTGAAAGTCCTGCACAAGTCCGTTACGGTATAGTCCGATACCCACCTGAGTCAGGCACGTTTGCTGCGGCGACTGGCAAATGGAGGAGGACAGTCCGCCGAAATGGCGGCTTTTTTCTTCTATGTGCGGAGACACGTCACGCGCTTTTTGGGATTTCCTGGTGATTGGATAGAGAGAATGTGGTGCTGTGAACGGAGTGAACAGTAACCAGATCGGCAGGTGTGAAACAGACAGGAAAAACTGTTGGCGTGCGAATGGCGGCGGACGAACAAGAGGAAACGAGAAATGGAAACAGGTCTGGAGAATTATTTTATTATTAAGGACAATAAGAAAATGCGCTATGGTTATACCACCGGCTCCTGTGCGGCGGCGGCGGCGGGCGCGGCCGCACGCATGCTCCTTAGCGGCAAGAAAATGGAATTTACCAGGCTGATGACGCCCCGCGGCATTTTGCTGACGTTGGAAATTCTGGATGCTGAGATTGGAGCGGACTACGCGTCCTGCGCGGTGCGCAAGGACGGCGGGGACGATCCGGATGCCACGCATGGGCTCCTGGTCTACGCCAGGGTGCAGCGAAGCGGGACGCCTGGCGTAGAGATTGACGGAGGCCGCGGCGTGGGCCGTGTGACGAAGAAGGGGCTGGAACAGCCGGTCGGTGCGGCGGCGATTAATAAGGTGCCGCGTGCGATGATTGAAAAGGAAGTGCGGGACGCCTGCGAGGAGCTGGAATATGCCGGAGGGATCCGGGTGGTGATTTCGATACCGGGCGGGGAAGAGGTGGCGAAGAAGACGTTTAATCCCAGGCTTGGGATTGAAGGAGGCATTTCGGTTCTGGGGACAAGCGGGATCGTGGTGCCGATGAGCGAGGATGCGCTGATTGCGAGTATCCGCACGGAGATGAAGATGCGCCATGAGAATGGGGCGGAATATTTGTTGGTGACGCCGGGAAATTATGGGCGTGATTTTTTGAAAAATAAGGAGGAAATCCGGGTCGAAGACTCCATGAAGTGCAGCAATTATGTGGGAGAGACGCTGGATTTTGCGGTGAATCTGGGTATAAAGGGAATTTTGTTTGTGGCCCATATCGGGAAGTTTATTAAGGTGTCCGGCGGGATTATGAATACGCATTCCAGGTGTGCGGATTCCAGGGCGGAGCTGCTTTGTGCCCATGCAATCCGGGCGGGAGCAGGGATGGAGACGGCACGAAGGATTTTGGATACGATTACGACGGAAGAGGCTGTGGATATTTTGGAGCAGGAGGGGATTCTGGATGCGGTGCTGGCGCAGGTGATTGAAAAAGTACATTATTATTTGCAGCACCGATGCGGAAAAGCATTGCAGACAGAGGCGATTCTGTTTTCGAATAATCATGGCTGGCTGGGACAGACCGCGGGCGCGGAAGAACTGTTAAAAAAATTTACGGTATAGACGTCTAAAGCGGCCCGGCGTGAACCGTGAGAGCCGACAGCCCGGCGAAAAAAGAGGCCACACCGCAGTCGCAGGAATCGACGCCCCAGCAGCACAGGCAAAAGTATAGCGACAAACAGCTACGCCGCGAAGCGGGGGCTCAGCCAGGCCGCCCGACAGCAAAAGAGTCGCAGCACAATCGCAGGAATCGACGCCCCAGCAGCACAGGCAAAAGTATAGCGACAAACAGCTACGCCGCGAAGCGGGAGCTCAGCCAGGCCGCCCGACAGCAAAAGAGTCGCAGCACAATCGTAGGAATCTACGTCTTAGCAGCATAGACAAAAATATGGCGTGACAAACGGCCACGCTGCGAAGCGGGAGCTCAGCCAGGCCGCCCGACAGCAAAAGAGTCGCAGCACAAATAGTAGGAATCTACGTTCTAGCAGCATAGACAAAAATATGGCGGAACAAACAGCCGCGCCGCGAAGCGGGGGGCTCAGACGGGCCGCCCGGCAACAAAAACGGCCATGCCGCGAACCGCGAGAGAAGGCGCTTCATAACACAGCAGCCATGCCGCAAACGCAGAATCCGGAAGTCCGGCGCCAAAAACGACCACGCCGCAAACCGCGAGAAAAGGCGCTTCCACAACGTAGCGGCCGCGTCGCGAACCGCGGAAAACGGCGGCTCCATGGAACAACCGCCGCACCCCAAACCGTGCGCTCCGGCGGTCAAGTGACAAAAGTTTCGTGCTATAGCACCCGCCGCCACGCGAACCAAAAAGACAAAGAAAAACATTTCATTATAAAACAACAACCCAAAGAAAAAGGAGAACACATATGACCGGTATTTTATACGGCCTGGGCATCGGCCCCGGCGACCCCGAACTCTTAACCCTAAAGGCAGTCCGCCTGATCAAAGAAAACCAGCTCATCGCCTTCCCCGGCGAGACCCCAACCGAAACCGTAGCCTACCAGATCGCCGTCCAGGCCGTCCCGGAACTGGCCCAAAAAGAACTCCTGGCCCTTCCGATGCCAATGACCAAAAACCCGGAAGTCCTGGAAGCCAACCACACCCACGCCGCCGACCAGGTGGAAGAACACCTGAAAGCCGGCAGAAACGTGGTCTTCCTGACCCTGGGCGATCCCACCGTTTATTCGACTTATTTGTATGTGCATAAGAAAATTCTGGAGCGGGGCTATCAGGCGGAAATTGTCAGCGGGATTACTTCCTTCTGCGCCGTGGCGGCCAGAATGAACATGGGCCTGGTGGAAAAATCGGAGCCGCTGCACGTGATTCCGGCTTCGTACCAGATCGACGAGGCGCTGGCCATGTCCGGCACCAAAGTCCTGATGAAAGCCGGAAAGAAGATGGGCGAAGTAAAGGAAAAACTGAAAGCCACTGGCGCCCAGGCAGTTATGATTGAAAACTGCGGCATGCCGGAGGAACACATTTACCGCAATGCGGACGAAATCCCGGAAAATGCCGGTTACTATTCGTTGATTATCGTAAAGGAGGGAACAGAGAAATGATTCATTTTGTAGGAGCAGGAAGCGGTGCGCCGGATCTGATCACTGTCCGGGGGAAAAATCTTCTGGAAAAGGCGGACGTGATTATTTACGCGGGCTCCCTCGTAAACCCGCAGCTTCTGGATTATAAGAAGGAAGGCTGCGCGGTGTATAACAGCGCGAAAATGACGCTGGAAGAAGTTTTGGATGTAATGTTTGAGGCGGAGGAGAAGGGACTGACGACGGTTCGTCTTCACACGGGAGATCCCTGTATTTATGGGGCAATCCGGGAACAGATGGATGTGCTGGACGAGAAGGGCATTGCGTATGATTACTGTCCGGGCGTCAGCGCTTTTTGCGGGGCGGCCAGCGCATTGAATCTGGAATATACGCTTCCGAATGTATCCCAGAGCGTGATCATCACCCGTATGGCAGGCCGGACGCCTGTCCCGGAAAAGGAAGAAATCGCCTCTCTGGCGGCCCACCAGGCGACGATGGTGGTTTTCCTGAGCACCGGAATGCTGGAAAAGCTCTCGGAGCGCCTGATTGCAGGCGGCTACAGCGCCGATACACCGGCGGCGATTGTTTATAAGGCGACCTGGGAAGATGAAAAAGCATTTGTATGCACGGTAGGGACGCTGGCTCAGACGGCGGCGGAAAACCACATTACCAAGACGGCGCTGATGATTATCGGCGATGTGGTAACGCACAGCCACTATAACCGTTCCGACCTGTACAATCCGGCCTTTACGACGGAATTCCGCGAGGCGACGAAATGAGGCTTGCATCCGTCAGCTTTACCGCAAAGGGAAGCCGGTTAAATGCGTCGCTGCGGCAGGCCCTGTCCCTTCAGGGCTATGCGGTGGAGGCCTGGGCCATGGAAAAGTATGCGGCGGAAAACGGATTGCTCCCATTAAAAGAGCCGCTGAAAGCCTGGACGGGCCGCATGTTTGAACAGATGGACGGCCTGCTCTTTATCGGGGCGTCGGGCATCGCCGTGCGCAGCATTGCCCCCTTTGTCCAGGGAAAGGACAAGGACCCGGCGGTGGTTGTGATGGACGAGAAAGGCGTTTTTGCAATTTCGCTGCTGTCCGGCCATCTGGGCGGGGCGAACGAGCTGGCGGGAACGCTGGCAAACCTGACCGGGGCAATTCCGGTGATCACGACGGCCACGGACGTAAATGGGCGTTTCGCCGTCGATGTATTTGCAAAAAAGAAAAATTTGTATATCAGCAATCTGAAGGCGGCGAAAGCTGTCTCGGCGGATATTTTAGACGAGAAACCGGTAGGGCTTCTCAGTGAATTCCCTGTGGAGGGCCCGGTGCCGGAAGAACTGACCGTGCAGAAGGACGGGGAACCCTTTGACGGAGAGACGGGGATGGTTATTTCTTTAAATGAAGAGAAGCATCCCTTTGTCAATACCCTGCATCTGATCCCGCGGATCGTGACCCTGGGGCTTGGCTGCCGGAAGGAAAAGCCGATGGAGGAAATCGAAGCGGCGGTTTTGGCGGCATTGCAACGGAATCATCTTTCGATTCACAGCCTGAAGCAGGCGGCAAGTGTGGATTTAAAAAAGGAAGAGCCGGGCATTTTGGCATTTTGTGAGAAATATGGGCTGCCGTTTCGGACGTATTCCGCAGAGGAACTGGCCGGGGCCAAGGGCGATTTTTCCGCTTCCGGCTTTGTGAAATCCGTGACCGGCGTGGAAAATGTCTGCGAGCGGAGCGCGGTTCTGGGAAGCGGGAACGGGACATTGATACAGAAAAAAATGGCGGGCAATGGCGTGACGGTTGCCCTGGCAATCGAGAAATGGAGTGTGGACTTTGAGTAAAATTTATGTTGTGGGAATCGGCCCCGGAGAATATGAGCAGATGACGATGCGGGCGGCGAATGCCCTGAAAAGCTGCGATGTAATCGTGGGTTATACGGTGTATGTGGATCTGGTGAAAGAGCATTTCGCGGAGAAAGAATTCCTGACTACGCCGATGCGCAAAGAGGTAGACCGCTGTGAGCTTGCGTTTGAGGAAGCGGCAAAGGGAAAGACGGTAGCCATGATCTGCAGCGGGGATGCGGGTGTTTATGGCATGTCCGGCCTGATGCTGGAAATCGGCCAGCGGTATCCGCAGATTGAGGTGGAAGTGATTCCGGGGGTTACGGCGGCGACAGGCGGAGCGGCTGTTCTGGGCGCGCCGCTGATCCACGATTTTGCGCTGATCAGTTTAAGCGACCTGATGACGCCCTGGGAGAAGATCGAAAAACGGCTTCTGTGTGCGTCTGAGGCGGACTTTGTGATCTGCCTGTATAATCCGTCGAGCAAAAAACGCCACGATTACCTGCAGAAGGCCTGTGATCTGATGATGCAGCATAAGTCGCCGGATACTGTGTGCGGTACGGTGCAGAGCATCGGACGCGAGGGCGAGCATATGGAGGTCATGACGCTGAAGGAGCTGCGCGAAAAGCAGGTGGACATGTTTACAACGGTCTTTATCGGAAATTCGCAGACGAAGAATATCGGCGGGCGCATGGTAACGCCAAGAGGCTACCAGTATTGATGTGTGCCAGGGAAAGGACACAGCCATGACAAATGTATTGATTTTTGCGGGCACCACGGAAGGGCGCAGCCTTGCGGAATTTTTAAGCAGGCAGCAGGTGCTCGTCCATGCCTGCGTGGCCACGGAGTACGGGGAAACGCTGATGCCCGAAGGGGAATTTTTGAAAGTCCATGCTGGGCGGCTGGATACGGAGGAGATCGCGGCTCTGATTTTGGAGATTGGGGCCGCCTGTGTGATTGACGCAACGCATCCTTACGCGGTTGTCGTCTCGGAGAACATCCGAAACGCCTGCGCGAAAACCGAACGCGAATACCTCCGGCTTTTGCGGGAAGCCGGCGAGGAAGGCACACAGGACTGCATTTTCGTGAATTCGGTGGAGGAGGCGGTAGCGTTTCTGGCGAATACAGAAGGCAGGATTTTAGCGGCGACGGGAAGCAAGGAGCTTGCGAAATATACGGCATTGCCGGATTACAAGGAGCGAGTGGTCGCGCGTGTCCTGTCAACGCCGGGCGTGGCGGCAGCCTGCGCGGAGCTGGGATTCCAGGGAAAGAATCTGATCTGCATGCAGGGGCCGTTTTCGGAAGAGCTGAATACCGCATTGCTTCATCAGACCGGGGCGGCCTGGCTGGTGACGAAGGAAGCGGGAAAAGAAGGCGGCTTCGGGGAAAAGGTGCGGGCGGCCAGAAAGGCAGGCGCGAAGGTGGTGCTGATCGGCCGGCCGGCAGAAAGCGGGGAAGGCCACAGTGCGCTGCAAATCCGGAAGATCCTGTGCGAAAAGCTTGGCCTGATGCCAAAACGCCAGATCACTTTAGCAGGAATCGGCATGGGGAGCCGTGACGGGATGACGGCCGAAGTGAAAAAAGCCTGCCAGGAAGCGGAGCTTTTGATCGGTGCTGGCCGGATGCTGAAAGCGGCCGAAGAGTTTGGGAAACCGGTACTGAGCGCATACAAAACGGAAGAAATCCGGAATTATGTCTATCAGCATCCGGAATATGAAAAAATCACGGTTCTGCTGTCCGGGGATATCGGGTTTTACAGCGGGGCGAAAAAGTTGTTTGAAGCCTTTGAAGGGGAAGATATCCGGGTTTGCTGCGGGATTTCGTCTGTGGTTTATCTGTGCGGAAAACTGCATACTTCCTGGGAGGATGTGAAGCTGGTGAGCCTGCACGGGAGAAATGCGAACATCATTGGCATGGTGCAGAGGTATCCGAAGGTGTTCGCCCTGGTAGGGGAACGGGATGGTGTGAACTGCCTTTGCCGTAGGTTCCTGGATTATGGGATGGATCAGGTGAAAATTTCCGTGGGTGAGCAGCTTTCTTATCCGGAGGAGAAGATTACAGTCGGAACGCCGGATGCGCTTCGCAATGAAATATTTGATCCGCTGTGTGTGGTTCTGATTGAGAATCCGTCCCCGGTGACGACGGTCACCCATGGGCTGGACGACGAGGTTTTCCTGCGGGAAAAAGTCCCGATGACGAAGAGCGAGGTGCGCAGTATTTCGCTTTCGAAGCTGCGGCTGACGGAAGATGCGGTTGCTTACGATGTGGGCGCGGGGACTGGCTCGGTGTCCATTGAGATGGCATTGCAGGCAGTAAACGGGCAGGTCTATGCTATTGAAAAGAAGGAAGAGGCAGTAGAACTTCTGGAGAAAAATAAGAGAAAATTTGCGGCCGATAACCTGCAGATCATTGCTGGACTCGCACCGGAGGCGCTGGAGCCTCTCCCGGCTCCGACCCATGTGTTTATCGGCGGTTCTTCGGGGAACCTGAAGGAAATCATGGAGCTGGTGCTTGCGAAAAATCCGTCGGCCAGGATTGTGATCAATGCGATTGCGCTGGAAACGGTGGCGGAAGCGCTGAACTGCTTAAAAGAACTGAAGGTGACGGAGACGGACATTGCAGCCGTTTCCGTTGGAAAGTCGAAGGAAGTGGGCCGTTACCATATGATGATGGGTCAGAATCCGGTTTATGTCATTTCCTGTACCGGAGGTGGCGTATGATGGGACAGCCCAGATTTATGCTGGCGGCAGGGGCCAGCGGCAGCGGGAAAACGCTGATTACCTGCGGGATTTTGCAGGCCCTGCGGATGCGGGGGCTTGGGGTTTCGTCCTTTAAGTGCGGGCCGGATTACATTGACCCGATGTTCCATTCCAGGGTGTTAAAGGCGAAGTCCCGGAATCTGGATACGTTTTTTACAGACCGGGAGACGACCCGCTACCTGTTTGCGGAAGGCGCGAAGGGGACGGACATTTCGGTGATGGAAGGAGTCATGGGCTATTATGACGGCCTTGGCGGGATCAGCACAAAGGCCAGTGCCTATGATCTGGCGGATGTGACGGAAACGCCGGTGGTCCTGATCGTGAATACGAAGGGCATGAGCCTTTCCGTTCTGGCGTTTATTAAGGGATTTCTGGAATACCGGGAAGAGAGCCACATTGCGGGAGTTATCTTAAACCAGATGTCGCCGATGCTGTATCCGGAGGTGAAGAAACTGGTGGAAGAGGAGCTTGGGGTGCGGGTGTACGGCTACGTGCCGAAGCTTTCCGAACTTTCGCTGGACAGCCGCCATTTGGGGCTGGTTTTGCCGGATGAGGTGCAGGATTTAGAGGAAAAGTTTACGCTTCTCGCGGAAACGCTGGAAAAGTCGCTGGAACTGGATGCGCTGATCGCGCTTGCAAAGTCTGCGCCGGAAGTGGAAGGCGTATGCCCGGCTGCGGTGCGGAGACTTTTGGATTCGCCGGAAACTGTGCGGGTGCGGGCGGGAAAGCCGCGGATTGCGCTGGCAAAGGATGAGGCGTTCTGCTTTATTTATGAGGATAATTTAAAGCTTTTGACGGAGCTGGGAGCGGAGATCGTCCCGTTTTCCCCGATTCATGACCAGAAGCTTCCGGAGGATATTCAGGGGCTTTTGCTCTATGGCGGGTATCCGGAACTGTTTGCGGAGGAGTTGGACGGGAACCGTTCGATGCGCGAAGACATTGCCGCGAAACTGCGGGCGGGCCTTCCGTGTATGGCGGAATGCGGCGGATTTATGTACCTTCACGAGTCCTTTGAGGATATGGAGGGCAATGCGTTTGCCGGAACCGGAAATCTGGCCGGGAAAGCCTTTCGGACGCCGAAACTCACCCGGTTTGGCTACATTGCGCTGCAAACGGAGGAGGAGGGGATTCTTGGGAGCGGCCTTTCCGAGATTCGTGCCCACGAATTCCACTATTTTGACAGCACCTGCTGCGGGGAAGCCTTTGAGGCGAAAAAGCCGCTGCGGAAACGGAGCTGGCGCTGTATTCATGGGAAGAAGAACGGATTGTGGGGGTTCCCGCATCTGTATTATTATGCCAGGCCGGAGATCGCGGCCGGTTTTCTGGCGGAATGTGTCGAGTTCGGAGGGAAAGAGTGATGCCAAATTTATTGATTGCGCTGGTGCTCGGCTTTTTCCTGGATCTGCTGATCGGGGACCCGCATTTTCTGTATCATCCGATCCGGATCGTGGGAAATCTGATCGCGTTTACGGAAAAGCAGGTGCGGAAGGTGTTTCCGATTTCCAGCAGGGGAGAGCTGGCCGGAGGCGTGGTGACGGTCTTTGTTGTGGTGATTTTGAGTACGGGTGTGCCTGCGCTGCTTTTATATGCCGCCGGGCGGGTGCACTGGGGGCTGCGGCTTTTGCTGGAAACGATCATGTGCTATCAGCTCCTTGCAACGAAATCGCTGAAGGATGAGAGTATGAAGGTCTATGACCGGCTGAAGGCGAATGACCTGCCGGGCGCGCGAAAGGCCGTTTCGATGATCGTCGGACGGGATACGGATGCGCTGGATGAAGCGGGCGTTACGAAGGCGGCGGTGGAGACGGTTGCGGAGAATACGTCGGATGGGATCATTGCGCCGATGCTGTTTATGGCCATTGGCGGCGCGACGCTTGGATTTTTTTATAAATCGATCAATACGATGGATTCCATGCTGGGGTATAAGAACGAAAAATATCTCTTTTTCGGGCGGTTTGCGGCGAAGCTGGATGACGTGGTGAATTTTCTTCCGGCCAGGATTTCGGCCTGGATCATGATCGCGGCGGCCCCGCTTGTGGGCCTGGATCGGAAAGAGGCGAAACGGATCTATCTGCGCGACCGGTTTAACCATGCGAGTCCCAATTCCGCACAGACGGAGGCGGTGATGGCCGGCGCCCTGCGGGTGCAGCTTGCCGGGGATGCCTATTATTTTGGCGAGCTTTATAAAAAGAAGACCATCGGGGACAATATAAGGCCGGTGGAATATGAAGATATCCGGCGGGCGAACCAGCTTTTGTATGCGACGGCAGGCGTATCGCTTGCGTTGTTTGCGGTTGTCCGGCTTGCGGTCTGGGCGGTTTTTGCATGGCTGTAAGAGGAATAGGAAAGGAAACGAAGGAAATGCAGAAGCATGTACACGGCGGAGACATTTACACCTGTCGGCCGAAAGTCGATTTTTCGGCGAATATCAATCCCTGCGGGGTTCCGGAAGGGGTTCTGGAGGCGGTGCGAAACTGCGGGCAGGCCCTTGCGAATTATCCCGACCCTCAGTGCCGCGGGCTTCGTACCGCGGTGGCGGAAAAGGAAGAGGTTCCGCAGGAGTATCTGATTTTTGGCAATGGGGCGGCGGAGCTGATCTTTGCGCTGGTCTTTGCGCTGCGGCCGAAGAAGGCGCTTTTGATGGCGCCGGGGTTTGCGGAATATGAGCAGGCGCTGCGGGCCGCCGGATGTGAGATTTCTTATTATGAACTGCATGAAGAACAGGGATTTTATCCGGGGGAGGATTATTTTGCGCAGATTACGGAGGATGTGGATCTGGTGTTTCTCTGTAATCCGAACAATCCGACAGGAGTCTGTCTGGAGAGGCCGTTTCTGGAACGGGCGGCAGAACATTGCCTGAAAAAAGGTGCTGTGCTGGCGTTGGATGAGTGCTTTAACGGCTTTTTGGACGAGCCGGAAGCCTATAGCCTGAAGAACCGGCTGGCGGATTATCCGAACCTGTTTCTTTTGAAAGCGTTTACGAAATTATACGCAATGCCGGGGCTGCGGCTGGGCTATGGGATTTGTGCGGATGAGGAGCTGCTGGCCAGGATTTCGCTGGTGCTGCAGCCGTGGAGCGTGTCGGTTCCGGCGCAGGCGGCGGGCGTGGCGGCGCTTCAGGAAGAGGCGTATGTGGCCAGGGCCAGAGAAATTGTGCGCACGGAGCGGCAGCGTCTGACGGATGGACTGACAAAGCTGGGGCTTACGGTTTATCCGGCTTCGGCGAATTTTCTGTTTTTCCGGGGTCCTGCGGGGCTGGCGAAGAAGACGCTGGAGGAAGGGTATCTGATCCGGGATTGCAGCAATTATCACGGGCTTTCGGAAGGGTTTTACCGGATCGCGGTGCGTATGCCGGAGGAAAACCAAGGATTTTTGGAAGCTCTGCGGAAGGTGTTATTTTGAAAGTGGAAAGCGGGTGCAAAGATGGCGAAAACAATTATGATCCAGGGAACCATGTCCAATGCGGGAAAGAGCCTGCTGGCGGCGGGGCTGTGCCGGATTTTTAAGCAGGACGGCTACCGGGTGGCTCCCTTTAAATCCCAGAATATGGCGCTGAATTCCTTTATCACCGAAGAAGGGCTGGAAATGGGAAGGGCGCAGGTGATGCAGGCCGAGGCGGCGGGCATTAAACCCTCGGTTTATATGAATCCGATCTTATTAAAGCCCACGAACGATACGGGTTCCCAGGTCATTGTAAACGGGGAAGTGCTGGGAAATATGAGCGCCAGGGACTACTTTGCCTATAAGAAAAAGCTGGTTCCGGCGGTGATGGAAGCTTTTCGGAAGCTGGAAGAGGAGTACGACATTATCGTAATCGAAGGCGCGGGAAGCCCGGCGGAGATTAATTTAAAACAGGACGATATCGTGAACATGGGGATGGCGAAAATGGCGAAAGCGCCGGTGCTGCTGGTCGGGGATATTGACCGGGGCGGCGTGTTTGCCCAGCTCATCGGCACGGTGATGCTGCTGGAAGAGGATGAGAAGGCGATGGTGAAGGGCCTGATTATCAACAAATTCCGGGGCGATAAAACGATCCTGGATCCGGGCATTGTGATGCTGGAGGAAAAGGCGGGCATTCCGGTGGTGGGCGTTGCGCCGTATATGCAGCTCGAAGTGGAAGATGAGGATAGCTTAACGGAGCGTTTTCACGGAAGCCAGGAGGTCGGCGTGATTGACATTGCCGTGATCCGGGTTCCGAGGATTTCGAATTTTACGGATTTTAATCCTTTCGAGAGTATGGAAGGGGTTTCGCTGCGGTATGTCCACAATGTGGCCGAGCTGAAAAATCCGGATATGATCCTGCTGCCGGGAACGAAAAATACGATGGAAGATTTGCTGTGGATGCGCCAGAATGGGCTGGAAGCGGCGATTCTGAAGGCTGCGGCGGCCGGGAAGATTATTTTTGGCGTCTGCGGCGGCTACCAGATGCTGGGCGAGAAATTAAGCGACCCGCTGGGAACGGAAGCAGGCGGCGAGATCAAAGGCATGGGGCTTTTGCCGATGGAAACCGTGTTTGCGGGAAATAAAACGCGCACAAGGGTGAAAGGGACGTTTTCGGAGATAGGAGGCCCTCTTTCGTCTCTTGGCGGCGTGGAGCTGGAAGGCTATGAGATTCATATGGGGGTCAGCACGTTGAAAGAAGGCTGCCGGACGATGACGGAGATTGCGGATTATGCGAACGGCTCGGAGGGGCAGGTGAAGGAGGACGGGGCTTATTGCCAGAATGTCTATGGCACCTATGTGCACGGAATTTTTGATAAGGAACAGGTGGCGAAGGCGGTTGTGACAGACCTGGGACGGATGAAGGGAATCGACGTCAGCGAGATCACGGGCGTGGATTTCCAGGCGTTTAAGGAACAGCAGTACAATCTTCTTGCCGCAGGTTTAAGAGAACACTTGAATATGAAGCAGATTTATGAGATACTGGAAGCAGGAATCGGAAAGGATGTGTCGGAATGAAAGTGGAACTGGAAAATGTGCTGCCCCGTGAGATTGAAGCAAGGAGCTTTGAGATCATTACCCAGGAGCTTGGAGATACGCCTTTGATTCCTGGAACGGAACTGATTGTGAAGCGCTGCATTCATACGAGTGCGGATTTTGATTATGCGAAGAACCTCTGTTTTTCCGAGGGTGCGGTGGAGAAGGCGCTGCGGGCCATCGAGGGCGGCGCGTGCATTGTGACCGATACCCAGATGGCGAAGGCCGGGATTAACAAAAAGGCGCTGGCGCGTTACGGCGGCGAGGTTTACTGCTTTATGTCCGATGAGGATGTGGCCAGGGCGGCGAAGGAGCAGGGGACGACCAGGGCGACGGCCAGTATGGAGAAGGCGGCGGGCCTTGGAAAGCCGTTGATTTTCGCCATTGGGAATGCGCCTACGGCCCTGGTTCGGCTGTATGAGCTGATGGAGGAAGGAAAGCTTTCGCCGGAACTGATCATCGGCGTCCCGGTGGGCTTCGTGAATGTTGTGGCCTCGAAGGAGCTGATTATGCAGACGGATGCGCCTTATATCGTCGCGAAAGGGCGAAAAGGCGGGAGCAATATTGCGGCTTGTATTTGTAATGCGCTTCTGTATATGCTGAACAACAGCAGGGAGTGAGGGGAACATGAAGAAGAATGACCATTCGGCCGCTTATTTTCAGCCGGTGCTTCTGCTGCTTTTGGCGGCGGCGGTGATCGTGGGAGCGATCTTTGGGCTGCGGGCGTTTGCCGGAGGATTTTTGAAGGATGAGAATGGACAGTGGGCCGATCTTGCGGTTGAGGAAGAGACGGAGCCGATTGTCATGACAGAGGTACAGACGGAAAGCGAACCTGCCACGGAACCGGTGACGGAGAGGGAGACGGAAATTGTGGCCACGGAAGTCCAGACGGAGACCGAGACGCAGACGGAATCGGAGACGGATCCGATGGAGGAGGCTGTGTATCTGGTTCTGAAGGTTGGATGTAATTTCCGGTCGGGGCCGAGTATGGACGCGGAGATTTATGGGACGAAGGAGGCGGGGATTACGGTGCGTTTCCTGGAGGACGTGGGAGGATGGTATAAGGTTGAGATCGACGGAGTGGTCGGTTATATGGGTTCTCAGTTCTTCTAAAAATGTGTGGGCAGCGGCTGGCCAGGTCTGCGGACGTGGCGCGGTGGGCTGCCCGTTCCTGTTTGACGGAATAGTTGAGGCGATTGGAGAAAGGAAGTTGGTATGAAGGATTGGAAGGAATGGATTTCGGATTATTTGATTTATATTCTGATTGTGGCGGGGCTTTTGGGGATGCTGGGGCTTACGGCGATTGGGATTGGGGTTTATAAGCATTTCAGCCAGGCGCCGGAGGAGTCGGAGGAGGCGATTCTGATCGAGGAGAGTGAATCCCGGACGGAAAGCGAGACGCAGACGGAGGAGATGGCGGAGGCGGAAAGCGAGACCCGGCAGGAAAGTGAGACAGAAAGTGAAAACCAGCCGGAAACGGAGAACACGGATGCGGTTGGAACAGAGACAGAGGGTGGAGCAGAAGGTTCTGCGGCGACTGGGAATGAGACGGAAAGCGAAACGGAGGCTTCGACAGCGGCCGGAAGTGAGACGGAAAGCGGAACGGAGGCTCCGGCAGCGGCCGAAAGTGAGACGGAACGCGTGACAGAGACTCCGGCAGCGGCCGGAAATGAACCGGAAACAGAGCCTCAGACGGAGAGCGAGACGCCTTCCGAACCGGAGACTTTAGCGCCGGAAACGGAAGCTCCCACGGAGTATAGCCCAATATACCTGACCCTGCAGGAAGCCTGCTACATTCGCAGCGGCCCTGGTTATGAATATGATATTATTACCACCTATTACGCCGGAACGGTCGTCGAATTCCTGGATGATGCAGGCGGATGGTATCATGTACGGGTAGACGGCATAGATGGTTATATGGGAGCGCGGTTTTTCTCCTGGGATTAAAGCGGAAGCGCCTGCGATTTTGGCAAATGCCGGATTCAGCCGCTGGAAAGATTTTCAGCGGCACGGGTGTGACGGAATCTTCCAGCAGATTTTTCTTGACAATCCCCAAGTTGTGTTATATAACATATATAACATGTTATGAGTCAGGAGGTGGAGCAATGACATTTTGGAAAATCAGTGATACACGCATCAGCTGCCGTGTCACCATGCAGGAAATCCACGACATGGGCTATGATTTCCGGGAACTGACCGAAGACCGCCAAAAAGCGATCGATTTCCTGAGCAAGATCCTGGAAAACGGCAAGTCCGCCTTAGGCCTGGAGCTGCCCGACGGCATTCAGAACTTTACCGCCCAGATGCTCCCGGATCAGAGCCTGCTGATCGTTATTTCCTGTGCAGATATCGAAAAAGAAATCGACCATAATATGGAAGTGCTGGAGTATCGGATCGACGCCATGAACGAGCTGCTGGCCTCCGGAAAGATCGATCACATCCGCTCCCTGGAAGGGCAGGAAAAAGCAGACGCCTACAACGAACTGATGGAAGAGATCGAATCCCTTCTTCAGGGTCATGATCCCGACGAGGGCGAAGAGGCCCTGAATACCGGTTCCTCCGGCGTGACGAGGGAAGTCCGCCGCCTGGAAGATGCGTCCCAGTCCACCTGCCGGGTACTGTTTCGTTCCCTGGACGACACGATCAGCTTCTGCAGCGCCATCGGCGCGCAGGCCATGCCGGTAAGCCGTCTTTACAAGCATAAAGACCAGTATTACCTGTTCGCAGACTTTTCCGGAGACGCCAGCCAGAAGCTGGCCGCCGGGTTTTTGAACCTGGCCGGGGAATTCGGCGGGGACACCAGAGGAGAAGGGGCTTCGGAAGCCTTTCTAAAAGAACATCGGATGTGCATGATCCCGGAGCAGGCCATTGAAAAGCTGGGAGAAATCGGATAAAAAAGCATACGGCCGCAGACATTTCGACGAAATTCGAAAAGCCTGCGGCCATTTTGCGTCTTCTCCATAAAAAACACATAAAACAGTGCTATACTATATGGGAATGATGCATGAAGGAGAGAACCCATGAAACAAATACTGGTAATTGAAGATGATGATGATATCCGGGAGCTTTTGGACAACTTCCTGACCAGCGCAGGCTACCAGATCACCCTGGCAGCAGACGGTATCGAAGGCCTGCTCCAGTTCGAAAAAAAGGCCTACGACCTGATCCTTTTGGATCTGCTGCTTCCCAAAATCGACGGCTTTGGCGTCTGCGAAATCATCCGGAAGAAATCAAAAGTCCCCATCGTCATGGTGACGGCTCTGGGAGGCGAAGAAGATCAGATTCGCGGGTTGGATCTGATGGCGGACGATTATATTACGAAACCGTTTTCCATGCAGGTGCTCCTGCGGAAAATTGCAGCCGTATTCCGGCGCAGGGAGTGGGAGTCCGGGCAGAGAGAAGGGCATTCCGGAGAAGAAAATACGTTGATCTGGGGAGATTTATGCATGGACACCTCCGCCTATAAAGTCTGGGAAAATGGAGAAGAACTGATCCTGACCCAGAAGGAATATGAGCTTTTGCGCACGCTTTTGGAACATCCGGGAAAAGTCCTGACCAGACAGTATCTCCTGGATCAGGTCTGGGGCTATGATTTTTTCGGAGACGAACGGATCGTGGATACCCATATCAAAAACCTTCGAAAAAAGACGAAGGAAGATTATATTCATACGGTCAGAGGGGTGGGATACTGCATTGATCAAGAATATTCGAAGAAGCCTGACCATTAAAATTTTTCTGATCACGGCTCTGCTTTTAAGCCTGACCAGCGCCCTGACCTACGGGTTCGTGGCCTGGTTTATGCCGATCAGCTACACCACAAGCCTGAACCAGCAGATCGAAGAGCGGGCGGAAAAACTGGTACAGGAGCTGGAAACTTACACGGCAGAGGATGATTATAACCAGTTACTTTCAGAATTTGGGGACAAGAACAATGCTACCGTCCTTTTTTCGCTGGACGGGGATACCGGGCAGACGGCAGATGAAGAGGTGGTGGAAGCAGAGGTGGATACCGGGCAGACGGTGGATGAAGAAGCGGTGGAAGCAGACTTGGAAGCCCAGGAGTGGCCGGTCATGATCGACGGGATGGTTTCCTCCGTGATCTCGGTGACGACAAGCAGTGTGGAAACCGACGAGATGCAGACAACCATTGCGGAAAGCACGGATCAGAAAACCTATGAGGTGACGCTGAAGGACGGAACGACCGGCGTACTCTGGATTTATGGGCGGATTTCCGAGGTCAACCAGGCGGTGGAGGCTTTGCATAAAATTCTGCCCTGGCTGGTGGTGATCGTGCTGCTGATCGCGGTCGTGGGGGCCTTTTTCTATGCGAGGTATATTACGCGGCCGATTGTGCAGATGAGCGCTATTTCGAAAAAAATGGCCGGGCTGGATTTTCAGTGGCAATGCGAAGGGGAAGGGCGGCAGGATGAAATCGGCACCCTTGCCAGAAGCCTGAACCAGATGGCGGACAGCCTGTCGAAAGCCCTCAGCGATTTAAAGAGCGCGAACCGGGCACTGCAGCAGGACATTGAGCGGGAGCGCCTGCTGGAAAAGCGGCGGCTGGAATTTTTCCGAGCCGTTTCCCACGAACTGAAAACTCCGGTCACCATTTTAAAAGGGCAGCTCGAAGGGATGCTCTACAAGGTAGGGGCTTACCAGGATCGGGAAAAATACCTGCGGCGCTCCCTGGCGGTGACAGGGGAAATGGAGGGGCTGGTTTCCGAATTGCTGCAGATTTCCAGGATGGAGGGAGAAAGTTTCGGGCAGAAACGGGAAACCGTCGATCTGGCCGAATTATTGCAGAAAACGGCTGTCTCCTATCAGGAAATGTGGCGGCAGAAAGACCAGAAATGCGTGCTTCTGTTCCCGCAGGAAGGCCGGACACTGGATTTGGATGAGCCGTTAGAGCGGTACAACGCCGGCGAATGTTATCCGGTCAATGCCGACCCGTCTCTGATGCGGAAGGTCTTTGGAAATCTGTGGAGCAATGCCGTCCATTATTCCCCGCCGGGCGCGCAGATCCGGCTGATGCTCTGGAAGGAGAACGACCGGGTATGCTTTGAAATGGAAAACTCCGGCGTCCAGATTCCGGAAGAATCTATCGGACGGCTCTTCGAGGCCTTTTACCGGGTGGAGAAATCCAGGAACCGGCGAAGCGGCGGCAGCGGGTTAGGACTGTACCTGGTAAAAATGATCCTGGAGCCGTACCAGGCGTCTTACGAAATTCGAAACACCCGGCACGGCGTAGCTTTCTATTTGGCCATGGACTCCACAGAAATCACATAAAGCGCACAGAAAGACTTCAAACTCTTTTGCTATCCTGAACAGGGAAAAAACAAAAGGAGGATGAAGTCTTTATGAATCTTGAAGCAAAAAATCTGGAATACGTCTACCCCGGCGGCAAACGCGCCCTGAAACGGATCAGCCTTTCTTTTCAGCCTGGCATGACCGGCCTTCTGGGCCCCAACGGGGCAGGCAAGACAACGCTGATGAAGCTGCTTTGCGCCGGGCTGATGCCGGAAAAAGGTGCAGTTCTGGTAAACGGGGAGCCGCTGGCGAAAAAAGAGAAGGAGTTAAAGAAAAATCTGGGCTACCTGCCCCAGAGCTTCGGGCTTTACGAGGAGCTGACGGTCTGGCAGTTCCTGGACTATATGGCGGTGTTAAAACAGCTTCCGGACAGGGAAAAAGCCATTTCCCAGGCGCTTGCGGAGACGCATCTGACAGAAAAGAAAAAGAACCGAATCCGCACGCTTTCCGGCGGGCAGCGCCAGAGAGTCGGGATCGCCCAGGCATTGCTCGGAAATCCGGGGCTGCTGATCTTTGACGAACCTACAGTGGGCCTGGACCCGGAGGAGCGGGTGTATTTCCGGAACCTGCTGGCCGGGAAGGCGAAGACGAGCATTTTAATCCTGTCTACGCATATTATCGAAGATGTGCAGGCGGTCTGCGACAGACTGCTTGTGATGAATCACGGGGAGATTCTTTATGATGGGACGGCAGAGGAGCTGGAGGGGGAAGCTGAGTGCGATTCCCTGGAACAGGCCTACCTCTGGCTGCAAAAGGGAGAGGAGGCGCGGCAATGAGACTGTTTGCTTCCATCCGGATGGAATGCCTCCGGTTTTTGAAAAAGCGGTCTTTCTGGCTGCTTCTTCTGGTGACAGCCGCGGCGCCCATTGCAGGGCTTTTCTATCAGCCGATCTACGGCTCTACCAGAAATGCGCTGTATCTGGGGAATCCGGCGTATGTGGGAGGGGTTCTGGGGGCAATGTTCTGGGGGATTTTTACGTTGGTCTCGGCAAACCGGGAAAAGGCCTGGGGAATGGATATCCTGCAAGATGCGGTGTATTCGCCTTTTGTCCGGAAAACGGCGCGGCTGCTGGCGCTTTGCCTGCTGGCTTTTTTCACTGAAGTGGGAATCTGCCTTGTGTATTTGCCGTGGACTTGCTGGAAGACCGGAACGGCGTGGAATGTGGGACTGTATTTTTCCGCATATGTGCTTTTTTCGCTTTTTTCCATCTGGTTTGCAATTTTGGCGGCCAGCGGCATCTACAGCTTTTGGGAGCGGGCAGATTTAAGCGCCATTACTTTTCTTGTTTTCTATTTAATGTGCTGGAATGGCTCCGTAAGCAGCAGTTATCTTCTGCCATGGGTAAAACCAGCGGTCAATTTCATGTCAGACGACTTTGGAAATGTGCGGATGCTCCAGTCCGCAGCATATAACCGTCTGTTCTGGCTGATGCTTTTATCTGCATTCTTTTTGCTGGGGCTTTTTGCAACGAGGCGGTATGAGAAGGGGTTTTTCGGGTCCATGCGGGCGAACCGGAAGAAGCTTCTTTTCGCGGTTCTGGGGCTGGCGCTTGGAATTCTCGCCGGAAATCTGTTTGTTTATCAGCCGTTTGTCGATCATAGTTCCAAAGATTTGAGTACAATTGGGACAATGATGGTGGAATATGCGGAAGAACTGAAACTTCTGGAAAGCGACGTGGAGTTGAAAACGGACACCTTTTTGGGAACCTTAAAAGCTAAAGGGTCTTACCGGATTCAAAATTTAACCGGAGAAGAGCAGCAGGCTGTCATGCAGATCAATCCGGGCTATACCGTGAAAAATATGACGGCAAATGGGGAAGAAATTCCGTTTACGGAAGGAAGCGATTACGACAATACCAAGGACATTACCTTTACCCTTCCGGCGGAAGAAGAAATCCTTCTGGAGTTTGAATACGGCGGCCTTCCCCAGGAATGGTCGATTATCGAATACAACCAGGGAATGCTGGAAATCAGCCGGGAGTCCATCTGTCTTGGCAGATTGGAGCTGACGCCGGCTCTTCAGATGGACTATGACGATACGCTGAAGACGACGCTTCGCATGACCTTGCCGGAGAATCTGACGCCTGTTATGGGAGGGCGCGTGGAGGTTTCCCTAAAGGAAGAAAACGGCGACGGAACCAACACCTGGGAAAGTATTTCCAATGATCCGACGCCCCGGCTTTATGCGGGCGATTACGTTTCCAGGACAATTTCCCTTGAGAACGGGGGAGAAGTCCAACTCTGGTACAGCCAAAAGCACGAGGCTGCAATGGACGAAATCCAGATCGACGAAACCTTGAAAAATGTATTTGATTATTGTGAAACGCATTATGGAAGCCTGGGATTCGGGGAAGAAAACGGCCTGCGGCTTCTGGAAACCAGCGTTTACCTGTCCGGGGGCTATGCGTCGGATGGCATGAGCGTGATGGATGAGAGCAGCTTCAGCGAGGAAGGCTTCAAGGATGAGAAAAAAGGGGCCAGCGGTTCCGAAGTCCTGGCCCATGAGATTACCCATCAGTGGTGGGGGCTGGCGTGCCAGTTCTGGGAGGATGCGGAGCACCCGGAATGGTCTTCGGAGGGTGTGACGGTCTATACCACGTATCGAATGATGAAGGAATGGAAGGGGGAAGAATACGCGGAAACGTATTATCTGAATGCGTGGAAAGAAGCGGTGGAGGATTATTACCAGGATTTTTATGTGAGAAATCCGGAATATTTGGAAAAATTACCGGAAGATTTGCAGTACCTGGTGAGCGGGAGCCGGACGACGGTGGAGCAGTATTCGCTGATGCCGCTGAAATTGTGGAAGGCGGAGCAGATTCTTGGGGAAGAACGGATGGATGAGGTGCTGGCGGAATTGTTTCAGATGGGGTATCTGGGGTGCACGTACCAGGATTTCCTGGAGATCAGCGGATTGGAAGAGGAGGATCTTTATGTGGAAGAAACTTATGGGGTATGAGCTGAAACGCTTGATGTGGAACTGGTATTATCTGGGGTTTCTGCTGGTTTTGCTGGCGTATGGATGGCAGGTGTTTCGGGGTGTGGTGATTTTTGGGGTAAATCATACGGCGCCGTTTTCGCTGGTGAGTTTTGGGGCGTATCTGCTTTGGATGCTGCCGGTGGTGCTGGCTGTTTTGGGGGTGTTTGCAGGGAAGATGGTTTCGAAAAAGGAGCGGAAGGTACAGGCGTTGATTCTGGCGTGTCCGGTGCGGAAAGAGGTGTATTGGAGGCTGCGGATTGGAGCGGCGGTGATTGCGGCGGGGGTGCTGTACGCGGCGGCGATTCTGGAAATTTTGGTGATTTATCTGTGGTTTTTCTGGATATAGGGAAAACGGCCGGAACTGCGAAAATCTATTTACAACATTTTGGGAAGCTGATATAATTTTGTTCAGACAAAAACGGAAAATCACGAAAGGATGAGCAAAGAATTATGGAGCTTTTAAAGGAACGCATTCGAAAAGACGGGGTTATGAAACCGGGCCATGTACTGAAGGTGGACAATTTCCTGAACCATCAGATGGATATCGGCCTGTTCAATGAGATCGGGAAGGAGTTTAAGCGCCGGTTCGCGGATGTGAAGGTGGATAAGATCCTGACGATCGAAGCGTCGGGAATCGGGATCGCGGCGATCGTGGCGCAGTATTTTGAATGTCCGGTGGTGTTCGCGAAAAAGTCCCAGTCGATCAATCTGGATGGGACGATGCTGTCGACGCAGATCGAGTCCTTTACGCATAAGCGGAAGTATGAGGTGATCGTGGCGAGCCGTTTTTTGAGTCCGGGGGAAAATATTCTGGTGATCGACGATTTCCTGGCGAATGGGTGCGCGGCCATGGGGCTGGTGCATCTGATCGAGGCGGCCCATGCGAATCTGGCGGGAATCGGAATTGTGATCGAGAAAGGTTTCCAGCAGGGAGGCGTGCTTCTGAGGGAGAAAGGATACCGGGTGGAGTCGCTGGCGATTGTGGAGGAGATGGACCCGGAGACGCAGACGATTACGTTCCGGGAGTGAAACGCGGCAGATGATTCTTCAGGGAAAACTCCCGTTTCTGCGAGAGAAAAATCACGTGATTGCTCTCGTGGGGGCAGGCGGGAAGACGGCGCTTTTGTATGCGCTGGCGGAGCACTTCGCGAAAAAAGGAGCGCGCACGCTGGTCACGACGACCACGCATATTTACCGGCCGGAAGGACGGGTGTGGGCGGGAAACCCGGAAGAGGTGCGAAACCTCTGGGCGGGCGGTTCGTATGCGGTGGTGGGACAGCCCTGCGAAGGCGGGAAGCTGAAAAGCCTGGAACCGGAGGAGCTGAAGCGGTATGCGCAGATGGCGGAAACGGTTCTGCTGGAAGCGGACGGGGCGAAGAACATGCCCTGTAAAGTTCCGGCGGGACACGAACCGGTGATTCCGGAATTTTGTGATCTGGTCATTGGCGTTCTGGGGATGGATGCGGTGGGAAGGCCTCTGCGCGAGGTCTGCTTCCGGCAGCAGGAGGCAGTCCGTTTGCTCGGCATCACACCGGATGCGGTTCTGGATGCTGAAAAGATGGCCGAAATCTTGCTTTCCGAAGAAGGCACCCGAAAAAATGTGGGCGGACGGCCTTATTATGTGGTTTTGAACAAGTGCGATTCGCCGCAGCGGATAAAGGAGGGAGAAGCGATCCGGGAAAGGCTGCGGGAGCGTGGCTTTGAACAGTGCGTTCTCACAAGCTTTTTGGAGGATCGGGCATTGGAATGAGTGAAAAAATTGTCTTTTGTAAAGGCGGCGGATGTACCGCGAAACTGGGGGCAGGCGTACTTTCCAGAGTCCTGGAAAAGCTCCCGAAAGGGCCGGAAGATCCGAACCTGTTAGTGGGCTACGACAGCCGGGACGACGCGGCGGTTTATAAGCTGACGGAGGACGTGGCGATGGTGCAGACCCTGGATTTTTTCCCGCCGATGGTGGAAGATCCGTATGTGTTCGGGAAAATTGCGGCCGCGAATGCGCTCAGCGATATCTACGCCATGGGCGGCGTGGTGAAAACCGCGCTGAATATCGTGTGTTTTCCGGAAAACATGGATTTGAATGTGCTGGGGGAGATCCTGCGGGGCGGCGCCGAAAAAGTGGCGGAAGCGGGCGCGGTGCTCTCCGGCGGCCATTCGATTGCGGATGCGGATGTGAAATATGGCCTTTCCGTGACAGGCGTGGTGCATCCGGGGCAAATTTATCAGAATGACCAGGGAAAGCCGGGCGACAAGCTGATCCTGACGAAAAAGCTGGGCGTAGGAATCGTATGCACGGCCAATCGTGTAGGCGAAGCGTCCGGGGAGGCCCTGGAAGAAGCGGTGCGTTCGATGATAACCCTGAACCGGAGGGCCTCGGAAATCAGCCGGAAGTATGAGGTTCACGCCTGTACGGACGTGACGGGCTTCGGATTTCTGGGCCATCTGCATGAAATGATGGGGCAGAAGCTGTCCTGCCGCATTGACGCCGGGAAGATTCCGGTAATTGCGGAAGCGCTTGCTTACGCCGACGAATTCCTGCTGACGGCCGGAGGACAGCGGAACCGGAATTACGCAGGGCCTTTTGTGAAATTCGAACAGGTTTCTTTCGCAATGGAAGAAGTGCTGTTTGACCCGCAGACGTCCGGCGGGCTTTTGCTTGCGGTAAAAGCGGAGCAGGCGGAAGCATTGCTGGCCGATTTGCGAAACGAAGGGCTTCCGGCGGCGATCGTCGGAGAACTTTTGGAACGGCAGGAAACCGAAATTCGAGTAGTTGGAGGAGAAAAATGATTAAAGTAAACGCACTGGGCGATACCTGCCCCATTCCGGTAATTAAGGCGAAAAACGCGGTGAAGGAGCTGGGCGGCTCCGGCCAGGTGGAAATTCTGGTGGACAATGAAATCGCGGTTCAGAATCTGACCAAAATGGCAAACCAGAAACACTACAAGGCCCAGTCCGAAAAGCTGGAAGAACAGAAATACCGGGTGCTCCTGACCGTCGGGGACGCGCCGCAGGAGACTGCGGAGCAGGAAGAAGAGACCTGCGCCTGCGATATCCGGAAAGATACCGTGGTGGTGATTTCTTCGGAAACGATGGGAAACGGCGACGAGGCCCTTGGAAAAATCCTGATGAAGGGCTTTCTGTTTGCGCTGACCCAGCAGGATGCGCTTCCTTCGACAATCCTGTTTTATAACGGCGGTGCGAAGCTGACCTGCGAAGACGCTCCGACTTTGGAAGATTTAAAGTCCCTGGAGGCTCAGGGTGTGGAGATCCTGACCTGCGGCACCTGCTTAAACCACTACGGGCTGACGGAAAAGCTCCAGGTAGGCGGCGTGACGAACATGTACGTCATTGCGGAAAAAATGACGCAGGCGGGCCGTCTGGTAAAACCATGATTTATTTTGACAATGCGGCGACCTCCCTTTGGAAGCCGCCGGAAGTTGAGGAAGCGGTGATCCGGGCGCTGAAAACCGCGGGAAATGCCGGAAGAGGCGCTCATGAGCCAACGCTTCTGGCCTCCCGGATCGTCTATGATGCCAGAGCAAAGCTGGCAGAGCTTTTCGGCGTGGGGAATCCCTCACGCATTGCGTTTACGTGCAATGCGACCGAGGCCCTGAACACCGCGATTTCCGGAATCCTGCGGCCGGGCGACCATGTGATCACTTCCGTGTGCGAACACAATTCTGTCCTGCGCCCGCTCTATCGCATGGAGAAGCAGGGCGTGGAACTTTCTTTCCTGGAAGCGGACGAAAAAGGCCGCATCCGGTATGAGATGCTGGAACCGCTGCTGCAAAAAAATACCAGGGCGGTGGTCATCACCCATGTCTCGAACCTGACAGGAAATGTTACGGATTTGGAACGAGTTGCCGTTTTTACGAAAGCGCATGGCCTTTGGCTGGTTGTGGACGCTTCCCAGAGCGCCGGGGTTCTGCCGATCCGGGCAGAACAGGCCGGAATCGACGTGCTGTGCTTTACCGGGCACAAAGGGCTTTTGGGGCCTCAGGGCACCGGAGGGCTTTATGTGCGGGAGGGCATCAACGCCGCGCCGTGGAAAGTCGGCGGAAGCGGGATTCAAAGCTACAGCCGGGAGCATCCGGCGGATATGCCGGCGGCGCTGGAAGCGGGCACGCTGAATGTCCATGGGATTGCGGGGCTTGGCGCTTCGGCCGCCTATCTGCTCCGGATTGGGACGGACAATGTCTGGAAACAGGAAAAGGAGCTGGCGTACCGGTTCGCCAAAGGTGTCCGGGAACTGCCCGGCGTTACGGTCTATGGCGACTGGAGCGGGGAAAACCGGGTCGGAATCGTTTCCTTCAATCTGGAAGGGGAGGATTCCGGGAGAATCAGTGATCTGCTGTGGGAAGACTATGGGATCTGCGTCCGGGCGGGGGCGCATTGCGCGCCGCTGATGCACCGGGCGCTGGGAACGGAAAAGCAGGGGGCTGTCCGGTTCAGTTTTTCTCACAAAAATACCGTGGAAGAAGTGGACTTTGCAGTCCGGGCAGTCCGGGAACTGGCGCTTGGATAGGAAAGGGGAAGCTATGAGACGGGAGAAGAAACCGTATGTAGTCATGACGTTCCATACGACGGAAGAGGCCATTGCCATGGAAACGTATGGGCAGAAGCAGGGCGTCAAAGGACGCCTGATTCCGGTTCCGGGGGAAATTTCGGCCGGATGCGGGCTTTGCTGGCGGATGGAGCCGGAGACGTTCGGCCTTTTTGAGGAGCGGCTTAAGCAGGTTCCCCATGAAACCATTGTTGAAATCAGGATGTAAGCGGAGGAAGTTATGGAAGAGGAGACGAAACCGGGACTTTATGAAGCCATCCGCCTGGGACTTTTACGCGGAGAATGTATGCTGTGTACGGCGCTGGAAGGAACCTGGAAGGGAGAAAAGGCGCTGTTTTGCGGCGAAACGCGGATCTGGCCGGAGGGAAGCAGCCGCTTTGGCACATTTTTGAAGGAGCACCTTTCTGAAATGACCGGAAGCGGAATCTGGCAGGAAGGAGAACACCGGATTTTTTATGAGCGTTTTGGCAGGGAGAGCGAGCTGGTGGTCTGCGGCGGCGGCCATGTAGCCGCGGCGGTGGTGGAACTCGGAAAGAAAACCGGGTTCTGGGTGACGGTTTTGGAAGACCGTCCGTCCTTCGCGGACAATGGGCGGCGGGCCGGGGCGGATGAAGTGCTCTGCGACTCCTTCGAAAACGGAATGGCGCGGATTGCGGGCGGCGCGGAAACCTATTTTGTGATCGTGACCAGAGGGCACCGCTACGACCTGGCCTGTCTGGAACAGGCGCTGAAAAAGGAGCATGCCTATGTGGGCATGATGGGGAGCCGGAAGCGGACGGCCCTTGTCCGGGAACAACTGGCGGAAAAAGGCATTGACCGGGAGCTGCTGGAACAGGTGCACGCCCCCATCGGTCTTTCCATCGGGGCCGAGACGCCGGAAGAAATCGCCGTCTCCATTTTGGCGGAGATCATTCAGGTGAAAAACAGCCGGAAGCGGACGGCAGGCTATGCGGGGGAGATTCTGGACGCCCTGCTGGAGGGTGCGCAGACAGGCGAAGAACCGGTTTTGGCCGTGATCATTGGGCGGAAGGGATCCGCGCCCAGAAAAGTCGGGACGAAAATGCTGATCTATCCGGACGGGCGCACCGTGGGAACCATCGGTGGGGGCTGTATGGAAAGCGAGGTTGTCCGCCGGGCGCGGATGATTTTCGCCGGACTGGAGCCAACCAGCCAGTGTGTGATCCTGGATGTGACCGGAAGGGACGCCCAGGAGGAGGGCATGGCCTGCGGCGGGGTGATGGAAATCTATCTGGAAAGGAGCGCCGGATGAAATGGAAACGAAGCTGGTGATTGTGCGGGGCGGCGGCGACCTGGCGACGGGGACGGTTCACCGCCTTTGGTCGGCCGGGCTTCCGGTGCTGGTGCTGGAGGCGGCCAATCCGGCGGCGATCCGGCGGCAGGTGGCAGTCTGCGAAGCCGTTTATGACGGGGAGGCCGTTGTAGAAGGGATGAAAGGCGTCCGCATTGCGGGGACGGAAGAAGCCAGGCGGGTGCTGGACGCGGGGAGTGTCCCGGTGTTGGTGGATCCGCGGGGAGAAGCCATCGAAAAACTGCGGCCTGTGGCGGTCGTGGATGCGATTCTTGCGAAAAAGAACATGGGAACCAGGAAGGACATGGCGCCTCTGACCGTGGCGCTGGGGCCCGGCTTCGAGGCCGGGAAGGACGTGGACGTGGTGATCGAAACCATGCGCGGCCATAACCTGGGGCGGGTGATCCGAAGGGGATGTGCCATTCCAAACACGGGCATTCCGGGCAATATCGGCGGCTATACGGCCGAGC
Source organism: Eubacteriales bacterium (assembly GCA_030536575.1). Taxonomy (GTDB): domain Bacteria; phylum Bacillota; class Clostridia; order Lachnospirales; family Lachnospiraceae; genus Limivivens. Next base: position 34,343 of record JAUNPS010000025.1, on the reverse strand, counting down.
GGGTCATCCATGCGCCGGAGGCAGGGATTTTCCGGAACTGCCGGAAGATTGGAGATTTCGTGGAGGCAGGCGAAACCATTGCGCGGATCGAACTGCAAGACGGCGGCGTCTGTCCGGTTCCGGCCAGGATTTCCGGCCTGCTCCGGGGGCTTTTGCGGGACGGCTATCCGATCCCGAAAGGGTTTAAAATCGCGGACATTGACCCGCGAAAGGGAGAGTTTGAAAACTGTTTTACCATTTCCGACAAGGCCCGCTGCATCGCGGGAAGCGTCCTGGAAACGATTGTCCCTTTTTTTACTTCCATTTGACCGCATTTTTTGCTATAATGTGAGCCGTATAAATTTTACCAGGAGGATAATCATGAGAGAGAAAAATGCAAATGGGGGCGCTGCTGTGGGCAGTCCCTACCAGTTTGAGGGAAAACTCCCGCTGAAACAGGCAATTCCGCTGGGGCTGCAGCATGTCCTGGCCATGTTTGTGGGAAATCTGACGCCGATCCTGATCATCACCGCGGCCTGCGGGACGGAAGAATTTGCATCCATTCAGGTGTCATTGCTGCAAAACGCCATGCTGATCGCGGGGATTGTGACCCTTGTCCAGCTCTTTTCCATCGGGCCCATCGGCGGGAAGGTGCCGATCATTATGGGAACCAGTTCCGGGTTTATCGGGGTGTTCCAGAGTGTGGTCAATGTCATGGGCGGCGGTGTGCTGGCTTATGGCGCGATCATGGGGGCCAGCCTGATCGGCGGGCTTTTCGAGACGGTTTTGGGCGCGTTTCTGAAGCCGCTGCGGCGGTTCTTCCCGTCGGTTGTGACCGGAACGGTGGTGCTTTCCATCGGGCTTTCGCTGATCGGGGTAGGCGTCGCGTCCTTTGGCGGCGGCTCTTCGGCCAAGGATTACGGTTCGGTTGAAAATCTGCTGATCGCGCTGGCGGTGATGATCGTCATTCTGGCGCTGAAGCATGGGACGAAGGGGCTGACGAGCTCGTCCTGTATTTTATTCGGGATTATTTTCGGCTATGTGCTCTGCGCGGTCCTGGGGCTGATCCTGCCGCATACGGCGGTGGATGCCGAGGGCGTGGAATACACGAAAGCCTGGGTGCTGAACTGGGATAAGGTGGCGTCCGCTTCCTGGTTTGCCATTCCGGAAATCCTTCCGGTGAAGCCGGTGTTTGACCTGCGGGCGATCATCCCGGTGCTGATCATGTTTATTGTAACGGCGGTTGAGACGGTGGGCGACATTTCCGGCTGTATCGAGGGCGGAATGGGACGCGAGGCCACGGATTCGGAGCTGGCCGGGGGCGTGATGTGCGACGGGCTTGGTTCGTCTTTCGCGGCGCTGTTTGGGGTGCTGCCGAATACGTCCTTCAGCCAGAACGTGGGTCTTGTCACGATGACGAAGATTGTAAACCGCTTCGCCCTTGCCTGCGGGGCCGTGTTCCTGATCCTCTGCGGGCTGCTGCCGAAGCTTGCGGCTCTGGTGTCCATTATGCCCCAGAGCGTGCTTGGCGGCGCGGCGGTGATCATGTTTGCGTCGATTGTGATGAGCGGTATCCAACTGATCACGAAGGAGCCGCTGACCGGACGGAATATGACCATTGTTTCAGTGGCCCTTGGTCTTGGGTACGGCCTGGGAGCGAACAGCGCGGTGCTGGCCGGGCTGCCGCAGTTTGTAACCCTGATCTTCGGCGGTTCCGGAATCGTTCCGGCCGCATTGGTCGCGATCATTTTAAATGTGGTATTGCCAAAAGAGGAGGCATGACATGCTTTCATTTAACCAATATGTCCGGGCCCGGAGCCTGGAAGAAGCCTATACCCTCTGCCAGAAGAAGCGCAATGTGGTTCTTGGCGGGATGCTGTGGCTGAAAATGCAGCGCCGCAGCGTGGGAACCGTCATCGACCTGTGCAACTTAGGGCTGGATCAGATTGAGGAGACGCCGGAAGCGTACCGGATTGGGGCGATGGTTTCCCTGCGGGAGCTGGAAACCCATGAGGGATTGAACGCGTTTACCCAGGGAGCGATGGCGGAGGCGCTCAAAGACATTGTGGGGGTACAGTTCCGGAATGTGGCGACCCTTGGCGGGAGCATTTACGGGCGTTTCGGCTTTTCGGATGTGCTGACGCTGTTTCTGGCGCTGGATGCGAAGGTGGAACTGTATCACGCGGGCATTTTAAGCGTTGAAGAATTTCTAAATTATCCGAGGACTGAGCGGGATATTCTGGCGCACGTCCTGATCCCGAAGGAGGGGCGCAGGACGGTGTACCTTTCCATGCGCAATACGGCGACGGATTTTCCGGTTCTGACCTGCGCATTGTCCGGACAGGGAAACCAGTATCGCTGCGTGGTGGGTGCGCGTCCGAAGCCTGCAAAAGTCTACGCGGACGAAAAAGGGAACCTGGCGGAAGGGATTAACCCGGAGTCGGCGGCCGCATTCGCCAAGGATGTGGCGGCAAGGGCGGAGTTTGGGAGCAATCTGCGCGGAAGCGCCGCCTACCGGGAAAAACTGTGTGAAGTGCTGGTGCGGCGGGCCGCCCTTGCACTGGCGGAGGAATCGGAATGGAGATAAAACTGACGCTGAATGGAAAGGCAGTTGCCGCGGCGGTGGAGCCGGATCTGCTGCTGCTGGATTTCGTGCGGGCCCAGGGCTGTTATTCGGTCAAACGGGGCTGTGAGACGGCGAACTGCGGGCTCTGCACGGTTCTGATGGATGGAAAGCCGGTGCTCTCGTGCAGCGTGCTGGCGGCGCGTGCTTCCGGCCACGAAATTTGGACGCTGGAAGGCCTTCAGGAGGAGGCGGAGGAGTTCGTAGGCTTTATCGCTGACCAGGGCGCGGAACAGTGCGGGTTCTGCAATCCGGGGTTTGTGATGAATACGATTGCATTGCTGCGGGAAAATCCGGAGCCTTCGGATGAAGAGATCAAGGCATTTTTATCCGGCAATCTCTGCCGCTGTTCGGGATATGAGGGACAGCTTCGGGGAATCCGGGCCTATCTGGACTGGAAAAAGGGGGTGCGGGAAGATGGAACAGGCCTTTAAAACGGTTGGGAAGCCGGTGCGGAAAAAGGATGCCATGCAGCTTCTGCTTGGAAAACCGGCGTATGTGGACGACATTACCCCGGCGAACGCGCTGGTGGTGAAGGTGCTTCGAAGCCCGCATGCCCATGCGTGGATTGAAGGGATTAAAAAGGATACGGCCCTGAAAGTGCCGGGGATTGTAGGCATTTATACGTATGAAGACGTCCCGCAGAAGCGTTTTACCATGGCGGGACAGACGTATCCGGAGCCGTCGCCCTATGACCGGCTGCTTTTGGATCAGCGGGTGCGGTTTGTGGGGGACGCGGTGGCCATTGTTGCCGGTGAGACGGAGAAGGCTGTGGACAAGGCCTTGCGGATGATCAAGGTGCAGTACCAGGTTCTGGAGCCGGTTCTGGATTTCCGCACGGCGAAAGATAACCCGATCCTGGTGCATCCGGAGGACAACTGGAAGGCGCTCTGCGAGGTCGGTGCGGATAACCGGCGGAACCTCTGCGCCAGCGAGGAATCCGGGGACGGGGATGTGGACGCGGTGTTTGCGGACTGCGAGGAGATCGTGGAGCACAGCTATCATGTGAAGGCCTGTCAGCAGGCGATGATGGAGACGTTTCGGACGTATACGGAGATCGACCGGTATGGGCGGCTCCATGTGATCAGCTCGACGCAGATCGTGTTCCATTGCCGGAGGATCATTGCCAATGCGCTGGATATCCCCAAGTCCATGGTGCGGGTGGAGAAACCGCGCATCGGCGGCGGGTTTGGCGCGAAGCAGACCGTGGTCGCGGAGGTGTATCCGGCCTTTGTGACCTGGAAGACGAAGCGGCCGGCGAAGATGATCTACAGCCGGAAGGAATGTCAGACGGCAGGTTCCCCGCGCCATGAGATGGAAGTGCATGTGAAGCTTGGGGCGTCGAAGGAAGGGAAGATCCGGGCATTGGAGCTTTATACGCTGTCGAATACCGGGGCCTATGGGGAGCATGGGCCGACGACCGTGGGGCTTTCCGGGCACAAGTCCATTCCGCTTTACACGGGCGGGCTGGAGGCGCACCGCTTCCGCTATGACGTGGTTTATACCAATGTGCAGTCGGCGGGGGCGTACCGCGGGTATGGCGCGACCCAGGGGCTGTTTGCGCTGGAGAGCGCGGTGAATGAGCTGGCGGAGCGGCTGCATATGGATCCGCTAAAACTGCGGGAGAAAAACATTGTCCGGGAAGGAATGGTGATGCCCGCGTATTACGGCGAGACGGCGAATGCGTGTGCGCTGGACCGGTGTATCGCAAGGTGCCGGGAGCTGTTCCACTGGGAGGAAAAGGCGCCGGTGCGCGATATGGGAAACGGAAAGGTGCGCACGGCGGGCGTTGCGCTGGCGATGCAGGGTTCCTGTATTTCCGGGCTGGATGTGGGTTCTGCCACGGTGAAGCTGGGAGACGAAGGGTTTTATAACCTGATCATCGGCGCGGCGGATATGGGAACCGGGTGCGATACGATCCTGGCCCAGATGGCGGCGGAGTGCCTGGAATGTCCGGTGGAGGAGATCCAGGTGTTCGGGGCGGATACGGATGCGTCGCCTTATGATTCCGGGTCCTACGCGTCTTCGACGACGTATATTACGGGCAAGGCAGTGGAGACGGCTTGTGAGGAGCTGAAAGGAAATCTGTGCAAGATCGCTGCCGGGATGATGGGCTGTGCGGATACGGATGTGGAATTTACCGGGGACGGGGTGCGCAGGCTGGACGGAAGCGGGTTTGTGACGCGAAGCGAGATTGCGCAGAAGTCCATGGCGTTTAACCAGATCCCAGCGCAGACTACGGCAACGCATACGTCGCCGGTATCGCCGCCTCCGTATATGGTCGGCATGGTGGAAATTGAACTGGATAAGGAAACCGGGAAGGTGGAAGTGCTGGATTATACGGCCGTGGTGGACTGCGGGACGCCGGTGAACCCGAATCTGGCGCGGATTCAGACGGAAGGCGGGCTGGTGCAGGGGATCGGTATGGCGCTGTATGAGAATGTGACCTATCAGCCGTCCGGGAAGATTTCGGAGAATTCGCTGATGCAGTACAAGATCCCGACAAGGCTGGATATGGGGCATCTGCAGGTGGAGTTTGAGTCCAGTTATGAGCCGACGGGGCCTTTTGGAGCGAAGTCCATTGGCGAGATTGTGATCAATACGCCTGCGCCCGCGCTGGCACACGCGATCTATAAGGCGACGGGGGTGTGGCACCGAACGCTGCCGATTACGCCGGAGAAGATTTTGATGGGATTGGAAGATGAATAAGTATATCATTTATCTGGCGGCTGGAAACAGCCGCCGTTTTGGAAGGAATAAGCTTTTGGTTCCGTTGGAGGGGAAGGAGCTGTACCGGCATGGGATGGAGATGCTGGCGCGGTTCTGCCGGAAGCGGGAGGATTGTTTTCTGGCGGTGGTTTCGCAGTATGAGGAGATTCTGGAGGCGGTCAGAAGGGAGAGCATTTTGGCGGTGGAGAGTCCGGAGAGTTCTAAGGGGATGGCGTTTTCAATCCGGGCGGGACTCCGGGCCTTTGAGGAGATGCGGGAAGAGGATTTTGTACTGTTTGTGGTGGCGGATCAGCCGTTTTTGCAGGAGGAGACGGTGGAGCGGATTGTGGAGTGCGCGGGGCCGGGAGTGGAGGTGGTGTCGGCGGCGTGGAAGGGAAGGCCGGGGAATCCGGTGATGTTTTCTGCGAGGCTGGCGCCGGAGCTTTTGGGACTTTCCGGGGATGAAGGGGGAAGGAAGGTGGCGAAAAGGCATACGTGCAGGTTTGTGGAAGCGGAGGAGAGGGAGTTGTGGGATGTGGATACGCCGGACGCGGTCGGGCGGAAGGAAGGCTAGACGCTGCCGCATCCGGTGCGCCACAGGCGGGACGCCAATTTATAGGTTCTTTAGAAAAATTTTATGCGAAACTGTTTGAAAAATGGGAAAAAACCGCTATAATGAAATAGAAGTGATTTGGAAAAATATTTCTGCCCAGCAGGCATGAATGCTTGCAGGGGCTTTTTTATTTCTTTTCTGCGAAAAGGAAAGAGCGACAGGAGTTACAAATGACAAAGATATTGAGTGAAAAAACAAGAAAGACCCAGCCCCTCCTCGTCGGCATCGATGTGGGCTCCACGACGACAAAGATCGCGGCGGCCGAGAAGGAAACCGGCGAACTGCTTTTTACGGACTACCGGCGGCATAACGCGGATCAGCTTCAGAGCGTCTGCGATGCGCTGGAACGGCTGGATGTAAAGTTTCCGGGCAGGCGTTTTCAGATCGCCTTTACGGGTTCGGGGGCGAAGCCGGTCGCGGACGCTTTGGGCGTCCCGTTTGTCCAGGAGGTTGTGGCGAATTCCATTGCGCTGAAGGAGGAGTATCCGTTCGTCCGCACGGCCATCGAACTGGGCGGCCAGGATGCGAAGATGATCTTCTTTCGGAAGGAGGAGGGCAGCGGCGCGATGCAGGCGGCGGATATGCGGATGAATGGGAGCTGCGCGGGCGGAACCGGTGCGTTTATCGATGAGATCGCCGCGATCCTGAAAGTCCCGGTGGAAGCGTTCAATGAGCTGGCCGAGCAGGGGAAGAGCGTCTACGCGATTTCCGGCCGCTGCGGCGTTTACGCGAAGACGGATATCCAGCCCCTGTTAAACCAGGGGGTATCCAGGGCGGATCTCGCGCTTTCCGCGTTCCACGCCATTGCGAAGCAGACCATCGGCGGCCTGGCTCAGGGCATGGAAATCGAAAAGCCTGTGGTCTTCGAAGGCGGCCCCCTGACTTTTAACCCGGCTTTGGTACGGGTCTTCGCGGAAAGGCTGGAGCTTACCCCGGAAGAAACCATTGTGCCGGAGCGGCCGGAAATGATGATGGCCTACGGGGCAGCGCTGTCATTCCATACGATTTTCGCAAAAGAGGAGACGGTCTACACGGCGGAACAGCTTGCCGAAAAGCTGAAGATCCAGCAGGAAAAGAAAAAGGAGTCCAGGGAAGGCGAGGCGAAGCCCTTTTTCGCCTCGGATGCCGAGAAAAAAGCTTTCCTGAAACGTCACCGCATGGGAACCTGCGAAGGGATTGTACCAAAGGAGAAAGGGACGCTGCGCGCCTATCTGGGGATCGATTCCGGAAGTACGACGACGAAATTTGTCCTGATGGATGAGGACGAGCGGATTCTGGATTCGTTTTATGCGCCGAATGAGGGCGAGCCTCTGTCGGTGGCGCGGGATGCGCTGATTTCCATGCGGGAACGCTACCGCCGGGAAGGCGTGGAGCTGGAGATCCTCGCGGCAGGCACTACCGGCTACGGCGAACTGCTGTTTGCGAAAGCGCTGGACGCGGAGTGCCATGTGGTGGAGACGGTAGCCCACGCGCGGGCGGCCGGAAAATACGTGAAAGATGCGACTTTCCTGCTGGATATTGGCGGGCAGGATATGAAAGCCATCTGGCTGGATCACGGGATTATTACGAATATCCTGGTCAATGAGGCGTGTTCTTCCGGGTGCGGGTCGTTTCTGGAGAATTTTGCGTCTTCCCTGCAGATTCCGGTGAAACAGATCGCAGAAGCGGCGTTTTCTTCGAAGAGCCCGGCTGCGCTGGGGAGCCGCTGCACGGTTTTTATGAACAGCAGCATTATTACGGAGCAGCGAAACGGAAAATCCCCGGAGGACATTATGGCGGGGCTCTGCCGTTCGATCATTGAAAATGTGTTCACGAAGGTCATCCGCATTTCGAATGTGGATACGCTGGGCGACAAGATCGTCGTGCAGGGCGGCACCTTCCAGAACGACGCGGTACTGCGCGCCATGGAACAGTATCTTGGCAAGGAAGTCGTGCGTGCGCCCTATCCGGGGATCATGGGAGCCATCGGCGCAGCGCTGATCACGAAGGAGCGCTTCCAGGAGAATCCGGTGCGGACGTTTATTGGGCTGGATGCGTTGGATTCCTTTTCCTATACGCAGGAATCGAACGAACCCTGCCCCTTCTGCGGAAACCATTGTAAACGGACCGTTGTCCGGTTCTCGAACGGGAAGTCCTGGGTGACGAATAACCGCTGCGAACGGGGCGAGATCTTAGGCGACCCGAAAAGTGAGGACGTGCGGCGGCAGCTTCACGAGAAAAAGGAGAAAAAAGAGCAGGTTCCGAACTTGTATAAACTGCGGGAAAAACTCTTGTTTGCGGAGTATGAGCATCCGGAGCTTGCACCCAAAAAGCAGATCCGGATTGGAATCCCGCGGGTGCTTTCGTACTGGGAGACGATGCCGTTCTGGACGACGTTCTGGCGCTCTCTGGGGTATCAGGTGGTGCTTTCCGATCAGAGTACGCGGGCAATGTATGAAAGCGGCCTGTCCGCCGTGACGTCGGATACGGTCTGCTTCCCGGCGAAGCTGGTGCACGGCCACATCCGGAACCTGGCGAAGAAGCAGGTGGACCGGATCTTCATGCCTTCGGTAACGACCGTTTCTTCGGAAAATACGGCAAAGACCAGCCAGTCCATGTGCGCGGTGGTGAAGGGCTATCCCATTGTGATGCGTAATTCGGATAATCCCACGAAGCGCTGGGAGATCCCGTTTGACACGCCGCTGTTCCATTGGTATGAGACGGAAGACCGGAATAAACAGCTTACGGCTTATATGAGCGAGACATTCCAGATTCCGAAGGAGCTGACAATGAAGGCGATCCAGGCCGGGGATCAGGCCCAGAAGGCGTTCCATGAAAAGCTTCAGGAGGCCGGGAAAACGGTGATCGAGGAAGTGGAGCGGAAAGGGGATTACGCGGTGATCCTGGCTTCCAGGCCCTATCAGAACGATGCGCTGGTGAATCACGATCTGCCGGAAATGTTCACGAGCCTGGGAATCCCGGTGCTGACGGCGGATTCCGTACCGGGGGCGGAACAGGTGGATCTGAGCAAAAGCCGGCTGGACATTGTCAATAATTACCACGCCAGAATGCTTTCGACGGCGGTTCTGGCGGCGCAGAGCAGGCATTTGGAGTATGTCCAGATCGTCAGCTTCGGCTGCGGCCATGACGCGTACCTGTCCGATGAGATCATCCGGATGATGAAAGAGGTTTCCGGGAAGACGCCGCTGGTTTTGAAGCTGGATGAGAGCGATATCCAGGGGCCGCTGCGGATTCGGGTGCGCTCGTTTGTGGAGACGATTTCCATGCGGCGAAAGACGCAGGAGGAAGCTGTGGTGCGGGAATTGCAGGAGCCTTATCCGGTGAAATTTACAAAGGAATGCCGGAAGGAAAAGGTCGTTCTGGTGCCGAATACCTCCCATGCGTTCTGCCGTGTGATGTCGGCGGCCCTCTGCAAACAGCATATCCGTGCGGTGCCGCTGGATGTGGGACGGGAGGAAGCGATCCGGCTGGGAAAACAGTATGTGCATAATGATATCTGTTTCCCGGCGCAGATTGTGATCGGTGAGGCGCTGGCGGCCCTGCGGAGCGGAAAGTATGACGTGAATGAAACGGCGATTGGGATGGGGAAATACGTTGGGGACTGCCGCCTGACGCATTACAGTGCCTTGCTTCGGAAGGCGCTGGATGACGCAGGGTATTCCAATGTACCGATTCTGACGAATGACGATAAGGATTCCCATGATATGCATCCGGGGTTCCGGATGAGCCTGGCTTCGGCGATGCGGATTGCCTTCGCGCTGCCGATGATCGATGTGCTGGAAGAGCTTCTGAGGAAGCTCCGGCCCTATGAGCTGGAGGCCGGAAGCGCGGAACGGGCCTTTGAGGAGGGAATGGACGCCGTGATCGAGGGCTTGCAAGAGCATGGAATTGCCGGGGCGAAGAAGGGCTTTGAGCGGGCCATCGACCGGATGAACCAGGTGGCCTATGACCGGTCGCATCCGCGGCCGCGGGTGCTGATCGTGGGCGAGTATCTGCTGAATTTCCATCCGGGGGCGAATCATGAGATTGAGCGGTATCTGGAACAGGGCGGATTTGAGATCATTGAGGCCCGGATGACGGATGTGATCCGGAAGACGTATTTTTATCAGGATTCGCAGATTAAGGAGTATCATCTGAAAAAGCCGGTGGGGGAAAAGGTGTGGATGAATACGGCGAACCAGTTTTTTGAGCTGGCGCATAATCTGACGGATTCCATTGCGGTGAGGCACCCGCTGTATGAGCGGGCGTGCCGGATGCCGGAGCTTGTGAAGGACAGTGATCTGATTATCCATCATACGTTTGATGCCGGGGAGGGTGTGCTGATTCCGGGGGAGATCCTGCATCATGCGAAAAAGGGATGCCGGGCGTTTCTGATCCTGCAGCCCTTTGGGTGTCTGCCGAACCATGTGGTGGGGAGGGGGATTGCGAAGAGGCTGAAGGAGGAGTATCCGGATGCGCAGATTCTGCCGCTGGATTATGATCCGGATGTGAGTTTTGCGAACATTGAGAACCGGCTTCAGATGCTGATTATGAATGCGGGGCAGGCGGAGCCGGCGGCGGAAAAGGAGACGGAAGGGAAGGAGAAACGGGAGGTGCGCAGGCCGGGGAGCAGGCGCGCGAAGAAGAGGGACTGTGAGGCGAAGGCGGTGTGAGAGCGGATAAAAAAGGGGTGAATCTGCGGTCTGCGGATTCGCCCCTTTTGCTGCGGCGCGGCGTGCGCACAGGCTTAGTGCTTGGGTCTGTATTTTTCTTCGCAGTATTTACAACGGTAAATGCCTTTTTCCTCGTCGGCCAGCAGGAAAACGTGATCCAGCTCCTGTTCGATGGAGGTGATGCACCGGGGATTCCGGCATTTTAAGACGTTCGTGATCTGTTTCGGGAGCGTCAGGGACATTTTTTCCACGATCTGGCCGTCCTGGATGATGTTTACCGTGATGTTATGATCCACAAACCCCAGGATATCCAGGTTCAGGGTGTCGATGGGGCATTCGATTTTGATGATGTCTTTTTTGCCCATCTTTTCGCTGCGGGCGTTTTTGATGATAGCTACGCAGCAGTCCATCTTGTCCAGCTTTAAGTAGTGATAGATTTCCATGCTGTTTCCGGCTTTGATGTGATCCAGAACAACACCTTCGTTTAATGCGCCTACGTTTAACATACTTTTACCTCCAGCAATGTAAGAATCAGGGCCATGCGGACATAGACGCCGTACTGGGCCTGTTTGAAATAAACGGCTCTGGGATCGTCGTCCACTTCCACGGCAATTTCATTGACACGGGGAAGGGGGTGAAGGATCAGCATATCGGGCCCGGCATGTTTTAATTTTTCCTTGTCCAGGATGTAGAAATCTTTCATGCGGACGTAGTCTTCTTCGTTAAAGAAGCGCTCCTTCTGGACGCGGGTCATGTAGAGGAGATCCAGTTCCGGAAGGGCTTCGTCCATGCGGATAACTTCTTTAAACTCGATGTTATTCCGGCGCAGGACGTCGTCGCGGATATAGTCGGGGAGGCGCAGCTCTTCCGGGGAGATCAGGATAAAGCGGACGTTCTCATAGCGCACCAGGGCACGGATTAAGGAGTGGACGGTGCGGCCGAATTTCAGGTCGCCGCAGAGGCCGATGGTTAAGTTGTTTAAGCGGCCCTTCAGGGAACGGATGGTCAGAAGGTCCGTGAGGGTCTGGGTGGGGTGCTGGTGGCCGCCGTCGCCGGCGTTGATCACCGGGATGGAGGATTTGGCGCAGGCGACCATGGGAGCGCCTTCTTTGGGGTGGCGCATGGCGCAGATATCTGCGTAGCAGGAGATCATGCGGATGGTGTCGGATACGCTTTCGCCTTTGGCGGCGGAGCTGGAATTGGCCGAAGAAAAACCAAGTACATTCCCGCCGAGATTCATCATGGCTGCTTCGAAGCTGAGGCGGGTACGTGTGCTTGGTTCATAAAAGAGGGTGGCGAGTTTTTTGCCTTCACAGGCGTGGGCGTATTTCTCACGGTGTTTTTCGATATCACCGGCCAGATCCATGATCTGGTCAAGCTCTTCGACGGTAAAATCCAAAGGACTCATTAAATGTCTCATAAGTATCTCCTTCTTCTTTTTGGTTGGCCGGGAACCCGGCGTTTACATTTTCCCTATCATATAACAAACGGGAGAGAATTTCAAGGGAAAATTATTTTGCATTTCCGGGGGGAATCGTTTATAATGAAACTGAAGCAGAAAACTGGATTCAGAATTTGGAGGCATTCGTGATGAAATTTGTGGAAAGAAAGCGCTGGCTGTTCTTTGGGCTGCCATGGACGTTTACGAAATATACGATTACGGAGGAGCTGATTACGGTGAATACCGGGCTGCTCCACCGCAGGGAGAATGACTGCTATATGTATAAGGTGGTGGATACCAGGCTGTGCACGAGTTTTTTTGAGGGGCTCTTTGGCCTGGGGACGGTGCACTGTTTTGGCGGGGACACGACGGATCCGACGCTGACGATCAGTCACATCCGGAACGCGAAGAAGATCAAGGACTTTATTCTGGAGGCATCGGAGGAGGAGCGCATGAAGCGCCGGACGATGCATACCCAGAACATCGGGCGCGGCGGCGTGGCGCCGGGCTTCCAGGAGCCGATCGACGACGAATTTTGACGAAAAGCAGAGGCAGGCGAAGGCCGGACTCTGCTTTTTTAGTTCTGGCCAAAGCGGCAGACGCCGCATCACCGTGCGCTCCCTTTCGGCGCGCAGGTAAGCTTCTCAAAAAGAAGCCCGACCCCAAACCACAGCGGCGCATAATCCAGCCGGATCACACCCCCGACATTATACCGGGAATCCCCATAATCCCACGGGCAGCAGTCCCTGGCCTTCAGCCAGGAACCCGTAAAAAATTCCGTCAAAAAAATCAAAAACGTATAGACGGCCCCTCTGAATACAAAATTTTTCCGTTCCATCAGCCGGTGGAACGGGCGGATCAGCCCGGCAGCCCCATAAATCGGAAACATCCAGAGGGAGGAGTTTCCCATCAGTTTCATTTCCCGTTTCCGGAAAGAGAGGAAGCCGGTCCAGATCAGTTCCAGGCACCATCCGCAGATGCCGCATTTGAGAAAGTTTTTCATAGGGGAAGTATTTCCGAAAAGGGGGGAAAATATGCTACTGTTCACTCGTACCTCGTTCCAGTAACGAATCACAGGCTCATTTTAAGTTTTGCTTCGCAAAAGAGCCTGCTCACACCTGAATCACGTTCTTACGTACCTGAGCAGCTAAGTGCTCAGGTACTGTCTGAACAGTAACGAAAATATACTTGAAAAAGGCGCATTGACGGGTTATAATTAATTGTTAATCGAAGGGGAAAAAAGAACCCCTTTGGGTGGCCGCAGGAGGCGTGAAAAAGATGCCGGGATGCGGCCGGTTAGGAGAAACATGAATTACGAAGAGGCAAGAGTCTATTTAGACGAAGCGGCTAAATACGGAAGTGTGCTTGGCCTGGAAACGATGACAGAACTGCTTGGCAGGCTGGGAAATCCCCAGGATTTTCTGAAGTTCATCCATATTGCAGGAACGAACGGAAAAGGTTCCGTACTGGCGTATCTTTCCACTGTCCTTACGGAAGCCGGATACCGCGTCGGACGGTATCTCTCCCCGACCCTGTTTTCCTACCGGGAACGGATTCAGGTGGGCGAAGCGCGGATTTCGAAAGAGGCGCTGGCCCGTCTGACCGGACAGGTGAAGGACGCTGCGGATGGCATGAAACAGGAGGGATTTTCCCAGCCTACTGTTTTTGAAATGGAAACCGCCATCAGTTTTCTGTATTTTAAGGAAGAAGCCTGCGACCTGGTGGTGCTGGAGACCGGGCTTGGCGGCCGGGAAGACGCGACGAATGTGGTGAAGACCACGGTTCTGGAAGTGCTGGCTTCCATCAGTTTGGATCACATGGGGATTCTGGGAAATTCCCTGGCGGAAATCGCCTGGCAGAAAGCCGGGATCATAAAGCCGGGCACCCGTGTGGTATCCATGAACCAGCCCCCGGAAGCCATGCAGGTGATCGAGGAAGAATGTAAAAAACAGGGCGCGGCCCTTACCATAGCGGACGCCCGAAAAGCCACGGATGTGGAATACGGCTGGGAAGGACAGAGCTTTTCCTATAAAGCATGGAAGCATCTGAAAATCAGCCTGGCAGGAAGCTACCAGATCCCAAACGCGGTTCTGGCAGTCGAAGCCCTGGAGGCCCTGGCAGGACTGGGCTACCCGGTTACGGAAGAACAGCTTCGAGGCGGCCTTGAAAAGACCAGTTGGCGCGGGCGTTTTACCGTCCTGCAAAAAGATCCGGTCTTTGTGATCGACGGGGCCCATAACCGGGACGCGGCCCGAACCCTGGCCGAATCCCTGAAGCTGTATTTCCAGGGGAGGCGCATCTTTTTCATCATGGGCGTCTTCCGTGATAAAGAATACGAAGAAATCATAAAAATGACGGCCCCGCTGGCGGTTCACGTGACCACAGTCCAGACGCCCGGAAACGACCGGGCGCTTCCGGCAAAAGAGCTGGCGGCCGTATGGAAAAACTACCATAAAAACGTAAGCTGTCAGGAAGACCTTACCGAAGCGGTAAAGGAAAACTTGAACCTGGCAGACCAGAAGGACGATGTGATTCTTGCGTTCGGTTCCCTTTCCTTTTTAGGGGCCATCGCAAAAGCACTCCAGGAGGTAAAAGGACAAAGACAATGATGGATCAGGAGAAAATCAGACAGGGCGTAAGGCTGATTCTGGAAGGGATCGGAGAAGACCCGGATCGGGAAGGGCTTGTGGAAACCCCGGATCGGATTGCCAGAATGTACGGAGAGCTGGCGGGCGGCATGGAAGACGACGCGGCCGTGCATTTGAGTAAGCGGTTCCATGTGGAGAACAATGAGATGGTGATCGAAAAGGATATCACCTTTTATTCCATGTGCGAGCATCATATGCTCCCGTTTTACGGCCAGGTTCATGTGGCCTACATCCCCGACGGCGAAGTGGTGGGCCTTAGTAAAATTGCCCGGACTGTGGAAGTTTTTGCAAAGCGTCTCCAGCTTCAGGAGCGCTTAACCGCCCAGATCGCCGACGCGTTCATGGAGAACTTAAAACCGAAAGGCGTCCTGGTAATGATCGAAGCCGAGCACATGTGTATGACCATGCGCGGCATCAAAAAGCCGGGCACTAAGACCGTAACCCTGACGACCAGAGGCGTTTTCGACGGGAACGAAGCCCTGCAGAACACCTTTTTCCGGATGATCGGGCGGTAAGGCCATGGACCGAATCGATCAGATCATCCACCACGAAATTTACCGCCAGTGCCTGAACCAGATTCAGGAACTGGAAAAGACGCGCAGGTTCTGCGGCCATGACATGACCCATTTTCTGGATGTGGCACGCCTGGCCTACATCCTGAATCTGGAAGAAGGACTGGGGATACCGAAAGAGCGGATCTATGCGACCGCTCTTCTTCACGATATAGGGCGGCATATCCAGTACCTGGAAGGCCTGCGCCACGAAGAAGCCAGCGTGCCTTTTGCGGAGATCATCCTGAAGGACTGCGGGTTTGACAAAGCGGAGCGGACGGAAATCGAGACGGCGATCCGGCGTCACCGGGACAAAAGCGCCGCATCCGAGCCGAATCTGAACGGCGTCATCTACCGGGCGGACAAACTGTCCCGAAGCTGCTTTGGCTGTAAGGCCGAACCCCAGTGCGACTGGAGCCCGGAGAAGAAGAACCTGACGCTTCGTTACTAAGGGAGGAAAAAGACGATGAAAATTGGCAATCAGGTGTTTGACACCCAAAACGAAACCTACATCATGGGAATCTTAAACGTCACCCCGGATTCCTTTTCCGACGGCGGCAAATGGAACAACGAAGCCGCTGCCCTGAAACACACCGAAGAAATGATCGCGGACGGCGCGGCCATCATCGACATCGGCGGCGAATCCACCCGCCCCGGCCACACCCGCATCAGCGACGAGGAGGAGATTGCCAGAGTGGTTCCGATGATCCGCCTGGTAAAGGAGCATTTTGACATTCCGGTATCGGTGGACACTTATAAGAGCGCGGTGGCGGAGGCGGCCCTGGATGCAGGCGCAGACCTGGTAAACGATATCTGGGGGCTGAAAGCGGACGCGCGCCTTGCGGAAGTCATTGCGAAATACCAGGTTCCCTGCTGCCTGATGCATAACCGGGACGAGGCGAATTATACGCATTTTATGCAGGAAATGCTGGACGACCTGCGGGAGACTGTCGCCATAGCGAAACAGGCAGGGATTGCCGACGAACAGATCATCCTCGATCCGGGCGTAGGCTTTGGAAAAACCCATGAGCAGAACCTGACCGCGGTCAACCATCTGGAAAAAATGCACGAATTGGGCTATCCGATTTTACTTGGGACCTCCAGAAAACGGATCGTCGGCTTTGCCCTTGATCTTCCGGCTGACCAGCGCGTGGAAGGCACGATGGTGACGACCGTCTTCGGCGTCTTAAAGGGCGCGGCCTTCGTGCGGGTACACGACGTAAAAGAAAATTTCCGCGCCGTGAAGATGACAAGAGCCCTGATGACGGGAGAGGAATGGTAGGATGGATAAGATACATATCAAAAACCTGGAGCTCTTCTGCAAACACGGCGTTTTCCCGGAGGAAAACAAGCTCGGACAGAAATTTCTGCTGTCCATGACCCTGTATACCGACACCAGAGAAGCGGGAATTACCGACGATCTGACGAAATCCATCCATTACGGGGATGTGAGCCAGCTTGCGAAAACCTTTCTGGAAACCCATACTTATAAGCTGATCGAGACAGCGGCAGAACAGCTCGCCATGGAGCTTCTGACGAAAGTCGACCGGCTGGACCGGGTGGATATCGAGCTGAAAAAGCCCTGGGCTCCGGTGGGCCTGCCCCTGGAAACCGTATCCGTGGAGATTTCGCGGAGCTGGCACACGGCCTGGATCGCCCTCGGCTCGAATATGGGCGATAAAAAGGCGTATCTGGACATGGCCGTGGAAGAATTGGGCAATGCGCCTGGCTGCGAAGTGGTACAGGTATCCGATTACATTGCCACCGCCCCCTACGGCGTCACCGACCAGGACGAATTTTTAAACGGCGCGTTGGTTCTGCGCACCTTGTATACACCGGAAGAACTGCTGCGGAAACTGCACGCCATCGAGGCCCAGGCCGACCGGGTGCGCATGCTTCGCTGGGGCCCCCGGACGCTGGATCTGGACATTCTGTTTTATGACGATCTGGTTCTGGATACGCCTAAACTGCACATTCCGCATATCGATATGCAGAGGCGCAGCTTTGTGCTGGTCCCTCTGGCGCAGTTGTCCCCGTACAAACGCCATCCGGTCCTGAATAAGACCGTGGAAGAATTAAAAGGAGAACTCCATGACTGACCTGAAGGAACTAAGAGCGGAGATCGACGCCATCGACACCCAGATGGTGGAACTCTTCGAAAAACGCATGAAAGTCTGCCAGCAGGTGGCAGAATACAAAATACAGACCGGAAAAAAAGTCTTCGACCGGGAGCGGGAGCAGAACAAGATCAAGTCTCTGACCGCCCTGGCGGACAACGATTTTAACCGCCACGGCATCGAAGAGCTGTTCCAGCAGATCATGGCCATGAGCCGGAAGCTCCAGTACCAGCTTCTGGCCCAGAACGGCGTGGTGGGACGCCTGCCCTTCATCGGCGTGGAGGAGATCGAGCGGGAAAATGTCCGCGTGGTGTTCCAGGGCGTGGAAGGGGCCTACAGCCAGGCGGCCATGAAGGCCTATTTCGGCGAGAAGATCAGCACCTTCCATGTGGAACAGTGGCGGGATGCCATGGAAGCGATCGCGGAAGGATCGGCGGATTTTGCAGTGCTCCCGATCGAGAATTCCACCGCGGGCAGCGTAAACGACATGTACGACCTGCTTGTGGAGTTTGAAAATTATATTGTGGGCGAACAGGTTATCCGCTGCCAGCACGTGCTTTTAGGCGTGCCGGGCGCGACTTTGGATGACATTCACACAGTATATTCCCATCCCCAGGCATTGTCCCAATGCAGACCATATCTGGAGGAACACCGGGGATGGAAGCAGGTTCCGCTGGAAAATACGGCGGTAGCGGCCAAGAAGGTGGCCAAAGAGGGCGACAAGTCCCAGGCGGCTATTGCCAGCGGGTTTGCCGGAGAGTGTTTCGGGCTAAATGTCCTCGCCGAACAGATCTACAGCAATGAGGCGAATTCCACCCGCTTCATCATTGTGACCAACCAGCGCATTTTCCGGAAAGACGCGGATAAGATCAGCATCTGTTTTGAGCTGCCTCACAGCAGCGGGACGCTCTATAACATCCTGTCCCACTTTATCTATAATAACTTAAGCATGACCAAAATCGAATCCAGGCCCCTCTACGGAAGAAACTGGGAATACCGCTTCTTCATTGACTTTGAGGGGAACCTAAACGACGGCGCCGTGAAGAACGCCCTGCGGGGCATCCGGGAAGAAGCCATCAACATGCGGATTCTGGGAAATTACTAAAAAGGAAAGACATTATGAAGCAGTATCGAATCAATGAATTGATCCTGTACCGGGGATTTGAACAGGATCAGGACGAACTATTAACCGATTTGGCGAACCTTGTAAACGAGCTTGACGCGGAAGACGAGGATAGCGTGTTCTATGAAGAACAGGAGCAGAAAGACGTGTATTTTTCCTGTATCCACCGTCTGGTGGATTTGGCGGGAACCTACGGTTTTGCCGGAAATCTCTGGCACTGTTACCTGACCTACCTTCTGGTGAACCACGAAAATGTCTTCAGCAAAGCCTGTGAAATCCACGGGCCGGTCGAAGGCAGCATTAATGCCATTGCGGCGCATGATTTTGAAATCTACCGGGAGCTGTTCCGCTTCGATTTCCAGGAACTGGAAAAACGGCTGGGCGTACAGGGATTTTCCATGATTTCCGATTATGTCAATGTCAATGAAAACAGCAAAATGTTTAACAAACGCATCCGCGACCGCATCTGTTCCTTAAGCGTGCGCCTGGCGGAAGCGAAAGACATTGCCGAATTCATGGACGACATGATCCAATTCTATAAGGATTTCGGCGTAGGCAAACTGGGCCTTCATAAGGCCTTCCGGGTGGCGCAGGACGAGGACGGGGTGCACATCGTGCCGATCCCGAACATTGCGCATGTCCATCTGGATGACCTGGTGGGCTACGAAATCGCGAAGAAAAAACTGATCGATAACACGGAAGCCTTTGTAAAAGGGCGTAAGGCCAACAACTGCCTGCTGTTTGGAGACGCCGGAACCGGAAAATCCTCCAGTATTAAGGGCATTTTAAATCAATACTATGACCAAGGTCTTCGGATTATCGAGATTTACAAGCACCAGTTCCAGGCCTTAAACGACGTGATCGCCCAGATCAAGAACCGGAACTACCGGTTTATCATTTACATGGACGACCTGTCCTTCGAGGATTTTGAGACGGAATATAAATACCTGAAAGCGGTGATCGAGGGCGGTCTGGAGAAAAGGCCGGAGAATATCCTGATCTACGCCACCTCCAACCGCCGCCATCTGGTAAGGGAAAAGTTCAGCGACAAGGAAGACCGCCGGGACGACCTGCATTCCTCGGATACTGTCCAGGAAAAGCTGTCCCTGGTTTACCGCTTTGGCGTGAAGATTTTCTTCTGCGCGCCAAACAAGAAGGAATTCCAGAATATTGTCCGGACGCTGGCCGAGCGCTATGGGCTGGAGATGCCGGAGGAGGAGCTTCTTTTGAAGGCGAACCAGTGGGAACTGCAGCATGGAGGGCTTTCGGGAAGGACGGCCCAGCAGTTTATCGATTACTTATTGGGGCAGGTTCCGGAGGAGGAGCCGGGACACTGACATTCGTTACTGGAACGAGGTACGAGTGAACAGTAACGGGGGGATGCCGCATCTGCGGTGTCAGAAAAGGAGGAGGTTTTATGCAATATACGGTTTTTGCAGCCATTGACATCGGCTCTTATGAGCTGGAAATGAAAATTTTTGAGCTTTCCAGGGCAAAGGGCATGAAGGAAATCGACTGCATCCGTCACCGTCTGGAAATGGGGACGGACACCTATGCCACCGGCAAGGTAGGGAATGAAAAAGTAGAGGAATTGTGCCAGGTATTACAGTCTTTCGCATCGATCATGAAAGGCTATAAGGTGAGCGCTTACCGCGCCTATGCCACCAGCGCCATCCGGGAGGCGAAGAATCAGATTATCCTTCTGGATTACATTGAGAAGCACACCGGGCTGAAGATTGAAGTGCTCAGCAATTCCGAGCAGCGTTTCCTGGATTACAAATCCATTGCATCCAGAGAAAACGAATTTAACACGATCATTCAGAAAGGGACGGCCATCGTGGATGTGGGCGGGGGCAGCATCCAGATTTCCCTGTTTGACAAGGACAGCCTGGTGACCACCCAGAACATCCGCATCGGGAACCTGCGGCTGCGCGAACGGGTTTCTTCCCTGGAGTACACCTACGGCGACGTGGAACATCTGATCGAAGAATTCATTAACTCCGATCTGAGCAGCTTCCGGAAGCTTTACGTGAAAGACCGGGAAGTCAAAAACGTGATCGTGGTCGGGGATTACATCGGCAGCCTGACGGATTCGCCTTCGGTAAGCCGGGAAGAATTTCTGGAGATTTACGATCAGGTGGTGCACAGCCCGGCGGATACGGCGGCGGCCAGATTCGGGATTCCGGAGGAGAGCGTTTCCCTGGTGATCCCGTCCCTAATTATCTATAAACGGTTCATCGAGCTGATCGAGGCGGAGACGGTCTGGCTTCCGGGCCTGAACTTAAACGACGGGAACGCCTATGATTATGCTCTCAAAAAGAACATTATCCGTTCGGGCCATAATTTCGACGAGGATATCCTGGCCTCTGCCAGAAACATCGCTAAACGCTACCAATGCAGCAAGAGCCACATTAAGGCGCTGGAGGACCTGGCCCTGAACATTTTTGACCATACGAAGAAACTGCACAGCCTGTCCGCAAGAGAGCGGCTTCTGCTGCAGATTGCGGTAATCCTGCACGGCTGCGGGAAATACATCAGCCTGTCCGACGTGTCGGACTGCTCCTACAGCATCATCATGGCGACGGAGATTATCGGCCTGTCCCACAGCGAGCGGAAGATTATCGCAAACGTTGTAAAATATAACACAAAGCCTTTTGACTATTACGAGGGCATGCGCGCAAGCCTGTCCAAGGAAGAATACTTAACCGTGGCGAAGCTGACGGCGATTCTGCGGATTGTCAATGCCTGCGACCGCAGCCATAAGCAGAAATTCAAAAACGTGCGCGTAGCGCTGCGGGAAGACGAATTGCTGCTGACCGTGGAAACCGACCAGGATATTACCCTGGAAAAAGGGCTGTTCCCGGACAAGGCGGATTTCTTCGAGGAAGTCTTCGGCGTGCGCCCGGTTATCCGGCAGAAAAAGGGAATCTAAGGGGGGAAGAACATGGAAAAGATCGATTTTACAAATCCGAAGTATTATACGAACCGGGAACAGAGCTGGCTTGGCTTTAACGACCGGATTCTGGGGGAGGCCAGAGATAAGAGCCTGCCGCTGTTTGAGAGGCTGAAGTTTTTGAGCATTACGGCTTCCAACCTGGACGAGTTTTTCATGATCCGTGTGGCGTCTTTAAAGGACATGGTTCATGCGAAATATACGAGAAAGGATATCGCGGGCCTGACACCGTCCGAGCAGTTGGAGCTGATCATGAAGGACGCCCATGAGCTTGTGAACCTTCAGTATTCCACTTATAACCGTTCGCTTCTGCCATCTTTGAAACAGAACGGGTTTGCGCTGATTTCCGAGCATGAGGCTCTGACGAAAGACCAGGCGGCCTTTGTGGACAATTATTTCGAAAAAAATGTGTATCCGGTGCTGACGCCGATGGCCGTGGACTCCTCCAGGCCCTTCCCGCTGATCCGGAATAAATCGCTGAATATCGGCGCACTGATTTCCAAGAAGGATGCGGGGGAGGACGGCGAGCTGGAATTTGCCACCGTGCAGGTGCCTTCCGTGCTGCCGCGGATCGTCCAACTCCCGGATGGGAAGGATGGCCAGAAGCGGGGGATGCTGCTGGAAGAGGTCATTGAGCGGAACATTGGTTCCCTCTTCCTGAATTACAATGTAGTCTGCGCCCATCCCTACCGTATTATGCGAAATGCCGACCTGACCATCGACGAGGACGAGGCGGCCGACCTGTTAAAGGAGATTCAGAAACAGCTCAAGAAGCGTGCGTGGGGAGAGGTCATCCGCCTGGAGGTGGAGGATTCCATTGATGCGCGCCTGTTAAAGATCCTGAAAAAGGAATTCAATATCAAGGAGCCGGATATTTTCTACATTCCGGGGCCGCTGGATCTGACGTTCCTGATGAAGCTTTACGGGATCGAGGGCTTTGAGAAATATAAGAATAAGCCGTATGTGCCCCAGCCGGTGCCGGGGATGACGGACGACGAGGACATTTTCACACAGATCCGCCGGGGCGATATCCTGCTGCATCATCCGTATATGACCTTTGATCCGGTGGTGGATTTTGTGAAGCAGGCGGCGAAGGACCCGGATGTGCTGGCGATTAAGCAGACCCTTTACCGGGTCAGCGGGAATTCGCCGATCATTGCGGCGCTGGCCCAGGCGGCCGAGAACGGGAAACAGGTTTCGGTGCTGGTGGAGTTAAAGGCGCGGTTTGACGAGGAAAATAACATCATCTGGGCCAAGATGCTGGAGAAAGCCGGGTGTCACGTGATTTACGGCCTGGTGGGCCTGAAGACGCACAGCAAGATTACGCTGGTGGTCCGCCGGGAAGAGGACGGCATCCGCCGGTATGTGCATCTGGGAACCGGAAACTATAATGATTCGACGGCGAAGCTCTATACAGACTGCGGAATCCTGACCTGCTCCGAGCCCATCGGCGAGGACGCGACGGCGGTCTTTAACATGCTTTCCGGCTATTCGGAGCCGAAAAAATGGAATTATCTGAGCGTGGCGCCGATCTGGCTGCGGGATAAGTTCCTGAAGCTGATCAAACGGGAGCAGGCGAATGCGGAGGCGGGGAAGCCGGCGCATATGATTGCGAAGATGAATTCACTCTGCGATCCGCAGATTATTGCGGCGCTGTATGAGGCGTCGGCGGCAGGCGTGAAGATCGAGCTGATTGTCCGGGGAATCTGCTGCCTGAAGGTGGGAATTCCGGGGATCAGCGAGAACATTTCAGTGCGGTCGATTGTTGGGAATTTCCTGGAGCACAGCCGGATTTTCTACTTCCTGAACAACGGACAGGAGGAGCTTTATATGGGAAGCGCGGACTGGATGCCGCGGAATCTGGATAAGCGGGTGGAGATCCTGTTCCCGGTGCTTTGCGAGAACTTGAAGAAGGAAGTGAAGCATATTCTGGATATTCAGCTTGCGGATAATGTGAAGGCGCATGTGATGCAGGCGGATGGAAGTTATGGGAAGATCGATAAGAGAGGGAAGACGCTTTTGATTGCGCAGGATTATTTCTGCAAGGAAGCGGTGGAGCGGGCGGCGAAGCCGCATGATCCGGTGCAGACGAGGGTGTTTATTCCGGCGGAGCCGATTGAGGAAGCGTAAGTAAAGAGAAAAGGGCTGGTGCATGGATCTGCGCCAGCTCTTTTTTGAGCGAAAATGCGGAATGAATTCCGATAATCTTAGGATTTTATAAAAAAACGGAATGAATTCCGTTTTTTAATTGATATTAATGAAAAAAAGGAGTATACTACTTTGAAGGAGGTGCGTGACATGAAGCGGCTTGAACGCAGAGATTATCTGAATTGGCTGATCAAATGGAAAAATCAGCAGATCATCAAAGTGGTAACGGGTGTGAGAAGGTGTGGGAAGTCGACGCTTTTCCAGATTTATCAGGATTATTTGCTTCAGAGTGGAGTGGAACAAAGCCAGATCATTGCAGTCAATTTTGAGGATCTGGATTTTGAGGACCTGAAAAATTATAAAGAACTCTATCGCTACATCAAGACCAAACTTCTTCCGGATAAGATGAATTATATCTTTCTGGATGAAATCCAGCATGTGAATGAATATGAAAAAGCGGTGGACAGTTTGAGGCTTAGAGAAAACTGTGATGTGTATATTACTGGTTCGAACGCCTATTTTCTGTCCGGGGAACTGGCCACCTTGCTGACTGGGCGTTATGTGGAATTGTCGATGATGCCGCTGTCATTTCAGGAATTCGATGCAGGACTGGAAGAGCCGCATACAGCTTTGGCTGAAAAATTAAATCGGTACATTTTGACGGGATCTTTCCCCTATGTACTGAAGTACCGTTATGGGGAGGAAGAAGCGAAAGAGTATATGACAGGAATCTATCACACGATTTTGCTGAATGATGTTGTGAAGAGGCTGAAAATCGCAGATGTCAATATGCTGGAATCCATAACCCGCTTCCTGATGCATAATATTGGAAACCGAACTTCTCCAACGACCATTGCAAATACGTTGAAATCCCAGCAGCTGAAAATTGATCCGAAAACGGTAGACCGCTATATCCGGGGATTAACGGACAGTCTGCTGTTTTACGAGGCAAGGAGATACAATATCAAGGGGAAACAGTTTCTGACTTCCATGAATAAATACTATGTCTGTGACGTTGCCATGCGAAATATGCTTGTGAGAAGCAAAGATTCCGATATTGGCCATATCCTGGAAAATCTCGTCTACCTGGAATTGAAAAGACGTTATCCGGAAGTGTATGTCGGGCAATGGGGCTCTGACGGGGAAGTAGACTTTGTTGCGATTGAGAATGGAAATCCGGTTTATTTTCAGGTTGCGCAGACGACATTGGATGAAAAAGTCTTAGGACGGGAATTATCCCCTCTGCGGCAAATTGATGACAACTATCCAAAGTACCTGCTGACCTTGGATGAAGTCTTCGATGAGATGAATTATGACGGAATTCAGAAACGGAATGCGCTGAAGTGGATGTTGTCGTAAATTGAGAAGGGCTGGTGCATGGATTTGCGCCAGCTCCTTTTTTATTAGGCGGTTATCGCCTGCTACAGCATGAAGGTACGGATGATTTCCGCAACGCCGTCGTGATTGTTGTCATGCTTGGTTATGTAGGTGCCGCGGGCGCGGATGCGCTCTTCCGCATTGCACATGACGGCTCCTACGGCGGCCGTCTCGATCATCGAGAGGTCGTTTTCCGCGTCACCGGCGGCAATGGTCTGGGAGAGGGGAATCTGTAACTTTTCGCAGAGCATGCGGATCGCGCCGCCCTTACTGATGCCGGGGGCTACGTGCTCCAGGTATTGGGGCGTGGAAAAGATGCGGTCCATTTTCCCTTCGGCCCAGGCGGCCGTCTCTTCCCGGAAGGCCAGAAGCTTTTCGTGGTCGGTGTCGATGACGATCAGCTTTACCGGATCTTCCTGCAGGGCCTCGGCGATATCCGGAACGACTTTGGCGGGAATGTTCGTGTTGGCCTTGTAGTAGCGCAGGCAGGGGTTGTCCGATTCGGACAGGATTCCGATGCTGTCGTAGGTCTGACAGTGGAGTCCGCGCTTTCGGGCTTCCCGGAATACCCACACCACGTCGGGGATGGATAAGGTTTGGCGGAAAATGCTTTCCTGGTGATACATGTCGTAGATTTCGCCGCCGTTAAAGGCGATGACATAGCAGCCCTCTTTGTCCAGGCCCAGCTCCCGGGCCAGGATTTTTCCGCTGGCTAAGGGGCGTCCGGTGGTGATGACGATTTTGTGGCCGGCCTGAAGGGCTTCTTCGATGGCCTGGCGGTTTCCGGGGGTTAAGACTTTTTTGTCGTCTAAAAGGGTTCCGTCGAGATCGGTGAATAAGATCATAACTATTTTGCCTCCCGCAGTTGTTTTAAGAGATCGTATGAAATTTTCAGATTTCCTTTTCCGCAGCCCAGGTCAATGGCAGGCTTATTACTCCCGTGGAAGTCGGAGCCGCCGGAAATGCAGAGGTGGTTTTTCCGGGCGACGCGGCGCACGTATTCTTCATCCCAGCTGCTGTGGGTGGAGTAGACGGCTTCGATGCCAAGGAGTCCGGAGGCCTTCAGCTCCTGAATGAGGGCGGCCAGATCCGATTCCGGCAGGCGGTACTGCAGCGGATGGGCGAGGATGGGGATGCCGCCGACCTGGCGCACCAGGCGGACGGCCTGGGCGGGGGTCACTTTTTCCCTGGGGACGAAGCAGGGGCAGGAATCGCCGATGTAGATGGAGAAGGCGTCGTTCATTTCGCGGACATAGCCGTGATCTTTTAAGTACCGGGCAAAGTGGGCGCGGGTCCAGACGGCGTCGCCAAAGGCGGATTCCATTTTTTCCCAGGTGATGTCGATCCCGTTTTCCTGGAGTTTTTCGATCATTTTCCGGTTCCGGATATCGCGGGATTCCTGGAAGAGCTGGATGCGGGTGAGGAACAGGGGGTCTTTGTAGTTAAAGTCCAGGCCCAGGATGTGGATGTCTTTGCCGTGGAATTCGGTGGAGAATTCGATGCCGGAGATGACTTCCAGGTCGGTGCCGCGGGCGGCGGCGAAGGCTTCGTCCAGGCCGTCGACGGTGTCGTGGTCGGTGAGGGCGAAGGCGGCAAGGTGCTTTTCGAGGGCGCAGCGGACGAGCTGGGCGGGGGTGTAGGTGCCGTCGGAGCAGGTGGAATGTACGTGTAGGTCGATATATTTCATGGGTAAATCCCTTTCTGAATGTTGCAAATTTGATGGTATGTATAGTATACTCAAGAAATGGAAGGGTTTCAATAGAAAATTTCAAAGAAGCAGATTTTGAAGGGTTACAGTCCACACATTGCCAGCTTTTCCCGCTTTTAACCACTAAGGCATAACCGAACGTCGCCGTGCCGTCGAAAACCTTCCGGGGAACGGGGCAACGTCATCGTCAAGCTTCCTCTAACTGCGACTAGAACGCTCAGGAATGCCTTCGCGCTCAAGTCTTAGTAAGAGGCGATCTCGACTCTTCCTTGCCGTGTACGGCACGCCTACATCTCCGTTTGGAACGGAGATTCCGGTGAAAACCGCCCCTCGAAACACGTCCCCGTAAGCTTTCCGTCTTCCCGGCAACTGTAATAGAAGACTGGGAAGTAAACAAAAGCTGGCGTGTGAACTGTAATTTTGAAGGAGAAGAACATGGAGATAAAGGAAACATTGTTAAAGCGGGTAGAAGCTTTTAAGGAAGCATATCCGGTAGATGCGAAGGTGGCCCGCCGGGTTACGAAGCCGATGGCGCCCTTTTACGGAAGGGAAATCCTGGAGATGGCGGTTTCCGCGATTCTGGAAGGGGAGAACCTCCTGTTGTGCGGGGATAAGGCCACGGGAAAGAATATCCTGGCGGAGAACCTGGCGTGGCTGTTTGGCAGGCCGATTTATAATATTTCGTTTCATGTGAATACGGACAGCAGTACATTGATCGGGACGGATACGTTTCTGAACAACGAGGTGCAGCTTCGGAAGGGGCCGGTTTACCAGTGCGCGGGCTACGGCGGCTTCGGGGTTCTGGACGAGATCAATATGGCGAAAAATGACGCGGTGTCGGTGCTGCATGCCACCCTGGATTACCGGCGGGTGATCGACGTGCCGGGCTACGACCGGATCGAGCTGCATCCGGCCACGCGGTTCATTGGCACGATGAACTATGGCTATGCGGGTACGAAGGAGTTAAATGAGGCGCTGGTATCGCGGTTTATGGTTATCAATATGCCCTCTCTGCGGGACGACACTCTGGGCGAGATCCTGCGCGGGGCTTTCCCGGATGCGAAGGAAGAGCCGCTGAAACAGTTCGCGGGACTGTTTTTGGATTTGCAGGCTAAGGCGAAGAATGGAGAAATTTCCACGAAACCGCTGGACCTGCGCGGCCTTCTGGGCGCGCTGAAGCTGATACGGGGCGGCCTAAAGCCCAACCTGGCCGTCACGATGGGAATCACAAACAAATGCTTTGACACCTTTGAACGGGAAATGATTGAGGATATTGTCATGACACGGATTCCGGATTCCTGGGTAAGCGGAGATGTATTTTAATGGAAAAAGAACCGATTTGGGAAGAAGAGAATACCTTTGAAATCCAGAACCGGATTCAAAACCTGATGTGGACGGTCAGCGGCGATTACGGGCTGGACGCCGAGGTTGATCCGGCGTCTTTCCGGAAATCCAAGTACATTGCCCTGTATGATGCTATTAAGCAGGGCGGTTTCGCGCGGTATTTCGACCAGGAGCAGTTTCGCGGCTACCTTGTGCGGAAAGTCTATCTGGGGGCGGAAGTGTCCGTTCTGATGCGGTTTGCGCAGCTATGCATGGATAGCGCGGTCTGGAAGAAGCTGGAGCGTGAGCGGCCGGGTGTGCCGGACATCCGGCGGAAAGCCTTTGAGGACACGCTGGATTTGGATTTTGGCCGCCTGACCAGCTCCCAGTGGGGAAAGGTCGAGGGCTGCTACCTGCGGCAGAGCCTGTATCAGATGCAGGCGGAAAAGCGGATTCAGCGGGTGCTGGACCGGATTACCGCCCTTTCCGGCACGGAGGATACCATGGAGGTCATCCGCTGCCTGGACGAAGTCTATAACGAAGTCTTTGACAAAGGATTTACGGATAAATTCCACGGGCTGGAGGAAGTGCTGCGGGTTTCGGATCAGGAACTGAAAGAATACGACTGGAAGGATTACCTGGAAGAGGAAGCACGGGAGAGCCGGGCCGAAAATCTGGTAAACCGATTCCAGGAGCAGATGCTGCTGGCGGAAGAGGAGGAGAAGGAGCGCAGAAAAGGCGGAAATATCCTGCTTCTGGACGAAGAATCCGTGGCCAAGATGCAGAATTACATTGAGCTGAATTATGGAAAAAGCTACCTGCCCCATAAGGAGCAGATGCGTTTAAGCCGCCAGATTTGCCGGGGAGCCCACGCGGACAGTTGTCTGCATTTTACGGATGGAATCCTGAGCAGCATGGTGAAAGTCAACTCTCAGTCCGAATATGCCCGAAAAGTGAAAGAGATAAACTTACGGGTGCTTTTGCAGAACCAGCGCGTGGCAAAACAGAATATCCAGGTACTGGCCAATGTGCTGAAGCGCGCCCTGGTTACGCGGACAGAAAAAGAAATCTGCACCGGCGATTACGGGAAAATCCGCACAGACAAGCTCTGGAATGTAGGACGCACGAAGAACCGCCGCCTCTTCGAACGGGAAATCCGGCGGGATAACTCCGACTTTGTGGTGGAGGTGCTCATTGACGCCAGCGGTTCCCAGCGGGCCAGGCAGAGCCAGGTGGCCTTGCAGGCGTATATCATCAGCGAGGCGTTAAGCATGGCCGGGATTGCGCAGCGCGTGATGGGGTTTTGCACCTTCTGGGACTATACGGTTATGCGAAGGTTCCGGGACTATGAGGAAGGCCGGGAGGCCAATGAGCGGATCTTTGAGTTTTATGGCTCGGCGAATAACCGGGACGGGCTGGCCATCCGCGCGGCCGCGGACAGCCTGGAAAAACGGCCGGAGGAAAACAAGATCCTGATCGTTTTAAGCGACGGCAGGCCAAACGATCTCATTGTAAACCGCCCCCACAGCCGGAATCCGAAGCCTTACTGCGGGGAGTATGCGGTGAAGGATACGGCGCTGGAGGTGCGCAGGCTGCGGAACCGGGGAGTTGCGGTGCTGGGGGTTTTTACCGGGAAGGAGGAAGACCTTCAGGCGGAAAAGCGGATTTACGGGAAAGATTTTGCCTATATTCGGGATATCGCGAATTTTTCGAATGTGGTTGGGAGATATCTGAAAAAACAGCTTTTGGATTAAAAAGGATCATACAGGCTTGGAAATACGGCCCGCGGGCGATGGGAACGGGCCGCGCGGACGGTGCGAATTATTTCCGCTTGGAATGCAGATGCGCCGCCAGCGACAGTCCGGCCAGCAGGATCGTCAGAAGCGTGGAAATCACAAACGTGGGAGAGGTTGGGTCTGTGATGCTGTTTCCCATAAAGGTTGCGGTGATGATATTCGGGAGCGCGCCGAGCAGACTGCCGCCAAGATACGGCAAAAACGGCACCTTCGTAGCGCCGAAGTACATGCTGACCACATCGCCGGGCAGGCAGCCGATGATCCGCAGGAAAAAGCACAGAAACAGATCATTGTCCTGCTGGATATTCAGCCAGGATTCCAGTTTGGGGTATTTTTGGCGCAGAGACTCCACGGTATCGGTGCCGGAAAACCGCCCGACCCAGTAGGGGATGGCATGACAAATGACCATGCCAAGGATATTTACCACTAAGGCAAACGGCACAGAGAAAAGATGGCCGGCCACCATGCGCAGGATCATCAGCGGAAACACGACCGAGACGCTTTTCACCGCATAAAAAAGCAGCAGCACGCAGGCCGCCAGAAAGGGATTCTCCGGCGTATACTCCAGCAGCGCGGAAACGTCAAGGTTCCTGCCAAAGATCAGATAGCCGACAAGAAAAAGAAGGCAGACAGCCAGTGGTAATTTTTTTAAAACAGCGAACAGCTTTTTCGATGATTTCAAAGAAATTCCCTCCCCGATACTTGTGGCTTCATTTTAGGCACGAATACAGGGAAAAGTCAAGAGACAAACGGGCGATTTGTCCCAAAAACGGACAGAGATTATTTGACAAACGGCGCTATATTTCGATGGGATTTCTGATATTGTTCAAATAGTTCCTAACGTCGTTCTTTATCACTTTGGTATTTTGACATCAAATATTCATATGACACGGATGCGGTGTGCAGTAGTCCTGATGATATGTATGCTCCGTTAGCGGCGCCTCCTGAACTGTATTATGTACATGTTGCAGATGATAATTGGTTATGTCGGCATATGGATTCAGGACCCAAATGACGAAAATAGACGGTGTGTGCCTATGCAAATATACAAAAAAATATCAAAATGGACAGATACTGTCGTTACAAAGGTGTATAATGTTAGGTATATAGGAGGGATGCGAGGATGGTTAGTTACAACCGCTTAAGAAGGGAGAATGAAAAAATCAATGAGAGGAATCTTGCAGAGATTTATGGATGGCAATCTGACTTAGACAGTATCGCAATTAGTGCTGATAGGACAGCCAAAATTGCACGATATTCGGAATCAATTATAGAGGATATTGATTCTCAGTTTGAAAAAGCTACAAAATTAAATAAAACAGATATTACATTTTTGCTTTTAGCAACGGGACTTCAGTGCATTCGACAATATATAATCGGGACAATTACGCAGAGAACAGATGACAAAACAGCAGCAAGAAAAACAAACGGGCATGGTGATGAACATTCGGATAGATCTCATAGATTATATAATCCTTCATTGGATGAGATAATCACAAATCCGGTGCCATTCGATGCTATCTTTGGAGGAAAAGAATTTGATTTAGGTATAGGTGGCGGCTTTACTCATCGAGCTAAAACTGTTGGGCATGATCCACTATTGGGATGGATTTTTGGAACAATGAACATTGCGACAAGCACGGTGACTGTAAGTGAGGGACTACGGTCTTTTCATGTTTTGACAGGATATGCATCCAATGGTGCCGCAAGAGATAAAATTTCGATGCATGCGGATACATTTAAAATTCTTGACTCTTGCAAGAGAAAATTATTAGATGAGGGGATTGAGGGAAAAGAAAAAATTGGGGAATCACTTAAGAAAGAAGCAATTCATCTTAAATCCGATATCTATTCGACGGCAAGTTTACCACTTCCCATAATATCAACGATTTCTGTTAAGTCAGCGCGTGATCTTGCAAGCTATGGATTAGATATGGGGAACTGTGTAAAGATCGGATCTCAGGCGGCTTTTGCAATTTTGATAAATTCTTTAATTGGAATGATTCATGGCTTACTTTATGATGAATCGATTTATCTGAGTAAAGATTTATATTCTGTTAAAACCAGAAAAATACTTAGCTATTCAAATCTAATAGCGTCTGCAAGTAATGTAATTGCGGTGGCAATAGCTGCGGCAGTAGGAATAAGCAGCGGAAATCCAGAGGTGATTAAGAAGTCTGTAAATTATTTGGATATAGGCGGAATTATGGTGACCATTTATAGAGTAATATCGGATCGTAACTTTATTTGTGCGGTTAAAAAGGAGTTTTTAAGTCAGCAATGGTATAGCATAGTTTTAGAAGGTTGATTAACAGGGAGGATAAAAGAAATGCGAAAGAAAAAACAAGCAGAAATATACAAGCAAGGAATGAAAGATGGGGCAGCTCCATTTGAAAAGAAGTTTGAAAAGACGGCGGATGAAATTCGTCATGCAAGCGAACATATGGATGAAATTGTTCGCAATCAAAGAAAATCAAAGAAGATTATGGATAAAATGATTGATGAGGAGCAGCAGAATCAGCAACAGCTAGAAAGGCTGAATAAAAAAGTTGCCCAAAATCAGGATTCATTCTTAAAATATAAACGGAAAACCGAGAAGATTGAATTGATTATGCCTTCTGTTTCGACAAACTGTGGGAGTTGTGGACATCCAATAGAGCCACACCAATTAGTATGTAGTTTTTGCGGAACATTATCCACAGCATTTCCGTATTCATTATCAGATTTTGAAATTGAACAACAATGTCTGATGGAGGTTGAAGAGTTGGCGAATATAATAAAAGAGTCCAATAGTAAAGATGATGATTGGCTATATCCGGAATTGGATGATAAATTCCGAAAAATGAAGAAAATCAAAAATATAGCATATAAGGCAATGAAGGATAAAGGGGAAGAGAATGCGCCCGTCTATAGAAAAATATATGGGCTTACGCAGAAATTCTTTTCTGATTACAGAAAGAAAAGAATTGAAATAGCGGTTGTTGGCACTGTTAAAGCAGGAAAGTCAAGCTTGATAAATGCGCTAATTGGGGCACCCTTAGCGAGCGTTGATGCGACACCTGAGACATCTATATTAGTAAAATATCGAACGACCAGTGAAGGTAATTATTTGAAAATTAGTTTTTATACAGAGGCTCAATGGAATAAATTATGGAGTACTGCAAAAAACGCAACGGTATTCAGAAATGAGTATGATAGATTAGGCGCTGAGAATATTAGGTATGATTATTTGGACAAGCCACAAAAGTATATAAAATGTTCGTCAGAAGATTTGACGCGAATTATGATGGAGTGGTCAAAATCTTATGCACCAAAACATTTTTTTGTAAAAGAAATAGAGGTCGGCTATCAAAGTAATGCAATACCGCATGATGTATTTTTAGTTGATACGCCAGGTTTAAGTGATCCTGTAAGATATCGCTCAGATATAACAAGACGTTATATTAAAAGAGCAGATTGGATTCTAGCTTGTATAACAGGGGAAAATTTGTCCTGCCAACCGGAATTTAATTTCTTAAGCAAGGTAATCAGTAATAAAGGTGGAGATGTAAGTAAAGTCTTTGTGGTAGCTACGAAGAAAGATATGCTGACAAACGATGAAGGAAAAAAGAAAGAAAGAGAATTTTTGATCCGTTTAGGAGAATTATATAACAATGAATCTATAGCTGTTAGCAGATTTTCATTTGTTGCTGCAGAAGTACACTTAATGACAACGCAGGTGCTTCAAGGTATTAACCTCGAACCGGAGGCAAAGAAAAAATTAAGAAAGGCATTGCTGGAAATTGATGACAACTTAGAATTTTCAGATATTAACAAAAATTATGATGAAATTCTAAAATATGCAGGTATTCATGCTCTGTTTGAGCGGATTAATAAAGTGGTGCTTCTTAACAGGAGAACCTATATTATGAACGCAATTATAGAGGATTATGTTCGATGTATGAAAGTGATAAATGAAAATGCAGCGCTTTATCTGGATGACTCGAAAGACTATTTGAAGAGATTGACAGAAAAAAGAGAGTACGATCAATGTCAAATTGATGAGATAGAGCAGAATAATCGTGATATTGAAATACTGCAAGGAAAAGTAAGAGAAATTCGGAGAAAGTTAGAAATTGAAATCAGTGTGAACTCAGATATGCCAAGCGTTCAATAGTTTAGGGAGGATTTAATTATGGGATTTCTTTCTTCAATAAGTAGAGCAGTTATAAATGCAAAAAGAGCAGTGTGTAGAGGCGTTGGAAAAGCAATAGAAAAAGTCGGCGAGGTTACAGGTAATGTAGAGATTGAACTAAAGGGATACAATATACAATGTAATAATCCATATCTTGAAAAACAAGTAGACTTGAATAGTTCTTCCACATCGGTTCAGGATACGATGGATATTCATAAACTATGTGAGAAGACAAGACAACAGGCGGCATCTCAGGCGAAGAAATATGAAGACGACTTGGTCGATCAGATTGAAGATGACATTAATAAATTTATTGATGCTTTATCGGAGGTATTTCCGGAAAATATTTTAGCAGAATTTGATTATGGTATTGGAGATGCATTTGAAGATGATATTCACAATACAGTA
>JAUNPS010000075.1 GCA_030536575.1 Eubacteriales bacterium | reverse complement strand
CTTAGCAGGTAACTGAAGTTGCGGCTGGCGAACCTTTCAATGAGTCTTTAGACTCTAGCGCCGGAAATGAGCCCTTATAGGGCGAAAATCAAACCACCGGCTCAGCCGGTGGTACTGATTTTGCTTTTTCCATGAATTGTATTGACATTTTCCGGACAAAATGCTATTCTGAAATTAGATTAATAATCTAGTATATTAATCTAAAATATAATCCTTTGAAAGGAGGAACTTGAATGAGCGAAGTAACTTTAAAAACGGAAAGATTGTCCGTCGCACAAATTGATGGCTATCATTGTGTGAACTGCGGCACTTGTGAAGAGTATTGTCCGGCAAACGCGATTTCTGAACGGCAGAAAACCGTCTGTCATCTGTGTCCGGACTGCACGGAGATGAAGGCGCTTAATGTATCAGAGATGGAGGAAATGCGTACAGAATCCTGTACCCTTGCCTGCCCGCTGGGAATCAGCCCACAGGGATACATTAATCTGCTGAAGGCAGGAAAAGAAAAGGAAGCGTATGAACTGATCCTTGACAAGAATCCGCTCCCGTCTATCTGCGGAAGTATCTGCCATCATCCGTGCGAAGAGATGTGCAAACGCGGAAAATTGGTGGATAAGCCAATGAAGATCCGCGGGTTAAAACGATATCTGGGCGAGAAGTACCTGGACACTCCGCTGAAAAAATATCCGGTTCTTTATCAGGAAGAGGTTGCGGTCATCGGCGCAGGCCCGGCAGGATTGACCGCGGCGCATACCTTGGCGAAAAAGGGCTACCCGGTTACGGTCTTTGAAGAGGCTTCGGAAGCGGGCGGAATGCTGCTTCGGGCAATTCCGGATTTCCGGTTAGATAAGAATACGGCGGTAAAAGAGATTGCAAGGCTGGAAGAGGCGGGTATCCGGTTTGAATTTGGCTCCAAGGTGCGCCCCTCCGATATTCGAAAGGATTTCGATAAAATCATTGTGGCAACCGGAAATTCCGTATCCAAGGGACTTCCGATCCCGAATTCGGTATGCAAGGGCGTTACAACGGCATTGGATTTCATGTCTAAGGTCAACGGCGGCATGGACGTAAAACTGCATGGCAATGTAGTTGTGATTGGCGGCGGCTCTGTTGCGATGGATACCGCCCGCGCGGCGATTCGGCTTGGAGCGGAGCACGTGACCGTTCTTTGTCTGGAAAGCGCAGCTTCCATGCCGGCTCATCCATGGGAGGTCGAGGAGGCAAAAGAAGAAGGGATCGAGATTCTTACCAGTGTTTCTCCTGTTAAATTTGCAGCATATGAAGATGCGGCTCCGCATCGTCTGACGGGCGTTCTCTATACAAAGATTGAAAATCTGGATCTGAAGACGCTGTCATTTGACCGGGTAGGAGAGGAAATCAATCTTGCGGCAGACTTTGCGATTATTGCAACCGGTCAGAAACCACAGCCGCAGTATCTGTCAGATGAAGACGTCATTCTTGCAGGAGACGTTGCAGGGGGGCCCTGTTCCGTGATCGATGCGATGGCGTCCGGACGAAAAGCGGCTCTTCTGGCAGATGTCCAGCTGCGGGGCAGAGAGACGAAAGAATATCAGGTAGAAAGACAGGTTTCCGAAGGCGACCCGAAGTACAGAGTTTATCCGGCAACACGTATGAAACTGGATTTTCCTGAAACCGTGAAGATTCATGACGTCAGCAGTTTTGAGGTGACGGAGCAGTGCCTTACCGATGATGAGGCATTATTGGAAACGTACCGTTGTCTCCAGTGCGGATACCGCGAAGTCGATCCGTCGAAATGTCTTGGCTGCGGCGTATGCAGTAAAGTCTGTCCAAAGGGTGACGTCATTCGCTTTGTGTCTGTGGAAGAGAAGGAGGTGTAAGCCATGAGAAAACATGATGTAATCATCGTTGGCGGCGGAGTCGGCGGCTCCAGTTGTGCATATTACTGCCAGAAAGCGGGCTTAAATGTCCTGATGGTAGAAAAAGAACAGTTTCCGAGAGATAAGGTTTGCGGAGACGGCCTGCAGGCTCCGATGATGCCGATTCTGGAAGAGATGGGAATTCTGGATAAGGTGCTGGAAGCAAGTTATATTAACAATGGCGTTGCCTATGTGGATGCCTATGATAACCGTGTGCTTATTCCATATGAACCGCCGATGACGGTTCACTATAGCTGTCCGCGTTATATTTACGATAATATTATCAATAAATATGTGGTTTCCACCGGAATTGATTATATGGAGAATTTTGACGCTCTGGAATTAATCAAACGGCGGAATCAGGTCTGCGGGGTACGCGGACTTTACAACGGAACGATTATGGATCTTGAGGCGGATCTCGTAATTCTTGCCAGCGGCTCTCACTCCATGTTGGCAAGACAGGCAGGGTTCTATGAGGAAGATCCGGATTATGTATTCTACGGGCTTCGCGGATATTTTGATAATGTCGGCGGCATTGGGGATGAAGAAGAATTCCATTATCCGGTACATTTCCGGGATGGAAGTTACATATGGCTCTTCCCGGAGGCGGACTGTCCAAACGGAACTAAACGTTGTAATGTCGGCGTTTTCATTACCGAGGCGAATTTGAAAGACTGGGGTATGACATCCGAGGAAGTCTTGTATTGGTGGAGGGATAACACCAAATACGGGCAGGAGCGGTTAAAAGACGCAAAATTGGTCGGAGAACTGAAGGGCTGGCGCCTGCCGACCGGTAAGCGGAAACCAGTGCATGACGCGGGGGTCCTTGCGGTAGGCGATTCCGGCAATATGATCGACCAGTGCTGGGGCGGCGGTGCCGGTGCAGCTATGACGAGCGGAAAGATGGCGGCTGGGGTTGCTGCTATGGCAGTGGAAGCGCAGGATTTCTCGGAAGAATTCCTGCGGAAATATGAAGATGCGGTAGAAGGGGCGCTTGGAGAATTCTACAAAGCGTGCCAGATTTCCAGAGAGTACATGTTCAAAGATGAAGAAACAACCAGATATTATCTGGATTTCTTGAAGAAAGGTTCACCGGGCGGGATGGATGCGTACTTTGACAGCATCGGGATTCAAGTTGATGTGAAACCGCCTTATTCAAAATAGGTGTATCAGAGCGGAACGAAAAAAGGAGCAGGCTCCAGAGAGGGAGCAAGCCGCTGAATTTCCGCAGCTTCCATCTAAATAAACAATTTCAAAGGTGAATACACAGCGGCAATCCACACAAGACAGAAGGAACCTTTTCGATAAGGACTATTTCCCCTGTGTATTCACCGATTTATTCGACATATTTTGCATGGTATTTTTGAAGAGATACCGACAGCCACATTGCTGAGAATCCCTTAGCTCATGGCATACTCCACAATCATCGGATCATCATACGCGCACCAAAGAGATTTATCCTCATCAATCGCTTTCAGCTTTTCAATATCCTCATCGTTCAGAGAAAAATCAAACAAGTCCAGATTCTCCTTCATGCGCTCTTTGCTGGTGGTCTTGGGGATGACAACAATTCCTCTCTGCACCGTGAAGCGCAGAGCTACCTGTGTCGGTGTTTTTCCGTACTTCGCCGCAATTTCCTTTACCACCGGATTGTCAATAATCTCCTTAATCCGCTGCTGTGCCAGCGGCCCCCACGCCTCATGCTGAATATTGTATTTTTCCATCCATTTATGAAGCTCATGCTGCTGCCAGAACAGATGTGTTTCCACTTGATTGACCGCCGGAACAACTTTGTTGAAGGCTGCAATATCCGCCATTCTCTCTGCAGAGAAATTGGAAATGCCAATGGCACGGATTTTTCCCTCTGCATACAAATCCTCCAACGCATGGTAGGCTCCATAGTAGTCCGCCAGGCATTGATGGATTAAAACCAGATCAAGGTAGTCCACCTGCAATTTCCGCATAGATTCCAGAACAGAGGCTTTTGCTTTTTCGTAGCCAAACTCCGTTACCCATACTTTTGTAGTCAAAAAAATTTTCTCACGGGGAACGGTGGCTTTCTGTAAAGCACGTCCCACAGCTTCCTCGTTATAATAAGCCTGAGCCGTATCAATCAGACGATATCCTGCATCCAGCGCATCCAGAACGCAGCGTTCACATTCATCGGCATCTTCAATCTGAAAAACGCCAAAACCGACCATCGGCATTTTCACACCATTATTCAAAGTAACTGTTTCCATAATTCAACTTCCTCCGTTTTCATTTTCTGTCAGGGATTTTGACGAGGCTGCTTCGCTGGGGGAACCATTTCCACTTCTCTGCTTTTGGGTTCGGCGGAGACAGTCAGATTCGTGTCCAATATACGGTACTGGAACACAAAGTACAGCCAGCGTCCGGATCATCGCCGGGGAACTGCTGACAGCAGCTACCAATGGGTGTAAAATGTTTATGTCAAATACACTCCTGAAAAATTTCGTAAATTTCCTCATGGGTCAGCTTTTTGCAGCAGCCTGCGGTGAGGTTTGTGGAATCTGCAATGGCGCGGAAGTCGGTGTCGGCGGGAATACCCAACTCGGTAAAGGTCGTGGGCAATCCGATTTCACAGATAAAGCCCGTCAGTGCCTCCACACCGGCCAAAGCAGTCTCCTCCGCAGTCTTTTTCGGTTCAATGCCCCACACGTTCCGGGCAAAGCGGGCAAACCGCTCCACACCATCCTTGTAGATGTGCCGATACAGCGGCGGATGAATCACCGCCAGCCCTGCGCCGTGGCTGCAGTTGGTGTAGGCTCCAAGCTGATGTTCCATTTGATGGGCCTGAAAATCGGTAATCTTGCCAATCTTCAGTATGCCGTTTTCCGCCATGGCAGATGCCCACGCCAATTCACTTCTGGCATCATAATTGTCGTGGTCGGTCAGCAGCACCCGAATATTGCGGATGACGCTGCGCATCACAGCCTCGCCTAAGTCATCGGACAGATTATTTTCCTCTGGCTTGCCGAAGTAAGTCTCCATGGCGTGGCTCAGAGTATCGAAAGCCCCAGAAATGACCTGCGGGAACGGGACGGACATGGAATACATGGGGTCGAGGAAGGCAAAATCCGCCTGTGCGCCGAACAGTGCGCCCTTGATTTTCTTTTCCTCATGTGTGATGACGGCTCCGTTGTTCATCTCCGAGCCAGTACCGAACACGGTAACAATGGTGCTAAGCGGAATGAACTCGGTCGGGAAGATATGCTTGGCTGTCTGCAACTCCCAGATGTCCTTGTCCAGCTTTGCCTGAGCCGACACGATTTTGCAGCAATCGGATACCGATCCGCCGCCCACGGCGAGGATCAGGTCAACATGGTTCTCTCGTGCCAGCCTTGCCCCCTCTTGTACCTTAGCGTAAGTGGGGTTGGACATGATACCGGAAAATTCCACCACCGTTTTGCCCGCAGCGGTCAGGATGCTGTTCACCTCGTCATATATGCCGTTACGCTTGATCGATCCGCCGCCATAAGCCAGCATGACCGTATCCCCATAATTCTTTAACAGGCAGCCCAGATACTCTCCGACGCAGCCTTTTCCAAAATACACCTTTGTTGTGTTTTCAAAGACAAAATTATTCATTTTCATCATTCCTCGCTATTTGGGGTTTATTGCTTGTCAGGATACATCTCCACAATCATTCAAAAGAGAGACATCCCGTTTCGCGTACTTCCGCCTACAATCACTCGTTGTAAACTTCTTTTGCCATTCGCAGCGCCGCCCATGCTTTCGGCCACCCGGCATAAAAAGCAAGCTGTGTCAGTGCCTCCGCCATTTCTTCCTGCGTAACACCGTTTGCTTTTGCCCTCTGGATGTGGTGCAGAAGCGAGGTATCCAAAATGCCGCTCGCCATCAGAGCCGAAACGGTAATCAAGCTGCGGTCTCTTGGGGATAACTGTTCTTCCCTCGACCATACCTCGCCAAACAAAACATCGTCATTCAATTCTGCAAATTTTGGTGCAAATTCGCTCATGGCATCTCTGCCAGCAGTAACTTTCTCCATTTGAATTATCCTCCTTCTTATCAATCCCCGCAGGGACTATTTTCACTTTCATTATACCTGCATTTGGGAAAAACAGAATTTCCGATTTGTTAATTCGGTTATAACCAAAAGTTTTTGCTCTGTTGACAAAGGTATGGGGAATCCTTATACTGGTAGCAACAAGAAGTTTTCATGAAAGAGACGGTACGATGTATAATTCGCAGTTAGATGCTTTTATCGCAGCAGCAGACAGCGGCAGTTTTGCAAAAGCAGCCGTGTATGATCCGAATTGGAAATTCTATGATGAATCCTTGTAAGCCATTGGTAGACTTATGGAAACAAATTTCCAATCTTTATCCCAACCTGAAATTGCAGATTATCCCCTATGATGACAGCGGAAATACTGTGCTGAATGTTTTAGATACTTTAGGGAAAGACTTTGATATTTTTGTTGCTCCCTGCAATTCGGAAGAATGGTTAAAGCGCTGTAACTTTTACCAGCTTGGCACTTATAAAATCTGCTGCGCCGTTCCGCAGGGGCATCGACTTTCTGAACAGGAAAGTATTACCTTGAATGATTTGTCAGGAGAAACCCTGATGATGTGTCAACGGGGAGACTCAAAAATATTGGATGATATTAGAGAGTATTTGAATAAGGACTATCCTGAAATAGTTATTAAGGATACCTCCATTTTTTATGATGCTTCTGTTTTGAATCAATGTGATCGGGAGGAAAATGTTCTTTTAACATTGGATGCATGGAGTGAGACTCATCCTTTTCTCCATACGATTAAGATTGACTGGGATTTTACTATGCCCTATGGGATTGTATATTCGAAAGAACCATCTCAAAGTGTTTTGATATTTTTAGAAGCAATAAAATAGTTCATCAGCATACATAAATACTTTCAGGATGACCGAAAAGTTACGATAATCAGTATTACCCTGAATTTCAGCCATTAGACAGTCTCCTTTTCTGCGAGAAACGTCGGAAGAAAGGTATCCCAATAGGGAATGGAGGAAGTTACCAGATCATACTTTCCTTTTGCAAGGCTCCATTGATATAACAGTCCTCTCCCGAAAACAAAAATAGTGGTTACTATAAATTTCGCGTCTAAATCCTTTCTTATGGTTCCGTATTCTTGTGCGGCTCGGATAAACTGTTTCAATTCTTCTTTGGAAGTCGAAGACAGATTATCGAGGAGGAGTTCTTCCGTATTTTTTTTGAAATATAAATTTTCGTAGATGCGATATGTGTTTGCCGGGAGCGCCCAGCCGGCGTCCATCCAGAGCTGTTCGTAATCTAACAGGAATTGACGGATATGAGGAAGCGGGTTTTGAATTTTTTCTTCTTGATTTTCGTTAAGTCCGAGTTCGACATCAAAATAATAATCATAAATTCCGGAAATGATGGACTGCTTGTTGCCGAAGAGATGATAAATGGTTCCATTTGTCAGCCCTGATGCATGGATAATATCAGCCATTGTGGTTTTGTCATAGCCTTTTTCATTGAATAACTGCAATGCTGTTTTTATAATTAATTCACGGTTTGCCTCTGTGCGTAACGCACGCTTTCCGGATTTTTGCGTTTCCATAAAGCAATGCCTCCTGTTATACCATACATTTTGCAATGAGGTGTTGGTTAGCCAACACTGCATAGAAAGATGGAAGGTTGATTTGAAATCATAGACATTATACAATTTTTGGGGGAAATAATCAACACGTGTTTGAAAAAACGGAGATTCATCAGCAGTGACAGGCGGTGAACCTCTGTACGGGCATACGGGCCGAAAAAAGAAAATACAGATGGAAAAAACGCTGCTTAAATGATAAAATAATTTCAATAATTTTTTAGCGGAGGAGAAGGAATATGAGTGGTACGATATGCGGAATCCATTGCGAAGAATGTGGTTTGAATGCGCAATGTAAAGGGTGCGCGGCGCTAAAAGAAGGATGCATGATCGCCAGGTGCTGTCAGCAAAGAGGAAATATGAGCTGCGCGGAGTGCGGAGGAGTCTGTGAATTGAAGGCTCGTTTGATCGAAGAATTCAATGCACTGGGAATCGAAGATATGGAAACGGTTACGGATCTCAACGCGCTGAAGGGTTCGTTTGTCAACCTGGAATATACGCTGCCGGGAGGCCAGCGTATCCGAATATGGGACGATGAGCGCATTTACCTGGGAAATCAGATGCATAAAAAGGGAAGCGAGCGGTGCTATGGACTGACCGCGGATGAGCGGATGCTGCTGGTCTGCGAGTATGGGGACGGCGGAACCGATGCGGAAATTGTCGTTTATAAGAGGCGGCATGATGGATAAGGGAAAGAGGCTTTATCTTATTGGAGGGACGATGGGAGTGGGGAAGACTACGGCCTGTCAGATTTTGAAAAGGGAACTGCCTGACAGTGTGTTTCTGGATGGGGACTGGTGCTGGGATATGCATCCGTTTCAGGTGACGCCGGAGACGAAAAAAATGGTTTTGGAGAATATTGTTTTTCTGCTGAATCAGTTTCTGCATTGTACGGCGTATCGGAATGTCATTTTTTGTTGGGTGATGCATGAGCAGGCGATCATAGATGAGATTCTGGCGGGGCTGGATGAGGGAGATTGGGAGGTGCGCTGCATTTCGTTGGTGTGCGGGGCGGAGGAATTGGAACGGCGGCTTCAAAAGGATGTGGATGCGGGGCTTCGGACAGAGGATGTGATCCCAAGAAGCCTTGCGCGGCTTGGGCTGTATGAGTGTCTGCGGACAGAGAAAATCGATGTTTCAGGACTGACGCCGAGGCAGACGGCGGAAAAGATTGAAAAATTGGGCGAAAATGAAAAAAATACGTGAAATATTCACAAAGATAGTGTATAATGTTCCTTAAAGTCTTATACAAGGAGTGAAACACATGAGCCAGGAAAAAGTAGACCGCTATAAAAAAGAGAAAGCAAACCGTGCGGCGATTATGAAGAAGGAAAAGCAGAGAATCCGAGCGATGAAGATCGGAGGAACGATTCTCGCGATCGTGATCGTCGGCTGGGTCGGCTATTCTGTTTATGATATGGTGTACGAGGAGCCGGTGAATACTTATTCCGTGGACAGCACGGCGCTGGATGATTATCTGAGTGAGATGAATGCGGCGAATGCGGAGACGGAGAGCGTGGACGAAGCGGAGGATGAGGAAGAGGCTGCTGCGGAAACGAACGAAGAAGCTGAGGAAGAAACCGCAGCAGAGACGAACGAAGAAACTGCGGAGGAGACCGCAGAAGAAACTTCTGAAGAATAAAAAATAGGAAGACGAAAAGAGGGATGATTGCAGAGAACTTTGCGATGATCCCTTTTTCAGGTTCCACACCTGCGATTGCCGCTTGCCAATTTCACACCGCAGCGCTATAATAACTACGTTGCTACAATACACCAGAAAGAAGAGGAACCATATGTTAAGCGTCACGCATTTAACCTACGAGGTTTCAGAAGACCGTGTAAACCGCGAAATCGTAAAAGACGTCAGCTTTACCGTCGGCGACGGCGAAATGCTGGTCATCACCGGCCCCAACGGCGGCGGAAAATCCACCATCGCCAAGCTCCTCATGGGCCTGGAAGAAGCCGCCTCCGGCACCATCCTCCTGGACGGCCGCGACCTCACCCCTCTGAATGTCAATGAACGTGCCCAGGCCGGCATCGGCTTTGCTTTCCAGCAGCCTCCGATCTTCAAGGGAATGACTATCGAACGCCTGCTCTGGTTGGCCGCCGGGGAAAAGCTTCCGGAAAGTGTCTGCTGTAAACTGCTCTCCGGCGTAGGTCTCTGCGCCAGAGAATATTTAAAAAGAGAAGTGGACGGAACCCTCTCAGGCGGGGAGCGCAAGCGCATCGAAATCGCCACCGTTCTCGCAAAACCGCATAAAATCTGTATCTTCGACGAGCCGGAAGCCGGAATCGACCTCTGGAGCTTTGCGACTCTAGTCGAGCAGTTCGAAAAAATCCATACCGAAAAGAAAGAGAGCCTGATCCTGATCTCCCATCAGGAACGGATCATCCGCATGGCAGACCGGATCATGGTCGTTAAAGACGGAAAAGTCGAGAGCATTGGCACAAAAGAAGAAATGCTTCCAAAGCTTTTCACGGACGAATCAACCCAGTGCACCTGTATGGACGAGAAAGGAGGAAACGGCTGTGGAGCTTGATTCCATCACAAGCGGCGTCTT
The DNA here is from genome assembly GCA_030536575.1 of Eubacteriales bacterium. GTDB lineage: Bacteria > Bacillota > Clostridia > Lachnospirales > Lachnospiraceae > Limivivens. The sequence continues at coordinate 5,979 of JAUNPS010000075.1, read as the reverse complement.
AGACGTCATCGATGACAAAGGCTTTCAGCAGCAGGGAGCCTATAACCTCCGTTCCAACGGAAACGCCCTCTGCCACGGAGACAGCAAACATATTAAAATCAAAAGAAAAGAAGACAAACCGGGAATCGACGTCTTCATCAGCGGAGACGCCAGAGACGAACAGGTTCACATTCCGGTGGTTATCACCGTACCGGGCCTGAACGATGTGGTATACAATGATTTCTATGTGGAAGACGGCGCGAATGTCACCATCGTCGCAGGCTGCGGAATCCACAATGACGGCTGTAACCAGAGCCGCCACGACGGCATCCACGCCTTCCACGTTGGGAAAAACGCTACTGTCCGCTATGAGGAAAAGCATTATGGCGAGGGGAGCGGCACCGGAGAAAAAATCCTGAATCCGGTCACGCAGATTTTTCTGGAAGAAGGCGCATTGTTCTATCTGGACACGGCCCAGATCGGCGGCGTGGATTCCACCCACAGAGAAACCCAGGTGGAATTAAAAGCAGGCGCAAAGCTCCAGTGCACCGAACGTCTGCTGACCCACGACGCGCAGACCGCCATTTCGAATATTCTTGTGGAAATGAATGGGGACGGAAGTTCGGCACAGATCGTATCCCGCTCCGTTGCGAAGGGCAGTTCCGTGCAGACTTTCCACCCAAGAGCCGTCGGAAATGCGGCGTGTCATGCGCATATCCAGTGCGATTCGATCATTATGGATCAGGCCCAGGTAAGCTCCATCCCGGAGATTAACGCAAAGCATCTGGATGCGGCGATTATCCATGAGGCGGCCATTGGAAGGATTAATAATGAGCAGCTTCTGAAGCTTCGAACCTTTGGTATGACGGAGGAAGAGGCAGAAGCGGTGATTATTGAAAATTTCCTGGATTAAAATGGGAGCCTGGCATCTGCCGGGCTCTTTTTCAAAGAGGAAAGGAATCCAAAGATGATTTTTTTGATAACCGGGGCATCCCATACGGGAAAGACCGCGCTTGCGCAAAAATTGCTGGAAACGTACCAGTACCCCTATCTGTCCCTGGATCATCTGAAAATGGGGCTGATTCGGAGCGGGAACACGAACCTCACCCCGATGAGTGAGGACAGAGAATTGACTGCGTACCTGTGGCCCATTGCCCGCGAAATGATAAAAACGGCGATCGAAAACGAGCAGAATCTGATCGTGGAAGGCTGCTACATCCCGTTTGACTGGGCGAAGGATTTTGAAAAAGGGTATCTGGACAGGATCCGCTTTTGCTGCCTGGTCATGAGCGAAAACTATATCCGGAATCATTTTGATGCGATTCAAGGTTATGCAAATGTGATCGAAAAACGGCTGGATGACACGGATTGTACGATTGAGCAGGTAATGCAGGAAAATGCGGAAGTTCTGGAAATGTGCCGGAAACATTGCGTAAATTATGTATTGATCGACGACGAATATCCGCTGGATCTTTGCCTGGAACCGTCCATTTTTCCAGCTGAAACCGCCTGACCTAAGATTCCGGGCAAAGCCGCTCAGGGAAAATCCAGGGCACGTCGCCGCCCGTGAAATTCGCTCAGGAAACCGCATGTCCGGATTTCGGACATGGCCGCCCTAGAAACTGCCGGAGCATGCCGCGCCCGTGAAATTCGCCCAGGAAACCGCATGCCCGGATTCAGGACATGATCGCTCAGGAAAAAGCCGGGGTATGCCCCATCCCTGAATCCAGTATCGTAAAAAGAAAGGAACGACCCTTATGAACATTGCGCTTCTAACCGCCGCCGGCAGCGGCACCCGCACCAACCAGGATATCCCCAAGCAATTCCTGCATGTCAACAATAAACCCATCCTCATCTACACCCTGGAAGCCTTCCAGAAACACCCCAGCATCGACGAAATCTGCGTCGTCATCCTGAACGGCTGGGAACAGATCCTCTGGGCCTACGCCAGACAGTTCAACATCACGAAACTAAAATACGTCGTCGACGGCGGCGAAACCGGCCAGGAATCCATCTACAACGGCCTGATGGAAATCCGAAAACACCGAAGCGGTGACGACACCGTGATGATCCACGACGGAAACCGCCCCATGGTAGGCCAGGAACTGATCACAGACAGCCTGGTAAAATACGCGAAATGCGGCTCTGCCGTGGCCGCGATTCCCTGCACCGAAGTGGTCTTCATCTCCGAGGACGGCAGGGAAGCCGAGCGCTCCATCCCCAGGGACAACCTCCGCAGAACCCAGACCCCGCACACCTATCGCCTATCGGAAATCTGCGAAGCCCACGAAGAAGCGCGCAGGCGCGGCCTCACCAACATGGCCGCCTCCTGCCAGATCATGGAAGCCCTGGGACGAAAAACCTATTTCTCTAAAGGCTCTGAGAAAAACCTGAAAATCACCACTGCCGAAGATATCGAGATCTTCAAGGCTTTACTGGCTACGAAAAAAGATGATTGGATGAAATGAGGGCAGAAGGATGCATTTATTAGAACAGAAACTTTATCAGGAAGACGTGGAAGCGGCAGCATCCCTTGATTTTCCATGGGAAAAGCTGGAAGGGAAAACGGTTTTGGTTGCCGGGGCCTCCGGAATGATCGGGAGTTTTCTAATCGATGTTTTGATGAAGAAAGGCGGGTGCAAGGTCTGCGCCCTTGGAAGAAATGCGGAGCGTGCAAGGAAACGATTTGCGCCTTATTTTGGAAATCCGCAGTTTACCTTCGTACAGGGCGATATTAATGAAGAAATCCGCGTGGATGCAGAACGGGCAGAAGTAATCTTCCACGCCGCCAGCAATACCCACCCGCTGGCCTACGCCGCAGACCCCATTGGAACCCTCACCACGAACCTGATCGGAACCGATCATCTCCTGAAATTCGCCGCAGAACACGGGAACGAGCGCTTTCTTTTCGCGTCCTCCGTGGAAATTTACGGAGAAAACCGCGGAGACTGCGAAAAATTTGCGGAAAACTACTGCGGCTATCTGGACTGCAATACCCTGCGGGCAGGTTACCCGGAAGGAAAACGCGCCGGGGAAGCCCTGTGCCAGGCCTACATCCGGCAGAAAGGGCTCGATATCGTTATTCCGAGACTGGCCAGGACGTATGGGCCGACGATGCTGGCCTCCGATTCCAAGGCCATTGCGCAGTTTCTGAAGAAGGGCGCGGCCGGAGAAGACATTGTGCTGAAGTCCGAAGGAACGCAGGTTTATTCCTATACGTATGTGGCGGACGCGGTGTCCGGTTTGCTGGCGTGTCTGTTTTACGGGCAATGCGGAGAAGCGTATAATATTGCGGATGCGCGTTCAGACATTGCTTTGCGGGATTTGGCTGGCATGATTGCAGATTATGCAGGGAAAGAGGTCGTCTTTGAACTGCCGAATGAGCTGGAGCGGGCCGGATATTCCAAGGCGACGAAGGCAATGCTGAATGGGGAAAAGCTCCAGAAACTTGGCTGGAAAGCCAGGTATGACATGCGAAGCGGAATCGAACGGACGATTCAGATATTAAGGGAAACGATGTGAGCAGAAGAAAAGCCAGCGCCCAAAGACGCTGGCCTTCGCTTATTCCTTCGTATAATTGTCTAAAATCGAATGGAATAAATCTTTTCCTTCGGATTCGGATTCTTCTTCCACTGAGGAAAGGGCGGTAAAGGAATCCAATGTCTCACCGGCCTGGTCGGTGGTGTCGGGCGTGTAGGAAAGGATAATGGCGACAAATTTATCGCCCTGCCTCCGGACGCAGTAGCTTTGCAGGATATCGTAGCCATTGTAGGAAATCCCGGCGTCCAGGCGGCGGAATTCCTGTCCGGCAATGGTAATATCCACCGGCTCTTCATTGTATTCATAGCCAAGCTGGGTGGCGTCCAGCATATCCTGCAGGGCGCCCAGATATTGATCCGACGTCATGTTTGTCATCGTCGCGGCCTCCACGATCAGGGATACATTCGGATATCCGGAAGCTGACGCCGCCATCATTTCATAAACCGTTCCGGTCAATGCCTCGTCGTTGATCTCCATGCCGGAAGAGTCTTCAATGAGGTCTTTGCCGGCATTCATGACTGCGTCCACCTCTTCTTCGGTGCTCATGATCATGTAGGAAGCCGGGGTGTAACGAAGATTCAGCCACTCGCTTTCAAAACTTTCGGCGGTCAGCGTCCCCCGCTGATAAGGCGCATCGCTTTCGGATGCGGTGCTTTCGGCCAGAGCCGGAGCCGGTGCAATGCTAAGACAAAGGGCCGCGGCCAGAAGCGAAGCGGTCAGAATCCCAGGTTTCTTTTTCATAATCAATTCCCTCCAATCCATTTTTCAAAAACCATCAGAAATTTTGGCTTCTGTAACCATTTTATCAGAAAAAAGTCCGCAATACAATCACAATTTTCGAACCAGAACCGGGATCGGCGGATGATTCGGCCGGTTCAGGTAATTGCTCTGAATGACAAGGTATTGCTTCGGATCAAGTCCCGCAAGATAGGACAGAATCGCATCCCGCTCGGCAAATCCGGTGTCGCCGCCGCTGTAAATACACAGGCTCATCAGGCCGTCTTTCCGAAGAAGGGAGAGGCCCTGGGAGATGGCGGAAAGGCTGCTTTCCGGGCGAGTGGCTTTCGCGTGGTCGCCGCCGGGCAGGTAGCCGAAATTAAAGACGATGCAGGAGACGCTTCCGGGGGCGGCGTATTGCGCCAGATGCTCGTGGCTGTCAAGCAGCAGTTCGTAGTTTTGCGGGGCGCCTGCTTCCTGAAGACGTTTACGCGTGTGCTCCAGGGCGGTTTCCTGAATATCGAAAGCGAGGACACGGCCCTTTGGCCCGGCCAGCTCAGAGAGCAGCAGTGTGTCGTGGCCGTTTCCCATGGTGGCATCGATGCAGAGGTCGCCGGGGGCAATGTGGTTTCGCAGAAAATGGTGGCACCATTCAGTGATCTGATAACTGTTCATCGGTAAAAACTCCGTTTTTTCTTTAGCATAGCGGATTTTTTAAAATTTGGCAAGAACGGAAAATTTTTCCTTGACCCTCACGTACCGTCAGGCCGTACAATCATCTTATCAAAATCAGGAGGAAAAACCATGAAGACTGTAAAAGAAGTTTCCAAGTTAACCGGTATCAGCGTGCGCACCCTCCACTGGTACGACGAAATCGGACTTTTGCGCCCGACGGCCACCAGTGAGGCGGGATACAGACTTTATGACGATAAAGCCCTGGAAACGTTGCAGCAGATTCTGTTTTTCCGGGAATTTGACATGCCGCTGAAAGAGATCAAGGCGGTAATGGATAGTCCGGATTTTGATCAGGAACAGATTTTGAAAAGCCAAAAGAGGATGCTGGAGCTGAAAAGGGATCGGTTAAACCGGCTCATTTCCAGCATTGACGACATTTTGAAAGGAGAAAATAAGATGGATTTTGCGGTATTTGACAAAAGTGAGATCGAAGCAATGTATCAGGGAATGATAGCGAACATGGACGCGCAGACAATCCGGACACTGGAAGAGCAGTACGGAAGCATGGAGGCATACCAGAAACATTTCCTGGAAAATATGCAGGATCCAAAGGTGCAGGAAAATCTGAAGAAGGTGGTGGAATGGTACGGCGATAAGGAACAGGCGCTGGAAGCCAGTGTGAATCCGGAAAATCCGAAGCTGCTGGCTGCGTACCAGAACCGGATGCAGGCCATTTATGAGAAGCTGGCGGCGAAGCGGGGAGAGGACGCGGGTTCTTTTGCGGTAAAGCAGTTGATCGGAGAGATGGATTTTGCGTCGAAACAGGCCTGGCAGATGAAGGATGTGGAGGCAATGATGCTGGAAATGGCGGATTTGTATCTGGAAAATGAGAAGGCGGCGGCCGGGATGGATGCACAGTACGGCGAGGGGACGGCGGCGTTTCTTGGGAAGGCAATCCGGGAATTTTACAAACATTAAAGAAAGAAGGGCTTGTGCGGCGGAGCGATTTCTTCTATAATCTCGTCTTTGACACTTTGAGAAACAAACAAATGCCGCAACTCCTTGAAA
>JAUNPS010000074.1 GCA_030536575.1 Eubacteriales bacterium | reverse complement strand
CCGCGGTCGCATCTGGAGCCGGAGGGCATAGAATTACGGTCACATCTGGAGCCGGAAGGCATATTGGATGTGCTTCCGCAGGAAGGGGTGGACGGTGCGTTGCAGCCGCAGCCCCGGTTCATGGAAGGGTGTTCTTGCGGCATGCATCCGTTCCGCATCGGACGCATCATACCTTGCTGCATACCCTGGTTGGCATAGGGAGAACGGTTCATCGACATTTTCCTCCTTTCCCGCAGAATGGTTTATCGAGTTCCGGGAAGATGGTTCCGGCCTGGAGGCCTTTGCAAAGGCTGTAGGTTTTGTCCCAGTGCTGATAGGGGACGTAGGCCATTGCGAGAGGGGCGTCGGCCAGGGTCAGGTGGCGGTAGATTTCATTGACACGGCTGTTGCCGGAAGTTCGGCAGCCGCAGTCGGTACGCTGAAAATCAGTCATGGAAATCTCCTTTCGTAGGAATATTTCTTTCTTTACCAGAATATGTAGGGGAGGGAAGAACGGTTCCGCTTTCAGAAAGGGGAAAAGGTGCGTGGGTTACGTTGTCGGTGTATCGGGGCAAGCTTCTTTTGAGTCGGCACAGAATGCGGGATACCTGGGAAACCCAGGGCGGGCATGTGGAGGAGGGTGAGACGCCGTTTGAGGCGGTGAAGAGGGAACTGTATGAGGAGTCCGGTGCGGTAAAGTTTTCAATCCGGCCGCTGTGCGATTATTGGGCGGGGGATGAGACAACAATGCAGGGGGCGAATGGGGCGGCTTTTGCGGCAGAGATTGAGAAACTGGGAGAAATGCTGGAAAGTGAGATGGCGGAAGTACGGAATTTGAGGAGCTTCCGGAAAAGCTTACGTATCCGGAGCTTACGCCTGTTTTGTATGAGAGGATGAAACGGCAGGAACGTCCAGGCGTATCCTGGTATGAGAACCACGATACGCCTGAGACGAACGTCAGCAAATGACGGTTAATTCTCCGGTGTAGGTGTCAATGACGTAGCCACCGATCTTGACGTCGGCCGGAATCAGGGGATGGTTTCGGATGGTGGCGACAGTGTCGGTCACGGACTGTTCGACGGTCTCGAAGCCGGCCAACCATTTTTCGAAGTCAATGCCGCAGTATTTCATCAGGTCGATGGATTCCTGGGAGATGCCGCGCTCTTTCATGTGATGGATCATCATTTCACTGTCAATGTGTTGGACGCCGCAGTCGGTGTGGCCGATGACCATGACTTCTTCGACGCCAAGTTCGATGATGGCCACCAGGAGGCTGCGGATGACGCTGCCAAAGGGGCTGGTGACGACACCGCCGGCGTTTTTGATGATTTTGACGTCGCCGTTTTTCAGGCCGAGGGCGGCGGGGAGCAGTTCCACGAGGCGGGTGTCCATGCAGGTGAGGATGGCGATTTTTTTGTTGGGGTATTTGCTGGCTGCGTATTTTTTATAGGCTTTTTCTTCTACGAAACGTTTGTTGTAGGCGAGAATATCGTCGATCATGGGGAAGACCTCCTTTTTTCGGTAAGATACAGACAGCATACCATAATTTTCTAAAAAAATCCAGCGCTTACGAAGACATTGCGCGGGCGGCAAAAGCAGCGGGCGCTCGCCAAGATCTATGCAGCCGCGCAGGTGAAAGCATTTTGGAGAGCAGGCAGCGTTAACGCAAAACTGCCTGTCATCCCAGATAGGAGGACAGGCAGTACAATTAATTTTTTACTCCGGAAAACATGGTTTCTACATAATTTCGCATCTGTTCGCGGCTGTGAACCTGTCTGGAACCGTCCACGTATGGCTTTTGTTCCGGCTCGGTGAGGGAGGCAAAGCGGTTCAGGACGTCGGGGTGTTCTGCGAGTTCCATCAAAAAGCCGATGGGAAGATCCTGGTTGTCGATCATGGCTGCCTCCTATTCTGTGTCGGGGCCGTCTTTTTGCGGACGTTCGGTTTCCTGGTGGGGCGGTGCGGAAGCAGGGAACTCTTCCGGGACGGGAAGCGTGGTGTCGGAAGGGGTTGGAAGGTCGATTTCGGGGATGTTTCCATCGTCATAAACATTGTGGGTGTGACACATGGTCAGGCTCCTTTCGATTGCGCTGCATTTCGGCCACGGAGAGCGGCGGCAGCGGGAATGGTTTTCGCTTTGGTTTCAGTATGCGCAGTTTCCGGTGGAATATTCGGTATTTATCTTTCGGGAAAAGTGTGTTATGATAAACTTCTAGCATAAATGCGGCGAAACGGTACTGTTCAGACAGTACCTGAGCACTTGGCTGCGCAGGTACGTAAGAACGTGATTCAGGAGTGAGCAGGCTCTTTTGCGAAGCAAAACTTAAAATGAGCCTGTGAATCGTTACTGGAACGAGGTACGAGTGAACAGGAACGGAGAAACGATACGACTGGCATCAGAAAGGAGTATGCATGAGTCAGAATAATAAGAAGAAACAGACCACTGTCCGGCGCAGGGCCAGGCTGTCTTTGCGCTATTATGATTATAATCTGCTGGCAGGCGTGATTTTGCTTACTTGTTTTGGACTGGTAATGCTTTACAGTACCAGCGCTTATGAGGCGGAAGCGAATTTTGGCGATGATATGTTTTATTTCCGGAAACAGGCGCTGATCAGTGCGGCGTGTCTGGTGATGGTTTTGATTGGTTCTCAGATTGATTATCATATTTTTGTGAAGTTTGCCCCGGCGCTGTATGTGGTGGCGAATATTCTGCTGATCATTACGAAATATGTCGGAACGGAGGCTTACGGCGCGAAGCGCTGGCTGAAGTTTGGGCCCTTGTCTTTCCAGCCGGCGGAGCTTGCGAAGGTTGCGATTATTTTGTATCTGCCGATGGTGATCGTGAAGCTGGGGCGGAACATGAAGGGGATTAAGGCCCCGGCGGTGGTTTTGGGACTGGGAGCGTTTACGTCTTTCTGCACGTTTTATTTTACGGATAATTTAAGCACGGCTCTGATTATTGCGGGGATTACCGTGATTTTGATTTTTGTGGCGCATCCGCAGACGAAGCCGTTTGTGATCGGAGGGACGGCGCTTTTCGTGGCGGTTGTGGCCGGAGTGCGGTATTTTGCCTCGACGCTGGACGGCAGTGATAATTTCCGTCTCCGGCGTCTGATCGTCTGGCTGGATCCGGAGGCCTATTCCGAGATTGGCGGGTATCAGATTCTGCAGGCGCTTTATGCCATTGGCTCCGGCGGATTTTTCGGAAAGGGGCTGGGGAACAGCACGCAGAAACTGTCTGCGCTGCCGGAGGCCCAGAATGATACGATTTTTGCGGTCATTTGTGAGGAGTTGGGCGTTTTCGGAGCGGCAATGCTGACGCTGATGTTTGTATTTTTGCTGTACCGGCTGCTGTTTATCGCACAGAATGCGCCGGATCTTCTGGGATCGCTGATCGTGACGGGGATTTTTGCGCACATTGCATTGCAGGTGATTTTGAATATTATGGTTGTGATTAATCTGATTCCGACGACGGGGATTACGCTGCCGTTTGTGAGTTATGGAGGGACGTCGGTGCTGTTTCTGATGGTTGAGATGGCGATCGCGCTGTCGGTGTCCAGGCAGATCCGCCTGAAGGAGGAAGAGGACCCGGCAAAGCTGCAGGAGGAATATGTCGCAGGAAGGATTCGGTAAAAGAGAAGGGGTGTCTTCGCGTGGAGACGCCCCGTTTTTGTATGGCGGATGCCAGCGCATGCGCCCGGAAGTTTCGGCGAGCGGCGGTTTTCCGTATATGGCACAGGGGTGTTTCGAAAGATTTCCATTTTCCTACTTGACAAACAGTTTGTATCGCTATATACTTTGATAATCAAACTATTTGAAAATCAAATGCATCGCTGGAAACAGCCGCGCATTTGGCCCGCGCGTTATCCGCGGGATGTTCCGAAGGGCACAGCCCCCGGAAAGTTCCGCTTCGGTCAGTGAAAAACGTGTGTTACAGGCACAACGTGTCATGGCCTGCGGGAAGAAAAGAAATTTTAAAATTGAGGAGAATGAAAAAATGTTAGAAAAAATGAAAACCATCATCGCAGACCAGTTAAACTGTGAGGCCGACACCATTACGGAAACCACCTCTTTTAAAGACGACCTGGGCGCAGATTCCCTGGATCTTTTCGAGCTGGTAATGGCTCTGGAAGATGAATATTCCGTAGAGATCCCTTCGGAGGATCTGGAAAACCTGACAACTGTCGGCGCTGTCATGGATTATCTGAAAGAGAAAGGCGTAGAGGCATAATCGTTACTGGAACGAGGTACGAGTGAACAGTAACGCATAATCGTTTCGGCAGTACCGGAAAGGAACAGGAGAAGCTTATGCAGACAAGAGTAACGGAACTTCTGGGAATCCAGTATCCGATCTTCCAGGGAGGGATGGCCTGGGTGGCCGAATCCCACCTGGCCGGGGCTGTTTCGGCAGCCGGAGGCCTGGGACTGATTGGGGCGGCGAACGCCCCCGCGGATGTGGTGCGCAGATACATAAGAGAAATCAAGGAACAGACAGACAAACCCTTTGGCGTCAATGTCATGCTGTTAAGCCCCTATGCGGATGAAGTGGCCCGCGTAGCAGCCGAAGAGGGCGTCAAGGTCGTGACGACCGGAGCCGGAAACCCGGAAAAATACATGGATATGTGGAAAGCGGCCGGGATCAAGGTGATTCCGGTGGTGGCGAGCGTGGCGCTGGCGCGCAGAATGGAAAAGTACGGCGCGGATGCCGTGATTGCGGAGGGAATGGAGTCGGGCGGCCATATCGGGGCGCAGACGACGATGACACTGGTTCCGCAGGTGGTGGATGCGGTGGAAATTCCGGTGATTGCGGCCGGCGGAATCGGAGACGGCAGAGGCTTTGCGGCGGCGCGGATGCTGGGCGCGGAGGCGGTGCAGATGGGGACGCGGTTTGTGGTCGCGAAGGAATCTGTGGTGCACCAGAATTATAAGGATCGGATTCTGAAGGCGCGGGATATCGATTCGGAAGTGACCGGGACGTCGACTGGACATCCGATCCGTTGTCTGCGCAATCAGATGACCAGGGAATATTTAAAGAAGGAAAAAGAAGGCGCATCCTTTGAGGAGCTGGAGACGATGACCCTTGGCGCGCTGCGAAGAGCGGTGGTTGAAGGCGACGTGACGAATGGAAGCGTGATGGCAGGGCAAATTGCGGGACTGGTGAAAAAGGAGCAGACCTGCCGGGAAATTCTGGAAGAGGTCATGGCGGAGGCGGAAGCGCTTCTTGGTGGACATTAAGGCAGGAAAAGGAAATTCCGAAGCGTTTTCCGGACTGGAGGTCTCGAAAGCCGAATTTACCAGGAACCAAAAAATGGGCGTCTGAGTCGGACGCCCCTTCTTACAGGAAAATATTTTGATAATCAAATAAAATACCCGCTGGAAACAACGGGAAGCGCAATCTTACAGCGCCGCGGAAAGCAATTTCCAGAAAGCGGCGCAGCGCAGACGAGGAAGAAAAATGGGTAAGACAGCATTTGTATTCCCAGGGCAGGGCGCCCAATACATGGGAATGGGAAAAGAATTTTACGAGCAGATTCCGGTGTGCCGGGAAATGTTTGAGAAAGCTTCGAAAGTCACAGGGCTGGATTTGCCGGGCCTGTGTTTCGAAGAACCGGAAAAGATCAATGTTACGGAATATACGCAGATTGCCATGCTGACGGTATCGACGGCGATTCTGAAGGCGCTGGAAGAGGAGGGGCTGCATGCTTCTGTGAATGCAGGACTGAGCCTTGGCGAGTACGGGGCGCTGGTGGCTTCGAAAGTTCTGGAGCCGGAGGACGCTTTCCGCGTGGTGCGCCAGAGAGGGATCCTGATGCAGGAAGCCGTCCCGGAAGGAGGCGCAATGGCCGCGGTTCTGGGACTTGAGGGCAAAACCATTGCAGAAACCTGTGAAAAAACCGAAGGAACCGTGTCGGTGGCAAACTATAACTGTCCGGGCCAGATCGTCATTACCGGCGAAGTCCAGGCCGTCGCGAAAGCCTCCGAAACACTGAAAAGTGCAGGGGCGAAACGCATTGTACCGTTAAATGTCAGCGGCCCTTTCCACAGCCCGATGCTGAAGGAAGCCGGAGAAAAACTGGGAAAAGTTCTGGAAAATGTGACGGTTCACGATATCCGGATTCCCTATCTGACCAATGTAACCGGAGATTATGTGACGGACATAGGACAGGTGAAAGAACTCCTGACAAGACAGGTGAGTTCTTCCGTGCTGTGGCAGCAGAGCGTCGAGCGGATGATCGCGGACGGCGTGACGCTGTTTGTAGAAATCGGGCCGGGAAAGACCCTGAGCGGATTTCTGAGGAAAATCGACCGCAGTGTGTGCGGAATCAACATTGAAACCATTGCAGACTTTGAAAAAGCAATAAAAATCATAAGTGAGGAATAGCGATGCTGGAAAAGAAAGTGGCGCTTGTGACCGGAGCCGGACGCGGGATTGGCAGAGAAATCGCGCTGACGCTGGCGGAAAAAGGAGCTTTCGTAGTGGTCAACTACCAGGGATCCAGGGAACGGGCAGAAGAAGTGGTTCGGGAAATTCAGGAAAAAGGCGGAAATGCGGCGGCCTATCAGTGCAATGTAGCCGATTTTTCCCAGACAGAGCGTATGGTGAAGGAGCTGATTGCTTCTTATCAGCACATTGATATTCTGGTAAACAATGCCGGGATCACCAGAGACGGACTTGTTATGAAAATGTCGGAAGAGGATTTCGACAAAGTGATTGCAACGAATCTGAAAGGCACCTTTAACACGATCCGCCACCTGAGCAGACAGATGAACAAGCAGAAAAGCGGCCGGATCATCAACATTTCGTCGGTTTCCGGCGTTCTGGGCAATGCGGGGCAGGCCAATTACGCGGCATCCAAAGCCGGGGTGATCGGCCTGACGAAATCGATGGCCAGAGAGCTGGCAAGCCGTGGGATCACGGTAAACGCCATCGCGCCAGGATTCATTGATACGGATATGACAGGCGTGCTTTCGGATTCCGTGAAGGAAGCAGCCGTCCGGCAGATTCCGCTGGGACATTTCGGAAAACCGAAGGATGTGGCGGAGACGGCGGCCTTTCTGGCATCGGACGCGGCGGCTTACATCACCGGACAGGTCATCCACGTGGACGGCGGCATGGCGATTTAACAGGAGGGGAACATGAGAAGAGTAGTAGTGACCGGAATGGGAGCCATCACGCCCATCGGACTGAGCGTGGAGAGCTTCTGGGACAGTGTAAAAGCGAAAAAAACGGGGTTTGGCCCGATTACGAAATTTGACGCGTCGGACTATAAAGTGAAGCTGGCAGCAGAGGTGAAAGGGTTCCAGGCAAAGGAATACATGGATCCGAAGTCGGCAAGACGGATGGAGACGTTCAGCCAATATGCCGTTGCGGCCACAAAAGAGGCGCTGGAGCAGGCGGGCATTTCCATGGAACAGGAAGACCCATACCGGGTGGGCGTTTCCATTGGCTCCGGAATCGGAAGCCTGCAGGCGGCGGAGCGGGAATATGAAAAAATATTGACAAAAGGGCCGTCCAGAGTGAACCCGCTTTTGGTTCCGCTGATGATTTCGAATATGGCGGCGGGAAATGTGTCCATTGCCTTCGGATTAAAAGGGAAAAGCATCAATGTGGTGACGGCCTGTGCCACAGGGACGAATTCCATCGGGGAAGCCTACCGGGCAATCCAGTACGGGGAAGCGGACGTGATGGCGGCCGGAGGGGCGGAGAGCAGCATCTGTCCGCTGGGCGTTGCGGGATTCTGCGCATTGACCGCATTGTCCATGAGCGGCGACCCCGCGAAATGTTCCATCCCGTTTGACAAAGACCGGAGCGGTTTCGTGATGGGCGAGGGCGCGGCCGTCGTGATTCTGGAGGAGCTGGAGCACGCGAAGAAACGGGGCGCGAAAATCCTGGCGGAAGTGGGGGGCTACGGCGCAAGCAGCGACGCGTACCATATCACTTCCCCGGCGGAGGACGGCGAGGGCGCGGCGCGGGCCATGGAAAATGCGCTTCAGGATGCCGGCGTGCAAAAAGAAGACATTCTTTATATCAATGCCCACGGAACCAGCACCCATCACAACGACCTGTTTGAAACCCGCGCGATTAAGAAGCTTTTCGGGGAGCATGCGAAAAATTTGTATGTGAATTCGACGAAATCTATGGTGGGCCATATGCTGGGCGCGGCCGGAGCCATTGAGTTCGTGACCTGCGTAAAGGAGATCGAGGAGAACTACATTCATCCGACCGTGGGCTTTTCCGAGAGCGAGGAAGAAATGGATTTGAATTACGTCAAAGACAATGGAATTTCCGTAAACGTGGAGTATGCCCTGAGCAATTCCCTGGGCTTTGGCGGCCACAACGCCAGCATTTTGGTGAAAAAGTACAGGGAGGAAGCATAATGGAGCTGGAACAGGTATTGAAGCTGATCGATAAAGTTTCCTCTTCAAAACTGACCGACTTTTCTCTGGAAGAAGGAAATCTGAAAATTTCCATGCGGAAGCGGCAGACGGGAACCGTGGTCGTTTCGGAAGCCGTCGAACGGAGCGTTCCGGAACAGGAGGACGTACCGGAGGCTATCCAGGGAAACCGTGTGGAATCCCCGCTGGTGGGAACCTTTTACAACAGCCCGTCCCCGGATGCCGAGCCTTTCGTAAAGGTGGGCGACCATGTGGCGAAGGGGCAGGTGCTTGGGATTATTGAAGCAATGAAACTGATGAATGAAGTGGAGAGCGACTATGAGGGCACCATTGAAGCGATTCTGGTCGAAAATGAGCAGATGGTGGAGTATGGCCAGCCGTTGTTCGTGATCCGTTAGGAGGCCATTATGTCCGTATATACAACGAAAGAAATCATGGAAATCATACCGCACAGGCAGCCGATGCTCCTGATCGACACCATTGAGGAGATCGAAGAGGGCAAACGGGGCGTCGGGAAAAAATGCGTCAGCTTTAACGAGCCGTACTTCGCAGGCCATTTCCCGCAGGAACCGGTGATACCGGGGGTACTGATCGTGGAGGCTTTGGCCCAGGTCGGGGCCGTGGTCATGCTGTCCTGTCCGGAATTTAAGGGGAAAACCGCCTATTTCGGGGCAATTGACAAGTGCAAGTTCCGCCGGAAAGTGGTTCCGGGGGACGTCCTGATGCTGGAAGTGGAAATGATCAAGCGCAAAGGGCCGATGGGGATCGGAAAAGCGACTGCGACGGTAAACGGGGAAGTCGCGGTGTCTGCGGAAATGACGTTTGCCATTGGTTAAAGGAGTGGTTGGATGTTTCAGAAAATACTGATTGCAAACCGGGGGGAAATTGCGGTGCGGATCATCCGGGCGTGCCGGGAAATGGGAATTAAGACCGTTGCGGTGTATTCCCAGGCGGACAGCGAGGCACTTCACACGCAGTTGGCGGATGAAGCCATCTGCATCGGCCCGGCGGCAAGCAGCGCTTCTTATTTAAATATGGAGCGGCTACTCAGTGCGACCATCGCTTCGAAAGCGGACGCAATCCATCCGGGGTTCGGGTTTTTGTCGGAAAACAGTAAATTCGCAGAAATGTGCGAAAAGTGCCACATTACCTTTATCGGGCCATCCCCGGAGGTCATGGCGAAAATGGGAAATAAATCCGAGGCGCGCCGGACAATGCAAATGGCGGGCGTTCCGGTGGTTCCGGGGACGAAAGAGGCTGTTTATGACGCCCAAAAAGGACTGGAACTGGCGGAAAAAATCGGATTTCCGGTGATGATCAAGGCGTCTTCCGGAGGCGGCGGAAAAGGCATGCGGGTTTCGGAAGGGCCGGAGGATTTTGAGGAGAATTTTAAGACGGCACAGATGGAATCTGTCAAAGGCTTCGGGGATGATGCCATGTATCTGGAGAAATATGTGCGCAATCCGAAGCACATTGAATTTCAGATCCTCGCGGATAAATTCGGAAATGTCGTCCAGCTTGGCGAGCGTGACTGCTCGATTCAGCGGAACCATCAGAAGGTGATCGAGGAATCGCCCTGTCCGGTTCTGACGCCCGAACTTCGGGAACGGATGGGCGCAGAAGCAGTGCGGGCGGCGAAAGCGGCAGGCTACGAAAACGCGGGAACCATCGAATTTCTGCTGGATGAGAACCGGAATTTCTATTTTATGGAAATGAATACACGGATTCAGGTGGAGCATCCGGTGACGGAAATGGTATCCGGGGTGGATATTGTGAAAGAACAGATTTCCATTGCGGCGGGACTGCCCTTAAGTGTGAAGCAGGAGGATATCCGGCTGGAAGGCCATGCAATCGAGTGCCGGATCAATGCGGAGGACCCGGCGCATCAGTTTCGGCCCTGTCCCGGAACCCTTGGGGAAGTGCACCTGCCGGGTGGATTTGGCGTGCGGATTGATTCGGCGGTTTACAGCGGATATGAGATCCCGCCGTATTATGATTCCATGCTTGCGAAGGTAATCGTCCACGATAAGACCCGTGCGGGCGCCATTGATAAGATGCGCAGTACCCTTGGGGAGCTGATCCTGGACGGGGTGACGACGAATCTGGATTTTCAGTATGAGATTTTGAACCATCCGGATTTCCGGGAAGGGAAGTTTACGACGGCGTTTATTGAGACGCACTTTCCGCAGCGCGGGTAGCAAGGAGACGGGAGATTATGGCAAAATTACGGGATATGTTTAAGAAAACGTCGTATCTGACGCTGGGGCGCACCCAGGAGGGAACGCCTGAGGAACGGGAACCTTCCGTGCCGGAAGGGCTTTGGGTGAAATGCCCGAAATGCGGGGAAATGCTCTACAAACAGGATGTGGTGGAGCATTTTTACAGCTGCCCGAAATGCGGCGGCTATTTTCGGATTAAGACGAAAACCCGAATCCGCATGGTGGCGGATAAGGGCAGTTTCGAGGAATGGGGAAAGGAAATTCCCGACAAAAACCCGCTGGATTTTCCGGGATACGAGGAAAAACTTGCCGAGAACCGCCAGAAGAGCCATTTGTGGGAGGCGGTGACGATTGGAAAAGCGAAAATCGGCGGAAAGGATGCGGTGCTTGGCGTCTGCGATGCGCGTTTTCTGATGAGCAGCATGGGCTATGTGGTCGGAGAGCGGATTACCCAGGCGATTGAACGGGCGACCGAGCTTCGGCTGCCGGTGGTTTTGTTTTGCTGTTCCGGAGGGGCCAGGATGCAGGAGGGGATTGTTTCCCTGATGCAGATGGCGAAAACATCCGCGGCGATCAAGCGCCATTCAGATGCGGGGCTGTTTTATCTGACGGTGCTGACGGACCCGACGACCGGCGGGGTGACGGCGAGTTTTGCAATGCTGGGCGATATCATCCTGGCCGAACCGGGGGCGCTGATCGGTTTCGCGGGGCCGCGGGTCATCGCGGAAACCATCGGGGAGAAGCTTCCGGAGGGCTTTCAGAGAGCGGAGTTTCTGGTGGAGAAAGGGATTATCGACGGGATTGTGGAGCGGAAAAATTTACGGCTTACGATCGGGATGCTGCTCCGGATGCATGGAAAACGGAAAGGTTATGCCAACTGGACAGTGGACGGCCAGATACCGTTCCCGGCCAATGCGAAGGAAAAAAGCGAAACGGAAGCGGTTTCGGCCTGGGAGAGAGTGGAACGCTCCAGGAGTGCCGGACGGCTAACCAGTCTGGATTATATCCAGGCTATTTTTGAAGATTTTACGGAGCTGCATGGTGACCGGGCGTTCCGGGACGACGGGGCGGTGGTCGGCGGCCTGGCCTGGCTGGACGGGCAGGCGGTGACGGTGATCGGCCAGCAGAAAGGGAAGAATACAAAGGAGAATGTCAGCCGGAATTTTGCCATGGTTTCGCCGGAAGGCTACCGGAAAGCGCTGCGGCTGATGAAGCAGGCGGAGAAATTCGGAAGGCCCATTGTGCTGTTTGTGGATACGCCGGGGGCGGCCTGCGGGATCGGCGCAGAGGAGCGGGGACAGGGCGAGGCCATTGCCCGGAACCTATATGAGATGGCGGGGCTGACTGTGCCGGTTCTTTCGGTGGTCATCGGGGAAGGCGGAAGCGGCGGCGCGCTGGGCCTTGCGGTGGCGAATGAGGTGTGGATGATGGAAAATGCCACGTATTCTATTCTGTCGCCGGAGGGGTTTGCTTCGATCCTGTGGAAGGATGGCAAGCGGGCGAAGGAAGCGGCGGAGGTGATGAAGCTGACCGCGGCGGATTTAAAGGAGCTTGGAATTGTGGAACAGGTGATTCCGGAGCGGATTCCGGCGTGTGAGGAGACGGTTTCGGAGCTGGCGGCGTTTCTGAAGCCGCGGATCAAGGAGTTTCTGGAGCGGATGAGCGGATTTGCGCCGGAGGAGCTGGCGGCGAAGCGGTATGAGCGGTTCCGGAAGTATTAGGCCTGGCCGGAAAGGAAGATTTATGGAGAGAAAACCATTGCAAATAGGAGAATTGTGCGCGCGCGTTCCGGTGATTCAGGGCGGAATGGGCGTGGGAATCAGCCTGTCGGGGCTGGCCGGGGCGGTGGCTTCCTGCGGGGGAGTCGGCGTCCTTTCGGCGGCGCAGATTGGGTTTCGGACGCCGGGGTTTGAGGAGAATCCGCTGGAGACGAATCTTCGGGCTCTTGGGGAGGAAATCGCGAAGGCGCGCAGAATTGCGGCGGGCGGAGTGCTTGGCGTGAATATTATGGTTGCGACGAAGCAGTATGCGGAATATGTAAAGACAGCAGTAAAAGCAGGGATTGATCTGATTATTTCCGGGGCGGGGCTTCCGGTGGAGCTTCCGGCGCTGACGGAAGGGTCGGGGACGAAAATTGCACCGATTGTCTCGACGGTGAAGGCGGCACAGGTGATTTGCCGGCTTTGGGAGAGGAAGTATCAGAGGTTTCCGGATTTGGTGGTGATTGAGGGGCCAAAGGCCGGAGGGCATTTGGGATTCAGCCAGGAGCAGTTAGAATTTTTTACGCCGGAGCGTTATGAGGAGGAGATCCGGGAGATTATCCGGTATGTGAAGGGCCATGGGAGGAAGCATGGGTGTGAGATTCCGGTGGCGGTGGCCGGGGGGATTTATGACCGGGCGGATATGGTGCATGCGATGGAGCTTGGGGCGGATGCGGTGCAGATGGGGACGCGGTTTGTGACGACTTATGAGTGTGATGCGAGCGAGGCTTATAAGAGAGCGTACCTGGAGGCAAGGGAAGAGGATATTGTGATTGTGAAGAGCCCGGTGGGGATGCCGGGGAGGGCGATTCGGAACCGGTTTTTGGAAGAGGTGGAGAGAAGGCCGGGGGTCAGAAGCAGGTGCTACCGATGTTTGGAACATTGCAATCCGGGGAAGGCGCCGTATTGTATTACGAAGGCTTTGATTGATGCGGCGGAGGGGAGGACGGAGGAAGGGCTGTTGTTTTGCGGGAGTAATGCGTGGAGGGCAGAAAGGCTGGAGCATGTGGAGGAGATTATGAGGGAGATGGAGGGAAGTTTTTGAGGTTTTCTTGACGGTGCGGGGGCTTTATGGTAAGCTTTTTTCAGAGGAGTGTGGAAATGATGAAGAAAAAGCTTCCGGTTGGAATTGAGAATTTTAAAGACTTTGTGACAGAAGATTTTTAGATGGGCGGAATTATCAGGATGCCTGCTCGGAGGAAGAACAGGAGCTCTATTTGAAGCTGATCGAAGTGGAGAAGGCGCAGGTCGGGTTGTTTGCGATGACGGATGCGGCGATGGTGACAGCGCTGAAGGTGTTGTCGCAGGTTCTTGCAAAGCACTATGGGCGGAAGGTCGTTCTTTTGATTGATGAGTATGATGTGCCGTTGGATAAAGCATTTCAGACGGGGTATTATAATGAAATGGTTATGTTGATCCGGAGTTTGTTCAGCAATGCGCTGAAGACGAATACGGATTTGAATTTTGCTGTCCTTACGGGATGTCTGAATGTAGCCCATACTTTTGTGACAGCTTTGGTTTTACGGACGGCGAAGTACGGGAGATGCTGGCTTATTATGGGTTGGAGGACAGTCTTGAAACGATGCGCGATTGGTACGAGGGGTATCAGTTTGGCGGTATCGATTTATTGTCCCTGGGATGTGATTAAGCATACGCAGATTTTGCGGAGGGACAGGGAGGCGGAGCCGCAGAATTACTGGGCGAATACGAGTGGGAATGGAATGGTGAGCCGCTTTATTGGAAAGGCGGATAAAAGTACAAAAAACGCACTTGGATTAAGCGTAGGATAGTAGTATGATACAACCATGAATACAACGTATAAATCCAATCATAATATCGTCTATTCCTGTAAGTACCATGTGGTATGGTGTCCAAAGTATAGACGAAAAGTATTAACCAATGGTGTAGATATTCGATTAAAGGAATTACTTCTTGAGTATTCTGCAAATCTTTCTGTAAACATTCTGGAAATGGAAATCATGCCAGACCATGTACACATAATGATGGAAGTAGCCCCTCAATTCGGCGTCCACAAAGCTGTAAAGTCCTTAAAGGGTTACACATCCAGGACATTAAGGGAAAAATTTCCGTATCTTCAGACAAAAATGCCTACTCTTTGGACAAACAGCTATTTTGTATCTGCAGTGGGCGGCGCGCCACTGGAAGTAATGAAACAATATATCGAAAATCAGAAAACATCACAAAGGCAAAAGGACAGAATGGGATAATGCAGAAAGGTATCAAATTCAGAATCTATCCGAACAGGGAACAGAAAAATTTAATCAATCAGACACTTGGATGTTGTAGATTGATCTACAACAAAGGTCTTGCCATGCGTAATGAAGCCTATGAGAATGGAAGTAAAATTGGCTATTCCCAGACTTCTGCAATGCTGACCGAACTGAAAAAGAGTAAAGAGTTTGTTTTCCTGAAAGCGGTTGATTCTATTGCATTACAGCAGACTTTACGTGATCTTGACAGAGGGTTTGTGAATTTCTTCCAGAAACGAGCCGCACACCCAACGTTCAAGAGTAAACATAACCGCCATCAGACCTACCGGACGGTGAATCAAAAAGATAATATCCGTATCATGGGAAGATATATGAAACTGCCGAAACTGGGATATGTGAAAATTCGTCAGTCGATGGAAGTGGGAAAAATCAATAATGTAACGATTGAACATACTCCGACAGGCAAATATTTTGCGGTTCTTAATGTGGAATTTGAGCCACAGCCAAAGCCAAACAAAGGTGGTTTGATTGGCATTGATGTTGGTATTAAAGAATTTTACTCCGACAGCAATGGAAACGTTGTGAAAAACCCAAAATATCTGGAAAAATCAATGCACAAGCTTAAACGTGAACAACGTAAGCTGTCAAGAAAACAAAAGGACTCCAGTAACAGGAATAAACAGCGCGTCAGAGTTGCCTTAGTTCATGAAAGGATTACAAATCAAAGAAATGATTTCTTACAAAAACAGTCTACGATGCTGATACGTGAAAACCAAACAATCTGCATTGAGGAACTGAGAGTAAGAAATATGATGCGTAATCACAAGCTGGCAGAACATATCGGTTCAGCATCGTGGAGTAAGTTTTTCGGTATGCTTGCATATAAGTCCGCTTGGTATGGTAATACAGTAATAAAAATACCTACCATGTATCCAAGCAGTCAGATCTGTTCTGTTTGCGGATATAAAAATCCATTGGTAAAGAATCTTGCGGTACGTGAATGGGAGTGCCCGAAGTGCCATACCGTACAGAATCGCGATACCAATGCGAGTATCAATATTTTGAATAAAGGACTACAAATACAGTCTGCATAAGATATATTAAGACTGCACCGTAGGGCATACGGGAACAGTATAATCTAGCTTGTGGACACCGTGTAAGACATTGAGATACTGTATAGTATCGCCAATGCAGTGGTGATAGAAGCAAGAATCCCCCTGTCTTTAGACATGGGGAGTGTCAAAATGAGCTGGACAGTTCGATCGTAAATATTTGGAGCGTTTTGTTCTCTACGGGATACCTGACACAGAATGCATCCGGAAACAGGTGCAGTTAGCGATTCCGAATAAAGAGATTCGGGAGCTGTTTATTGAGTTGGTTAAGGACTGGTTTCAGGAGACGTCCAGGGAGGATACTTCAAGAATCGAGGCGTTCTGTGAAGCGTTTCCGAAGGGGGATGTGGAGCGGATTGGAACGATGCTGCATGATTATCTGTGGGAGTCGATCAGTGTGCGGGATACGGCCGTAAGGAAAAGCATGAAGGAAAACTTCTATCATGGTATGCTTCTGGGACTCTTGCAAAGCCAGGGAAACTGGCTGATTCAGTCCAATGCAGAATTAGGGGAAGGCTACAGTGATATTTCGATTTATACGCCGGAGAAAATTGGGATTGTGATTGAATTGAAGTATGCGGAGGATGGGAATCTGGAAAAGGGATGTGCGAATGCGCTGGAGCAGATCGAGGAACGGAAGTACGCTAAGGGGCTGATGCAGAAAGGCATGAAGGAGATAAAGAAGTACGGGATTGCGTTTTGCGAGAAGGAATGCATGGCTGTGATGGCGTGATTTTTTGAAGAGATAGGATAGAAGAGAGCCTGCTGGGAAGCGTTCAAAAGGCAGAGAAACCTGCTGAGAATGGCGGAACAGCGGGCTTTTTTATTGCGTAATAAATTGTGAAAAAACTATTGACATTATTATATGTTTATAATAATATATAAATA
>JAUNPS010000024.1 GCA_030536575.1 Eubacteriales bacterium | reverse complement strand
GTCCGTCCGTGCGGTTATGCGGTGGCATCCGTCCGTGCGGTCATGCGGTAACGTCTGCCCGCGTCGTCTTGCAGGGGCTCGCCTGTGCGTGCTTGCGGGTGTCCGCCTGGCCGTCATGCGGTGTTCCGCTTGCGTGGGTTTGCGGGCGTTCGGTTATGTCTCTTGCGGCATCCACTTATACTTGCACATTCCCCTCAAAATGCAGTATAATAAATCCAACCTAACAAAAGGAGGCATCCCCATGAACATCGAACTCGAACGCTACTACGGCCTAGGCAACGACTACCTCGTCCTCGACCCCAACAAAAACGAACTCCCCCTCACCCCCGAAAACATCAAACTCCTCTGCAACCGCAACTTCGGCCTCGGCTCCGACGGCATCCTCCTCGGCCCCATCATCCAGGAAACCGGCATGCTCGTCCGCGTCTTCAACCCCGACGGCACCGAAGCCGAAAAAAGCGGCAACGGCGTCCGCATCTTCGCTAAATACCTAAAAGACGCCGACTATGTCCAGAAAACCCACGTCCGTTTCAACACCCTCGGCGGCCCCGTCGAAGCCTACTACCTCAACGAAGAAGGCAGCCGCCTCAAAATCTCCATGGGAAACCTCTCCTTCTGGAGCGATGACATCCCCGTAACCGGCCCCCGCCGCGAAGTCATCAACGAAGAAATGGAATTCAACCACGTAAACTACCTGGCTACCTGCGTCACCATCGGCAACCCCCACTGCATCATCCCCATGCTGCACGTATCCAAAGACCAGGTCTGCCGCATCGGCTGGTTCGCAGAATCCGCCGAATACTTCCCGAAACGGATCAACACCCAGATCATGCAGGTCATCGACCGGAACAACATTCAGATCGAAATCTTCGAGCGCGGCGCCG
The DNA here is from genome assembly GCA_030536575.1 of Eubacteriales bacterium. Lineage (GTDB taxonomy): Bacteria > Bacillota > Clostridia > Lachnospirales > Lachnospiraceae > Limivivens. The sequence continues at coordinate 70,342 of JAUNPS010000024.1, read as the reverse complement.
GCTACACCCTGGCCTCCGGAAGCGGCGCCTGCGCCGCCGCCGGAGCCGCCTACCGCATGGGCCTGACCGACGAAAAAATGTACGTCCACATGCCCGGCGGCGTCCTGGAAGTGGAGATCGGCGAAGACTACAGCGTCCTGATGACCGGCGACGTCTGCCACATCGGAAAAATCAGCCTTTCCCACAGCTTCAGCGAAAGGCTGCGCAGCATTTGAACGCGGGTAAACCGCACAGCGGAATCCGAATGTCCGCTTTACTTTACATAATTTAGAAAGAAAGTGAGAAAAATGGTAAAAGGAGCCATGATACTGGAAGGAGGAGCCGTCCGCGGCGTCTTCACCGCCGGGGCCCTCGACTACCTGATGGAACAGGATTACTATCTGAACTACGTCATCGGCGTTTCCGCCGGAAGCTGCAATGCCATCGACTATGTATCCAGACAGCCTGAACGAACCAGAGACTGCATCATCCGTGCAGGAAAAGACGACGGAAGCCTCATCAGCTTCCGAAGCCTGATCCAAAAGAGGAGCCTATTCGACATGGATCTGCTGTTCGAGAAAGACCCGAACGAGCGACACCCCTTTGATTTCGATACCTTTTTCGCATCCGACATGGTCTGCGAACTGGTAGCGACAAACTGTCAGAACGGCGATCCCGTCTATTTCCGGGAAAAAAGCGACCCCAGACGGTTAATGCAGATCTGCCGGGCATCCAGCAGCCTGCCCCTTGCGTCGCCGATGGTCGAGATCGATGGGATCCCCTACCTGGACGGCGGCCTGTCGGACTCCGTCCCCATCCTCCATTCCATGAAACTGGGAAACCGCAAAAATGTCATCATCCTCACCCGGAACAAAGGCTACCGGAAAACCATTTCCAAAAAGGCCATCGCCTTTTACCGGGCGGCTTTTCGGAAGTATCCGGCCCTGGCACGGGATATCTGTCTGCGCCCATACCGCTATAACCGGGTGGCATCCGCCATCGAAAAATGGGAAGAAGAAGGAAAAGTCTTCGTTATCCGCCCATTGGAAAAGACGGTTTCCCGGACGGAGCAGAATCCGGATCGTCTGATGGAATTTTACAACCATGGCAGGGCGCAGATGGAAGCCTCCTTTGACGCCATGAGAACCTACCTGGAAGGATAAAAGAATGTTCGAATGTTTCTATCCGGATGAATATCTGGATTCTACCTATGACATTGATTTTCAAGAACTCTATCGGCAGGGCTATCGGGGTGTTCTGTTCGATATCGATAATACTCTGGTGCCCCATGGCGCCCCGGCCGACGCGCGGGCGAAAGAATTCTTTGCGGGCCTTCGGGAGATCGGGATGGACTACTGTCTGATCTCCAATAACAAGCTTCCCAGAGTGAAGCCTTTCGCCGACGAAGTGCAGGCGAAATTCGTAGAAGACGCCCACAAGCCCTCCCCGAAGAACTATCTGCGGGGCATGGAACTGATGGGCTGCGAGCGGGCAGATTGCCTGTTCGTGGGCGATCAGCTGTTCACGGATATCTGGGGCGCGAAAAAGGCCGGTCTCCACACGATCCTGGTAAAGCCCATCCATCCCAAAGAAGAAATCCAGATTGTGCTGAAACGCCGTCTGGAAAAGATTGTGCTGTATTTTTACCTGCGCAGGGAAAACCCTGGAATCTTGTAAAAAGTAGTTGAAAAATACTGGAATCTATTATAAAATAAAGATAAATATGGGAAGTGCTGATTCCTGTGTAGGCAAAATTAAGGAGGAATATCTAATGATATCAGCAGGCGATTTTAGAAACGGCATTACACTTGAAATTGAAGGGAATATCTATCAGATCATCGAATTTCAGCATGTAAAACCAGGAAAAGGTGCCGCATTTGTCCGTACAAAATTAAAAAATATCATCAACGGCGGTGTTGTAGAAAAAACATTCCGTCCCACCGAAAAATTCCCGTCAGCCCGGATCGACCGCGTTGACATGCAGTATCTGTACTCCGACGGCGACCTCTATAACTTCATGAATGTAGAGACCTTCGACCAGATTGCACTGAATAAAGACACCATCGGCGACGCACTGAAATTTGTAAAAGAAAACGAAATGGTAAAAGTATGTTCCCATAACGGAAACGTATTCGCGATCGAGCCTCCTCTGTTCGTAGAACTGGAGATCACCGAAACCGAACCGGGCTTCAAAGGCGATACCGCCCAGGGCGCAAGCAAACCGGCGACCGTCGAGACCGGCGCGACCGTAAACGTGCCTCTGTTTGTCGAGATCGGCGACAAGATCAAGATCGATACCAGAACAGGCGAATACCTGTCACGCGTATAAAAAATTGGGACAGACCGCCGGTCTGTCCTTTTGTGAAAGGAGAGATTTTATGGAAAAGAAAAAAGGGTTACTGAGAAAATGCATGGTAGTTCTGGCGATGGGAATGCTGATGGCGATGCTCTGCGGGATGAGCGCGAGCGCAGCGACAAAGACCTACAGCATTAAAGCCGGGAAGCTGTATGCGAATCCGAATTCCGGCACCACCTACCACAAGATCACGATCAAAAAGGCCGGTTACATCGGCATCCAGGCCTATTCCGTTACATCCAGCGGAAGTAAGGCAAGCATCCAGATCGGTTTGTTAAATTCCAGCAAGAAACCGCTGGAAAAATACTACCGTAACCTGTCCAGCAGCAGCGGATATGTTGCTTACTATGGCGTAAAGAAAGGCACGTACTACATTGCCACCAAGAGTAACTACGGCTACCGCCTGAAATACGCCTTCGGCGCGATCACCGAAAGCAGCGGCAGCAGCAAATCCAGCGCAAAAGTCATTTCTCAGGGAGTGACCAGAAACGGCACCGTACCCATCGGCGAATCCGGAAAGAAGAGCGACTGGTACAAGATCCGCATCGTAAACAAATCATCCTTTAACCTTTCGGTGAAAACCCTGACCAACGGCGGCGACCTTGTCATCCAGGTACAGATCCCGAAATGGAACCTGAACAAGAAATACGTATGCAGCTCCGGCGATTCCTGGACGCGCACCTATCGGATCACGAACCAGAGCGGTGCAGCCACCGGAAGCAAGATCACGGCCATGGCCTACATCCGCGTTTACCGGAAGAGTAACTACTCCGCCACCAGCGGCGCCTACAGCCTGAAGTGGACCTGATTTTTTCAGCATGTCAAAAGCTGTCGCATTATGCGGCAGCTTTTTTTCAAAAGTTCTTGCCAGAAGGACGAAACGGTGTTATAGTAATTGTCACAAGACTCTTCAAATCAAATCCCGATGTGTTCACATCAGCATTCCACGAAAATATTATGAATAGAGAGAGGATTACTGATTGAATTACAAAGAGTTTCTTTCTTACGTCCACAGAAAAGTCCAGGAGAACCTGGGCGAACATACCCGCGTCGAATTACATCACGTCACGAAAAATAACGCAGTCGCCAAAGATGGTCTTCTCATCATTGAAGACGGAAGAAACATTTCCCCCATCATCTATCTGAATAATTTTTATACAGCCTACCAGATGGGCACCTCAATGCCGGAGATCATCAGCGATGTGATCCAGGCCTGCAGGCAAAATCAGATCGACACCCAGGCGGAACAGGAGTTTTACCAGGAATTTTCCCAGGTTTCCGGGAAAGTGGTCTGCAAACTCATAAATTACGAAAAGAACCGGGAGGTTCTGAAAAGGACGCCTCATTTCCACTACCTGGATCTGGCGGTGGTCTGCTGTTATCTGGTGGATCATGGCTCTCTTGGAAAAGGAACCGTCCAGATTTACCGTTCCCACTTGGAAATGTGGGAGATTACCGAAAAAGAACTGATTGAAAATGCGAAAGAAAATACCCTGAAGCTGCTCCCGTGGACGCTTCAGTCTATGGAAGACCTGTTTGCGGATTTCGGATACCGGCCCGTGTTTGATGGCAAAGAAGAGGGCTTTCCGATGTACATTTTATCGAACCGCGAGAAGACGCTGGGCGCGTCCGTGATCCTGTACGACCAGGTGCTCCAGAGTGTTGCCCGGAGGCTGAAGGAAGATTTCTATATTCTTCCCAGCAGCGTTCACGAATGCATGGTGGTTCCGCGTTCGATCCGCTTTTCCAGGAAAATCCTGGCTGAAATGGTGCGCGATGTGAATCGAACCCAGGTTCCGCCGGAAGATGTCCTGTCAAACGAAGTTTACCTTTACGACTGCGAAAAGCACAGCCTCACCCTGTAGCCGCCGAAAACACAGAAGCTGCCCGCCGCCAAAACGCACCTCGTTAAATTGCGCGAATTGAAACAAAAAAAGATTGACTTTAGACGAAGACCGTGCTATATTATCTAAGGAGTCACCTGAATGTATGAAAATTCAGGGATGAGAACTTCATATGGATATGATTCGCGCAAGACGGCGAACCATATTGCAAATACGCATCTGTAGCTCAGGGGATAGAGCAATGGTTTCCGGTACCATGTGTCGGGGGTTCGAATCCCTCCAGATGCGTTTCTTTGTAAGTATGGACGCCCGCAGAATGACAGTCTGAAAACGGAGGTAAGAAGAGTGGATAATTTTAGGGAATGGCTTTCCGATAATCTCAGATATATCTTACTCGGTTTGGCGATTATCCTGGTGCTGGGAATCAGCATTTTCGTCGTAAGGCTGGTAAGAGGCTCAGGCTCTCAGGGAAATGAGAAGGAGTCCATCAGCATTACGGAGACAGGCAGCGAAACAGAGAAGACAACGGATGGCAGCACAGAGCCGGCATCCGGAGACAGTGCACAGACAGAAGCCGAAACGGAAGAAGCGCTGGTAGAAAATAATGCAGATATTTTAGCATTTGTTCAGCAGTATTACACAGCCCTCACGAACCACGATGTAGATCTGTACAGCACGCTGGTGGAAGAGACCACCGACGAAGCCCGTCAGACCATCGAAGGCGAGAGCGTCATCGAATCTTATAATAACATTGCCGTATATTCCAAGAGCGGCCCGGAAGCGAATTCCTACGTCGTATACATCTACTACGAAGCGAAGATCACCGGCGTAGACGTGCTGGTTCCGAGCATGAGTTCCATGTATCTGAAGACCAGCGACGACGGCAGCCTTTATGCCGCGGATTCCACGAAGGACGCAGATGTACAGGCTGCGGTAACGGCAGTGAAATCCGACGCAGACGTGCAGAAGCTGCTCACGTCCGTCCAGACCAAGTATAACGAAGTCCTGAATTCCAGCTCGGAACTCCAGACCGTGATGTCGGAGATTGGACAGGCAGAGACCGAGATCAATATTCCGGACGCTGGCGATACCGGCGTGGAAGCGAATAAAGTCGTATGGGCATTGGATGTTGTCTATGTCCGTTCCGATTCCACCACAGAAGCAGAGCCGTTAGGCATGCTGGATATCGGCGCACAGGTAACCAGGCTCCAGGTACTGGATAACGGTTGGTCTCAGGTACGCTACGGCGAGAACATCGGTTATGTAAAGAGCGAATACCTTACGGAAAATGAAGCAGATGTTACAGCGCTCCAGACAGAAGCACAGTGATGATAGCAGAGAGACATTGCAAAAGCGATGTCTCTTTTTTTCATTTCCGCATGTATTTTTTCCTGAAATCTCCATATCCTATCTCTATCAGGCATCCCATTCCAGGCGCATGCGCGGACAGGGAATGGAAAAGGAGGTTGGACGGATGCTTTTGCAGGCAGAGAAAAAAGTATTAGAGGAAATTTCCAGGAACAGCCGGGTGGCCCAACTGGAAATCCAAACCCTATTAAGCAAGGTCTATAACGAGGAGCTGGCCCTGGACCTGAACCGCCAGGCAGCCCGCTATTCCAGGCTCCAGGAAAAGGCGGAGGAAGCCCTGATCCAGGAAGGGGAGCGGCCGGAGATCGTCGGGATCCTGGATCGTTCCAGGCGGTGGGCGTCCATTCAGGCGGAGACGGCTCTGAATATCAGCACCGGGCATGTGGCGGAGCTGTTTTTGCGGGAAGAGCAGAAGCGGCTGGATCAGATGATGGATTTGATCCGGGAGCAGGAGGGGCTGAAGGGGGAGACCGATGAGATTGCGGAGGAGTTTATGGACTTCGAGGAGGAAAACATCCGGATTCTGGGGACATACCTGAAATAGACGGTTACCGTTCCCATGCCGTTCGAATCGTTCGGTCTTGCTGTTTGGAGAAAAGGAGAACGTCAAATTCGACGAAAATCTTCCGGAGAATGGAAAGGCGCCTAGTGGTTTACAAATCAGGAAAAAATGTGTATACTGATACCATGTCTGAAAACGAAACGCGAAGAGATATGGGAGTGGATACCGATGGAAGCCAAAACCAGATTACAGCAGGAATTTGCAGACCGGGACATGGCAGTCCCGGTTCGTTTAAACAAATATTTGAGCGAAGCCGGCGTCTGTTCCAGGAGGGAGGCCGACCGCCTGATCGAGGCCGGGGAAGTCCTCGTAGACGGGAAACCGGCCAGTACCGGAACGAAAATCCTCCCCTCCCAGCGCGTCACCGTCCGCGGCCAGGCCATTTCCAGGGAAACCGAAATGGTACTCCTCGCGGTGAATAAACCAAGAGGCGTCGTATGCACCACCGAGAAACGCTGGGGCGATACGACCGTGGAAGACATGCTGCATTACCCGAAACGGGTTTTCTACATAGGACGGCTGGACAAAGATTCCGAGGGGCTGCTCCTGATGACAAACGACGGGGAAATCCTGAATAAAATCCTGCGCGCCGGGAACTATCATGAAAAAGAATATGAAGTCACCGTAGACAAACCGGTGACGAAAGCCTTTCTGGACGGCCTGGCCAAAGGCGGGATTCCGATCCTGGATCAGAAAACCCGTCCCTGCAAGGTACGCCAGACCGGGGAAAGAAGCTTTCGCATCATCCTGACCCAGGGACTGAACCGCCAGATCCGCCGCATGTGCGAGCATTTCGGCTGGCAGGTGGTGCGGCTGCGCAGGATCCGGATTATGAATATCCGCCTGGGCGATCTGAAGCCTGGCTGTTACCGGGAAGTGACCAGACAGGAGCAGGAAGTGCTCCACGATCTCATCAAGGGCTCCTACAGCGCCCCAAAATCAGGAAAAGGGAAGAAAGAAGATGACAGATAACATACAGAGAATGAAAGAATTGTCCGGCATTCTGACCCGTGCCGGAAAAGCCTACTACCAGGAAGACAGGGAAATCATGAGCAACCTGGAATATGACAAACTCTACGACGAACTCCAGGCCCTGGAAAAAGAAACCGGCATCGTTCTGGCCGGAAGCCCCACGACCCAGGTCGGCTACGAATCCCTGGACGAACTCCCGAAAGAACGCCACGAAACCCCGATGCTCTCCCTGGACAAGACTAAAGAGCGGGAAGAGCTGAAAGCCTTCGCCGGGGCCCAGAAGGTGCTGGTATCCTGGAAACTGGACGGCCTGACGGTCGTTCTGACCTACCGGGACGGGAAGCTTGCGAAAGCCGTTACCCGCGGAAACGGCGAGGTAGGCGAAGTCATTACGAACAATGCCCGTGTCTTCCAGAACATCCCATTAAGCATCGCCTACCAGGGCGAGCTGGTGCTTCGCGGGGAAGCGGTCATTTCCTATCAGGATTTTGAAAAAATTAACGAGGAAATCGAAGATGTGGACGCCAAATACAAGAATCCGCGGAATTTATGCAGCGGTTCCGTCCGCCAGCTGAACAACGAGATCACCGCAAGGCGCAGAGTGCAGTTTTTTGCATTTGCCCTGGTAAAAGCCGAGGGCGTCGATTTCCAGAATTCCAGAAAAAACCAGTTCGCATGGCTGGCCTCCCAGGGTTTCGATGTGGTGGAGCATGTGGAAGCCACGGCCGCGACGATGGATGAGACGGTCGATCTGTTCGCGGAGAAGATTCAGCACTTTGACATTCCGTCCGACGGTCTGGTGCTGATCTACGACGATATTGCCTATGGCCAGTCCCTGGGGCGAACCGCGAAATTCCCGCGGGATTCCTATGCCTTTAAATGGGCGGACGAAATGCGGGAGACCACCTTGCAGGAGATCGAATGGAGCCCCTCCCGCACCGGCCTGATCAATCCGGTGGCGATTTTCGAACCGGTGGAACTGGAAGGAACCACGGTCAGCCGGGCCAGCGTCCATAACCTGAGCATTTTAAAGGGTCTCCGTCTGGGAATCGGCGACCGGATCCGGGTCTATAAAGCGAATATGATAATCCCGCAGATTGCAGAAAACCTGACCCAGAGCGGAAACGTTACGATTCCGGAGCATTGCCCGGTCTGCGGCGGCGTTACCCAGATCCGTGCGGCCAACGACGCGGAAACCCTGTACTGCACGAATCCGGAATGCCAGGCGAAAAAAATCAAGTCCTTCACCCTGTCCGTCAGCCGGGACGCCCTGAATATCGACGGACTCAGCGAGGCGACGCTGGAGAAATTCATTGGAATGGGATGGATTCATGAACCGGCCGATCTGTTCCGGCTGGAGAGACACCGAGAGGCCATCGAGACGATGGAGGGATTTGGGGCAAAGTCCTGCGAAAACCTGCTGGCAAGCATTGAAAAAGCGCGGGAAACCACATTGCCCCGGTTAATTTACAGCCTTGGAATCCCAAACATCGGCGTGGCGAATGCAAAAGTGGTCTGTAAGGCCTTTCACTACGATCTGGATCAGATTCGAAACAGCACAGCGGAGGAACTGGCAGACGTGGACGGGATTGGCCCCGTTATCGGCCAGGCGATGGCCGGCTATTTTCAGGATGAGAGAAAAAGCAGGGAACTGGACGAGCTTTTGAAGGAGCTGAAGATTGCGGAAGCTCCTGCGGAAGAGGGCGCCCAGGATTTGGAGGGAAAGAGTTTCGTTATCACAGGAACTGTCGAACATTTTGCAAACAGGAATGAATTAAAGGCTTTGATTGAATCAAAAGGAGGAAAAGTAACCGGAAGCGTGTCCGCCAAGACCAGCTATCTGATCAATAACGACACCACATCCGGTTCTTCAAAGAACAAAAAGGCGAAGGAATTGGGGATTCCGATCCTTTCCGAAGAGGATTTCCTGCGTATGCTAGGGAGCGAATATGGAGAAAGATCTGAAAGATAAGGTAAAAGAAACGGAACTGATGAAAAAAATTGAAAGCAGCGAGGCGCTGGAAAAAGGGAAGCAGGGCGCGGTTCGGATTGTTTTTGGCCGGACGTTTGTTATTTTTGCGCTGCTGATCATCCAGGTTGTGCTGATGCTCTGGGGCCTGATCCGCCTGACCGAAATCTGGTATGCGTTTACACTGGTCATGACGGTGCTGGCGTTGATTTTGGTTATTCATATTATCAATAAACCGGAGAATAATCCAGCCTATAAGATCGCATGGATTGTCGTGATCCTGGCCCTGCCGATTTTTGGCGCGTCGCTGTATTTGTTTGTGGAATCGCAGTTTACCACAAAATGGCTGAACGGAAGAATTTTAAAGCTTCACAAAGAGATGCGGGAATATGTGAAGCAGGAGCCGGAAGTGGCCGGGGAACTGGCCCAGGAAAATGAGCAGATGGGGAATCTGGCCCACTATATGGCGGAAGACGGCGGTTACCCCGTTTACCGGAATTCAGGGGCGAAATACTTTCCCACGGGCGAGGCGAAGTTTGAAGAGCTGAAAAAACAGCTTATGGAAGCGAAAAGCTTCATTTTTATCGAATATTTTATTGTAAACAAAGGCTACATGTGGGATTCTGTCCTGGAAATCCTGAAGGCGAAGGCGCAGGAAGGCGTAGAGGTTCGTTTTATGTATGACGGGACGAACATGGTGTCCCGCCTGCCGTACCGTTATCCCCAGGAGCTGGAAAGCTATGGGATTAAATGTCGGGTATTCGCGTCGATTAAGCCGGCGGTTTCCACGGTGCAGAATAACCGGGACCATCGGAAAATTGTGGTGATCGACGGGCAGACGGCATTTACCGGCGGCATCAATCTGGCGGATGAGTACATTAATAAGAAGGAACGTTTCGGCTACTGGAAAGACACGGGCATTATGGTGAAGGGCGAGGCGGTCCGCAGTTTTACGATGATGTTCCTGGAAATGTGGAATGCGGAGAGGCTAAACAGCACGGACGATTACGCGCGCTATCTGAACGTTCCGGTGGAGCGCACGCCCGAAGAAGGGGACGGATTTGTGCTGCCCTACGGGGACAGTCCGCTGGATAATGAAAATGTGGGCGAAGCAATGTACATGGACATTCTGAACACCGCGAAGCACTATGTACATATCATGACGCCCTACCTGATCTTGGACAATGAGATGATAACTGCGTTAAAATATGCGGCGAAACGCGGCGTAGACGTGAAGATCATCATGCCGCACATTCCGGATAAAAAGTATGCGTTTGTCCTGGCGAAGACGTATTACAATGAGCTTCTGGACAGCGGCGTGCAGATTTATGAATTCGAGCCGGGCTTTGTGCATGCGAAGAGCTTTGTTTCCGACGATGAGAAGGCGGTGGTTGGAACCATTAACCTGGATTACCGCAGCCTGTACCTGCATTTCGAGTGCGCGGTGATGCTGTATCAGAATGCCGCGATTCCCAGCGTGGAGGAAGATTTCCAGGAAACGCTGAAGCAATGCATTACGGTGACGAAAGAGGATTATAAGAAACAGAAATGGTATGAGAAAATGGGAGGAAAGGTGCTCCGGCTGATTGCGCCGCTGATGTAGGAATGCGGCGGATTGTCCGCATTGGAAAAACAAATGTACCTGGAGATTATTCTTTCCCGAAAAAAGAAGATATGGTATGATGAATGGAAAGCCGGACAGGAATTGTTCCGGCTTTCCGGCGAGACAGAAAATTTTAGAGAGCGAAGGTGAAAGCAGTTATGCCAGTAAAAGTACAGGGAGAACTCCCAGCGAAAGAAATCTTAGAACGAGAAAATATATTTGTCATGGATGAAAGCCGTGCGGTCCATCAGGATATCCGTCCGCTTCAGATTGCCATTTTAAATCTGATGCCCTTAAAAGAGGAGACGGAGCTGCAGCTTCTGCGCTCTCTTTCGAATACGCCCCTTCAGGTGGATGTGACTTTCCTTCATGTATGCAGCCACGAGTCCCGGAATACGTCCACGAGCCATCTGAATAAATTTTATGAGACCTGGGAGGATGTGAAGCACCGCCGTTTTGACGGGCTGATCATTACCGGTGCGCCGGTGGAGCACCTGGAATTCGAAGAGGTGGATTACTGGGACGAGCTGGTTCAGATTATGGACTGGAGTAAGACGAATGTGACCTCTACCATTCATCTGTGCTGGGGGGCGCAGGCTGGGCTGTACCATCATTTCGGGCTGAAGAAACGGATGCTTCCGGAGAAGATGTTCGGCCTTTTCTGGCATAAGGTGGCGAATCGGAAGATTCCGCTGGTTCGGGGCTTTGACGACCAGTTTTTGGCTCCGCATTCCCGGCATACGGAGGTGGCCGCGGAGGAGATTCATGCCTGTGAGGAACTGATGGTGCTGGCGGAGTCGGAGGCTGCAGGGGTGTTCCTGTGCATGACGAAGGATGGGCGTCAGATTTTTGTGATGGGGCATCCGGAGTATGACCGGGTGACGCTGGATGGAGAGTATAAGAGGGATAAGGGGAAGGGGCTGCCGATCGCGCTGCCGGTGGAGTATTATCCGCAGGATAATCCGGAGGAGAAGCCGCTGCTGATGTGGAGGGCGCATGCGAATACGCTTTATACGAATTGGCTGAATTATTATGTGTATCAGGTGACGCCGTATAATTTGATGGGGACGCCGAGTTTTTGAAAATATTTGAGAAGAGAAGGCCGGGATGGCGCGCTTGGGCGGCTGTCCTGGTTTTTTGATAATTTGATGCTTGTGTTCACGGGGAGAGCATGCTATATTAAACAAAGGAGCTTGCAGAGTTCGAGCTGCAAAGAAGAAAGAAGGGTTAGAAAGTCATGAGTAATAAAGAAAAAATTATTAAATTGTTGGACAGCGTACCGGAATATAAAATGGGTTACGTTCTGGCTTATGTACAGGGACTTACCGCAGATGAAGAAGCGGATGATATTTTCTGTGAAAAAATGGTGCAGGACTACCTGAATGACCCGGACCCGGAAAAAGAGGAAGGAATCCCGTTGGAGGAGTGCCGAAAAGAATGGGGGCTTGATTGATGTACAAAATTATAATCAAGAAGAAGGCGAAAAAATTTATTGATAAACTCCCATTAAACGAACGAAGAAGAATTGTTTCGGCGATCGAACGCCTACCGAATGGCGAAGATATAAAAAAGTTAAAAGGTCATAGCGATTTGATGCGTCTGCGTGTGGGAGAATATCGAATCATTTATACCGTAGATAACGGGGAGTTTATTGTCTATGTGATTGATGCCGGTAATCGTGGAGAAATTTATAATCGCTATTGATTTTAGATAGAACTGTTTTCGAGATATTCCATAATTGAAGAAAGTCAAAATACATTTCTGGTTTTTCGGCGTATTTTCTGCCGCTAATTTTCCTCAAAAAGACTGATAAGAAAAATTAAGATTTGACAAGAAAAAAATAAGAAATCGGCGTAAGATTTCATGCATTGCCCGCCTGTATCCTGATAAAAAAGAAAAAAACAGGAGGACAAACCATGAACAAAAAAAGATTCCTTTGCATAGGGATGGCGGTCTGCATGCTGGGGCTGACTGGCTGTCAGAAATCCGCAGAAACTCCAAAAGAAACCGCAGGAGGGGAAACCAACCAGGTTTCCGAAACCAACGCGAAAAGCAGCTTCAAACCCCCGGCAGGTTCCCGGATCGACGGAAACGGAAACTTCGTTGATCGGGAGGGAAACACCTACAACCAAGAGGGAGGCTGGGAAGTGCCCGAAGGAGGCCGCATGGATTCCAGCGGGCGGATCTACGACAAAGACGGAAATCTCATGTACGGCGGCGCCGTAGCGGGCTCCCAGGGATGATGTGCAGGGCAGGAGCCCCGGACAAAATTCCGGAAAGAACCTCATTTACATAGGGCTGGCTGCGGTCATACCGTGCTGCAGGGAGAAAATCGGTTCAGAGGAGGAAAAATCCAAAGATTTTTTCTAACATTTTAAACAAAATACTACCATTTTTCCCAAATATATGGTACAATTTAAACATCATATGTGAAACCAGGGGGAAGAAAAATGGCAAAAGAAATGATAGCAATGCTTCTTGCCGGCGGCCAGGGTTCGCGTCTCTACGCACTGACCCAAAAGCTGGCAAAACCCGCAGTTCCTTTTGGCGGAAAATATCGAATCATCGACTTTCCGCTCTCAAACTGCGTAAATTCCGGTATCGATACCGTGGGAATCCTGACCCAGTATCAGCCGCTGGTCTTAAACGAGTACATCGGAAACGGCCAGCCATGGGACTTAGACCGTCTGCACGGAGGCGTTCACGTGCTTCCGCCTTACCAGCAGGCCAGCGGTTCCGACTGGTATAAAGGCACCGCGAATGCGATCTACCAGAACCTCTCTTTCATCGAGCGCTATAATCCGCAGTACGTGATCATCCTTTCCGGTGACCAGATCTGCAAGCAGGACTACAGCGACTTCCTGAAATTCCACAAGGAAAAAGGCGCAGAATTCAGCGTCGCCGTTATGGAAGTCCCGTGGGACGAAGCTTCCCGCTTCGGCCTGATGGTTGCCGATGAAGACGACAAGATCACCGAATTCCAGGAGAAACCCAAGAATCCGAAGTCGAACCTGGCTTCCATGGGTATCTACATCTTTAACTGGGACATCTTAAAGAAATATCTGATCGAGGACGAGGCAGACCCGAATTCTTCGAATGACTTCGGAAATAACATCATTCCGAACCTTCTTAGGGATAACCGCAGAATGTACGCCTACCACTTTAACGGCTACTGGAAAGACGTTGGAACCATCTCCTCCCTCTGGGAAGCGAACATGGAAGTTCTCGATCCGGAACACAGCGGCATTAACCTGTTCGACGACGACTGGAAAATTTACAGCCGGAACAGCGGCATGACCGGCCATAAGATCAGCTCCAGCGCGCTCGTTGAAAACTCCATGATCACCGACGGCTGCCGCGTAAACGGCACCGTAAAACACTCCATCCTGTTCGCAGGCGTTCAGGTAGAAGAAGGCGCGGTGATTGAAGACGCTGTTGTCATGGGCGGAACCGTCATTAAATCCGGTGCGGTCGTGAAACACTGCATCGTTGCAGAAAACGTAGTCATCGGGGAAAACGCCACAGTCGGCGCGATGCCTACCGATGAAGAAAGCGGAGTGGCGACCGTAGGCTCCGGCGTTTACGTAGGAGATAACGCCAAGATCGGCCCCAATGCCATGGTAAGCGAAAATGTAAAAGGTGGTGAAGAACAATGGTAAATTCGAATAAAAGTGCACTGGGAATCCTCTTCCCGAACAGCTATGACCAACTGGTTCCCGAACTGGTAAACGTGCGTCTGATGGCTTCCATTCCGTTTGCAAGCCGTTACCGCATGATCGACTTCATTTTATCCAGCATGGCAAACTGCGGAATCGATAACATTTCCGTCCTCGCCAGCAGTAATTACCATTCCCTTATGGACCACCTGGGTTCCGGGCGTGAATGGGATCTGGTACGCAAAAACGGCGGCCTGAATATCCTGCCGCCCTTCGCGGAAAAGACCCTGAAGCCCTATATCGGACGCGTAGAGGCGCTGGCCAGCATCCTCGATCTTTTAAGAGCGCAGAAAGAAAAATATGTGGTAATGGCAGACACGAACATTGCCGTAAACTTCGATTTTAACGCCATGATCGACGAGCACATCGCAAGCGGCGCAGACGTTACCGTAGCCTATAATGTACAGGAGCTTCCGGAAAGTTACCTGAAATACCAGGGAAATGACCGCGGTTTCTACTACACCTTCAGCATCGAAGACGGCCGCGTAACGAAAATTTACGTGAATCCGAAAAAAGAAGGCGTACATAATTTCGGCATGAACATCTACGTTGTAGAACGGGAACTGTTGATCAATATGATTAACACGGCTTATGTGCGCGGACAGATTTATTTCGAGAGAGATATCCTGGCGCCCCAGCTTGAGAAGCTGAACGTCCACGCCTTTAAGTTCGATGGCTATCTGGCCCGGATCACCGGCATTAAGAGCTACTTCGACGAGAACATGAAGCTTCTGGAAGACGAAAATCTGGACGGCCTCTTCGCGGATGCGCCCATCTACACGAAGATCCGTGACGATAACCCGACCCGCTACATCAAAGGGGCAGTCGTGAAAAACACGATGGCCGCCGACGGCTGCGTGATCGAGGGCGAAGTAGAAAACAGCGTCCTGTTCAAGGGCGTAAAGGTCGGCAAAGGCGCGAAGGTAAAGAACTGCATCCTGATGCAGGATACCGTCATCGAAGCCGGCGCGAACATGGAATACGTGATCACCGACAAGAAAGTAAAAGTAACCGAAGGAAAAGAATTAAAAGGAAGCGATACTTATCCGGTTTATATTCACAAGCACCATCAGGTATGATCCTATCGGTTGTGCCACACCAGTCCAGGAGGCTGGTGTGGCTTTTGTGACTTAAAAATAGGAGGTTTTAGCAGTATGCAAAGAGAAGACATGGTTTATCAGGCCTATGTAAAGATCCTGGAGGAAGAACTGATTCCGGCCATGGGATGTACGGAACCGATTGCCATTGCCTATGCATCCGCAAAAGCGCGGGAAGTTTTGGGGAGCCTGCCGGAACGGACGGTTGTGCAGGCAAGCGGCAGCATAATTAAAAACGTAAAGAGCGTGATCGTTCCGAATACGGAGCATTTGAAAGGGATTCCGGCCGCGGCCGCCGCAGGGATCATCGGCGGGAAAGCCGAAAAAGAGCTGGAAGTGATTGCCGATGTCACGAAAGAACAGGCGCGGCAGATGCGGGAATACCTGGAGGAATCGGACATTCAGGTGGAATATCTGGACGACGGGCATGTATTTGACCTGATCGTCACGGAGTACGCCGGCCAGGAGCAGGCCAGTGTGCGGATCACAGATTTCCACACAAACATTACGTTGATTGAGAAAAACGGGGAAGTCCTGTTTTCGAAAACCGAAGGCGGAAGTCCGAAAGAAGAGAAGACAGACCGCAGTTTATTAAATATGGAGGCGATCTGGGATTTTGTCCAGACCGTAGAAATCGAAGACATCCGCGGGGTTCTGGAGCGCCAGATCCGTTATAATACAGCGATTTCCGAGGAAGGCCTGAAGAATGACTATGGGGCCAATATCGGCAGCGTTATTTTGAAGACCTATGGGGATGACATTAAGAAGCGGGCGGGTGCGAAGGCGGCCGCGGGTTCGGATGCCCGGATGAACGGCTGTGAACTTCCGGTTGTGATCAATTCCGGCAGCGGGAACCAGGGCATTACCTGTTCCGTTCCGGTGATCGAGTATGCGAAAGAACTCGGCAGCAGCGAAGAAATGCTGTACCGTGCGCTGGCTCTTTCGAATCTGACGGCGATTCACCAGAAGACGGGAATCGGCTGCCTGTCGGCGTACTGCGGGGCAGTCAGCGCGGGTGCGGCGGCCGGGGCCGGGATCGCGTATCTGAATGGCGGAGGCTACCGGGAGGTGGTGCATACGGTGGTGAATGCGCTGGCGATTACGTCGGGGATGATCTGCGACGGGGCGAAGGCGTCTTGTGCGGCGAAAATTGCCTCGGCGGTGGATGCAGGGATTTTGGGGTATCAGATGTTTGTGAATGGCCAGCAGTTCTATGCGGGGGATGGGATTGTGACGAAGGGGGTCGATGCGACGATCCGGAATGTGGGACGGCTTGGGAAGGATGGGATGAAAGGGACGAATGAGGAGATTATTCGGATGATGATGTGTGATTGAGAGGAGCCGCAGGCAGGAAGGCTGTCTGCGGAAAGTTCAGCTGAGTCGACCGCAGTACTGAAAAACCATAAAACGCGCATAAACGGGGAGATGAGTTATGAAATCACAAAGAAGAAAAGTCAGCCAGTACCTCTGGCTTATTTGCACATGGATTTTATTAACTGTGGCATTCGGGACAGGAACGGCAGAAGCGGCGAAACAGCCCAAATCTAGCCAGTCGGCAGAAATGCTGTACATGCCGGTAGACGATACCTGCGAACTGTTCATGGAGACAGACAGCCAGGACGTCACCTGGAAAACCTCGACACCAAAGCTTCTGACCATAAAAAAGCAAACGAATAACCGGGCAAAAGTCACCGCCAGAAAGGCCGGAGACGCCCTTGTGACCGCCCAGACGTCCGAAGGCAAAACCACGTTGTACCGCATCCGCATCTACGATCCGATCAAAATCGAAGGCTCTGCAAGCCGGATGAATGTAGGAGACCGGAAAAATCTGTTCCTCTGCGGCACCCAGGCAAAGAACGTTCAGTGGCTCAGCACCGATAAAAAGATCCTTTCCGTTAAAAAGCTTCCCGGAAGAAAAGCGGCCGTCACGGCAAAGAAAGCCGGTACGGCTTCCATAAAAGCAAAGGTAAACGGCAGAATCTACCGCTACCGCATCAAAGTTGAAAAGGCACCGGAAAAACCACAGCTGGCTCCCAGAATCGGCGTTGTGGACTATGGAAATACGATCAGTGTCTGCACCCAGCTAAATGCCTGCGGCGCGGCCAGCATGGTCATCCGGTCGGCGAACGTGGATATAAACAGCTATGACGGGCTGGTTCTCCCAGGCGGCACCGACATAAATCCAAAACGCTACGGCCAGCAAAACCAGGCCAGCATGGGAATTGACGACGCGCTGGACGAGCTGCAGTTCACCGTCCTGGACAAATTTGTGAAAGCCAAAAAGCCGGTTTTTGGCATCTGCCGGGGATGCCAGCTGATCAATATTTACTTTGGCGGAACCTTAAAGCAGAATATCGGCGGCCACCATGGCCTCTGGCATGGAACGACCATCACCGGCGGCTCCCGTCTTTCGGAACTGTACGGAACGGGCACAGGCGTCTACAGCTCGCACCACCAGGCCCCTGACCGGATCGGCACGGGCCTTCGCGTCACCCAGAAAGCCCACGACGGAACCGTGGAGGCCCTGGAGCACCGGACGCTTCCGGTATGGGGCGTCCAGTGGTACCCGGAACTGATGGGAAGTACCGGAGAGGTGGTTCTGCGGGACTTTGTGGAACAGTGTAAGCAATATAATGGAACCAGCCGTCTCGGCGAAGACCTGGTAGAGATGCATACCAAAGCGGCCCTTTCGTAATCCGAAAATCGTGTTTGGATTGCCAAATACGTTGTTTCGTGGTACACTTATGCTGAACGAGGGTTCTTTAAAAGTAACGAAAGTACCCGTTCCTGCGAAACAGAAAACCGTGCTGCGGCATAGCGGCATGCCTGGATACGTTTCAAAACAGCGAGCCTGGTATCCAGGGCATGGAGATTAAGAAAGGACAGTGACCCACATGATGACACAAACCCAACCCCAGGATTTTGCAGAGCTTTCCAGACAGCTCATGGAGAATCATTATGCCCGGAAACTCTGGGAAACCATGGCGTACATGGCGGAAGATATCGTCTGGATTGGGCCGCTGAGCAGCCAGTTCCTCCAGGGAAAAAGGGCCATGGAGGCTATGCTGATGGCCGAGCAGGGCGTGGCCTGTGAGATGGAAGAAGCGGACTTTCGGGAAGTGTCCAGAAAGCCCGGCTATTGTGTCGTGACCGGGCATTATAAAGCGAGCACCCGGCCGGAATCCGGACTGGCCGAGGCGGTGCACCAGCGGATCACCCTGGTCTGGGAACGGATCGGAAAAGAAATGAAGGTGACGCATATCCATTGCTCGAACGACTGGGAGGGGACAGGGCCGGAAGAGACGTTTCCATTCCGGATGGAAAAGGAAACTTATCAGTACATGCAGGGGCTGATCCGCCAGAAGTTCGGTGAATCGAAAAAGCTGACCTTCTACGATATCAGCCGCCGGATGATCAACATTGATGAAAATGAGCTGATCTGCATCGAAGCCGACAAAAGGAGGTGCATCCTGCACTGCCTGGGCGGGGAATATGTGATCGGCAGCAAGATTTCGGATTTGGAGGAAAAGCTTTCCGAGCGGTTTTACAGCCCGCGGCGAAGCTGGATCATTAATCCGGATTATGTGGTGAGTATAGAGCACTATGAGCTTACCATGTGCCGGGGGATCAAAATCCATATCCCGGTACAGAAATTTTATGAGGTGCGCGACCGAATCGAGGCGAGCATCCAATCTTAAAGGCACGTGCAGGCGGCCATTGACAAACGGAGGAAATCGACATGAAAAATATAGCGCTCATCGGGTTCATGGGAGCCGGAAAGAGTACCATCGCGGAGGCGCTGCATCAGAAGTATGGGATGCAGGTGGTGGAGATGGACGCCCTGATTGCCAAACGGGAGGGCATGTCCATTCCGGAAATCTTTGCACAGAAGGGAGAGCCGTATTTCCGGGATTTGGAGACCGCTCTTCTGGTGGAACTGCAGGAGCAGGAGAATACGGTGATTTCCTGCGGCGGCGGCGTTCCGATGCGGGAACGGAATGTGGAAGAGATGCGGAAGAACGGGACGGTGGTCTGGCTTCAGGCTTCGGCGGAGACGATTTTAAACCGGGTGAAGCATTCCCATGAGCGGCCTTTGCTGGAAGGGAAGAAGAATGTGGAGGCGATTGCCGGGATGCTGGAGGGACGCCGGGAGAAGTATGAGGCGGCCGCGGATCTGGTCATCCGGACGGATGGGAAAGACGCAGAGCAGATTTGTGAGGAGATCATAAGCCAGATCGGGCAGGAATGAGAACCGTGTATCCGCATGCAGAAGGAACGTGCGAAAGAGGGAGGCCTGCCAGACGGTGAAAAAGCGTAAAGAAAACTGCTGTACTTGTGAAAATTAAAATCACAGGTGCAGCAGTTTTTGCAGTCCTGCGGGCAATGAGCCAGGCAGCCGCATTTACATGGATATTTGGCGATGCCGTGTGCTTGTGGAACACGTTTCGCACCGGCCGAAACGGGGCGCAGACGCCGAGGGGGTTTGATTATGCGGTGATGATCGTGCCGTCTTTCCCGGCAAGGGCAGCTTTCGCATGCTCCAGGTCGGTAATGATGGCCGTCCGGCCTTCTTTGCCTTTGACGAAATCCACGGACGCCTGAACCTTCGGGAGTTTGGAGGCCTTCGGGAACTGGTTATCTGCAATGTATTCCTCGGCCTGGGAAACGGTGATGGCGCGGATCGCCTCCTGACGGTCGGTGTTATAGTGCAGGTGCAGGTGCGGTTCGGTGGTCAGGATCAGGAGCGTATCGGCGTCTACCATCTCGGCCAGCTTCCCGCTGATGTAGTCTTTTTCGATGATCGCGCTGGCGCCTTTTAATTCCACGCCCTGGGCGAGCACCGGGATTCCGCCGCCGCCGCAGGCGATCACGACCTGATCCGCATCCAGAAGCGTGCGGATGGCGTCGATCTCGATGATATCCTTTGGACGGGGCGCGGAGACGATCCGGCGGAAGCCCTTTCCGGGTTCTTCAATGACGGAGTTCCCTTTCCGCTCCTCGGCGTCGGCTTCCTCGGCGGTCATGTAGCGCCCAATGACCTTTACCGGATGGTAAAAGGCGTCGTCGTAGGGGTCTACCAGAACCTGGGTCAGGATGGTGGAGGCCGTTTTGGAGATGCCGCGCTTCAGCAGTTCGGCGCGCATGGCGTTCTGGAGGTCGTAGCCGATGTAGCCCTGGCTCATGGCGGAGCAGACGGACATGGGGGCTACGGTGTAGTCCGGGTGGGCTTTGCCAAATTCGTTCATGGCTGTATGGATCATGCCTACCTGGGGGGCGTTGCTGTGGCAGATGGCGAGCTGATAGCCTTCTTCCACGAGATCTGCCAGGACAGCAGCGGACTGCTTTACGGCTTTTTTCTGGGCGGGGAGGGTCGTTCCGAGTGCGCGGTGCCCCAGGGCGACAACCATTCGTTTTTTCATATTCATTACCTCACAATCAGTAGTCTGGTTTTGCATTCCGTTAAGGCCATTATAGTATTTCCGGGTATAAAATGCAAGTGGAAAGAGCCTGCTTACATCGGAATCACGTTCTTACGTACCTGAGCAGCTAGGTGCTCAGGTACTGCCTGAACAGTAATAATAAAATCAGAAAATTAAAAAAAAGTAAAAATAATAGTTGACAAAAGCGGAATGATATGATAAAGTATAAACAACAAAGAGGAAGAGAGAAAATTAAAAAAACAAATCTCAAGGAGGAGATTCCAGTGAGAACGTAATCCATCATTCAAATTCAAGTGTTTAAGAAGGCGAATGAAAAAAAACAAAACCCAAATATCAAAGAAAGGAAGGTACAGACCACCGAAAACGTAAAGTAACAAATCCAAAACGATAACGAAGGAAAGGAAGGTACGGACCGCCGAAGACTTAAAGTTTCACCCCAAAAGCAAATCTGAGAAAGCGAGGTACGGACCACCGAGAACGTAAAGGAACAAATCCATAAACCAAGAAACGAGAGGTAAAGTCCCATGGACAATGAAAATTGAGAGCGGTTATGAGTTCGAAAAAGAAGTCATAACCGCTTATTTTTTTTGCATATTTTTCCGGCTCTCTCATATATTTTGGTTAAAGGAGGAAGCGAAGCGTTGGACAAGGACGAGTTTTTGAAGATTTTTTCAGGCGGGCTCCGCGGGATTTTGAAAAAAATCCCGGTGGATTTCGAAACCATACAGGAAATCCGGCTGCGGGCCGGGAAACCCATGCTGTTAGTCTGCGACGGCCGGGAATTTTTTGTGACAGACGAAGGAAAGCTGACGAAAGAGGAGCAGGACGGCCATTGCATCCGGAAAGAAGAACTGCTGGAAACCATGGAATACATAGGAAATTATTCCCTTTACGCTTACGAGGAGGAGTTAAAGCAGGGGTTTCTGACCGTGAAGGGCGGACACCGGGTAGGTGTTGCGGGGAAAATTGTGATGGATGGGAACCGTATCCAGAGCATGAAATACATTTCCTTTTTAAATGTGCGGCTGGCTCACCAGAAAATGGGCTGCGCAGACCCGGTGATGCCTTACCTTTTCCGGGACGGCCGCGTCTGCGATACGCTGATCATTTCCCCGCCCCGGTGCGGAAAAACCACCCTCCTGCGGGATTTGATCCGCCAGATTTCAAACGGCAGCCCCTACAGCCAGGGACAGACGGTGGGCGTGGTGGACGAACGCTCGGAGATTGGCGGCGCTTATCAGGGAATTCCGCAAAATGACCTGGGGATCCGAACCGATGTGCTGGACTGCTGCCCGAAGGCCGCCGGAATGCTGATGCTGCTCCGCTCCATGTCCCCTTCGGTGATCGCGGTGGATGAGTTGGGCGATTACAACGACATCCATGCCATCGAATCCGTGATGAACTGCGGCTGCCGCCTGCTGGCCACCGTGCACGGAAGCTCCATCGAGGACATTAAGCGCAAGCCGCTCCTGCAAAAGCTGGTGAACGAGCGGTTTTTCGAACGGTACATTCTTTTGTGGAACCGGGAGAAAATCGGACAGGTTCGGGGAATCTTTGACGAGCGGGGGACGGCCCTTCTGCAAAACGGAGGAATGCCATGCTGAAAATGGCCGGCCTGCTTTTTTTATTTCTGGGCTGTACCGGGGCGGGACTGGCGGTTTCCGCCTCCTTGGGGGAGCGGGTGCGGCTGCTGGAAGAGATGAAACATATGCTGAAATTGCTCGCAGGGGAGATCCGGCACGGCCACGCGTCCCTTCCGGAGGCTTTTTTCCAAACGGGAAAGCGCTGTAAGCCGCCTTTTTCCGGTTTCCTGCGGGAGGCGGCGCGGATGATGGAGGAATCTTCCGGGATGGGGCTGGCGGAGATTGTCCGGACGGCCGGGGAGCGGGAATTAAAGGCCAGCGCGCTGAAACCGGATGACCGGGAAATTTTGCTGGAACTTGGGGAGCGTCTGGGGGTTCTGGATGTGGAGAGCCAGCTTGGAATCCTGGAATTGTCCTGGGAACAAGCCGGGCGGCAGGCTGACGCGGCCAGGGAGGCGTACCGGCAGAAATCCAGGGTGGCTCGGTATCTGGGCGTCCTTTCTGGGCTGTTTCTGGTGGTGCTCTTATTCTGAAAGCGCCATTTCCGCGAAGCGGAAAACGCAATGCAGGGATGGCGGGCTGACGTGGAGCTTTTGTGAGGGGCGGCACGGAGGTTTGCCCGGAAAGGAGATGGGTATGAGCGTCAATCTGATTTTCAAAATCGCGGCAGTGGGAATTTTAGTTTCGGTGCTCTGCCAGGTCCTGAAACACAGCGGCCGGGAAGAGCAGGCGTTCCTGACAAGCCTGGCCGGGCTTTTGCTGGTGCTGTTCTGGGTGGTTCCCTATATCAATCAGTTGTTTGAGAGCATTAAAGAGCTTTTCTCGTTGTAAGGAGGACGGCATATGGTAAAAATCGGCATTCTTGGGCTGACCGGGGTTCTCACGGCGCTGCTGCTCAAAGAGGTAAAACCGGGTTTTCCGGTCTTGATCAGTATGGTCACTTGTACGCTGATTTTTTATTATGCGGTGAGCAAACTTTCGTATGTGGCGGACACGGTGGCTTCCCTGCAGCAGTTTATCGAACTGAAGGATTCTTACCTGAAGATTCTGCTGAAAATGGTGGGAATTACCTACATTGCAGACTTTTCGTCCAGCCTGTGCAAAGACGCCGGCTATTCGGCCGTGGCGGGGCAGATCGAATTTTTCGGGAAAATTTCGGTGCTGGCTTTAAGTACCCCGGTGCTGATGGCATTACTGGAAACCATCAACAAGTTTCTGGCATAGGAGGCAGCTTTGAAGGCAGGGATGTTCTTGATTTTCTGGATGGTTTTCCGGCTGTTTTCTCTTGACGCGGATGCCAGAGAAACGGATGTGCCGATCTGGCAGGTTGAGGAGGAGACAGAGGAAGAGGCGGCCCTTTTGCAGCAGCAGCTTTTGGACGAGCTGGATCTGCAGGAGGCGGATGCGGCATTGCAGGAAATTTTCGGGGAAGAGCGGGTGTCCTTAAAGGCGTATGTGCTGTCGCTGATAAAGGGGGAAATCCCGCTGGATTTGGAGGAGCTGGGCCTGATTATCCGGGAAAATGTGATTGGGGCATTGACACAGCAGCAGAAAACGGCGGCCTATGTGCTGGCGCTGGTGGTGATTTCCTGCGCGTTTGCAAATTTTGCCAATGTTTTTGAAAAAAGTCAGGTCTCGGAAGTCACATTTTATATGATGTATTTCCTTCTGTTTACGATTTTAATCCGGGTTTTTTATGGGCTGAGCGAGCTGACGCAGGAGACGGTGGAAAAAATGCTGACATTCATGAAGGTTCTGATGCCGACCTATCTGGCGGCGGCTGTATTGGCCGGGGGCTCGGTAAGCGGCGCGGCATTCTATGAACTGATCCTGGGATTTATCGGGCTGATGCAATGGCTGCTGCGCTATGGAGTGATTCCCGCCGCCAACCTGTATATGATCTGTACCCTGCTGAACCAGCTTTCGAAAGAAGATTACCTATCGCGGATGAGCGAACTGCTGAAAGGCCTGGTGGACTGGGCGTTGAAGACCATGGCGGCAGTCGTGATCGGATTGCAGGCGGTACAGAACCTGATTCTTCCGGCGGTGGATTCTCTGAAAAAGACCCTCCTGCAAAAGGCCGGAGGCAGCCTTCCGGGCGTGGGAAACCTGTTCAACAGCGTGACGGAGGTTCTCTTCGGGTCAGCGGTTTTGATTAAAAACGCGGTGGGCGTCGCGGGGCTGATTCTGCTGCTTGTGATCTGCGCAGCCCCGCTTGTAAGGCTGGGAACCTGTTCGGTGCTGTATCGGCTGATTGGGGCGGTTTTACAGCCGGTGGCGGATAAGCGGATGACGGAATGCGTGGGCGGGATTGGCGAAGGGGCATTGCTGCTGTTTAAGGTTGTGGCGACGACCGGGGCGCTGTTTTTTATTTCGCTTGCAATGGCGGTGGCGGCCGTGAAGGGGGGATGAAAGATGGGGCGTTGATGGGATGGATTCGCCGGATTGTGTGCTGCATCTGCGCGTTTCAGCTCTTTCTGCACGTATTGCCCGGGGAGACCTATAAGAAATACGTGCAATTTTTTGGCTCCCTGATCCTGCTGCTTTTGGTGGCGGAGCCTCTGGTCAATCTGTCGGGCAGCATGGAACCCTTCGAACAGGAGCTGAAGCTTTTGGGAATCCGGGGGGAGTTCGAGGAGCTGGAGCAGAGCATTGCGGGAATGCTGGAGCTTCGCAGCAGCCTTGTGACGGAGGCATTTCAGAAGGAACTGGTCAGGCAGATGGAGGAAGTGGCGAAGGCCTACGGACTCGAAGAAGTGACGGTAACGGCGGCGTTTGCGGAAGGGGAGGACGGAACGCCGGGGATTTCTTCCGTGGTAATCCGGGGCACGGGAGGAGCGGAAGCGGGCGAACAGGCGGCGGAAGAACTAAGCCAGGTCTATGGGATCCCGAAAAGCCGGATTCAGGTGCGCGTGATGGCCGGGACTGAGGGGTAGGAATGGAGAAGTTTTTTGAGAAAAAGAATCAGTGGGTGATCCTGATCCTGGCCGGGCTTTTGCTGGTGGTCATTGCCATACCGTCCGGCAGCGGAACCGGACAGAACCAGGCTGAGACGACGGGAAGCGCTGTGCAGCAGACCGAGGAGGCGGATGAGGTGGAGCGGCTGGAGGAGCGGCTGGAAGCGGCCCTGTCAAAGGTGGAAGGGGTGGGAAAGACGAAAGTGATGATCACCATGGAGGCCACCGGGGAAAAGATTGTGGAAAAGGATCAGCAGTCTTCCAGCCGGACGACTCAGGAAAACGGCGGAGACGGGGATTCGGGCAGCTCCCAGGACGCGGACAGCTCCCAGAGCACGGTTTATGAGCGGACGCAGGACGGAAGCGAGATTCCCTATGTGACCCAGGAAACCGCGCTGAAGATCCGGGGCGTCCTGGTGGTGGCGGAAGGGGGAAGCAATCCGGTGATCGTGCAGAACATTACGGAGGCGGTAATGGCATTATTTGGGGTGGAAGCGCATAAAATCAAAGTAATGAAGATGAGTTAAGGAGGGGAAAGATTGAAACATATCTTCCGAAAAAACCAGGTCGTGATAACGGCTCTGGCAGTCATGATTGCAGTTGCAGGCTACTTAAACTATTCCGGCGCAAAGGTGGGCGAGGACGGGCAGAAGGAGGCCGCGGCCCTGACGGACAGTGCCAGCCTTCTGGATATCGAAAGCCTGGATGATCCGGATGAGGGGAACTCGGCGGATGCCGCATTGACCGTGAATGACACAGTCGATCTGACGGCTTCGGCGGATGCCCAGAATACTTCGGAGGATGAGATCACCGACACACCGGGGGAGGCGGTGCTGACGAGCCTGTCGGCGTCTTCCGGGTTTGCGGCTGAGGCGAAGCTGACCAGGGAACAGGTGCGCGCCCAGAACAAAGAGACGCTTCTGGAAGTGATCAACAATGCAAACATTACCGAAGAACAGAAGCAGAATGCCATCGACAACATGACAGACCTGACGGATGTGGCGGAACGGGAAGCGGCGGCGGAACTTCTGCTGGAGGCCAAGGGATTTCAGGACTGCGTGGTGAGCATCACGGATGGGACGGCGGATGTGGTGATCTGCCAGTCGGAGATCAGTGAGGCGGAGCGGGCGCAGATTGAGGACATTGTGAAGAGGAAGACGGGGGTTTCGGGGTCTGCGATCGTGATCAGCCCGATGTCGGTAAACGATTAAGATGGAGAAAAAAAGAGAGGGGCGTTACTGTTCAGACAGTACCTGAGCACTTAGCTGCTCAGGTACGTAAGAACGTGATTCAGGTGTGAGCAGGCTCTTTTGCGAAGCAAAACTTAAAATGAGCCTGTGAATCGTTACTGGAACGAGGTACGAGTGAACAGTAAAAAGGGCTGCTTCTGCCGGAAGGGGAAGCGGCCTTTTTTCGAATCTGCCGTTGACAGGGAAATCGAAAATTGATAGAATAGCGAAAGATGTACCCGCCGGATTGACGGCGGGTGCGCCCGCGTTACCGATAAAGAGAAAAAATGGAGGAATCATCGTGGCTGACAGAACGAATGAAATAAAGAAACGCCGGACTTTTGCCATTATCTCCCATCCCGATGCAGGAAAGACGACTCTGACAGAGAAATTCCTGCTCTACGGCGGGGCGATTAACCTGGCGGGGTCCGTAAAGGGAAAGGCGACCGCAAGGCATGCCGTTTCCGACTGGATGGAGATTGAAAAGGAGAGAGGTATTTCCGTTACCTCGTCGGTTTTACAGTTTAATTATGACGGATATTGCATCAATATTCTGGATACGCCGGGGCATCAGGATTTCTCGGAGGATACCTACCGGACGCTGATGGCGGCGGATTCGGCGGTGATGGTCATTGACGCGTCCAAGGGCGTGGAAGCCCAGACAAGGAAGCTGTTCAAGGTCTGCGTGATGCGCCACATCCCGATCTTTACTTTTATTAATAAGATGGACCGGGATGCGAACGACACGTTCGAGCTGCTGGATGATATCGAAAAAGAGCTGGGGATTGCCACCTGCCCCATTAACTGGCCCATCGGTTCCGGGAAGAATTTTAAGGGCGTGTACGAGCGCGGAAGCGGGAAGATCACGGTCTTTTCGGATACTGAAAAGGGGACGAAAGAGGGAGAAGCCAGGGAAATTCCGCTGGATTCCCCGGAAATCGACGAAGTGGTGGATCAGTATCAGAAAGCGCAGCTTTTAGATGAGATCGAGCTGCTGGATGGGGCCAGCGCGGAGTTCGACCAGGAGCTGGTGAGCCGCGGGGAATTGTCGCCGGTGTTCTTTGGGTCGGCGCTGACGAACTTTGGCGTGGAGATTTTCCTGAAGCATTTCCTGAAGATGACGACGCCGCCATTGGCGCGGATGGCGGACTGCGGCGTGGTAGAGCCGATGGAGGAAGAGTTTTCCGCTTTTGTCTTTAAGATTCAGGCGAATATGAATAAGGCGCACCGGGACCGCATCGCGTTTATGCGCATCTGTTCGGGCGAATTTGACGCGGGCATGGAAGTCTACCATGTTCAGGGCGATAAAAAAATGCGGCTTTCCCAGCCGCAGCAGATGATGGCCCAGGAGCGCCATATTGTGGACAAGGCTTATGCCGGGGATATTATCGGTGTGTTTGATCCGGGCGTATTTTCAATCGGGGATACGATCTGCATGCCGGGGAAAAAGTTCGCTTATGAAGGGATTCCGACGTTCGCGCCGGAGCATTTCGCGCGCGTGCGCCAGGTGGATACCATGAAGCGGAAACAGTTCGTAAAAGGCATTAACCAGATCGCCCAGGAAGGCGCGATCCAGATCTTCCAGGAGTTCCACACCGGGATGGAAGAAATCATCGTAGGCGTCGTAGGCGTCCTCCAGTTCGAAGTCCTGAAATACCGCCTGGAAAACGAATATAATGTGGAGATCCGCATGGATCAGCTCCCCTACGAGCACATCCGCTGGATCGAAAACGAAGAGATCGACATGGACAAGATTGTCGGAACCTCTGACATGAAGAAAGTCTGCGACCTGAAGGGGCGGCCCTTGCTTCTCTGGGTTAACGCCTGGAGCATTGGAATGACCCTTGACCGGAACAAAGGGCTGAAGCTGGCGGAATTCGGACGGTGACGCCAGGCGACGCCCAGCGGGGAGCCTGTCGCCGTGCCGTTACCGTTCACATATACGCCAGCCTTTTGGTACGTCCAAGTTCGCTATATACAGCCGCCGGGAAGGCGGAAAGCTTGCGGGGACGTGTTTCGAGGGGCGTACTTAGGAAGAGACGAGATCGCCCCTTACTAAGACTTGGGCGCGAAGGCATTCCTGAGCGTCCTAGTCGCAGTTAGGGGAAGCTTGGTGATGACGTTGCCCCGTTCCCCGGAAGGTTTTCGACGGCACGGTGGGGTTCGGTCATGATTACGTGGTAAGAAATGATCAAGGCTGGCATAGGAGTGAACGGCTCTGCCCCGCGAATTCACGAAAAGGTGTTTGCAAAACCACATTTTTTTGTTATAATAAACCCAGAACGCCACACGAATGGAATCAAACACCAGGAGGTACACACCATGGGAAAAGAAGATAACCAGAACGCATATATGACCCAGGCCGACGAAAGTTTCGGCCAGGTCCAGATCGCCGACGAAGTCGTCGCCATCATCGCCGGCCTGGCCGCCACCGAAGTCGAAGGCGTCGCCAGCATGGCCGGAAACATCACCAAAGAACTTGTCAGCAAACTCGGCATGAAAAGCCTCTCCAAAGGCATCAAAGTCTCCGTCGAAGAAGGCGTTGTTACCGTTGACGTTACCCTGAACATCGACTACGGCTACAGCGTCCCCAAGACCTGCCAGAAAGTCCAGGAGAGAGTCAAGAGCGCCATCGAAAACATGACCGGCTTAACCGTATCCGACGTCAACATCCGGATCGCCAGCGTCAGCATGGAAAAACAGCGATAGGCCAGAAATGCATTGAAACGTTCTGCGGGAAAACACGGGGCTGCTGCATCTGCGGCAACCCCTTTTTCGCCACACCCGCCCATGCAGGCCCTGCCGCCACCTTGCATTTTCCACAGAAAGGAACTCGAAATGAGCAGAAGAGAACTCAGAGAACACATATTCAAGCTGCTGTTTTTGGCTGAATTCCACGAACAGGAAGAAATCCCGGAGCAGCTTACCCTGTATTTCGACAAACTCCCGGAAGCAGAAGAGAAAGACGAAACCTACATCCGGGAAAAATACAGCCGCATCCGGGAAAAATGCGGTGAGATCGACCAGACGCTGGACAATGCTTCCAAAGGCTGGAAAGTCGCCCGTATGAGCCGGGTAGATGTCAACATCCTGCGCCTGGCCGTCTACGAAATGAAATACGACGAAGACATCCCCACCGGCGTGGCCATCAACGAAGCCGTCGAATTGGGAAAACTCTTCGGCGGAGACGACTCCTCCGCATTTATCAACGGTATTTTGGGTAAAATTGCATAAAAGGAGCCGCCCATGCAGAACGTCTATTCCGTCGGGCAGGTAAATGCCTACATCAAAAACATGTTCACCCAGGACTTCCTCCTGAAGCGCATCTACGTCCGGGGCGAGGTATCCAACTGCAAATACCACACCTCCGGCCACATCTATTTTTCCTTAAAAGACGCCTCAGGAACCATCGCCTGTGTCATGTTCGCCAGCTCCCGCAAAGGCCTGGCCTTC
This sequence comes from Eubacteriales bacterium, assembly GCA_030536575.1. Classification (GTDB taxonomy): domain Bacteria; phylum Bacillota; class Clostridia; order Lachnospirales; family Lachnospiraceae; genus Limivivens. Next base: position 40,213 of record JAUNPS010000024.1, on the reverse strand, counting down.
CGCATGGCGGACGGCCAGCAGGTCATCGTCCTGGGAACCATAACCGTCTACGAACGGGACGGACGCTACCAGCTCTATGCCAACGAAATCCGTCAGGAAGGCGCCGGGCTCCTGTACGAAAAATTCGAAGCCCTGAAAAAAGAACTGGAAGAAATGGGAATGTTCGCCCCGGAATACAAACAGCCCATACCCGCCTATATCCGGAAACTGGGAATCGTGACCGCCCCCACCGGGGCCGCGATCCGGGACATTTTAAACATTTCCAAACGCCGGAACCCCTTCATCCAGCTCATTCTCTACCCGGCCCTGGTGCAGGGAGAAGGGGCGGCAGACAGTATTGTCAAAGGCATCCGCATGCTGGACGCCTACGGCGTGGACGCGATCATCGTCGGCCGGGGCGGCGGCTCCATCGAGGATTTATGGGCCTTTAACGAAGAAAAAGTCGCCAGAGCCATCTTCGCATGCGAGACACCGGTGATCTCGGCGGTGGGCCACGAGACCGACACGACCATCGCCGATTTCGTTGCCGACCTGCGCGCGCCGACCCCATCCGCTGCCGCCGAGCTGGCCGTCGCGGATATCCGCCAGATACTTGACCGGATGGCCCTGTATCACAAACGGCTGGACACCCTGATGGCGGCAAACTTGGACGCGAAGCGGCAGAAGCTGATCCAGTACCAGCTAAAAGTCAGCCACTTGAGTCCGGAAAACCAGATCCGGGAAAAACGCCAGCGCCTGGCCGACCAGGAAGAGCTCTTAAACCGTCTCCTGGCTGAACAGATCCGGGAAAAACAGGGGCAGGCCCAGGAACTTTCCGGGCGTCTGAACCGCGGGATGGAGCAGCAGCTTGCCGGCGCGAAACACCGGATGCAGCTCTACATCGAAAAAATGAAAGGGCTTTCGCCGCTGGATAAACTGAACCAGGGCTACGCATGGCTGTCGGATGGCCAGAATCAGAAAATTACAAGCATTTCCCAGGTTCGCGCCGGGATACCGCTTCAGATCGACGTGGCGGACGGCCGCATCTTAGCCGTAGCCGAGCGGACAGAAGAAAGGGAGGAACCATGGACGAAAAAGAATTAGCAGGCATGTCCTTAGAGGAATCATTTCAGCTTCTGGAAGAAATCATTGCAAAAATGGAAAGCCGGGAGATTTCCCTTGAGGAATCCTTTCAGAAATATCAGGAAGGCATGCTCCTTCTAAAAAGCTGCAACGAAAAAATAGACCGGGTCGAGAAAAACATGCTGATCCTGAACGAGAATGGGGAAGTCAATGAATTTTAAAGAAGAACAGAAAGCAGAAACAGCCCTGGCCGAAGAGATTATTCATAGATACCTTCCGGCCGAGGAGGGCTTCCAGAGAACGCTTCTGGAGGCCATGAACTACAGCATGACTGCCGGCGGCAAGCGCCTGCGCCCGATCCTGATGCGCCAGGCCTACCGGATGTTCGGCGGAACCGGGAATGTCATCGAGCCTTTCATGGCCGCGATGGAAATGATTCACACCCATTCCCTGATTCACGACGACCTTCCTGCCATCGACAACGACGAGTACCGCCGTGGCCGGAAAACCACACACATCGTCTACGGCGAGGCTATGGCGATCCTGGCGGGGGACGCCCTGCTGAACTACGCATACGAAACAGCCTGCCAGGCTTTCCAATTCGAACCGGAAAATCCGGGCATTGGCCGTGCCCTGACCATCCTGACAAGAAAAACGGGGGTTTACGGGATGTTAGGCGGCCAGTCGGTGGATGTGCAGTACGAAGGCTATGCGCCGGACAGAGACCGGATCGATTTCATTTACCGGCTGAAGACCAGCGCGCTGATCGAGGCCTCCCTGATGGTGGGCGCCGCTTTGGCGGGCGCTTCCGGGGAAGAAATCGACGCCATGGAAGAGATTGGCCGGGACGTAGGTCTAGCCTTCCAGATCCGGGACGACATTTTAGACGTCACCAGCACGACCGAAGTCCTCGGTAAGCCGGTGAACAGTGATGAAAAGAACCACAAGGCCACCTACGTGACCCTGGAAGGGATCGAAAAAGCAAAAGAGGACGTGGAAACCATTTCCAAACGGGCCGTCGCACGGCTGGATGGCTTAAAAGCCTCCAATCCGTTCCTGCGAAGCCTGATCCTGGATCTGGTAAGCCGGGAAAAATAGAGGGTGAATACATGTATCTGGAGAAGATAAACGAACCGGGGGATGTAAAAAAACTGGAAAAGCAGGAATTAGAGCCGCTGGCCGCGGAGATCCGCCAGTTCCTGATTCAGAAGATCAGCGCGAACGGCGGGCATCTGGCTTCGAATCTGGGGGTCGTGGAGCTGACCATTGCGCTGCACCTGGCTCTGGATCTGCCAAAGGATAAAATCATCTGGGATGTGGGACACCAGTCCTACACCCACAAATTACTGACCGGACGGAGGGACGGGTTCGATACCCTGCGAAAGTACGGCGGTATGAGCGGATTCCCCAAACGGAAAGAAAGCGCCTGCGACGCCTTTGATACCGGGCACAGCTCCACCTCCATTTCGGCGGGGCTTGGCTATGTCCGCGGACGGGAAATCCTTGGGGAGGATTACCGGGTCGTTTCCGTGATCGGGGACGGCGCACTGACCGGAGGCATGGCTTTCGAAGCCCTGAACAATGCTTCCGAAGTAAAAAGCAATTTTATCATCATTTTAAATGACAACAACATGTCCATATCCGAAAATGTGGGCGGTTTAAATACCTATCTCAGCACCCTGCGCACCAACGACGGCTACACCGGCCTGAAAACCGGGATCACCAACACCCTGAACCGGATTCCGGTCTACGGGGAGCGGATGGTGGAGCATATCCGGAAGACGAAAAGCGGGATCAAAGAACTGCTGATTCCGGGCATGTATTTTGAAAATATGGGGCTGACCTACTTAGGCCCCGTCGACGGCCATAACATCGAACAGCTTGTACGCGAGCTGAAAAAGGCGATGAAAGTGGAAGGTCCGGTGCTCCTGCACGTGGCGACCCAGAAGGGCAGAGGCTACGAGCCTGCCGAGCGCCATCCGGCCAGATTCCACGGGGCGGAGCCCTTCGAAATCGAGACCGGGCTGCCGAGCCACAAGAGGCTGAAGGCCAATTATACGGACATTTTTTCGACTGTGATGCGGAAATTCGGAGACCGCGACCCGCTGGTGGTAGCTGTTACCGCGGCCATGCCGGACGGAACCGGGCTGAAGCGTTTCCGAAATATGTTCCCGGAGCGCTTTTTCGATGTGGGAATCGCGGAGGAACACGCGGTGACGTTTGCAGCGGGGCTGGCGGCGTCCGGGCTGAAGCCCGTGGTGGCGGTCTACTCGTCCTTCCTTCAGCGGGCATACGACCAGGTGCTGCATGACGTCTGTATCCAGAACCTGCATGTGGTGTTCGCCATCGACCGGGCAGGCCTGGTCGGAAGCGACGGGGAAACCCATCAGGGCATTTTCGACCTGTCTTACCTGTCAAGTATTCCAAACATGTGCGTGATGGCCCCGAAAAATAAATGGGAGCTTTCCGACATGATGAAATTTGCCGTGAATTACACGGGGCCGATTGCGCTGCGCTATCCGCGGGGCGAGGCCTACGACGGGCTGGAGCAGTTCCGCGCGCCGATCGTCTACGGAAAGAGCGAAGTCCTGTACGATGAGACAGACATTGCGATCCTCGCCGTGGGCAGTATGGTGAAAACGGCTGTGGAAGTGCGGCACGAGCTGCGGATTCGGGGCTTTAACTGTACCCTGATCAATGTCCGGTTTGTGAAACCCATTGACGAAGACCTTCTGCTTCAGGTACAGAAAGAACACACGATGGTCGTAACCATGGAAGAAAATGTCCGAAGCGGCGGCTTTGGCGACCATGTGCTGGAGTATTACAACGATATCCAGAGCCCGGTAAAGGTGCTGACTATTGCATTGCCGGACGACTATATTGAACACGGAAACGTGGAGGTGCTGCGAAAGGAAACGGGCATCGACGCGGAATCCATTCTGAAAAAAATTATTGCCGGGTTCACCGGATTGGAGAAAGCATGAAAGAACGATTGGATGTACTGATGGTAAAGCGCGCCCTGGCCTCCTCCAGGGAAAAAGCGAAGGCGGTAATTATGTCGGGCAATGTGTTCGTGGACGGGCAGCGGGAAGACAAGGCAGGTTCCATGTTCCCGGAAGACGTGGAGATTACCGTGAAGGGAAGTACGCTGAAATATGTCAGCCGCGGAGGGTTAAAGCTGGAAAAGGCCATGAGCCATTTTGACCTGACTCTGGAAGGAAAGGTTTGTATGGACGTGGGTTCCTCTACGGGCGGTTTTACGGACTGTATGCTGCAAAACGGCGCGGTAAAGGTTTACGCCATCGACGTGGGCCACGGCCAGCTCGACTGGAAGCTCCGCCAGGATCCAAGAGTCGTCTGTATGGAAAAAACGAACATCCGCTATGTGACGCCCGATCAAATCGCGGAAAAACCAGCCTTTTCGTCCATTGACGTTTCCTTTATTTCGCTGACAAAGGTGCTGCTTCCGGTGCGGGAGCTGCTCACAGAAGACGGCGAAGTGGTCTGCCTGATCAAGCCCCAGTTTGAAGCGGGAAGGGAAAAAGTAGGGAAAAAGGGCGTTGTCCGGGATCAGGCGGTGCATCTGGAAGTCATCGAAAAGGTGATCGCCTATGCGTCCGGCATTTGGTACGAGATTAAAAACCTGGAGTTTTCCCCGATCAAAGGCCCGGAGGGAAACATCGAATACCTGCTTCACCTGCGGAAGCGGGAAGAGGGCTATGTGCAGGAAGAAATTCCGGTGAAGCCCGAAAAAATTGTGGAAGAGGCCCACGGCGCCCTGGACTAGGTAGAGAGATGGAGAAATTTTATGTGATCACAAACGGCCAGAAAGATCCGGATTTTCACGTGACCCGGACGATCCAGGAATATCTGGCGGAAAAAGGGAAGGAATGTCTGGTCTCTGAAAACGGGAACGGCGGTTCCAGGACTCCCTATAAATATACGGATGCGAATCAGATACCGGAGGACGTGGAATGCGTCCTGGTGGTGGGCGGCGACGGAACCCTGCTGCAGGCGTCCAGAGACCTGCAGGGGCGGAATATCCCGCTTCTGGGGATCAATATGGGAACCCTGGGCTATCTGGCGGAGATCGACCGGACAGGCGTCAAGGCGGCCATTGACCGCCTGATCCTGGATCAGTATCTGGTGGAAGACCGGATGATGCTGGAAGGTTCGGCCTATCACAAAGGGAAAAAGCTTTTGCAGGACATTGCGTTAAACGATATTGTGATCGGACGCCACGGAAGGCTTCGGATTCTGGATTTTCATATTTATGTAAACGGCGAATTCTTAAACGCCAGCAGCGCGGACGGCATTATCATCGCGACCCCCACCGGCTCCACCGGATACAGCCTTTCCGTGGGCGGGCCGCTGGTATCCCCGGAGGCGTCCCTGATCCTGATTTCGCACATTGCCCCCCACACCCTGAATACCCGCAGCGTCGTCCTGCCGGATGACGTGGAGATCACGGTGGAGGTGGCGGCGGGACACACCGGGGCTCATGAGGGGGCGGAGGCGGTTTTTGACGGAGATACCTCTGTGCACCTGGATCTGGGCGACACGGTGGTGATTCGGAAGTCTTCCAAAGTGACCCGTCTGCTGAAAATCAACAACATCAGTTTTCTTGAGGTGCTCCGGAAAAAAATGAACGGTTAGCGCCATGGGAGGGAAAAATGAAGATTGAACGACATGCGAAGATTATTGACCTGATTAACCGGTATGAGGTGGAAACCCAGGAGGAGCTGGCCGATCTGCTGAACCAGGAGGGCTTCCAGGTGACTCAGGCCACGGTTTCCAGGGATATCCGGGAACTGAAGCTGACGAAAATTTCCCTGAGCAGCGGCAGGCAGAAATACGCCGTTATGCACGCCCAGGGCAGCAATATGAACGAAAAATATCTCCGGGTTTTGAAAGACGGCTTTGCCTCCATGGATATGGCCCAGAACATCCTGGTGGTGAAAACCGTCTCCGGGATGGCGATGGCGGTGGCGGCCGCCCTGGATGCGATGCAGTGGCAGGAGATTGCCGGGTGCATTGCGGGGGACGACACGATCATGTGCGCCGTGCGCAGCGTGGACGAAACCCTGATCGTCATGGAAAAAATCCGGAAAATTGTAGGAGTATAAAACGTGCTGTTAAACATCCATGTAAAAAATATGGCGCTGATCCGGGAGGTGGAGATCGACCTGCGAAAGGGCCTGAATATCCTCACCGGAGAGACCGGCGCGGGAAAATCCATCATCATTGGTTCGGTGAACGTGGCTCTTGGAGCGGCGAGTTTTAAAGGGTTTGCTAAAGAAGATGTAGATTATGCACTGGTAGAACTGATTTTTGCTGTAGAAGAGCCGGAACAGATCGAACGGCTGCGGAGCCTGGACATTCCCGTGGAGGACGACGGCCAGGTGATCATTTCCAGAAAACTGGTGAACGGCCGAAGCATCAGCAAAATTAACGGGGAAACCGTGACCGTATCCATCCTGCGAAAAGCCGCGGACGTCCTGATCAACATCCACGGCCAGCACGAGCACCAGTCTTTACTTTCCCCGAAAAATCATCTGGCAATCCTGGACGATTTCGCGGGCGAAGAGGTACGCGCCTTAAAAGAAAAAAATGAGGCTCTTTACCAGGAATATTTGCAGATTCAGGAAAAACGGAACGCCACGGTGCTGGAAGAAGGAAAACGTCTCAAGGAGATGGATTTTCTCCAATATGAAATCGAAGAAATCGCTTCGGCTGCCCTGAAAGAGGGCGAAGACGAAGCATTGGAACAGAAATACCGGAAAATGTCCAACAGCCGCCGCATCATCGAATCCGTGACAGAGGCCTACCAGGCCACCGGGAACGAATACGGCGGCGCCTCCGACCAGGTAGGCCGCGCGGTCAGAAGCCTCCAGTCCGTTTCCGGCTGCGACAAAGAGCTGGAACAGCTTGTGGAAACATTGTCCCAGATCGAGAGCCTGATGAATGATTTTAACCGGGATGCGGCAGAATATATGGACAGCTTAACGTTCGACCCGGAAGAACTGGGGCAGATCGAAGAGCGGCTTGACCTGATAAACCGTCTGAAATCCAAGTACGGAAACAGCATTTCGGAAATCCTCGCTTATAAAGAAGAGAAGGAGCAGCGTTTCGCGGAACTTTCCGATTATGAGTCTTATCGTGCCCGTCTGGACGCCGAATATGCGAAAAGCCGGGAAAAGCTTCTGGAAAACTGCCGGAAACTGACCAGCGCCCGAAAAGCCTGCTGCAAAGAACTGACCGAACAGATTAAGGCAGCGCTCATCGATCTGAATTTCCTGGATGTGCGTTTTGAAATTCAGTTCCAGGAGCTGGCGAAGCCTGCCAGGGACGGGATGGATGAAGTCTGCTTCCTGATTTCCACGAATCCGGGCCAGCCTTTGAAACCATTGCAGGAAATCGCTTCCGGCGGCGAGCTCTCCAGGATTATGCTGGCGGTGAAGGCGGTGATGGCGGATCGGGACGCCACGGGAACCCTGATTTTTGACGAAATTGATACCGGGATCAGCGGCCGGACGGCCCAGAAGGTTTCGGAAAAACTGGCAGTGATTGCCAGGAAGCATCAGGTGATCTGCATCACGCACCTGGCCCAGATCGCGGCCATGGCGGACAGCCATTTTGTCATTGAAAAAAATGCGAAAGACGACACGACTGTGACGACCGTCCGGAACCTGTCCGAAGAGGAAAGTATTCAGGAACTTGCGCGGATCCTGGGCGGCGCGGAGATTACGGACCGCGTCCTGGAAAATGCCAGGGAAATGAAAGAATTGGCATTCAGAGCAAAAAAATACTAGAGTGAAAGAACAAAATATCCACATACTACGAAAGGATGTACCACAACGGTATATCCTTTTTTCATTTCGAATTTTGGACGAAGGGATGTGGACGTATGTGGAAAAAACATAGCGGCAGGAGGGCGGTCTGCCTGCTTCTGCCGGTGTTCCTGGCAGTCTGCTTCGGGATTCTTCTGTGGAATGCGATCCCGGATACGATGCATGTTGTGGAGGGAAGAGACATAGAGGGCGTGCTGAATTTTCCGCTGGATGCGTTGGTTCAGGAAGAGGTGGTGGAAGCGGCCGGGCAGGGTTCCTCCAATATCCCGGAGGGACAGGTGCGGATCCAGTGCAGCCTGTTCGGGGTGATCCCGTTTAAGAGCATTCAGGTGAATGTCTGCGGGGAGACGTTCGTGTATCCGGGCGGCGATCCGGTGGGAATTTATATGAAGACGAAGGGCGTTCTGGTGATCGGAACCGGAGAAGTGGCGGGTGCGGACGGGATCGTGAAGGAACCGGCGCTGAATATTATCCGTTCCGGGGATTACATTGTGGAGGCGGACGGGACGGCGGTGGAGACGAAGGAGGATTTGATGCAATGTGTTGCGCAGAGCGGCGGACGGGAAATGGTTCTGACGGTGAACCGGAATGACGAGACGACGTCTCTGAAGGTTTCGCCGGTGATGACGGAGGGACAGGAGTATAAGCTTGGAATCTGGGTGCGGGACGATACCCAGGGCATTGGGACGCTGACGTATGTGGAGGAGGACGGGACGTTTGGGGCGCTGGGCCATGGGATCAGCGACGTGGATACCGGGACGCTTTTGGAGCTGGAGGATGGGACGCTTTACCATACGGATATTTTGTCGGTGATGAAAGGGAGCCAGGGCGCGCCGGGGGAGCTGGCCGGGGTGATCCGTTACCGGAGGGATGCGGTTTTGGGGAAGATTGCGGAGAATACGGCGTGCGGGATTTTCGGGGTACTAAGTGAGGCGGGAATGGAGGAAGAGCCGGGGGAGACGGTGGAAGTGGCGTTTAAGCAGGATGTGCGTGCGGGTGAGGCGGTGATCCGGTCGGCGGTTGGGGGCGAGGTGCGGGAGTATGGGATTGTGATCGAGAAGGTGAATGTGGGGAGCGGGGATGTGAATAAGAGTATGGTGATCCGGGTGACGGATGAGGAGCTGCTGGAGGTGACGGGGGGAATTGTGCAGGGGATGAGCGGGTCGCCGATTTTGCAGGATGGGAAGCTCATTGGGGCGGTGACGCATGTGTTTGTGAATGATCCCACAAAAGGGTATGGGATTTTTATCGAAAATATGCTGGAACATTGAGCAATGCAGCTGTGCAGCTTTATCGTCCTCCCGACAAAATCCGATTTTTTTCACAAAAACACTTGACGAATTCCGAAATACCTGCTATAGTAAACACATACCAAAGAAAAATTCCGTTTGGAGAATAATTACAAAAGAAAGCCGTAGAGATGAGTGATCAAATCTACGGCTTAATTTATTAGCCAGAACGGGAAAACCGAAGAAGTGGAATACAAGGAGCCTGCGTTTATGAAAGCATACCAGTTAAAAATTACCATAGAAAACTCCTATCCGCCCATCTGGCGGCGCCTGATCGTTCCCGCCGGTCTTTCCTTTTCCCAGTTCAGCGTTGTGCTGAATCAGGCGATGGGCTGGTGCGGTTATCATATGTTTTCTTTTTCATTTCCGGATCGGAAGGTGCGTATCGAGGAGGAGATTGAGGAGGAGCTTTGGAGCCGGATCGAGCAGTTAAACGCGGCTGAGACGGGGCTTGAGCCTTATCTGGACACGGAGAAATGGTTTTGTTACGAGTATGATTTCGAAGATGAATGGGAGCACCGGGTTGAGGTGGAGAAGGTTCTGACAGATTATCCGGCGGATTATCCCATGGTTCTGGAAGGGGAAGGCGACTGTCCCTGGGAGGACTGCGGAGGGATCGGACAGTATTACGCGATACGGAAGGCTTTGGAAAATCCGGGCCATCCGCAGTATGAGATGCTCCGGAACTGGACAGAGGAGTCCGCGACGCCCCCCTTTGACCTGGCCGCTGTGAATGAGGAGCTGAAAAAGCTCGCCCTTGGGAAGCGAAAGAGCAGGCCGATGACGAAGAATGAGATTTACCGAAGCCTGCGGGAGAAGCAGGAAGGTTTCCGCCAGATCCGGCTGGCGAAGTCTGGCCAGCGCAGACAGCGGGGAGACACACTAGAGACGATTTTCGCATGCTATCAGAAGGAAGATATCGCGGAGATCGCGCGGAATCACGGGCTGGCAGGGTTTTCAGTGCTGAATAAGGAGCGGCTGATCCAGTATGTGCGAAGCAGGGTGCTGGATCCGGATATCATGGGGCGCTATCTGCTCTATATGACGGAAGGAGAGATTCGGGCTTTCCGGGCTGCGGCGAACAGGGGCGGCTGCGTGCGGGGCGTAGCTTATCAGGATTTCGAATATCTGGGAAGCGGCGGTTACCTTGGCTTCCGAAACCGGAGCGAGATTGTGATCCCGGAGGAAGTCTGTGAACAGTTTCGGCAGCTCGATACGGAGGAGTTTGAAGAAGAACGGGAATGTACGCGAAAGAAGCTGAACTATTTGAATGCCGCGGCCGGACTTTATGGGATTTGCCATGTGAATCTGGCGTTGGAGCGGTATGCAGGGAATGAGCATGACACTTTTGAAGAAGCGGAAGTTTCGCGGATGGTTGCCGATATGCCAAAATCGCGCAGAAATTTCGAGTTAGATGGAAATTTTCTTATCCTGAGGGAGCTGGGGGAAGAGCAGGCATACCAGTTTTACGAGGAAGTGCAGGGAGATATTGCATATTATATGCCGGATGGGGAGACGGTAAGGTGCTTGGGAGAAAACGGCTTCCTGCCCTTTGATTCCGCCATGGAGGAACTGCAGGAGTTCCTGGCCGGGCTGCCGGGCGAAGATGACGAGAGCGCTTTCCAGATGTGTAAAGAAATCCAGCGGCATTTCCGGTTTGGAAACGGGATTGAGGAGGTACTGGAGATTTTTCAGGAATCGGATATCCGGCTTGAACAAAAGCTGGCGGAGCCGCTGCTTGAGCGTATGAAAGCAGTCTGGGGCCGCACGCGCATGCTGGCCTACCGCGGGCATACGCCGTTGGAAATGGAGGGGAGCGGAAGGGAACTCCCCGGAGAGCGAAAAGGAAGCAGGGAGAAAATCGTGAGCTTTGAGCAGCGCCGGAAGACGAAAATTTATCCGAATGATCCCTGCCCGTGCGGTTCCGGAAAAAAATATAAGAATTGCTGCGGAAGGAAGAACATAGAAATTTAATTCACTTAATTCACGCGGATCGAATAAACAAACAACTTGCCGGCAGTTATGGGATTTGCTATAATTGATCCGAAACATCGGGACAGCGGGGGAAGACCGCCGCCTCAGAAAACGAGAAAAATCAAACAGCAAAAGAAGGACAGGAAATGGCGAAACTATCGGTTGTAATACCAGCCTATAACGAAGAAAAAATGATCCCCAAAACCGCAAAAGTGGTCAGCAGCCTGCTGGCCGCCGAAGGGATTCCCTATGAAATCGTATTCGTAAACGACGGCTCCAAAGATGGAAGCTGGCAGCAGATTGAAGAAGCAGCCAGGCAGTATCCTGGAATCGTAGGCGTCCAATTCTCCAGAAATTTCGGGAAAGAAGCGGCGATTCTCGCCGGCCTTGCGAATGCGACGGGAGACTGCTGCGCGGTGATGGACTGCGATTTACAGCATCCGCCGGAAATTCTGGTGGAAATGTACCGTCTGTGGGAGGACGGCTATGAGATTGTGGAGGGCGTGAAACGCACCAGGGGAAAAGAAAGCGCCCTGCACCGGGCCAGCGCAGGCATGTTTTACAAAATCATGACCAAAACGGTAAAAATTGATATGTCCAGAGCCTCGGATTTTAAACTGATGGACCGGGCCGCCGTGGACGCGCTGCTGGCCATGCCGGAGCGAAACACCTTTTTCCGGGCGCTTTCCTCCTGGATCGGATATCGGACGACCAGCGTGGAGTTCGATGTACGGGAGCGGGAAGAAGGAGAGTCCAAGTGGTCGACCTGGTCTTTGATTAAATATGCGGTACGGAATATTATCGGATTTTCCACAGCGCCGCTGCAGATGGTGACGGTGGCTGGGATTCTGGTATTCCTGCTGGCGGTTGTTCTGGGGATCCAGTCGCTGTATAAGTATTTTTGCGGACATGCCGTGGAAGGGTTTACGACGGTGATTCTGCTGATTTTGATTATTGGAAGCATTATCATGATCAGCCTGGGGATCATCGGATGCTACATTGCGAAAATTTATGAGGAAGTGAAAGGAAGACCGCGTTATCTGATCTCGAAAAAGATAAATAGCAAAGAGGACGAAAAAGGGATGCCGCGCTGACATCCCTTTTGGGCCTTTTTGGAACGCGTGAGAGTTACGCGTAGAGCGGTGACGGATAAACGCCTGCGTCGATCAACTGCTTAAAGGAATTCACGACGAGCTCTTTGTCTTCTTTATAGGTGACGCCGAACCATTTATCGTGACTTTTCAGAACGGTTACCGTAGCTTTTCCGGACTTCAGCAGGTCATCCACGACGGAAGGGATCAGATATTCCGCCTTTAAGTCCCCTTCCGGCAGGGAAGCCAGGAATTCTTTAAATCCCGCATCCAGAACGTCCAGGATATCCGGAGTAAAGCCCCACATATTCATGGATACCAGGCTGGCCGGGTCCAGAGGCTGGAAGCCGCCGTTCCCATCGGGAACGCCTGCACCGCTTTCGGTTTTATAAATGTCGTGGGTTTCTTTTACGCCTGCGAGATTCCCTTCGGCGTTTACCTGGCAGACTCCGCGGGTCACAGCGCCGTTTTCGCTTAACGTGTTTCCGAGGATGAAGCCGGCCATGCAGTAATGGGAGATGCCGTCTGCCGGGGATTCGCTTACCAGGAAATCATGGATTTTAACGAAGCCTTCTTTTCCGTAGTAGTCGTCGGCGTTAATGACGGCAAAGGGGGTGTCGACGATGCCTTTGCAGCTTAAGATGGCCTGGCCGGTGCCCCAGGGTTTTTTCCGGCCTTCGGGTTTAGTGTAGCCGGCAGGGAGATTGTCGGCTTCCTGGAAGGCGTAGGCGACATTGGCGGCTTTTTCGATGCGGTTGCCGATGACTTCGCGGAAGTCTTTTTCCAGATCTTTGCGGATGATGAAGACGATGCGGTTAAAACCGGCTTCCAAAGCGTCGTGGATGGAGTAGTCCATGATGATCTCTCCATTGGGGCCTACGGGTTCTAATTGTTTAATACCGCCTCCGAAACGGCTGCCGATGCCGGCGGCCATGATGACGAGTGTCGTTTCTTTCATAGGTGTATCTCCTTTGTGGTTGTTTGGTGAAAACAGTATACCATAGGACGGCGGAAATGTCATGAGAAAAAATGACGTAGTTGGATGGGGGAACGGGCGTGCTTCTGGCGAAAATCACGGGAAACGGAAAAAGCGTCTTGCTGATTGCGGCAAGGTCTGCTATAATAATCCGAAAGTGTGTAAGAATCTGCTGCCAGCAGTGCCGCAAGGGACTGCTCCTTTGTATGAGGTGAAAGAATTCCCGGCAGAAAAGAAACGTTTGAGAGGAGAAACAAAAACATGGGAAAAATAACGGTAGAAACTTGTGAAATCGAAGGCCTGAAAGTCATCACTCCCACCGTTTTCGGGGATGAGCGGGGCTATTTTATGGAAACCTATAACTATAACGACTATAAAGCCGCGGGCATCGACCAGGAATTCGTCCAGGACAACCAGTCTTCTTCGAAAAAAGGCGTCCTGCGCGGCCTGCATTTCCAGATCAACTATCCGCAGGACAAGCTGGTGCGCGTCGTGTCCGGCGAAGTGTTCGACGTAGCGGTGGATCTGCGCGAGGGATCCCCGACATTCGGGAAGTGGTTCGGTGTGCTGCTGTCTGCGGAGAATAAGAAGCAGTTTTTCATCCCGAAGAATTTTGCGCATGGCTTTGTCGTGCTGTCTGACCATGCGGAGTTTGCCTATAAGTGCACGGATTTCTATCATCCGAACGACGAGGGCGGCCTGGCATGGAACGACCCGGAAATCGGCGTTGCATGGCCGATCCCGGAGGGCATGGAGCTGACCATTTCGGAAAAAGACCAGAAATGGGGCGGGATCTCCGACTGGGTGAAGGCGCATCATGTTTAAAGACATTTATCAGAACCGCCGCATGATCTACAAGCTGGCGAAAAATGACTTTAAGACCCGCTATGCGGGTTCGGTCTTTGGCACGGTCTGGGCGGTGGTTCAGCCGTTGGTGACTATTGCGGTGTATTATTTCGTGTTTGGCCTGGGATTCCGGGGCGGCCAGGACGTGGGGACGATTCCCTTTGTCCTGTATCTGGTGGCCGGGATCGTGCCGTGGCTCTACTTCCAGGAGGCGCTGATGAACGGAACGAGTTCCCTGCTGGAATACAGTTACCTGGTCAAAAAAGTTGTTTTTAATATCAATGTGCTGCCGGTTGTAAAGCTGGTCTCCGCCAGTTTTGTCCATTTGGTATTTATCTGCATTACATTTATATTGTTCGCGTTTTACGGACGTTTTCCGGATCTGTACTGTTTGCAGCTGATCTATTATTTCGTGTGCCTGTCCCTGCTGATACTGGCACTGAGCTATACCACCAGCGCGGTGGTGGTGCTGTTCCGGGATTTGGGGCAGATTGTAAATATTCTGCTTCAGGTGGGCGTCTGGCTGACGCCGATCATGTATGACGTGAATGCGATGTTTGCGAATTATCCGTGGGTGCCGAAGGTCTTAAAACTGAATCCGGTCTATTACATTGTAAGCGGTTACCGGGACGCCCTGCTGAATAAGCGCTGGTTTTGGGAATCCCCGAAATGGACACTGTATTTCTGGGTGGTGACGGTTCTTCTGTTTTTGTTCGGAAAATGGGTCTTTAACCGGCTGCGGGTACATTTTGCGGACGTATTGTAAAGGCATTAGGAGAAAAGCCCTTTCCGGGCCGCAAAAAGGGCGCAGCGCCCCGAAAATTTCGAAACAGCGTGTGCCCGAAACACAGGGCGCAGATGTTTAGAGTAAGAGGAAAACAATTTGGAGACAAACAAAGAAAAAGCTATTCAGGTTGAAAACGTAGGAAAGATTTATAAACTGTACGACAAGCCCTCCGACCGTCTGAAAGAGAGCCTGGGCCTTGTCCGCAAAAAAAAGCACCGGGAGTACCACGCCCTGCGGAATATCTCCTTCGACGTTATGCGGGGGGAGACCGTAGGCATCATCGGAACAAACGGTTCCGGAAAGTCCACGATCCTGAAGATCATCACCGGCGTCCTGACCCCCAGCTCCGGAACCGTGAAAGTGGACGGACGCATTTCCGCCCTGCTGGAACTGGGCGCCGGATTTAACGGCGAATACACCGGAATCGAAAACGTCTATTTAAACGGCACGATGCTGGGCTTCACGGAAGAAGAGATTGAGCGCCGCCTGCCGGATATCATCGAATTTGCCGACATCGGCGATTTTATCGACCAGCCGGTAAAGACTTATTCCAGCGGCATGTTCGTGCGGCTGGCCTTTGCGGTGGCGATTAACATTGACCCGGAAATCCTGATCGTCGACGAGGCCCTGTCCGTGGGCGACGTCTTTTTCCAGGCGAAATGCTACCACAAATTCGAAGAATTTAAGAAAAACGGAAAGACCATCCTGTTCGTAAGCCACGACCTGAGCAGCATCAGCAAATACTGCGACCGGGTAATTCTTTTAAACCAGGGCGATAAAGTGGCCGAAGGCGGGCCAAAGGAGATGGTCGACCTCTATAAACGCTTCCTGGTTCACCAGGAGGGCGACCAGAGTGTGACTGCCATCGAGCAGAGAGACGGAACCTGGAAGGGCGAACTTCAGCTTAATCCCCACCTGTCCGAGTACGGAGAAAAGCAGGCAGAGATCGTGGACTTCGGTATCTTCGATGAAAAGGGAAAGCTGTCAAATACCATCGAAAAAGGTACGGACTGCACCTTTAAACTGAAGATCCATTTTAACGAAAACCTGTCCGAGCCGATCATCGCCTTTACGATCAAAGACATGAAAGGAACGGAAATCACAGGAACGAATACGATGTACGAGAAGATCAATGTCCCGGCAAAACAGGGAACCACCGTGGTCGTTTCCTTTACCCAGCTCATGAATCTCCAGGGCGGCCAGTACCTGATCTGTTTTGGCTGCACCGGATACCTGGCCGGGAATTTCCGGGTCTTCCACAGGCTCTACGATGCATGCAGCATTACCGTCGTATCCGTCAAAGATACGGTGGGCTTTTATGATATGAATTCAAAAATTTCGGTTACAGAAGATTAGGAGGCTTCCATGCAGGAGAAAATCGGGAAAGTAACGCTGGACTATACCTATTATGCGGGAGAAGATCTTTACAGTGACGGCCCCATTGAGGACGAACTGCTGGAAACGGCAGAGCACTGCCAGGAGAAGGACTATCCTAGGATTATTGCCGAGAAGGCGAGCTGGCCGTTTCTGTATCATTTTTCCCCGATCCGGCAGAACATTGTGAGCTGGATTCCCTTTCAGGGAACCGACCGGGTGCTGGAAATCGGCGCAGGCTGCGGGGCGATTACCGGAGCACTGGCCCGAAAAAGCGGCCAGGTGACCTGCGTGGAGCTTTCCAAAAAACGGAGCCAGATCAATGCCTGGCGGAATCGGGAATACGACAATCTGACGATCCAGGTGGGAAATTTCCTGGACGTGGAGCCGCATCTGGCGGACACCTTCGATTACATCACCCTGATCGGGGTGTTTGAATATGCGGAGAGCTATATGGGAAAAGACCATCCGGCGGAGACGATGCTGCGCTGCATGGCCAGGCATTTGGCTCCCGGCGGGAAGATCGTTATCGCGATCGAGAACCGCCTGGGCCTGAAATATTGGGGCGGATGCGCAGAAGACCACGTAGGAAAATATTTCGAGGGGCTGGAAGGCTACCACAATACCACGGGCGTGCGCACCTATTCCAGAAAAGAACTTCTGGAAGTCATCGGCCGCTCCGGAGACTTCAAAACCACATTTTACTACCCTTATCCGGACTATAAATTCCCGTATTCCATCTATTCAGACCGCTATCTGCCAAGAAAAGGGGAACTTAAAGACAATGTCTGCAATTTTGACATGCCGAAACTGAAGCTCTTCGACGAAGCCAGGGTTTTCGATACTCTGATCGACAACGGGCTGTTCCCTGAATTTTCAAATTCCCTCCTGGTAATGCTGGAAAAAGAGGAGGCCAAAGCATGAAGGTAATTTATTCGAAATTTTCCAATGAGCGCAATTACCGGTTTGCCATCCGCACGGATATCTGCGAGGAAGAAGACGGAACGCGTTTCGTCCGGAAAGTCTGCGCGTTCCCGGAAGGACAGCTTCATATGGCGGAGCTTTACCGCTGGTACCAGGTGTTCTCGAAAGCCTGTGAGGGAACCTGGCTGAACTATAACAAATGTGAGATCATCACCGGAGGCGTCCGGCTGGAATACATCGAAGGCCAGTCCCTGGAAGAATACCTGGAAGAGGTAGAAAAAGAAAAGGGCATGGAGGCCATGGCAGACCTGTTCCGGAAATATCTGTATGAAATCCGGGATATGCATTCCGGACAGGTCTTTGAAGAGACTGCGCAGTTTCGGAATGTTTTCGGAGAATTCCAGGCCGATGCGAAAGCTTTGGGGCTGCGGTGCGCTCCGGCGACGAACATCGATCTGGTATGCGGAAATATCCTTCTGCATGACAATACCGGAACCGTCATTGACTACGAATGGAGTTTCGACTTTCCGATTCCGGTCAATTTTCTGCTTTACCGAAACATTTTTTACTTTAAAGAGCATGCCGGCAGAGATTATCTCCGGGATTATAATTTCTATAAAGAAATGGGAATCACCCCGGAGGAGATCAAAGCTTACGATAAAATGGAGGAAAACCTCCAGCATTATGTGTGTCGGGATCACATTCCGGTGCGCGACCTGTATGACACGATCAGTCCCGGCCTGATCGAGATGGATTTGCGGGGACATTTTGAGAATGTTCAGATTTATTATGACGCCGGGAATGGTTTCAGAGAGGAAAATTCGAAAAGATTTCCGGTACGACAGAAAAAAGTGTCAGGAATTCTGGAACTGGAGCCGGGCTGGAGCGCCCTGCGGATCGATCCGGGTTCGTCCTCCTGCTTTGTGGAAATCATGGAACTTTCCGTGGACGGACAAGATATGACGGAGCGGGCAGGCATTGCCGGGGGAATCCGAAGCGGCCAGTACCTCTGTTTTGAAAAAGACGACCCTGCGATTATCCTGGGCGATCTGCCCCAGGGGGCGAAAAAGCTGGCCTTTTCCTTCCAGATCTGGCCTGTGGATGAATTACCGATGAAGAAAGCATCCGAATGGGTCTGGCAGTTAGAGCTTCACAGCCGGGTATTGAGCGAGATGCAGAATACCAAAGTGTGGAAAGTTTATCAAAAATACCGCGATATGGTTGAAAGGAAGCATGAATGAGCATAACCGCGAAGATTGACGTAGAAGAATACCGATGGAATAACGGCGGAACCTACCTGTTAAACGGCTGGGCCGTATCCAGCCAGCCGGGAAGGGTGGAGGTCTGCCTGCTGGGGGACGGAAAAGTCAGCCTTCCCTGTGATACGGTGGTACAGGCCAGGCCGGATGTAAAAGCCGCGCGGCCGGATCTTGCTATTCGGGACGACCGGATCGGTTTTACGGTTCGTCTGACCGCATTGGAGCAGATGTTTAAAAATTACCATTTTCTGGACGTGGTACTGGTTCTGGGAGAAGAGCGGAAGCATCTGTTTACCCGGAAAATCGAAGAGATGAAGAAGGGATACCGGGACGCGGCCCTGCTTTATTTCCTGGATGTGGAAAAGATTATCGGAGACGATGTGGTGCTGCAGGGCTGGGTGATCGACGCGCTCCGCCAGGAACGCCTGTCCCTTCTGGATGAAAAAAGGCAGCCGATTTCCTGCGAGATCAAGCGGGTCTGCCGAAACGACGTCACGAAATCCTGGGGCGAGGAAGACGGCTATCTGTGCGGATTTAAAATCAAATTGCCGCGGGAGAGCCTGGAAGGGGAGAAGCTGATTCTCCATATGGAAAACGATATCCTGACCAAGGATTATACAATCAACCTGAAGCGCCTGGACTATGAGAATTCGAAAAGAGGAAAGATTGCGAAGGTGCTGGCCCGAAAGAATCTGGCCAAAAACCGGAAGATCATTCAGAAATCCGGCTTTGGCGGCTTTATGGATTATGTCCGGGAAGAAGTCAGCACCGAGGAAGAAAAGTACGCCTACTGGCTGAAAAAGCACAGCGCTTCCCCGAAGGAGCTGAAGAAGCAGCGAAAGACCACGTTTCCGTCCATGCCGCTTGTCAGCATTGTGGTGCCATTGTATAACACACCGGTACAATATTTGAAGGAACTGATTGATTCCGTGCTGGCTCAGAGCTACCAAAACTGGGAACTGTGTCTGGCGGACGGAAGCACGAAAGCCGGTCTGGGAGAATTTATCAGGAAAACTTACGGCGGTGAAAAACGCATCCGTTACCGGAAACTGGAAAAAAACGAAGGCATTGCAGGGAATACGAACGCGGCCATCCGGATGGCATCGGGCGAATACCTGATGTTTTCCGACCATGACGACCTGCTGGCGAAAGAGGCCGTTTTTGAGATCGTAAAGGCGCTGAATGAGCATCCGGAGACGGATATTGTCTATACGGACGAAGATCTGGTGGATCAGACGGGAAAAGTGTATTCCTCCCCTCGGTTCAAACCGGATTTTAACCTGGATTTTCTGCGGAGCATTAACTATATCTGCCATATTTTCGTGATCCGGAAGAGCCTGGCGTTTGAGGCCGGGCTGGTCCGCGCAGAATTCGACGGGGCCCAGGATCACGAATTTATCCTGCGCTGCTGTGAGCGGACGAAACGCATTGTCCACGTTCCGAAGATCCTGTATCACTGGCGGGCGCATGAAGGCTCCACAGCCGGAAATCAGGACAGTAAGCGCTATGCCATCGACGCGGGAAGGCGCGCGCTGGAGGAGCATTACCAGAGAATGGGTTACGACGCGGAGGTGGAATATACCGGCGTCTTTATCGTCTTCCGGACATTTTTCAAGCCTAAGGGCACGCCGCTGGTTTCGGTTATTATCCCGAATAAAGATCAGTCGGAGACGCTGGATCAGTGCCTGCGTTCGATTTTTGAAAAGACCGATTATCCGAACTACGAGATTGTCATTGTGGAAAATAACAGCACGGAGGAGAAAACCTTTGCTTACTACGAAAAAATCCAGCGGGAACATGAGAATGTCCGTGTGCTGAGGTGGGAGAAAGGCTTTAACTATTCCGCGATCAATAACTTCGGCGTCCGCCACGCGAAAGGCGAATACCTGCTGTTTTTAAACAATGACGTGGAAGTGATCACGCCCTCATGGATGTCCCGGATGGTGGGGTATTGCCAGCGGGAAGACGTGGGCGCTGTGGGCGCGAAGCTGTATTACCCGGACGACACGATCCAGCACGGAGGCGTCGTGGTGGGAATCGGCTGGTTCGCCGGCCATGTGCAGAGCTTTTTGCGGCGGGTGGACAACGGCTATTTCGGCCGCCTGATTGCCGAGCAGGATATCAGCGCCGTGACCGGAGCCTGCATGATGGTGGAACGGGCGGTGTTTGAAGAAGCGGGCGGCTTCGAGGAGAAGCTGGCCGTGGCGTTAAATGACGTGGATCTGTGCCTGAAAATACGGGAAAAAGACCATTTGATCGTGTTCGATCCGGGAACCGAGCTGTATCATTACGAGTCCAAATCCAGAGGGAACGAGGACAGCCCCAAAAAGCGGGAACGCTTTAAAAAGGAGATCCGGCTGTTTCGGGAGCGCTGGAAGGACGTGCTGGACAAGGGGGATCCGTACTATAATCCAAACCTGACCCTTTGTTACGGCGACTGCTCCATCCGGCGGGAACACGAGGTTCCGGAGGTTTACCAGGAGTTATTCGGAGGGGAAAAATGAAACCGCAATTACTGGAAGTGAAGCGCGACCGGTTCCATCTGCTGGAAGATCAGGTGTACCTGCTCCAGGGAAACTGGCCGAAGGGATACGATCTGAAGGCATACCTGGACAAACAGGAAGTGCCTGCGTCCAAAGAGCCCTGGGAAAGCACCAGCGCTCTGGAACGTTTCTCGGAGTCCGAGATGTTAAACGGGGAAAAAGTGACGGTTTCCGTGCGTCTGCCGGAGGAGCTTAGCTCCTTTAAGCGGCTGTTTGTTTATGCCTGTGCGGGCAGCGAGCGGAAAACCTGGTATGAAACCGCGGTTGGGGAACTGGAAAAGAAATGGAAACGGCCGCAGTTTTTCCTTGAGGAAGAGCTGGTGAACCCCGCCGAAGGAACGCTCAGGCTTCGGGGGTGGGCTGCGGATCGGGAAGACGTGCAGATTGCACTGTTTGACCAGGATAAAAAGAAAATTTCCTGCCAGATTCAGCGGACGGCAAGGCTCGACGTGGTACAGATGTATAAGGAGTGCCCGGTGCAGGAAAAATGCGGATTTTATATTGAACTGAACCAAATTCCGCCGAAAGCCGTCTATTTAATGTTTAAGACAAAGGAGCGGAAGTGCGTCTATGTGGTGCACACCGCCAAAGGGGCGATCCTGAAGAAAAAGGCGGAGAAATACTGGACAAAAGGAATGGACTATTACCGCGCCCACGGCATGCAGGCTCTTGGGGCGAAAGTCTACCGGAAATTTTTCACGGATAAAGAAAAGCCGGTGGACTACCAGAAATGGATCGCAAAGCATCTGCCGGGGCCCGGCGAGCTGGAAAAGCAGCGGAAGACCTCTTTTGCGGTGCAGCCGCTGTTCAGCATTGTAGTGCCCCTTTACAAGACGCCGGAGAAATTTTTGGAACAGCTCATCCAGTCCATCCAGAACCAGACCTACACCAAGTGGGAACTGTGCCTGTCCGACGGCAGCGGGGCCGATTCCCCGCTGAAAGAGATTCTGGAGAAATATCAGAAGATGGACGCCAGGATCCGTGTGCTGGCCCATGAGGAGCCGCTGAAGATTTCGGAAAATACGAATGCGGCGATAGAGGCGGCCACGGGGGATTATCTGGTTTTTGCCGACCATGACGACGTCCTGACGCCGAATGCCCTGTACGAATGCGCCCTGGCGGTCAATAACGAACCGAAAACCGATGTGATCTACTCGGATGAAGATAAAATGTCCATGGACGGAAATAAATTTTTCCAGCCCCATATGAAACCGGACTTTAACCTGGATCTGCTGTGCACGGTGAATTACATCTGCCACCTGTTTGTGGCGAAACGGACGCTTGTGGACAAAGTGGGGATGCTCCGGAAGGAGTTTGACGGGGCACAGGATTATGATTTCGTGTTCCGCTGTACGGAGCAGGCGGAGCACATCTGCCACATTCCAAAGGTGCTGTACCATTGGAGAAGCCATGAGGATTCCACGGCGGAGAACCCGGAGAGCAAGATGTACGCGTTCGACGCGGGAGCCAGGGCTGTCGCCGCGCATTATGAGCGCATCGGCGTTCCGGCGAAGGTGGAGAAAGGCGAATACCTTGGCCTTTACCGGACGCATTTCATCCGTTCCTATGATCCGCTGATTTCGATCATCATTCCGAATAAGGATCATATCCGTGACCTGAAGCGGTGTATGGATTCCATCGAGGAGAAGTCCACATATCGGAATTATGAATTTATTATTGTGGAAAATAACAGTACCGAGGATGAGACTTTTGCATGGTACAAAGAGCTGGAAGCGTCCAAAGGAAATGTGAAAGTGGTTTACTGGGACGGCGAATTTAACTATTCCGCCATCAATAATTTCGGCGTAAAGGCGGCAAAGGGCGAATACCTGCTGCTGCTGAACAACGATACCGAAATGATCAATCCGGACTGTCTGGAAGAGCTGTTGGGCTACTGTATGCGAAGCGATGTGGGAGCAGTGGGCGCAAGGCTGTATTATGAAGACGATACGATCCAGCATGCCGGAGTGGTGATCGGCTTCGGCGGCATTGCGGGACACTGTTTTGTGCAGCAGAAGCGGGATTTCACCGGATATTGCCACCGGATCATCTGCGCCCAGGATTACAGTGCGGTGACGGCGGCCTGCATGATGGTAAAGCGGAAAGTGTATGAGGAAGTTGGGGGATTGAGTGAGGATTTGAAGGTTGCCTTTAATGATATTGATTTCTGCCTGAAGGTGGGAGCCGCCGGGTATCTGGTGGTTTACAACCCTTACGCGGAGCTGTATCATTATGAATCAAAGTCCAGAGGGCTTGAGGATACGCCGGAAAAGCTGGCCAGATTCCAACGGGAAATCGCGATGCTGGAACAGAAGTGGCCGGACATTTTCCAAAAGGGAGATCCGTACTATAACCCGAACCTGACTCTGGACAGCCAGGACTTTTCCCTGAAACGGATCTGAAAGGGAAACCATGCGGAGTAATGACATGCAGAAGCTACAAAAAAAAGGAAGAACAATCTGGATTCTGCTGGCCCTGCTGTTTGGAAGCGGTTTGGTGATTTATGCCCCCTTCCTGTTTGGGGACGCCTATCTGACATTTACGGACATTGGAAGCGACACCTGGCAGCAGTACATTATGCAGTACCATTCGATCGTGAACCATCTGCGGGACGGCACGTTCAGCCTGTGGGATTTTTCAAACGGGTTCGGCGTCAATGTCTATCAGATGAATCTGTTCGACCCGTCTCTGATGCTCTTGTATGCCCTTGGGGTCTTTCTGGGGCCGGAGCACATGCTGGATTATCTGGCCTGGATTCAGATCCTGCGGATTCTGGCGGCGGGGCTGATGGGCTATCTGTTTTTGTCGGCCTTTTCGCTGTCGGAGCGCGCGAAACTGTTTGCGGCTTATATCTATGGGCTGAACGGGTTTCTGATGGTCTGGGGGCAGCATTATCAGTTTGGAATGGTCATGTTTTATCTGCCGTTCCTGCTGCTGATGGCGGAGCGCTCCCTGCGGGCGAAAAAGATCCGGCCGGGCCTGCCCCTGGCGGTCTGCCTGACCATGTTTTACAGTACCTATCTTTCCTACATGTGCTGCCTGACGACGGGGATTTACCTGATTTTCCGGGTGCTGCTGATGGAAGGATGCCCGGTGAAAAGGCGGCTGCTTGTTTTCGGAAAAGTCTGCCTTGGGATGCTGCTTGGCGTCGGGATGGGGCTTTGCGTCATGCTGCCGTCGGCATTTGTGATTTTGGGCGTGACGTCCAGGCTGGAGAGTGAGCAGACGCTTATCGAGCGGCTTCTGGCGGGTTTTCTGCCGCTGGACCGGGAATATTATAAGACGCTGCTTTACCGTTTCTTTTCCGCGAATCTCCAGAATAAAAACGGGGATTATGCGGGGGCAATGAACTATTATGAGGCGCCCCAGGTATTTGCCTCCACCTTTTTCGTGATTTTTTCCGTACAGTATGTGCTGACGCTTGCAAAACGGAAATGTTCGGTGTATAAAAAGGCTGTGCTTTACGGGGCTGTGGCTCTGGTCATTTTTTCCCTGCTGTTCCCCTTTGTGGGGACGGTGTATAATGGGTTCAGTGCGATGTCCAGCCGTTACACCTTTGCGCTGATGCCGTTTTTCGCCTTGATGATGGCCAGGATGCTGGATTATTTTCTGGAAGGCGGGAAAGGAAATCTGCCTGGGATGCTGGCGGCAGGAGCTGCGGCGGTGTATGTTTACCGGATGGGCCTTTCGGTTACCACTCTTGGGATTCAGAAAGCGCTGACGCTTGGGATGGCCGTGGTCGCAGTTCTGGGGGTTTTTTGTGTGGGAATTCAGGGGACAAAGAAAACCTTTTTTACGCAGAAAACGTTTTGGACGGCAATGATGGCCCTTGCGGTTCTGAATATGTGTCTGGAAGGAATCGGCACCGTGACAGACAGGCAGACCGTTACGGCGGATGATACGGAATATCTGGCCTATGTCTACGACCCGGACGTGGCGGATGCACTGGCGTGGATTTCGGAAAACGATCCGGAGTTTTACCGGGTAGAAAAGACTTTTTCCGAGAACGATGCGACGATGTATGCGCTGGCCCAGGGCTATCATGGAGTCAGCACCTACAATTCCATGCAGAATGGGAATATCCAGCAGTTTATCGACGTCTGCAGGCCGGAGATCTATTATGCGGATCAGAACCATTACAGTTTCAGCCAGATTGCGGACGATGGGGAATTCGCCGCGTTCCTGGGCGTGCGCTACCTGCTTTCGAAAGGCGAAGCGCCGGAAGGATACGAATATTTACAGAGCTTTGGAGAAATCCAGGTCTATGGCTGCGAAGAGACGGCCAGTATCGGGACGTTTTATTCGGAAGACCGGGTGATTTCGGAGGAAATTTTTGTGCAGAAGGCCGAAGAGGCCGAAAGTACGCACAAGACAGACCGGATCCTGGAAAAATATCTTGCGCTGGAAAACGGCGGGGACGCGGATTCCGAAGCGGCGAAACAGGCGGAGAAAACGGATCAGACGGCATTGGTGACGGTGCGGGAGGACGGCAGGGACAGCCGCCTGACCGGAAGCATCGAAGCACCGGGAGACGGTTATGTGCTGTTTACAATTCCCTTTGAGAAGGGCTGGACGATTACGGTGGACGGGGAAGCGCAGGAGCTTGTCCGGGCGGATCTTGGATTCACCGCCGTGCGGGTGGAGGAAGGAAGCCATACCTTTACGCTGTCGTTCCATGCGCCGTACCTGAAAGAAGGAATCGGCCTCAGCCTTGTTTTCTGGCTCCTCTATTTGGGATATCTCGTGGTGTACGCAAAGCAAGAAAGGACAAAAACGACATGATCGATTTTAACGTCCCTCCTTTTACCGGGAGGGAGATGGAATATATGAAACAGGCCGTGGAAAACCGGAAGATCAGCGGCGACGGCATGTTCACAAAAAAATGCTCGAAATGGCTGGAGGAACGCCTGGAAACGAACCACGTGCTCCTGACGACCTCCTGTACCCATGCCCTGGAGATGGCGGCTGTGCTGGCGGATATTCAGCCAGGAGACGAGGTGATCCTGCCGTCGTATACCTTTGTCTCCACGGCGGACGCCTTTGTGCAGCGGGGGGCCAGGCTGGTGTTTGTGGATATCCGGCCGGATACGATGAACATCGACGAACGGCTGATCGAGGACGCGGTGACGGAGAAGACGAAGGCCATCGCGGTGGTGCATTATGCGGGCGTGGCCTGCGCCATGGATGAAATCATGGAGATTGCGAACCGCCATCATCTGAAGGTGGTGGAAGATGCGGCCCAGGCGGTCTGCGCCTATTACAAAGGGAAGGCCCTTGGAACCATCGGCGATTTCGGCTGCTTCAGTTTTCATGAGACGAAGAATTTTTCCATGGGGGAGGGCGGAGCGATTGCGTTTGCCGACGACCGGATCATGGAAGAAGCGGAGATTCTGCGGGAAAAAGGCACGAACCGCAGTAAATTTTTCCGCGGGCAGATTGATAAATATACCTGGGTGAATTACGGCTCGTCCTATCTGCCAAGCGACTTAAACGCGGCCTATCTGTGGGCCCAGCTTGAGATGGCGGACGAGATCACGAAGAACCGGATGGATACCTGGAAGTTTTATGACGAAGAGTTAAAAGAGCTGGCAGAGCGGGGCTGCATCGAGCAGCCGTTCATCCCGGATTACGCGGTTCACAATGCACATATGTACTACATAAAAACCGCCGACCAGGAAACCAGGGCGAAGCTGATCGCCTTTCTGCGGGAGCGCCAGATACATACCGTCTTTCATTACGTGCCGCTGCACTCGGCCCCGGCCGGGCGGAAATTCGGGCGGTTCCACGGGGAAGACCGCTATACCACAAAGGAGAGCGACCGCCTTCTGCGGCTTCCCATGTATTACCAGATCACTGAGGAAGACAGGGCGCATGTCACAGCGTCGATAAAGGAATTCTATGGTTAAAAAAATCTTGCACATGCTCAGGCGTCTGACGCCTTACAATATCAAAAAAGGGCTCTTATATCTGAAGCATTACGGGCCCAGGGAATTTTGGGTGCGCCTGACCGAGCGGATGGAGGAACAGTCCGTAGACTATCAGAAGTGGTATGAAGACGGGCTTCTGACGGAAGAAGAACGGGCGGCTCAGAAGCGGAGAAAGTGGAAAAATCCGGTGAAGATCAGCGTGGTGGTGCCGGCGTACCGGACACCGGAGGAATATCTGCGTCAGATGATCGAGTCCGTGCAGCGGCAGACCTATGAAAACTGGGAGCTGTGCATTGCGGACGGAAGCGGACGGGAGTCTGCGGTGGAAGCGGTGGTGAGGGAATACCAGGAGAAGGACGCCAGGATCCGCTACCGGCTTTTGGAAAAAAACGACGGCATTGCAGGGAATACCAATGCGGCGATCGCGATGGCGGAAGGGGAATATGTGGCCCTGTTCGACCACGACGACCTGCTGGCGGAGGATGCCCTTTACGAGGCGGCCCGCGTGATCGAGCGGGAATGGCCGGATCTGATCTATACGGATGAGGACAAGGTGAGGGCGGATCTGTCGGAACATTTCCAGCCGCATTTTAAGCCGGATTTTAACCCGGATCTGCTCTGTGCGAATAATTATATCTGCCATCTGGTGATCGTGCGGAAACGTCTGGCCGATGAAGTGGGCGGATTTCGTGCGGAATTTGACGGGGCGCAGGATCACGATTTCCTGCTGCGGATCACGGAAAAAACGGAAAAAATCGCCCACATTCCGAAAATTTTGTATCATTGGCGGATTCATAAGGCCTCCACAGCGGATAATCCGGCCAGTAAGATGTATGCCTACGATGCAGGAAAACGGGCGGTGCTTGGCCATTTGAACCGGATGGGGCTGGAAGCCGAGGTAGAGCACACGAAAGACTATGGGTTTTACCGGGTGCATTATCCGGTGCAGGGAACGCCGTTGGTCTCTATTGTGATTCCGAACAAGGATGAGAAGGAGACGCTGGAAGCCTGCCTGACGTCTATTCGGGAGAAGACCACGTATCCGAATTATGAGATTGTGATCGTGGAAAATAACAGCGTTTCGGAGGAAATTTTTCGGTATTACCAGGAAATCGACGGGAAGAACCGGATCCGGGTGGTTTACTGGAAAGAAGCGTTTAACTATTCGAAAATCAATAATTTTGGCATTTCACAGGCGAAAGGGGATTACCTGATCTGCCTGAATAATGATATTACCGTCATCACGCCGGGATGGATCGAGGAGATGCTGGGGTACTGCCAGCGGCCGGGCACGGGAATCGTGGGGGCCAGGCTGTATTTCCCGGACGATACGATCCAGCATGCCGGGATCGCGGTGGGAATCGGGGGATGCGCCGGGAGCCTGTTTGTGGGAATGAGCCGGAAACGCACCGGATACATGCATAAGGTGGCCCTTGTGCAGGATTTAAGTGCTGTGACGGCGGCCTGCATGATGGTGAAACGGGAGGCGTTCGAAGCGGCGGGCGGCTTTGAAGAGAAGCTGGCAGTGGCCTTCAACGACGTGGATTTCTGCCTGAAAGTGCGCCGGGCGGGCTACCTGGTCGTCTACAATCCCTACGTGGAAATGTACCATTTCGAATCCAAGACCCGCGGGCCGGAGGATTCCCCGGAAAAACAGCGCCGGTTCCAGAGCGAGATCGAATATATGCGTTCGAACTGGCTGGATATCCTGAAAAAGGGCGACCCGTACTATAACCGGAATCTTTCGCTGAAGGCCTGCGACTATTCGATTAAGCCGCGGAAGGAAACGAAAAAACGGAAGGCCGCCGGGAAAGGATGAGCGTCTAAAAAGCGGAAAGGCAGACGGCACGGAATGCGGACGTGTACAGAAGGAGACAGCATGTGTAAAGTTTCGGTAGTGATACCCAATTATAACGGAAGTAAATATTTAAAGGACTGCCTGGAGGCCTTAAACGCCCAGACATTCCGGGACTTCGAGGTGCTTTTCGTGGACAACGGCTCCACGGACGACAGCCTGCAGAAGGTTTCCCAATATTGCCAAAATGTCAGGGTGCACCGCCTTTCGGAGAATTTCGGCTTCTGCAAGGCCGTCAACATTGGCGTCAAAATGTCCAAGGCTCCCTATGTGATCCTGCTGAACAACGATACCAGAGTCATGCCGGATTTCATCGAACGGCTGGTGGATGCCATGGAACGGCACCCCAACTGTTTTTCCTGCGCCGCCCACATGTACAAGATGGCCGAACCGGAGAAAACCGACGACGCCGGGGACTTTTTCTGCGCCCTGGGCTGGGCATTTTCCAGAGGGAAAGACAAGCCGGTGACGAATTACCAGAAGCCCTGTAAAATTTTCGCTTCCTGCGCCGGGGCCGCCATCTACCGCCGGGAGCTGATGGTGCGCCTGGGCCTGTTCGATGAGCAGCATTTCGCCTATCTGGAAGATATTGATCTGGGCTACCGGGCCAGAGTCGAGGGCTATGAGAACCGCTTTGAGCCTTCGGCTGTGGTTTATCATGTGGGAAGCGGTACGACAGGTTCCCGCTACAATGAATTTAAGGTGCGCTATTCCGCCCGGAATAATCTGTATCTGATCTACAAAAATATGCCGCTTTTCCAACTCATCCTGAATGCGCCCCTGCTGCTTTTGGGCATACTGATAAAGCTGGGATTCTTCACATCAAAAGGCTTTGGCGGCGAATACTGGAAGGGACTTATGCTGGGAGTGGAGTTGGCAAAAAATGGCAGAAAATATCCGTTCCGTCGGAAAAATCTTGGACATTATTGCCGAATCCAAGGAGAATTATGGAAAAATATCGTGCTAAGACTCCAATAAAAGCACAATTTCAGAAAATTTTAAGTTGCTCTTTGCCTTTTTTTCATGTATGATGAAAACGACACAGTCGCGCGCTGTGTGATGCAGAAAAAAGAAGGAATGTCTTTTGGCTGACCGGGCCGGAAAGATATATGGAGCGCCATGGAAGATAATAATCAGAAGCTGATTAACCGCATACAGTTGCTATTAGATATTCTGGTGATAGCCGGGTCCTATTTGCTGGCCTGGCTGATTCAGTTTGAACTGATCCGGGACGAGACGACGGGAAAACTGCCGTTTTCCGTTTATATGACAGCGCTGGTATGCTTTATACCGGGTACGCTGTTTTTATACTACGCCTTTAACCTGTATACTTCCAAGCGGGTTCAGGGACGGCGTCTGGAAATCAGCAACATCATCAAAGCGAATACCATCGTAGTTCTGGTGTTTTTATCGGTATCCTTCCTGATGAAGGAACAGATGATCGATTTCTCCAGAAAGATGGTCTTCATTTTTTATGTACTGAACATCTTTTTCGAAATCCTGGTGCGGAACCTGATGCGGATGGCACTGACCAGCATTTGGAGAAAGGGGATCAATGTCCGACAGATGGTTCTGGTAGGCTACAGCCGCGCCGCAGAGGAGTACATTGACCGGATTAACCAGAACCCCCAGTGGGGCTACCGTGTCCGGGGCATCCTGGACGATAATGTGGAGCGGGGCACGATGTATAAAGGGGTAAAGGTCATTGGAAGAATCGAGAATCTGAATGTGATCCTGCCCTTTGGAAGCCTGGACGAGATCGCGATTACCCTGGGCTTAAGCGAATACTATAAGCTGGAACATATCGTTGCCTTGTGCGAAAAGTCCGGCGTGCATACGAAGTTCATCCCGGATTATAATAACATCATTCCGACGAAGCCCTATACGGAGGATCTGATGGGGCTGCCGGTGATCAATATCCGCCATGTGCCCCTCAGCAATTCCTTTAATAAGATGATCAAGCGCACGATGGACATTGTCGGCGGGCTGCTGGCGCTGGTGGTTTTTTCGCCGGTAATGCTGATCGCGGCTATTCTGGTTAAAGCGACTTCCAAAGGGCCGCTGATCTATAAGCAGGAGCGGGTAGGCCTCCATAACAAACCTTTTAACATGTACAAATTCCGTTCCATGGAAGTCCAGGAGGAATCCAAAGAAAAAAGCTGCTGGACGACAAAAAATGACCCGCGGGTGACCACGGTCGGCAAGCTGATGCGGCGTACCAGTATCGACGAGCTTCCGCAGATCATCAATGTGCTGAAAGGCGATATGAGTCTGGTGGGCCCCAGGCCGGAGCGTCCCCAGTTTGTGGAAAAATTCCGGGAGGAAATCCCCAGATACATGGTCAAGCACCAGGTGCGGCCCGGCATGACCGGATGGGCCCAGGTGAACGGCTTTCGGGGGGATACTTCCATTCGAAAGCGGATCGACTGCGACTTGTATTATATCGAAAACTGGACAGTTGGAATGGATCTGAAGATCATTCTGATGACCTTTTTCAAAGGGTTTGTCAACAAAAATGCATACTAGGAGAGGAATTCCATGGGAAAAACGTATTTTGGACAGAAAATGCCGGAGACGCCTGCGCCCCAGTACGACCCGGATTATGAGCCGGGGAAGCGGCACATAAAGAAAAAGAAACGCAAATCCAAACGGGTCGTCATGTTTGTGGCGGAAGCGATCGTGCTTCTGATCCTGGTTCTGGTGCTGTTCGTCTGGTTTAAACTTTCGAAAATGGAGACAGTCTCCATCCCAAAGAGCGATCTGGTGGTGAACAGTGAGATTGATGAGGCGGAACAGAAGGTTTTGAAGAGCTATACGAACATTGCACTGTACGGCGTGGATTCCAGGGAAGGGTTCATAGACAGCGATACGCACAGTGATGCGCTGATGATCGCCAGCATTAATAATAAGACCAAAGAAATCAAGCTGGTATCCGTCTACCGCGATACCTACCTGGACAATACGAACGGCGAGTACCGCAAAGCGACGGAATGCTACTATTTCGGCGGCCCGTCCCGTTCCATGAGCATGCTGAATAAAAATCTGGATCTGGACATTGATAAATATGTAACTGTGGACTTTAACGTCGTGGCGGATGTGGTAGATTTGATCGGCGGCGTGGAGATCGAAGTGGGCTCGGATGAGATCGATCTGCTGAACGGTTACCAGGCGGAAGGTTCCGCCGTGACCGGAAAAGAGATTGTACAGGTGACGAGCACCGGCCTTCAGACGTTAAACGGCCTGCAGGCACTGTCCTACTGCCGGATCCGTTATACGGACGGATATGACTTTAGGCGGACGGAACGCCAGCGTGAGGTCCTGAACCAGATTTTCGCGAAGGCCAGCCGGATGGATCTGCTGACGCTGAACGAGATCATCGATACGGTGCTGCCGGATGTGTCCACGAACCTGAATGTGCTGGATATTCTGAGTCTGGCCAAGGATATTGCTTCCTACAGCATGGGAGAGTCCACGGGCTTCCCCTTTAATCAGGTATCTGCGACCATCAATGGTTCGTCGGTGGTCGTTCCGGTAAATCTGGCCGAGAATGTACGGCAGCTTCATGAGTGGATGTTCGGAAGTACGGAGTATACGCCTTCCGCGACAGTACAGGAGATCAGTAACCAGATCATTGCAGCCACAGGAATTCAGTAAACAGATGAAAAAATATACCGTAGATGTGATCATTCCTACTTATAAACCGGATGAGACCTTTGACCGGCTGATGAAACGCCTGCAGGCCTCTTCCTATCCGGTATCCAAAATCCTGATTATGAATACGGAAGCGCGTTTTTTTCCGGACAGGGGATACGAGAAGCTTCCGGGGGTGGAGGTTATCCATCTTCCCAAAGAAGAATTTGACCATGGCGGCACCAGAGACCGGGCCGCCATGCTCTGTCAGAGCGATCTGATGCTGTTTATTACCCAGGATGCGGTTCCCGCGGACGAAAAGCTTGTGGGAAATCTTGTAAAAGCCTTTACAGACGAAACCGTCCAGGCAGCCTATGCGAGACAGCTTCCGAACCCGGATTGCCGACTTCTGGAACGTTACGTCAGGAGTTTTAACTATCCGGCGAAGAGTCGGGTGAAATCGGCGGCGGATCTGGACGAACTTGGCATCAAAACTTTTTTCTGTTCCAATGCCTGCGCCATGTACCGGCGGGAAACCTATCTGGAACTTGGCGGGTTTGAAAAAAAGACGATTTTTAATGAAGATATGATTTATGCCGCGAAAATCATCCAAAGCGGCGGCAGCATTGCTTATCAGGCCGATGCGCGGGCGGTGCATTCCCATAATTACAGCTGTATGGAGCAGCTTCACCGGAATTTTGACC
This sequence comes from Eubacteriales bacterium, assembly GCA_030536575.1. Lineage (GTDB taxonomy): Bacteria > Bacillota > Clostridia > Lachnospirales > Lachnospiraceae > Limivivens. Next base: position 7,121 of record JAUNPS010000024.1, on the reverse strand, counting down.
TTGCGGTGTCCCAGGCGGATCATCCGGAGATTTTCGGGACGGTGAAGTCGGAGAGCGAGGGGATCCGGCTGGTGAAGCAGACGGCCGGGTGGCTGGTGAAGCAGAGGAAGCCCTGGCTGATTTTTGAACTGGTCATGCAGAGCGGCTTTAAGTACCTGGGTTACCTGCTCGGAAAGCGTTACAAAAAGCTGCCGGGATGGCTTGTGCGGAAGCTGTCGATGAACCAGTCCTACTGGAAAAATCCTGTGTAAAATTTACCGTTTGTTTTTCAAAGATTCTTAAAACATTTATCACAAATTAAACACAATTGACTGATAAACTCGAAAACATAGAAAAGAAAAAACAAACAAGGAATTGCAGGAGGTAATCATATGTTTGATGACTATAAGAAAAAAGAAGAAATGAACAGCAGCGAAATGGAACACTACGAATATGAGCGAGACGATCAGAGGAACAGCGGGAAGTTCCCCTACGAGCCCCAGGATCACAAGAAGAAAAAACATTCTTCAGCCAGAAATACCGGAATCGCAGCGGCAGTCGCCCTGGTATTTGGCGTCGTAGCCGGAGCGGGCTTACAGCTGACCGGAAACCTGGCGAACCGGGTGGACGCGGCGCAGACCTCTGAAAGCGGCTCTCAGATCGAAGCAGCCGGAACCGTAAATGAGAAGAAAGCGACCGGCAGCGAAGACGTTCTCCAGAACGTATCGCAGGAAGAGACCACCGCGGACAGCGGCGATGCACAGGATGAGATCCAGACCGCCGAGACGATGGAAGAGAGCGAAGAGAGAGGTTCCGCTGATACTTCCGGAAACACGGTGGCTGACGTAGCGGAAAACTCCATGCCGTTCATGGTAGCGATCACGAATCAGAGCGTGGAACAGGTGGAAGATTATTTCTCACGCCAGACTTACCAGCAGGAAGTGGAAAGCACCGGTTCCGGAGTAATCTTTGATGAGAACGAAGACGAACTCCTGATCGTAACGAATAACCACGTCGTAGAAGGGGCTGAATCGCTTTCCGTTTTATTCTCCGTAGACCTGGGTGAGGAAAACCAGGACGACGCGATTGTCGAAGGCCTGATCAAAGGAACGGATTCCTCCCATGACCTGGCGGTTGTAGCCGTGAAGCTGGAGGATATCCCGGAAGAAGTAAAGAGCCAGATCCGCATTGCGAGCATTGGGGATTCCAGTGAAGTAAGACTTGGCGAACAGGTAGTGGCCATCGGAAATGCCCTTGGATATGGCCAGTCTGTTACCAGCGGTTATGTCAGCGCGCTGAACCGGGAAGTGACCGTAGACGGCGTGACGAATTATATGATCCAGACTGATGCGGCCATTAACGCAGGAAACAGCGGCGGCGCTCTTCTGAATATGAACGGCGAGCTGATCGGGATTAACTCTGTGAAAGCTTCCGCTACCGGCGTGGAAGGTATGGGCTATGCGATCCCGTCCGATACGATCAAGCCGATTCTGGAAAATCTGAAAAATATGACCACCAGAACGAAAGTATCGGATTCTGAGGAGCAGGGCTTTATGGGAATCACCCCGTATGATGTGTCCGATGAAGCGAAAGAGCTTTACAATGTTCCGACTGGCGCTTATGTATACAGTGTAGAAGAAGGTTCCGCGGCCGATGAAGCAGGCCTGAAGCGAGGCGATATCATCACGAAGATCGATGGTGTGACCATTTCCTCCAGAGAAGAACTCTTTGACCGCATGGAGTATTATCGTGCAGGCGAGACGATCACCCTGACGGTACAGTCCGTGGAAAATGGAAGTAATTCCTATCAGGAGAAAGAAGTGACGCTGACCCTTGGAACACGGCCGGATTCGGAGAGCAGCACCACGCAGAGTTCCGGAAGCGACAGCACCTCCGGACGGGGACGCTCAGACAGCGGAAGCGATGGCAGCGATAGTTCCGACGGCGAGGAAGACGGTAGCGTAAGCCCGTTCTCACAGATGTTCCCGGATTTGTTTAACTAAATAAAATAAAAAATAGAGAGGATGAAATCCGGGGCGTGCACCCCGGATTTTGCCGTTATCGTTCACAACAATGCCAGCCTTTTGGTAGTTTCAGTCTTCTATCATACAGTTACCGGGAAGACGGAAAGCTTACGGGGACGTGTTTCGAGGGGCGTTTTTAGGAAGAGTCGAAATCACCCCTTACTAAGACTTAGCCGCGAAGGCTCTCCTGAGCGGCTTAGTCGCAGTTAGGGGAAGTTTGACGATGACGTTGCCCCGTTCCCCGGAAGTTTTTCGGCGGCACGGTGACGTCCGGTTGCCTTTCAAGTGGTAAAAAACGCAAAAAGCTGGCGAGGTGTGAACATAACGATTTTGCCGTATGCGTGTGTAATTTATAAAATGTTCACTTGTACACCCGCACGGTTTAGGCTATAATCAACCCATAGGCTATTTTGCGAAAAGAGGTAAATTTATGTCAGAAGAAAAAGAGCTGAACACACCCGACACCGTCGCATCCGACGACTCCTCCAAAAAAGAGTCCGAAAACGAATACGAAGAAGTGTGCTTCATGTGCCGCCGGCCAGAAAGCAAAGCCGGAAAACTGGTACACCTGCCCAACAATATATGCATCTGCAGCGAATGCATGCAGAAAGCTTTCGACACCATGAACACCCAGGGCTTCCCCACCCAGGATCTGTCCTCCCTCACCAACATGCCCAACATCAGCATGATCAACCTTTCCGACCTCATGGGCCAGATGAACCAGATCCCCCAGCGCCAGAAAATCAAAAAGAAAAAGCCAGAGAAAGCGCCCAAACAGGCCTTTGACATCCATAAAATCCCGGCCCCCCATAAGATCAAAGCCGGACTCGACGATTTCATCATCGGTCAGGAACATGCCAAAAAAGTAATCTCCGTGGCAGTCTACAACCACTATAAGCGCGTGGCAGGCGATCCTGACGGCGAGATCGAGATCGAAAAGTCCAATATGCTGCTGATCGGGCCCACCGGATGCGGAAAGACCTACCTGGTGAAAACTCTGGCCCGGCTTCTGGATGTGCCCCTGGCCATCGCAGACGCCACGTCCCTGACCGAAGCCGGTTACATCGGAGACGATATCGAAAGCGTGATCTCCAAATTACTGGCCGCGGCGGACAATGATGTGGAAAAGGCAGAACGCGGAATCGTCTTCATCGACGAAATCGACAAAATTGCCAAGAAAAAGAACACCAACCAGCGCGACGTCAGCGGAGAATCCGTCCAGCAGGGAATGCTCAAACTCCTGGAAGGCAGTGAAGTGGAGGTGCCCGTGGGAGCCACCAGCAAAAATGCGATGGTGCCCATGACGACCGTAAATACGAAAAATATTCTTTTTATCTGCGGAGGAGCGTTTCCGGGACTGGAAGACATCATCAAAGAGCGCCTGAACAAGCAGGCCGCTATCGGATTCCAGGCCGACCTAAAGGACAAGTACGACAACGATCCGAACATCCTGGACAAAGTAACGCTGGAAGATATCCGGAATTTCGGCATGATTCCGGAGTTTATCGGACGGCTCCCTATTGTGTGCACCATGCAGGGGCTGACCGAGAATATGCTGGTACAGATCCTGAAAGAGCCGAAAAATGCGATCCTGAAGCAGTATCAGAAACTGCTGGCCATGGACGAAGTCCAGCTCGAATTCGACGACGATGCCCTGGAAAGCATTGCGACGAAAGCCATGGAAAAGAAAACCGGGGCCAGGGCCCTGCGGGCGATCATCGAGGAATTCATGCTGGATATCATGTATGAAATTCCCAAGGATGACAATATCGGCCGGGTCGTGATCACGAAGGATTACATTGAACATCGGGGCGGGCCGCGGATTATGATGCGGGGAGTCCCGGCGCTCCAGGGATAGAAGAAAAACGGTGGCAGAACAGCCGTTTTTGCGGTTACCGTTCACACCTGCGCCAGCTGTTGGTACTTCCAGTTCACTATATACAGTTACCGGGAAGACGGAAAGCTTACGGGGACGTGTTTCGAGGGGCGATTTTAGGAAGAGTCGAAATCACCCCTTACTAAGACTTGGGCACGAAGGCTCTCCTGAGTGTCCTAGTCGCAGTTAGGGGAAGTTTGACGATGACGTTGCCCCGTTCCCCGGAAGGTTTTCGACGGCACGGTGACGTTTGGCTGTGATTGTGTGGTGAGAAATGATTAAGGCTGGCGCAGGGGGGAAAAGGGACTTTGCGTCAATTTTTGGAAAGATTCCCGGAAAAGTTGACAGGGAATGACAAAAATGGTATGGTATCTTTGAGAACGTGTTTGAGGAGATCGATGATTATGGATGATTTACAGCAGGAACAGTTTACAAAGGCGCTGCTGGGTCTGGTAGACCTGGCGAAAACCAAAAAGAATGTTCTGGAATACAGTGAGATAAATGACGCCTTCCGGGGAATGGAGCTGTCAGAGGACAAGATGGATCTTGTCCTGGAGTACCTGGAAAAGCAGAACATTGATATCATGAATACCAGTGTGGAGGCGGGCGGCAAAGTAGAAGATCTGCTCCTGGACAGCGAAGACGATATTATTTTGGATGACGAGGACGAAGTAGAAATCATTGATGATGTGGATGTGCTGGAAGGCGTCAGCACCGAAGACCCGGTCCGGATGTATCTGAAAGAAATCGGAAATGTACCTCTTCTGAGTACCGAAGAAGAGATTGAACTTGCAAAACGTGTGGAACAAGGCGATGAAGAGGCGAAGAAGAAGCTTACCGAAGCGAATCTGCGTCTTGTTGTCAGCATTGCGAAAAAATATGTGGGCCGCGGGATGCCCTTCCTGGATCTGATTCAGGAAGGAAACATGGGGCTGATGAAGGCTGTGGACAAGTTCGACTACTCCAAAGGCTATAAATTCAGTACCTATGCGACCTGGTGGATTCGTCAGGCCATTACCAGAGGCATTGCGGACACCGGAAGAACCATCCGTGTGCCGGTACATATGGTGGAAACGATCAATAAGACCCTGCGTATGACCAGAACCCTTCTGCAGGAGCTGGGACGGGAACCGACCCCGGAAGAAGTGGCGGAGCGCCTGAATGTGCCCGTCGCCCGCGTGCGGGAGGTCCTGAAGATTTCGAGAGATCCGGTATCGCTGGATACCCCCATCGGAGAAGAGGATGACAGTCATCTGGGGGATTTTATCGAGGATGATTCTGCCCTTTCGCCGGCAGATTCGGCCGCGTTTTCGATGCTGCGGGCGGAACTGAGCACGGCGCTGGAGTCTCTGACGGACAGAGAGCGTCAGGTGGTGCGCCTGCGTTTCGGGTTGGAAGACGGGCGTGCGCGGACGCTGGAAGAAGTGGGGAAGGAATTTAATGTGACCCGTGAGCGAATCCGACAGATCGAGGCGAAGGCGCTGCGGAAGCTGCGTCATCCTTCCAGGAGTAAACGACTGAAGGATTTCTTAATTTAACTACCGGGCGTGGATTGAAACAACAGATGTATGTTTTTGCGAATTTGAGCCGCTTTGAAAGCGGCTCTTTTTGCGTTTAAGGCAAGAGAACGTTTTCCGGCGATTTGTGCCGCCGGATTTTGCGTCTCACATGTTTAAAATTTCAGAGAATACACCAGAATCCCCAGAAGAATCACCAGAATCCCGGCGGCCTTCCGTTTCGAAAACGGTTCCTTTAGAAGAACGTAACCTAAAACAGACACATAAATATAGCTGGTAGATTCCAAAATCGGCTGCATGGAAAGGGGCACCCGGCGCAGCGCCAGCATCGTCAGCACCGTAGACAGCAGGAAAATGCTGTAGGCAATGACGACATACGGATTTAAGTATTCCCGGATTTTATTCGGATATGTTTTCTGGGCGGCTTTTTTCAGAAGAATCTGGGACACGGACGAAATAAAAACAGAAAAAAGCAGCAGCAGAACATAGGGCGCCAGATCACTCATCGCTGGTCACCACCAGATAAATCCCAAAGAAAATGATACCTGCCCCCAGTATCATATTCCAGGTTATTTTTTCCTGAAAAAACAGGGCGCCCCAGATCATGCCCCAAACCAGGGAAACGCCTTTGTTCGAATAGGCGAACGTGAGCGGCAGATAATGAAGAATCTGCTGCCATGCAAACGCGTATCCGAGCATAATCAATAAGACCAGCCCATAATAAAAGCAGAAGGCCGGAGATAAAAAAGGCTGATTGGCCGCCATTTTGGAGGCTACGCCGCTCAGAGAAGAAAAAAACAGGGAAATGTGCAGCGCGAGGAACACTTTCCCGCTTACCGCAGGACGTTTTTTACTCATTGGAAAGGATCACCTCCGGGATGGATGGACTGGGGGAAGCTCTTCAGATACTTCGGCGCGTCCGGGCCAGTCTGGAAGATCAGATCCAGAATCGAGACGCCGTGTTCGAAATCGCCGAAAAACTGGGGATATTCCGGATAATTGCTGTAATCCATATAGGCCAGTTTTACATTTGCATTTGAAAAGCATTCGTCGACAATGTAGTCTTTTGCGGCAGGGCCGGACAGGTAGGCGTTCCCGCCGGCGGAAAGGCAGAGGTTGACCAGGCGTTCCGTTTTTCCGTCGCTTAACGGGTAATCCGAAGACCAGGTGATTTTTGTGCGGATGCCGAGAATGTCACAGATTTCGGTCAGAAACCGGTAGTTGATCCGGCTTAAATGGGTTTCTGTCTCGCAGGCTTCGTAGATGGCGTGAATGCGGTCTTCGTATTCTTTGAAAAAGGGAGCTTTACCGTAGTTCAGGGTGAGGGCGCGCCAGTGGTCGTGGCACCATTCGTGATCCAGAACTTCGGTTTCGTTAATTTTCTGGTAGAATTTGCCCTTGTTGATGACGGGGATGGAGAGCCATTTCAGGCCGGCGGGGGTTTTGATTTTGTTGCGGTTGCGCCAGTCGCGGCGGGTGTACTGCATGTCGTCGTATAAAATGAACTCGTCCACGAGGTTGATCAGGTCGAAATAGCCTTTCCAGGGGATGTAGTTGGATTGTAGGATTGCAATTTTTTTCATGGGTTCCTCCTGAGATTGTATGTTTACGCCCTTATCATACTACAAATGGAAGAAAAAGAAAACATTGAGATTTCAGAGGGATGATGCTATAACCTGACTTTTACAGTTTACAGATTAAAAATCCCCGTAAAGCTTGAATTTA
>JAUNPS010000023.1:16671-71747 GCA_030536575.1 Eubacteriales bacterium | reverse complement strand
TCCGTGTCTGGTTCAGAAGTGGCATCCGAAATCGCTTCTGCGGCAGGTTCGGAAGCAGCTTCCGTAGTCGCTTCTGTGGCAGGCTCAGAAATAGATTCCGTGATTGGTTCTATACTCGACTCGGAAGTAGATTCCGTAACGGGTTCTGTGACCGGTTCTGGTGTAACTTCCGAGACGGGTTCAGTATTCACTTCCGTAACTGACTCTGTGACAGTTTCTGAAACGGGTTCCGGTGCAGCTTCCGTGACCGGTTCTGAAACAGATTCTGTGACTGGCTCGGAATCAGCTTCCGTAATCGGTTCTGCGGTAAGTTCTGTATCAGGATTCACAGCCGGTTCTGTGGTTGATTCGGCAGCAGACGAAGGCCCTGGCCCAACCAACGCAATGGCCAAAAGGATCGCCATCACCCCTGCCAATCGTTTTCTCCTCATCAATCGGCCTCCTTTCTTTCAAAATTTTGCAATATCATAATAAAGAATATTTTAAGAAAATACCACCCATTTGTCGCGAACGAACAAAATTTGACGCGAATGGCAACGTTGTGCTATGATATCCCGTAGTAATTGCAGCAAAAAGGAAGACCGAACATGAACATTGCAGTAGTAGACGACTCCCCCACCGACACCGTCCGGATGCAGCAGCTCTTCACCTGCCCCGCCCTGGAAAAGTTTGGCCCCCTGGCCATCGACTATTATTCCTCCGGCCAGTCCCTCCTGGAGTCCCCTGACATAGAGAAATACCACCTGATCCTCATGGACATTTATATGGAAGGCCCGGACGGCATCGAAACCGCCCGCATTCTCCAAAAACGGGCCGAAGAAGCCCTCATTGCATTCCTTACCTCAAGCAGCGACGACATCTGGCGCGCCGTAAGCACCCACGGTTGTTTCGATTATATCCGGAAAGACACCTTCGACGAACCGCGCCTGGAAAAACTTCTGGCCGACGCGAAAAAACGCTGGGATAAACGGGAGCGTGCATTGACCTTTTCCTGCGGCGCACAGACGATTTCCGTCCCGTTCTGTAAGATCCAATATGTCGCCGCGCGGGACAAACACGTTTGCATCGTCCTGAAAAACGGCCGCGAACGCCTCTACCGCGTAACCTTTGCCTCCATGGAACCCCTCCTCGAACCGGAAGAAAATTTCCTGCTCTGTAACCGCGGCGTCTATTTAAATATGGATTTTATCCAGAAAACAGATGGAGAATCCTTCGAAATGAAAGACGGAACCTGCTTCCCAATCCGCCGCAGAAGCCGGGCACAGGCGTTGGAAGCCTTTTATGACTACCAGTTCCGGCAGCTTCGGGAAGGGTAGAAGAAAACTTCAGGATTGCATGGCAAATTTCCACCGATTATGATAAAATATCAGAAAAAGAGACGAGGAGGAATCTCATGTACGCAGAATTTGACGAAACCCTGATCACGGGCAATGACATGATCGACGCCCAGCACAAAGAACTCATCGAAAAAATCAACAAACTCCTGCAAAGCTGCGAAGACCGCTCCGACAAAATCGGCGCGATCAAAATGCTGGACTACCTGGCCGACTACACCGACTTCCATTTCGGCGCCGAAGAAAAACTTCAGGAAGAAATCGGCTATCCCGGCCTTGCGGAGCATAAGAAAAAGCACGAAGAGCTGCGCCAGGTCGTAAAAGAATTGTCTGAAATGCTTCACGAAGAGGAAGGCCCCACCGATGCCTTCGTAGAACGGGTAAATGAAAATGTCACAAACTGGCTGTATGTTCATATTAAAAGCTTCGACCGGTCGGTGGCAGAGTACAAATACATGAGAGAAAACGGCGGAATGCTGTAAAAAAAGCGGCCATGCGCGAGAGCACGGCCGCCAATTTTATGCGGACAGGGAAATTTCATCGATTTTGCGAAGCTCTTCTTCGGAGAAGGGCGCGCTGTTCAGCACATGCAGATTATCCAGAATCTGCTCCGATTTGGATGCGCCGACCAATACGCTGGTAACGGCATTGTCCTTAAAGATCCATTTCAGCGCCATCTGCGCAAGGCTTTCGCCGCGTTCCCGCGCGATCTCATTCAATGCGCCGATCTGCCGCAGTTTTTCTTCCGTAAGCTGCTCCTTATGCAGGAACCGACTGTCCGTCATCACCCGGCTGTCCTTTGGAATACCGTTCAGATAGCGGTCAGTCAGAAGGCCCTGAGCCAGCGGACTGAAGGAAATGATTCCTTTTTTCTTTTCCACGGCCATATCCTTCAACCCATTGTTTTCAATCGTCCGGTTAAAAATATTGTAGGAATTCTGATTGATAACAAAGGGGCACTTCAGATCTTCCAGAATTTTGCACGCCTTTTCCATTGTGGGGCCGTCGTAATTCGAGAGGCCGACATACAGGGCTTTTCCGCTTTTCACAGCCTGGTCGAGAGCGCCCATGGTTTCCTCCAGCGGCGTTTCCGGATCCATCCGGTGATGATAGAAAATGTCCACGTAATCCAGGCCCAGGCGCATCAGGCTCTGATCCAGGCTTGCCAGCAAATATTTCCGGCTTCCCCAGTCCCCGTAAGGGCCTTTCCACATATCATAACCAGCCTTGGTGCTGATGATCAGCTCATCCCGGTAAGACTGGAAATTTTCTTTCAGGATTTTTCCGCAATTTTTCTCGGCGCTGCCGGGTTCGGGGCCGTAGTTATTCGCCAGGTCGAAATGGGTAATGCCGTTGTCGAAGGCGGTAAAGCAGAGTTTTTTCATGTTTTCGTAGTTGGAAATGTCGCCAAAATTATGCCAGAATCCCAGGGAAACGGTGGGAAGCTTCAGGCCGCTGTTTCCACAGCGATTGTAGACCATCGAATCATAACGGGTATCGCTTGCTAAGTACATAAGAATGCTCCTTTCACGTTTTGTTCTTTACTTATGTTAGCACTTCAAGTATACTTGAAGTCAAGAAAAAATTTTTCCTTGGGAGGTTTTTATGAAGACTTATACGATTAAGGAAGTTTCCAAGATGTTCAATCTCCCGGCTTCCACCCTGCGTTATTATGAGGATATGGGAATTCTGACCAATGTGGGGCGAACGGAAAGCGGGCAGCGCATTTACACAGACGGGCATATTAATCGCCTGCGGACCATTTGTTGTTTTAAAGGAACGGGCATGTCCATAGCAAAATTGCAGACGTTCTTTTCTTATGAAGAAAAAGAAACCGGATGCGTCGACGCAATTCTGGATCTGCTGAACGAGCAGAAGGCGGAAGTGACCGCGCAGATCGAAAAAATGCAGAAAGATTTAAAGCATGTGGAACGGAAACTGCACTACTATTCGGACATCAAAACAGCCCAGGAAGCAGGGACGCCCCTGCCTGACTGGGCCGATTACCGGGATAAAGAATTCTAAAGGTTATATCCGGGCGAGAAGCTGGTCAATGTCCTCTTCCTTCGTGGCCCAGCTCGTGGCAAAGCGCACCACCGTCCGGCCATCCGCCAGATTCTCCCAGAAACAAAACGTGGCGAAGGAGGAAATGCGTTCCATTTCTTCTTTCGTCAGGATGACGAACTGCTGGTTTGTCGGCGTTTTCATGTAGAAGGGATAGCCTTTTTCGGAAAAGCCTTTTTTCAGCTTGTCCGCCATTTTCAGGGCGTGGCCTGCAATCGTTTCATAGAGGTTATCCGTGAAAAGGACGTCGAACTGGATTCCCAGAATCCGCCCTTTGGCGAGGAGCGCGCCCTGCTGTTTGATCAGGGTGAAAAAGTGGGGAATCAGGCCGGGATTTGGAATTACTACGGCTTCGCCGAACATTGCCCCCACTTTCGTACCGCCAATGTAGAAGACGTCGCAATTTTGTGCAAGGACTTCCAGAGTAACGTCGGTCTGTGCTGCTGCGAGCCCGTAACCTAGCCGCGCACCGTCCAGGAAAAGCGGAAGATGGTATTTCCGGCAAACGGCGCTTAGGGCTTCCAGCTCGTCTTTGGTGTAAAGGGTGCCGTATTCGGTGGGGTGGGAAATGTAGACCATGCCAGGCTGTACCATGTGGTCGTGGTTTTCGTCTGAATGGAAGGCTTCCATCGCGTTTTCCACCTGAGCCGCGGAAATTTTTCCGAAATGGTGCGGCAAAGTCAGAACTTTATGACCTCCGGCTTCAATGGCTCCGGCTTCGTGCTGGCTGATGTGGCCGGTGTCGGCAGCGAAGACGCCTTCGTAGGAGCGCAGGAGGGCTTTGATTACGGTGGCGTTCGTCTGGGTGCCGCCTACCAGAAAGTGGACTTCGGCGTCGGGGCAATGGCAGGCCGTGCGGATTTTGGCTCTGGCGCTGGCGCAGTAGTCGTCGGTTCCGTAGCCGGATGTCTGGATGAGATTCGTTTCTGAGAGTTTCTGAAGGATGAGCGGATGCGCTCCTTCCATATAATCACTGTCGAAATGCAGCATGGTTTTGTCTCCTCTAGCAGGCCAGGATATTCTTGGCATCTTTTACGTACTGGTCAACGTCCTGTCGGGTGACGACCTCCTGGCTGTCCCAGTGGCTGGGATGGCCGATGCCGAGATTCCGGCGCATTTTCTTATAGTAAAGCTCGGTTTCTTCATCTTCAAAATGTAACTGTGTCATAAGACCTTCTCCTTTCATAAAATATGGATTTCCCCCAAAACCTTTGCCCCTATTATAGCACAGAAGCCCGGAAAGTTACAAGGACTCTTGATACTGTTCAGACAGTACCTGAGCACTTAGCTGCTCAGGTACGTAAGAACGTGATTCAGGTGTGAGCGGGCTCTTTTTGCGAAGCAAAACTTAAAATGAGCCTGCGATTTGTTACTAGAACGAGGTACGAGTGAACAGTAGAGGATTCTTTTCGTCTTGTATTTTCGGAGAAAGTATAGTAAGATGAAAGATAAAATGACAGGCCCTACGACCGGAAAAGGAGAACGCACATGAACGTAAAAGGACGCAATTTTTTGACACTGAAAGACTTCACGCCGGAAGAGATCACCGGACTTTTGGATCTGGCGGCAGACTATAAAAAGAAGAAAAAAGAAGGAATCCTCCACGACACCCTTCATGGGAAAAATGTTGCGCTGATTTTTGAAAAGACCAGCACACGCACCCGCTGCTCCTTCGAAGTGGCGGCTCACGATCTGGGGATGGGGACGACCTATCTGGATCCCACGGGTTCGCAGATTGGGAAGAAAGAAAGCATTGCGGACACCGCGCGGGTGCTGGGACGCCTCTACGACGGAATCGAGTATCGGGGCTACGGCCAAGAAATCGTGGAAGAACTGGCGAAATACGCCGGTGTTCCGGTGTGGAACGGCCTGACGAACGAGTACCATCCCACCCAGATTTTAGCGGACATGCTGACGATCCGGGAACATTTCGGCGACCTGAAGGGCCGCACGCTGGCATATATGGGGGATGCCCGCTATAATATGGGGAATTCCCTGATGATTGGCTGCGCGAAGCTTGGCATGAACTTTGTCGCGTGCACGACGAAGGCGTATTTCCCGAATGAGGAGCTGGTGGAATATTGCAGGAACATTGCGAAAGAAACCGGCGCGACGATTACATTGACCGAAGACGCCATGGCAGGTACGAAAGGCGCCGACGTGGTTTACACGGATGTATGGGTATCCATGGGCGAGCCGGATGAAGTATGGGCGAGCCGGATTCAGGAATTAAGTCCCTATAAAGTGACGAAAGCCATTATGGACAATGCCGGTGAAAACGCCGTATTCATGCACTGCCTGCCCGCTTTCCACGACCTGAAGACCAAGATCGGCAAAGAAATCTACGAAAAATTCGGCATCACCGACATGGAAGTGACCGACGAAGTCTTTGAGTCCGAAAAATCCATTGTCTTCGAAGAAGCGGAAAACCGGATGCATACCATCAAAGCAGTGATGGCGGCCACCCTGGGAGCCTGAAAGGTCTGATTGCGAATGAAAGAAAAACGAGAACGGGGAACCTGGGAGTTCGAACTGCTTGGGGCTTTTGCCGGACTGCTGCTTTTCGTCTGCGCGGGAATTTTCTTTTTCCATGAGGAATATGCGCCGCTTGCCCTGCTCCTGTCCTGCGGGATCGGCGGGGTGATGAATGCGGTGCTGTCCGTTTTGCGCCTGCGGAAGGATGAATATGTGCTGGGCGGGTTCTTAGGGGCAATGTCCCTGGCACTGTTTGTCCTGTTTTTCCTGAGCATTGCCGGATTGGAGGGGCTGGGAATATGAAGAGTGAAATCTTGAAAATCCTGCGGGAATCCGGGGAATTCGTCTCCGGCCAGGAACTCTGCGAGCGGTTTGGCGTATCCAGGACGGCTGTGTGGAAGGCGATTAATCAGTTAAAAACCGAGGGCTATCAGATTGAAGCCGTTTCGAACAGGGGCTATCGCCTGACGGAAAGCCCGGATATTCTGACCGGGGAAGCCATCGAGAGCTTTCTGAAAACGGAATGGGCCGGGCGGAAGCTGTATTGTCTGGACACCATCGATTCCACGAATAATTATGCGAAAAAGCTGGCGGAGGAGGGCGCGCCCCACGGTACCCTGGTTCTGGCGGAAAAGCAGGAGGCCGGAAAGGGCCGGAGAGGGCGGGGGTGGTCGACGCCGAAAGGGACGGCCATTGCCATGACCTTGCTGCTGCGGCCGGATATCCGTCCGGAAAAGGCCTCGATGCTGACGCTGGTCATGGGACTTGCGGCGGCCAGGGCCTGCCGGGAGCTTCTGAATCTGGACGTCCAGATCAAATGGCCCAACGACCTGGTGATCGGCGGAAAGAAAATCTGCGGAATCCTGACGGAAATGAGCGCGGAAATGCTGGGAATCCATTACCTGGTTATCGGGATTGGGATTAATGTCAATATGACCGAATTCCCGGAGGAAATCCGAAGCGTGGCCACGTCCCTGAGACTGGAAGCCGGAAAAACGATTGACCGGGCGGAATTGATTGCGAAATGCATGGAACAGTTTGAGACATGCTATGAATCCTTTATCCGAACCGGCGACCTGGTGGAGCTTCAGGAGGCGTATCAGGCCCTTCTGGTGAATCGGAATCAGAAAGTCTGCGTCCTGGAACCCGGCCACGAATACACTGGGACGGCTCTGGGAATCAATGAAATGGGCGAACTTCTGGTAGAGACGGAAGAAGGCATCCGGGCCGTTTATGCCGGGGAGGTTTCCGTGCGCGGCGTTTACGGATATGTATAGGAGATGGGAAGATGGAGCAGAAGAACGTGGTGCTTTGCGGGGCAAGCCGCTATGAAGAAAAATATTATCTGAATCCGGATTTTGCAGCCCTTCCGGATAGTGTGAAAGATGAGCTGCAGATTCTGTGCGTCCTCTATACGCAGGAGATCGGCGGCATTCTGATGCTGGAATACGACGAACAGGGGAACCTGCATTTTCGCACGGAAGCGAAGGAAAATGATTTCGACTACGATGAAATCGGCAGCGTCCTGCGCATTAAGGAGCTTCAGAGCGAGAAGCAGGAGCTGATGGAAGCATTGGAAATGTATTATAAGGTTTTCTTTTTGGGAGAAAGCTATGAAGGTTAGAATCGGGAATGTGGAGCTTTCCAATCCATGTGTGCTGGCGCCGATGGCAGGGGTTACTGACCTGCCATTTCGTCTTCTCTGCCGGGAGCAGGGGGCGGGGCTGATCTGTATGGAGATGGTCAGCGCGAAGGCGATTGCTTACCATAATAAGAATACGCTGAACCTGCTGGAGATTGCGCCGGGGGAGAATCCGGTTTCCCTTCAGCTTTTCGGGTCTGACCCGGAGATCATCAGCGAGATGGCGAAGCAGATTGAGGAGCGGCCTTTTGATCTGCTGGATTTGAATATGGGGTGTCCGGTGCCGAAGATTGTGAATAATGGCGAGGGCTCGGCGCTGATGAAGAACCCGGCCCTGATCCGGGAAATTGTTACGAAAACGGCCAAAGCAACGAAGAAGCCTGTGACGGTTAAGATCCGGAAAGGGTTCGACGATGCCCATGTGAATGCGGTGGAGGTGGCGAAGATTATTGAGGATTCGGGAGCCGCGGCCATTGCGGTGCATGGGCGGACGAGGGAGCAGTATTATTCCGGGAAAGCTGACTGGGAGATCATCCGCCAGGTGAAGGAGGCGGTTTCGATTCCTGTGATTGGGAATGGAGACGTGGTTTCGCCTGAGACGGCGAAGGCTATGATGGAGGAGACCGGGTGCGACGCGGTGATGATTGGCCGGGCGGCAAGGGGGAATCCGTGGATTTTCCGGGAGATTTCCCATTATCTGGAGACGGGGGAGAAGCTTCCAAGGCCGGAGAAGCGGGAGATTCATGAGATGATTCTGCGGCATTGCAGGCTGCATATTGCGCATTGCGGGGAACATACGGCGATGCGGGAAATGCGGAAGCATGTGGCCTGGTATACGACGGGGCTGCCGCATTGTTCGAAGCTGCGGGGAAGAGTCAATGAGCTGGAGACGTTTGAGGAGTTAGAGGAGCTGTTGGAAGAATACCTGTAAGGAGAGATTGGCTGAATGGGAAACAATGAGGAAAACGGAAGCTATGAGGCTTTCGCTTCGGTTTATGACCTTTTTATGGACAATGTCCCCTATGAGGAATGGTGCGCGTATATTTGCGGCGTTCTTGGGGAATATGGGATTGAAGACGGGCTGGTGCTGGATCTGGGCTGCGGGACGGGCAGCCTGACGGAGCTGCTGGCGGGGAAGGGATACGACTGCATTGGCGTGGATCTTTCGGCGGATATGCTGGAGGTTGCCCTGGAAAAGCGGGAAGCGAGCGGCCATGATATCCTGTATTTGCAGCAGGATATGCGGGAGTTTGAGCTTTATGGGACGGTGCGTGCGGTGGTGAGTGTCTGCGATTCCCTGAATTATATTCTGGAGGAGGAGGAGCTGTGCCAGGTGTTCCGGCTGGTGAATAATTATCTGGACCCGGGCGGGATTTTTCTGTTTGACCTGAATACGCCGTATAAGTTTCGGGAGGTGCTGGGGGACTGCGTGATCGCGGAGAACCGGGAGGAGAGCAGTTTCATCTGGGAGAATGCTTTTTATGAAGAGGAACGGATGAATGAGTATGACCTGACGATTTTTATGCGGGAGGAGAGCGGGCTTTACCGGAGATACCAGGAGACGCATGTGGAGAGGGCGTGGGAGATGGATGAGGTGAAGGCGTGTCTGCGGGAGGCGGGGATGGAGTTTTTGGCGGTTTATGATGGGTTTTCGAAGGAAGCGCCGGGGGAGGACAGTGAGAGGGTTTTGGTGATTGCAAGGGAGAAAGGAAAAGAACATGAATGACTATATTGTAAGAGCAACCGCGGCGGACAGCCAGATCCGCGCATTCGCGGCTACTACCAGAGAACTTGTGGAGGAAGCCAGGAAAGCCCACAACACAAGCCCGGTCGCCACGGCCGCCCTGGGCCGGCTTCTGACCGCCGGAGGGATGATGGGCGTGATGATGAAAGGGGAAAAGGATATTCTGACCCTTCAGATTAAGGGCGAGGGGCCGATCGGTGGCCTGACGGTGACGGCGGATTCCGCTGGAAATGTGAAAGGCTACGCGGAAAATCCGGGGGTGATGCTCCCGGCGAATCTGGCGGGGAAGCTGGATGTGGGCGGCGCGGTAGGCCCCGGCACGCTGTATGTGATTAAGGATATGGGGCTGAAAGAGCCGTATGTGGGGCAGACGGAGCTTCAGACGGGAGAGATTGCGGAAGATCTGACCTATTATTTTGCTGCGTCGGAACAAGTACCGTCTTCAGTGGGACTGGGCGTCCTGATGGAAAAGAATAATACGGTAAAACAGGCGGGCGGGTTTATCATTCAGCTTATGCCTTATACGGAAGAAAAGGTAATTGAGACGCTGGAGCAGAAACTTATCGCGGTTCGGCCTGTGACGGCCATGCTGGACGCCGGGATGACGCCGGAACAGATTCTGGAAGAGCTTCTGGGCGACCTAGGACTTGAAATCAATGAAACCTTACCGACGAAATTTCATTGCAACTGCTCGAAGGAACGGGTTTCGAAAGCCCTCATCAGCGTCGGCGCAAAGGAGCTGACAAGCATGATTGACGATGGCAAAGAAATTGAAGTAAACTGCCATTTCTGCAACACGAACTACACCTTCTCCGTGGAGGAATTAAAAGCGCTTCTGAAAAAGAGCCGATAGGAGGAACGGAACATGCTGGACGGATTTGTGAAAGTGGCGGCGGTGACGCCGAAGATCAGAGTGGCGGACTGCGTCTATAATACGAAGCAGATTTGCCGGGAAATGGAGCTGGCGATTGCGGGCGGTGCGAAGATCATTGTGTTTCCGGAGCTTTGCATGACAGGCTATACCTGCAGCGACCTTTTCTGGCAGGAGCTTCTGCTTTCGGAGGCGAAAAAGGGCCTGCATCAGATTCTGTTTCTGTCGAAAGGGAAGGATGCCCTGGTTTTCGTGGGACTGCCCTGGGAGAAGGACGGAAAGCTGTACAATGTGGCGGCTGTGGTCAATAACGGCAGGCTTTTGGGACTGGTGCCAAAGCGTTTCCTCCCCAACTATTCCGAATTTTACGAGGCAAGGCATTTCACCCCCGGAAACGAGAAACCGGAAAATGTGGAATTTGAGGGCCAGACGGTTCCGTTCGGCAGTAAATTGCTCTTCCAATGCCCGGAAGTGAATGGGCTGACCGTGGCGGCGGAAATCTGTGAAGACCTCTGGGTGCCGAATCCGCCCAGTATCGGGCATGCCCTTGCGGGGGCGACCGTGATCGTGAATCTGTCGGCCAGCGATGAAGTGACCGGAAAGGATCTGTACCGGACGCAGCTTGTGAGCGGGCAGTCGGCGCGGCTGGTCTGCGGGTATATTTATGCGGATGCGGGGGACGGGGAGTCTTCGACGGATCTGGTTTTTGGGGCGCATAATCTGATTGCGGAAAACGGTGTGGTGTTAAAGGAGTCTTCCCGGTTTGAGAATCAGACGATTTATGGGGAGCTGGATATCCGGCGGCTGCGAGCGGAGCGCCGGAGGATGACCACTTATGGTGCGCCTGCGGATGAGGAGTACCGGACGGTGAGTTTTCATCTGACTCCGGTGGAGACGAAGCTGACCCGTTCTTTTGATCCGGCGCCTTTTGTACCGTCCGGAAAAGAGGACAGGGACAGGCGGTGCGAGGAGATTTTGTCGATTCAGGCGTTGGGGCTTCGGAAGCGGCTGGAGCATACGGGATGCCAGAATGCGGTGGTTGGGATTTCGGGCGGACTGGATTCTACGCTGGCGCTGCTGGTGACGGTGAAGGCTTTTGATATGCTGAAGATTCCGCGGGAGAAGATTACGGCGGTGACGATGCCGGGCTTTGGCACCACGGACCGCACGTATACGAATGCCTGCGAGTTGACCAGGAAGCTGGGGGCGAAGCTTTTGGAGGTGGATATCCGGGAAGCGGTGATGACGCATTTTCGGGATATCGGGCATGATCCGGCGGTGCATGATGTGACTTATGAGAATGCGCAGGCGCGGGAGCGGACGCAGGTATTGATGGACATTGCGAATCAGTCCGGCGGGCTGGTGATCGGAACCGGGGATATGTCGGAGCTGGCGCTTGGATGGGCGACGTATAATGGCGATCATATGTCGATGTATGCGGTGAATGCGTCGGTGCCGAAGACGTTGGTGCGGCATTTGGTGCGGTATTATGCGGATACTTGCGGGGATGCGGTGCTGAGCGGGGTGCTTTTGGATGTGCTGGATACGCCGGTGAGTCCGGAGCTGCTTCCGCCGGAGAATGGGAAGATTTCGCAGAAGACGGAGGATCTGGTGGGGCCTTATGAGCTGCATGATTTCTTTTTGTATTATATTTTGCGGTTTGGGTATGAGCCGGGGAAGCTGTATCGGATTGCGAAGATTGCGTTCGCGGGGATGTATGATTGTGAGACGATTATGAAGTGGATGAGGACGTTTTACCGGAGGTTTTTTGCGCAGCAGTTTAAGCGGTCGTGTTTGCCGGATGGGCCGAAGGTGGGGTCGGTGGCGGTTTCGCCGAGGGGGGATTTGAGGATGCCGAGTGATGGGTGTGTGAGGATGTGGATGGAGAATTTGGAGAGGGTTCGGATTTAGGGAAAATGGGATGTGCGGAAAAGGTGCGGGAGGTAAGGAAAAGGTATGGAAGAGGAAAAGTGTACGAAAGATAGATGAGCTACTTGTAATCAGTTATGGTTTGTTGTAAAATATTTATGATACAGAGACAAAAATAAAATAAGATGAGGGAGGTTCCAAATGAAAAAGATTGGATTAGCTTTAGGAGGAATTCTTTTAGCAGTAGCTATGGGGAATAATGTGAAGGCAGCAGAAAATCTGGAAGTACAGATAATCGGGGGGGAGGCTGAAAGCAGTGAAGTAAAGGGAGGTACTTTAGAAGATGTCCAATTGGAGGAAGAAATAGAGATTGAAGGGTATGCTAGCTTTACAGCGACAGAATTTGAAACTGTGGATGAGATGGAGTGCTATAGAGAAAATACGTGGAATTATCAAGGTTACCCGTCTGACACGATGTCTTCAGGAGTGTCTGCAGATTATATGATACTGTACGTTTCCTTAATTAATAAAAAGAAAAGCGCTGTGGATTTTATAGCAGATATTTCGGAAATAGTAGTAACATACGATGAAGAATATAAATATGCTGGCTGGCTATACCAATGTGATCCGAATATGCCGGAACCGAAATATGGGATTCATTCAAATAATCAGTTTGAAATAGAACCTTTATATGAAGGAACTTATAAAATTGGATGTACTCTGCCAAATGCGGTTGTAAATGGTAAAGAACAGTTGGTTTTAACTTTTAAATTGAAGGATAATGAAGTAACTTATTATATACGTAAGTAATCGCTCGCCGAAGCCGGAATTTGAGATGGATGAGGGCAGAACCTATCTGATTACAAAGATCTGTATAAAGGAAGGATTTGAGCGATAAAATGAGCGATAAGGAAAAAATATTTTATCGTTTGTTCGTGCAGGCGTTTGAAGAAAATGGTTTTGTGACGGCGAAAAAGATGGAAGAGATGACGGGTATGGCGGAATCGACAATCCGGCGGTATCTGAATAAGCTTCGTGTTATGGAAGTCATTTCGTCGGACGGAAAAAACAGAGGAACGAAATACTATTTGAAATAATTCATCAAAGGAAAAGCAGACTGCCGTGAAATGCCAACATGTCCGGAAGCAGGACATGGCGGCGGTTTCACGGCAGCTTTTTGTGGTTTTAGTGGAAAAATTCTTTCGCCGCGCGAACTAGGTATTCCGTGTCTTTGACTCCGGCCGTCTCGTAAGGCGAATGCATTGCGAGCTGCGGCAGGCCGATATCGATTGTATTCAGCGCTACCTGGGTATTTGAAATGTTACCGAGGGTGGAGCCGCCGGGGATATCGGAGCGGTTCGTGAAGACCTGTACGGGTACGTCGGCCTGGCGGCAGAGGTCTTTGAACATTGCGGCGGAAATGCCGTCGGTGCAGTAGCGTTGATTGGCATTGTATTTCAGGACAATGCCGCCGTTGAGCACCGGGCGGTTGACCGGGTCGGCCTTGTCGGGGTAGTTCGGATGGACGGCATGGGCGTTGTCGGCGGAAATCATGAGGCTTTTTGCCAGATGAATCCGGTAGTCCTCCGGAGTCAGACCCAGGGATTCGTGGATGCGGGTCAGGGTGTCGTAGAGGAAGGTGGATGCCGCGCCCTGCCGGGTGCTGCTGCCGACTTCTTCGTTGTCAAAGACACAGTGGACGGCGAGGGATTCCTGCTTTTCGCCCTGTAAGAAGCCCTGGAGGGAGGCGAAGGCGCACTGGAGGTCGTCCAGTCTGCTGCTGGAGAGGAATTCGCCGGATGCGCCCCAGATGGTTCCCGGCTGGCGGTTGTACAGGAAAAGGTCGTGGCCGAGGATGTCTTCCGGGAGGACGTGGGCGGCCTCCGCGACTTGTTTCAGGAAGGTGTCTTTTGCGGTAATGTCGCCGTATAGGGGGAGCATGTCGCGCTGGTGATTGTACTGGTAGCCGTTGTTTGCTTCCCGGTTCATGTGGATGGCGAGGTTGGGGATCATCAGGAGATCCCGGTCGAGGTTCACCAGTTTGGCCGTGAAGGCGCCGTTTTCTTTGACGATGACGCGGCCGGCGACGGACAGGGGACGGTCGAACCAGGGGGCGCAGAGCATGCCGCCGTAGCCTTCGACGTTTAGTTTGACGTATTTGTTTTCCACGGCGATTTCCGGGTTTTCCTTGATTTTGAAGGTGGGGGAGTCGCTGTGGCTGGCAAGGATGCGGAAGGAATGGATACCGGAGGAGGGGATCGCGAAGGCGATGAGGGAGGAGCCGTTTCGGGTGAGGAAGTGGCGGCTGCCGGGGGTCAGGTTCCATTTTTCGGTTTCGGAAAGTTCGGTGAAGCCGTGGGCGGTGAGGGCGGAGGCCATTTCGGCGACGGCGTGGAAGCAGGTGGGGCTATGTTTGAGAAAGGTTAATAAGTCTTGGGATAATGTAGGGTTCATGTCGTACCTCCGAGGTTTTGAGATTTTTCAGGTTTATCTTATAATGGCGGGGGGATTGTGTCAAGGGAATTGGAAAAGAGAGCCTTTCGGAGAGGGCTCTTTTTTGGTATAATGTGGGTAGCAAAGATGGAGGAGGGATTTTGGATGAAGAAACCGCTGCCGATTGGAGTAGAGAATTTTGAGGATATTATTAGGAATGGGTACTATTATGTGGACAAAACGCTCTTTATAAAAGAATTGCTGGACTGGAAAGGGAGAGCAAATCTGTTTACCCGTCCAAGGCGCTTTGGAAAGACATTGAGTTTAAGTATGCTTCGCTATTTTTTTGAAAATACGGGAAATACGGAGCAAAATGAGAAAAATGCGCAGCTTTTTCAGGGAATGAAAATCATGGAAACCGGGGAGGTCTATACGTCGCAGATGGGGCAGTTTCCGGTGATTAACTTGACGTTGAAATCCGGGAAGCAGCAGGATTTTGCGGGAGCGTATTATCAGCTTCGGGAAGAGATTAAGTGGGAATTTGCGCGGCATAGTTGGGTTTTAGAAAATCTGCGGGAAAGCGACCGGAAGAGTTATCAGGAAATTATGGATGGGGAGGCAGAGAAAGAGGCGTATTATACGTCACTGAAATTTTTGTCTAATTGCTTGTATCAGGTGACAGGGAAAAAGACGATTATTTTGATTGATGAATATGACGTACCATTGGAAAATGCGTATTTTCAGGGGTTTTATGGGGAGATGATTGGGTTTATCCGGTCTCTGTTTGAGTCGGCGCTGAAGACGAATGATGCGTTGGAGTTTGCGGTGATTACGGGGTGCCTGCGGATTTCGAAGGAAAGTATTTTCACAGGCTTGAACCATTTGAATATTATTTCTATTCTGGATAAGCAATACAGCGAGTATTTCGGCTTCACCAGGGCAGAAGTGAAGGAAATGATGGCTTATTATGAACGGGAAGAACGCTATGAGGATATGAAGCTTTGGTATGACGGATATAGTTTCGGTGATACTGATATTTATAATCCGTGGAGCGTGATAAAGTTTCTGTATGATTTGCGTGCGGATCGGAATGCGTTTCCAAGGGCGTATTGGGTGAATACCAGCTCGAATGATATTATCAGGACATTGGTGGGGCGTGCGGATCGGGAGACGAAGGCGCAGATTGAGGATCTGTTGGCAGGCGGGACTATGGAAATTCAGATTCAAGAGGAAATTACTTACGGAGATATCGAGGAGAGTATGGAAAATCTATGGAATTTTCTGTATTTTACAGGATATCTGACAAAATGCGGAGAGCGGTTTGAAAATCGTTCTATCTACCTGAAAGTGGTGATTCCAAACGAGGAGCTGAAGAGTGTTTATGACAATATTATTCTGACCTGGTTTAAGGAATCCGTGCGAAAAGAAAATTTCCAGGATTTCTATCGCGCCATGGAAGACGGCGACACCCAGAAAATGACCGAAATTTTAAATAAACAGCTTCAAGCGACCATTAGTTTCTACGACAGCGCCGAGAATTTTTACCACGGCTTTATGGCCGGAATTTTGAGCCAGAGCCAGGATTACATTGTGAAATCGAATCGGGAATCGGGCACGGGGCGGAATGATTTGATGGTGTATTCGCCGGACATTGAGGGGCGGTCGTTTGTGCTGGAGCTAAAGGCGGCGCCGAAGTTCCGGCAGTTGGATGCGGTGTGCGAGGAGGCATTGACACAGATTGAGGAGAAGCATTATACGGAATATCTGGAAGAGATTGGATACGAAAATATTACCTGCTACGGGATTGGATTTTTCCGAAAAAACTGTAGGGTAAAGAAAAAAGGAGTGTAAGAATATGATTCAGACAAGATTTGGTGACATTACAAAAATAACAGACGTAACCGCGATTGTAAATGCGGCAAATAATTCCCTTCTGGGAGGCGGAGGCGTAGACGGCGCCATCCACTACGCCGCCGGCCCGAAGCTTCTGGAAGAGTGCCGGACATTGAACGGCTGTGCCACAGGCCAGGCTAAAATCACGAAAGCCTACGAATTGCCCTGTGAATATGTGATCCACACCGTCGGCCCAATCTGGCGGGGAGGAACGAATGGGGAAGCAGAGCTTCTGGCTTCCTGCTACCGCAGTTCCATGAACGTGGCGATGGAACACGGAATCCGCAGCATTGCATTTCCGTCCATTTCGACGGGCGTTTTCAGTTATCCGGTGCAGGAGGCGGCCAGGGTCGCGGTAGGTACGGTGAAAAATTTCCTGGAAGAAAATCCGGACAGCTTTGACCTTGTGGTCTGGGTATTGTTCGATCAGAGGACGAAACTCGTATATGACAAGGAAGTCAATGGGTGAGGGCGAAGATGCACAGAATTGGAGTGATTTCGGATACGCATGGATTGCTGCGGGAGGAAGTCAGGGAGCAGTTAAAGGAATGCGATGTGATTTTGCACGGCGGCGATGTGAATAAGCAGAAGATTTTGGACGAACTGGGGGAAATTGCGCCTGTTTATGTGGTCAGAGGGAACAATGATAAGGAATGGGCGGAGTATTTACCGGAGACGCTGGAACTGGAATTGTACGGTATCCGCATTTTTATGACTCACAACAAAAAGCAGGTAAAAGAGAACTACATAGGCAAGAATTTGGTTATCTATGGCCATTCGCATAAATATGAAGAAATCCGGAAAGAGGGGCAATGCTGGCTGAATCCGGGGAGCTGTGGGCCGCGGAGGTTTTCGCAGCCGGTGACGATGGCGGTTGTTGAGGTGGAGGATGCGGGGACGTTCCGGATTCGGAGAGTGGATATTCGCAATGGGGCGGCCGGGAAGGAGGAGGCGAAGACGCTTCCGGGGGATATGAGAAGGATTGTGTGTGGGGTGATGAGGGATGTGGAAAAGGGGCGAAATGTTTCGGAGATTGCAAAGAGGAATGGAATTGGCGAAGAGCTCGCGGAGCAGATTTGTAGGCTTTACTTGACGCATCCGGGCGTTGATGAAGAAGGGATTCTGCGGAAAATGGGTTTATAGAAGAGAGAATGCGCCTGGCGGAATGGGACGCAGCAAGAGGTTGACAGTGTTGCGAATAGGAATGCTTGGAGAGGCATTTTACAGATAATTCGCTAAAAAGGGATAGCATTTCCTGACAGGAACTGCTATAATCAAAGGCAGCAGATAACTGGCGGGGCGGGGAATCCGCCCGGCGGAGAACTACGAGCGCGTGGATGCAGCCACCCGGCTCTGGCGAGGAGTAGCGAGCGGGCAGATATAGTCCCAGCTCCGGCGAAAAACCGCGAACGCGTGAATTTTACAGGTATTTAAGAAAGAAACAGGAGGAAGCTTTTATGGGAAATGAAGCAAAACAAATCATTCAAAACGGCCAGGCCATCCTCGGCATCGAATTCGGCTCCACCCGAATCAAAGCCGTCCTGATCGATGACCGTCACGAAGTCATCGCATCCGGCAGCCACAACTGGGAAAATCGTCTGGAAAATAACATCTGGACTTACAGCCTGGAAGATATCTGGCAGGGTCTGCAGCACAGCTATCAGGAGCTGGCGAAAGACGTGCAGGAAACCTACGGTGTGGAATTGGAATGCCTTGCGGCCATCGGCTTCAGCGGCATGATGCACGGCTATATGGCCTTTAATGAGGAGGGCGAGCTGTTAGTGCCTTTCCGTACCTGGCGGAATACGATTACGGAAGAAGCCTCCGAGAAACTGACGGAGCTTTTCGACTACCACATTCCGCAGAGATGGAGCATTGCCCATCTGTACCAGGCGATTTTAAACGGCGAAGAGCATGTGAAAGACGTGCGTTTTTTCACGACGCTGGCAGGCTACATCCACTGGAAATTAACCGGACAGAAAGTTCTGGGCGTGGGTGAGGCTTCCGGCATGTTCCCGATCGATATCGAAACGGCTGATTTTAATAAGAGAATGATCAGCCAGTTTGACGAAGCGGTTGCGGAGAAAGGTTATCCGTGGAAGCTGGCCGAGCTGATGCCGAAGGTGCTGGTGGCAGGAGAAGACGCCGGAGTCCTGACCGAGGAAGGCGCGAAGCTTCTGGACCCCAGCGGGAAACTGCAGGCGGGTATCCCCATGTGTCCGCCGGAGGGAGACGCCGGGACCGGGATGGCGGCGACGAACAGCGTTGCGAAGCGTACCGGGAATGTTTCGGCCGGAACTTCTGTTTTTGGCATGGTGGTTCTGGAAAAGGAACTGTCGAAGGTTTATCCGGAAATTGATTTGGTGACTACGCCGTCGGGCGATCTGGTGGCGATGGTGCATTGCAATAACTGTACTTCAGATCTGAATGCATGGGTCGGTATTTTTAAAGAATTTGCCGAGGCGTTCGGTGTAGAAGTCGATATGACGAAGCTGTTTTCTACGCTGTATAATAAGGCTTTGGAAGGCGATGCGGACTGCGGCGGCCTTCTGGCGTATAATTATTTTTCGGGCGAGCATATCACCGGATTTGAAGAGGGGCGTCCGCTGTTTGTGAGAACGCCGGACAGCAAGTTTAATCTGGCGAATTTCATGCGTGTGCATCTGTGTACATCCCTTGGAGCGCTGAAGACGGGCATGGATCTTCTGCTGAAGCAGGAGGGCGTGCAGGTGGATCAGATTCTGGGGCATGGCGGCCTGTTTAAGACGAAGGGCGTTGGCCAGCGGATTCTGGCAGGTGCCCTGAATGCGCCGGTGTCGGTGATGGAGACGGCAGGCGAGGGCGGCGCGTGGGGAATTGCGCTGCTGGCGGCCTATATGCTTCGGAAAGAGGAGCAGGAGACGCTGGATCAGTATCTGGCAAAGAAAGTCTTCGCAGGGAAGACAGGCGAAGAGATGAAGCCCGATCCGAAGGATGTACAGGGCTTTGATGAATTTATTGCGCGCTACAGCGCAGGGCTGCCGATCGAGCGCGCGGCGGTCGATAATCTGAGATAATTCCGGCACGGACGGTATGCGAATAACAGTCATGTCCGCGGAAAACCGAAACCCGCCCATGCGCTCGGTTTGCGCCCGGAAAAGCCGGGAACCGGCTCCGCTAAACTTCGTGTGCAGAAAACCGAACCTTGCCTGCGAGCCCGGTTCGCGTCCGGAAAAAGCCGGGAATCGGCTCCGGCTCGTGTGCCCGGTTTGCGCCCGGAAAAACTAGGAATCGGCGCCGCCCGCGCGCCCGGTCCCGCGTCAGTTTGCGCACCCGGCAAAAAGCCCGATCCTGCCCGTGGCCCAGTTCGCGCCCGGAAAAAACCGGGCACCCCGCGCCGGTTCGCATCCAGGAACCCGAAACCTGCCCGCGCACCCAGAAAAACTGGGAATCGGCTCTTGTCCGCGCACCCAGTTCGCGCTCTGGAAAAGCCGTGAATCGGCTCCGCTCGCTCGTCCGGAAAAACTGGGAACCAGCTCCGGCCCGCGTGCGAAAATCCCACTTTCATAAAAAGGAGAACCCAATCATGTTAGAATCCCTAAAACAACAAGTCTACGAAGCAAACATGGACCTCCCCAAATACGGCCTCGTAACCTTCACCTGGGGCAACGTCAGCGCCATCGACCGCCCCACCGGCCTCTTCGTTATCAAACCCAGCGGCGTCGCCTACGACGCCCTCACCCCCGACGACATGGTCGTCGTAAACCTCCAAGGCGAAAAAGTCGAAGGCAAATACAATCCCTCCTCCGACACCCCCACCCACCTGGAACTCTACAAAGCCTTCCCCAACATCGGCGGCATCGTCCACACCCACTCCTCCTGGGCCACCAGCTGGGCCCAGTCCGGCCGCGGAATCCCCTGCTACGGAACCACCCACGCGGACTACATTTACGGAGAAGTTCCCTGCCTGCGCTGCCTGACCAAAGAGGAAATCGAAGGCGCTTACGAGACGAACACAGGCCTTCTGATCGTTGACTATTTCAAAGACAAGGATTACGAAGCCGTCCCGGCCGTCCTGTGCAAGAATCACGGCCCCTTTACCTGGGGCAAAGACGCCCACGAAGCGGTACATAATGCGGTGGTTCTGGAAGAGGTGGCAAAAATGGCCGCCCGCTGCGAGATGATTAACCCGCAGGTAAAACCGGCTCCGCAGGAATTACAGGACAAGCATTACTACCGGAAGCACGGCGCGAACGCCTACTACGGACAAGGAAATCTGAAATAAACCGCCGCGTCCCCATTTTGAAGGGCGCCGGGCGGAAAGCTAGAGAGGGGTGCAGCAGGAAGCGCCCCTTTTTAGTGGTTTCGCATTCTCAGATAATAAATCTGGCTGTAGTCAACTGAGTGAAAGAATGCTATGCTGAATATAGCTTTTAATAAATAAAGATGTGTATAAACGAGATTTTATTATACCACGGAAGCAGAGAGAAAGTTGTTTATCCAGAAATTCGGATAACGAAGTATACAAAGGATTTTTCTTGGGGATTTTATTGTACAAATAACTATCAACAGGCATATCGCTGGGGAGACAGACGTTCTGAGAGCGGAATTGTGAATGTATATAAGTATGTGGAGAATCCAAAATAGAAGATCTTATGTTTTTCAGAAATGGTAGATGAATAGCTGGACTTCATCGCCAAATGCCGAAAAGGTGAAGCATATTTCTTTGACATTGTAGGAGGCCTGATGGCTGATGATATGATCTGGGATTTTGCTAATGGTTTTCTGTCAGGAAAAATTTCCAGAAGCGTTTTCTGGGAATATGTGGAGTCCAAATATGCAACGCATTAGATCAACTTTCACACAGTCAACGCTTTGTGCTGCCTTATATTTAAAAGGGGAGAATGGATTTATGACGGAAAAGCAGAAAGATGATATTTATTATGTTTGTTGTTTGATCGAATTTTTAGCGAGAAAAACAAAAAATCATAGGCAGGATATTATCCGGTATTTTTCCAAAAAGGATCTGGAACGTCAATTAAGAATTGCGGAAGTCAATCATTGCCTTTCTTTTGAACAGGTATCGGATGAATTGATTGAAGATTATGGGATTGCGGATGGAACATTTGATACGGTAAAAGAATGCCGTTATGAAGTGCCTGCCTTTACTTCGATCGGAATGCTTTACCAGGAATTGGTACTTGCTTCGGATTTTAACAGATATCAGCAAGAAGTCCCCCACCTCTAAGGTGAAGGGCTGAATTGCGCTCTCAATATATGCTTGTCACATGTGCTATACTGTATTCAGTCGAAACATGATAGGTGGCTGAAATATGATGAAATTAGACAATAATGCACATTCAGTATTTTTGTTACATTACCATCTTGTACTTGTTGTAAAATACCGCAGGGAAGTGTTTGATGATAGTGTTTCCAACAGGGCGAAAGAGATATTTGAGTATATTGCACCAAATTACAATATCACATTACAGGAATAGAACCATGATAAAGACCATGTGCATACTATGTTCAAGGCACACCCAAACACGGAAATCAGCAAATTCATAAATGCTTATAAGAGTGCAAGCAGCAGACTTCTGAAAAAAGAATTTCCGCAGATAAAGCAAAAACTGTGGAAAGAATATTTTTGGCGCCAGAGCTTTTGCTTACTTACAACAGGCGGAGCGCCTATCGAAGTAATAAAAAAGTATATCGAAAGTCAGGGTGAAAAATATTGAATAAAGCATATAAATTCAGAATATACCCCGATATGGAGCAACAAACAATGCTTGCTAAGACTTTCGGCTGTGTAAGATTCATTTACAACCGTATGTTGTCTGATAAAATCAAGTGCTATGAAGAAACAAAGCAGAAGCTGAATAACACCCCAGCCCAATATAAAAAAGAGTTTGGGTGGCTGAAGGAGGTTGACAGCCTTGCACTTGCAAATGCCCAGATGAATTTACAGACAGCCTATAACAACTTTTTCAGAAATCCTAAAATGGGTTTTCCGAAATTCAAGTCTAAGAAGTCAAATCACAGGAGCTATACGACAAACTATATTAACGGCAATATCATTATTGAGAATGGCTGTATCAGACTTCCGAAAGTCGGTCTTGTAAAAGTGAAACAGCACAGGCAAATACCGGCAAATTACAAGCTAAAATCTGTCACTGTAAGTCAAACCCCAAGCGGAAAGTATTATGCGAGCATTCTTTTTGAGTACGAAAAACAAGTACAGGAAAAAGAGCCGCAAACTTTTCTGGGTCTGGACTTCTCGATGCATGAGCTTTATAAAGATAGTGACGGGAAAGAACCGGCTTATCCGGGGTATTACAGACAAGCTGAAAAGCGATTAAAACATGAACAACGAAAACTTTCCAAAATGCAGAAAGGCTCAAATAATCGTAGGAAACAGCGAATCAAGGTAGCGAAACTGCACGAAAAAGTTGCGAACCAACGCAAAGATTTCTTGCATAAGCAGTCACGGCAGATAGCCAAAGCCAATGATTGCGTATGTATAGAAGATCTGGATATGAAAGCAATGTCACAGTCCTTGCGATTTGGTAAGTCCGTATCCGATAACGGCTGGGGAATGTTTACGTCGTTCCCGCAGTACAAACTGGAAGAGCAGGACAAGCTGCTTGTAAAGGTGGATAGGTTTTTTGCAAGCTCTCAAATATGTTCCAGCTGTGGGTACAAGAATCCCGATACAAAGGATTTGTCTGTCAGAGTATGGGATTGTCCTGAGTGTGGCGCTCATCACGACCGAGACGAAAACGCCGCAATAAATATCAGAAACGAGGGCATGCGGTTAGTAACCGCATAGTTTTGTCATAGAACCGTGGGACACACGGGGATAGCTCGCTTATGCTTAGTACGCCAGTACGATCGAACGAGAACCGCCTGCCTGGATTTACAGGAGGAAGCCCCCGCTTCTATAAGCGGCGGGAGGATGTCACTTCGAATGTATATTATACGAACCCGGATTATTTGAGATGTTCTTATCTGGAGGGGAAAATGCTGACATAATCGAATTGTTGTCAGGACGATGAGATGGATACTTGTGCAAAATGCATGAAAAAATTTTGTCGAAACTGTAAAAAATGTGAATTGAAAACAAAGACGAGGTATGTTAGAATGTTTTCATAATTAAAGAACAGAGTTCTACAATACAGAACACGGAGGAGCTATGAAAATGATACCGGAATATGAGATCAAAGTAAAAAGCCTGCAAAAAGCCCTCGAAATTCTGAATTGCTTTGCTGTTAAGAGCAGTTGGGGCGTCACCGAACTCAGCGAATACCTTGGCCTGAACAAGAGTAACGTCCATAACATCCTGACCACCTTCACCGCCATGGAGTACCTGAAACAGGACCCGGAAACCGGAAAATACCAGCTCGGAATGGCCCTCTATACCTTAAGCCACGCCCTTGGCGACGAACTGATCATCGGGAACATTGCCATGCCTTATATGCAGGAGCTGTCCGACTTCAGCGGCGAGCGGGTCTATCTCGGTATTCCGTATAAAGACGAAGTGATCTATATTTCCTCTACCTATCCCCAGGAGTCCTTCTACCTGATGCGGACGATCGCCGGCGAGCGGGCGAAGCTGTACTGCACCGGAATCGGAAAAGCCATGCTGGCCTACCTTCCCGAACAGTTGGAGTTCTGTCTGAAAGAAGGTCTCACCGCCTTCACCGACTACACCATCACCGACCCGGAGAAGCTGCGGGAAGAACTGGCCCTCACCCGGCAGAGAGGCTACGCCGTCGATAACATGGAACACGAATTCGGAATCAAATGCGTCGCTATGCCGATTTTTAATAAACAGCGGAAAGTAGAAGCCGCCATCAGCGTCAGCGGCCCCTCCCTCCGCTTCGAAGAAGCGCGGATCGAGGAACTGGCCCAGGCATTGGCGAAAAAAGTCCGGAAGATTGAAGCGCGTCTGTAAAAAGAAAACCAAGAACTGTCTTCGAGACAGTTTTTGCATACCAAATATTGGGAACACTGTTCTGCATTAGAGAACAAAAAAGAAACTGCCGAAGGAATCGAAAGGAGAATCCACGGAAATCACGCACACAAAGGGAAAAAGAGAAAAAGAAAGAAATGCGACAGGAGGAGAAGCAGAATGAGAGAAGCGAATTTTCAGGGAGGCGTCTGGCCGGTCATGGTCACACCCTTCACCAAAGAAAACAAAGTAGACGACAAAGCCTTAAAACCCCTGGTAGAATGGTACATCGAGGAAGGCGTAAACGGTCTCTTCGCCGTCTGCCAGTCCAGCGAAATGTTCACCCTGACCCTGGAAGAACGAATCGGACTCGCGAAAAAAGTGGTCGAATATACGCATGGAAGAGTTCCGGTCATTGCTTCCGGCCACATTTCCGACCGTATCGAAGACCAGATTTTTGAACTTCAGCAGATGGCCGCCACGGGAATCGACGCGCTGATCCTGATCACGAACCGGATGGCGAAAGAGGAGGAGTCGGACGACGTGTGGATCCGAAACACGGAACAGATTCTGGAAGCCCTTCCGGCGGACATGCACCTGGGCCTTTACGAATGCCCTTACCCCTATAAACGGATTCTTTCGGAAAAAGTCACGAAATGGTGCGCGGATACCGGACGTTTTTATTTCCTGAAAGACACAAGCTGTGATATGAAGAGTATCCGGATGAAGCTGGCGGCCTGCCAGGGCTCCCATCTGAAACTCTATAACGCGAATACGGCTACCCTGCTGGAATCCCTGCGCGCAGGAGCCTACGGCTACAGCGGCGTCATGGCGAATATGCATCCGGGTTTGTACCGGATTCTCTGCGAGAATTACCGCAGCCGGGATCGTGAGGTTGAAAAATTGGAAGAATTTTTGACCATGTGCGCGCTGATTGAGCGCCAGTGCTACCCGGTCAATGCGAAATACTACCTGCAGCTCGAACAGGTAGGGATGGATCTGTTTTCCAGAGTTAAAGACTACCGGGAATTGTCGGAAACCTATAAAAAAGAAGTGATCATGCTGAGAGATCTGTCGATCGAGGCAGAGAAAACATGGGAGAGGAGGAGGCCGCATGCAGCAGTTGCCTACTAAAAAAGCAGATGGAAAAAAATTTACAGAAGCCGTTATTATTACCTGATGTTTGCGCTGCCGTTGTTGTATTTTATTGTTTTTAAATACGGCGCGATTGCCTGGCTGAGCATTGCTTTTTATGATTATAATGCATTCGCGGGCTTTTCAGGCAGTAAGTTTGTGGGACTGAAATATTTTAAGCAATTTATTTCCGATCCCTGGTTCTGGCGGATTCTGAAAAACACCATTGTGCTGAACTTATGGATGCTCGTCCTTTACTTCCCGACGCCGATCATTCTGGCCCTGGTTCTGAACGAGCTGAAAAATAAATGGTTTAAAAAAGCGGCCCAGACGATTTCTTATATGCCCTATTTCCTCTCGACCGTTGTTGTCTGCGGCTTCATTACCACCATTCTTCAGAATGACGGTTTGGTGAACCAGATGCTTACAGCCCTGGGGCTGGAGAAGATCCAGTTCCTGATGGAGCCTGGCTGGTTCCGGCCCATCTATGTAATTTCGGAAATCTGGCAGCAATGCGGCTGGGGCTCGATCATCTACCTATCCGCACTGGCCGGCGTGGATTCCCAGCTCTATGAGGCAGCCGCCATCGATGGGGCAAGCAAATGGAAACAGCTTATCCACGTGAGCCTTCCGGGAATCGCACCGGTGATTTCAATTCAGTTTCTGCTTACGGTTGGAAAACTGCTGACCGTGGGTTACGAGAAGATTCTGTTATTGTATACAGGCGCAACTTATGAGACTGCGGACGTGATTTCGACGTATGTTTATCGGCGAGGCCTGATGGAAGCGAATTACAGTTACGGTTCTGCGGTAAGCATTTTCCAGGCAGTCTTCGCACTGATCCTGGTGGTATGGGCGAATAAAATGGCGCAGAAAATGGGGCAGACCAGTCTGTGGTAGGGAAGGAGGCCAGAAATGAAAAAGAAAGTTTCGGCGGGAAACCGCGCATTTAATGCGGCAGTTATGGCGATTGTTATCCTTATGATCATTGCCGTGCTTTATCCGCTCTACTACATGCTGATCGTTTCCATCAGCGATGGGAATGCGGTGCTGCGAGGGGAAATTGTCCTTTGGCCGAAAGGGGTGAATCTGAACGCATACATTGCCGTTTTAACGAACCAGTACGTTCCGCGGTCATACTTGAATACGCTGCTGTACACGGTATCCGGAACGCTGATCGCAGTTGCGATGACTGCCTTGTGTGCGTATCCGCTTTCACGGAAAGATTTTTACGGAGGGAAAATTTTAACCGGGATCGTCCTTTTTACAATGTTTTTCGATGCGGGAATCATTTCGAACTATATGGTCATCCGGTCGATTGGAATCAAAAATACGGCCTGGGCGATTATCCTGCCGGGCGCGATCAATGTCTGGTACATGATCATTATGCGAACCTTTTTCTCAGGGATTCCGGAAGAGCTTTTCGAATCGGCGAGACTGGACGGCGCAAATGACCTGGTGGTGTTCTGGAAGGTGGTACTTCCGGTGTCAAAGGCGGTTCTTGCGACCATGGTTCTGTTCTACGCGGTCGGGCTCTGGAATCAGTGGCTGCAGCCGTTGATCTATCTGGACAGCCGCGATCTGTACCCGATGCAGCTCATTTTGCGGAACATTGTTCTGGGGGCGGATGCGGCCCTGTCCAAGTCCATGTCGGCGAACTCCGATATGGCGACCATGGGTCTGAATATCAAATATGCGGTTATTTTTATAACCATGCTTCCGATCCTCGTGGTTTATCCCTTCGTCCAGAAGTATTTTGTAAAGGGTGTTATGGTCGGTTCTGTGAAGGGCTGACCTGATATAAAAAGCAAAAAAAGAAAGGAGTAACACTATGAAACAGAAGGCAGTAAAAGGAATCAAAAAAATTTGGGCACTGTCACTTTCCGCGGCGATGATCTTGGCGGGAGGTATTCCGGGAGAAACCGTGATGGCGGAAGAAAGTTCCGGAATCGACCATTCTGAGGAGATTACGGTGACGATGATGACGACAGAGGCGGCTACCCAGCAGTTCCCATCGGAGGGTTATATCTACGATGTGATCAAGGAAAAGTTTAATATCAATCTGGTGGTGGACCCGATTCCGGCCAGCGATTATGAGACGAAGATTTCGACGGTGCTGGCGTCCGGGGATCTGCCGGATGTGCTGGGCGGCGTGACTTCGGAGAAGATCGCGCAGTATGTAGGGACGGGAATGTTCCTGAACCTGAGCGATTATCAGGACATTGCAACGGATTATTTTGACCTGATGTACGCGGACGACCGGGTAGACGAGACGAAAAAGGTCGAGCATGACGGTTCGCTGTATGGGTTCCAGAAGTTAGAGTATTACCGGGTGCCGATTGCTTCGATGATCGCGCTTAGGATGGATCTTCTGGAGGAACAGGGCATCGAGACGCCGACGACGTTTGAGGAATACTATGACGCATTGCTCAAGATTAAAGAGGCGCATCCGGAAATGTATGGCTTCAGTAGCAGGAACGGGACGAACTATCTGATCGGGGCTTTCGCTTATGCGATGGGAACTGGCGGATTCCCACTGTTCCAGACGACCAGGGGCATGTATTATGAGCCGAATACGGATTCCTATATTTATGGGCCGACTTCCGAGAACTTTACGAGAGTTGTAGAATTTCTGCGGCAGGCTTATGAGGACGGACTTCTGGACCCGGACTATGCGTCTATGTCGAAGGATGATTATTTCGCGAAGCTGTCCAATGGCACGATGATGAGCATTTATGACAACAACTCGTTTATCGGCCGTGTATACAATGTGGCGCTGGCGGAAATCGACGAAAATGCATATTTTGACGTATTGGAGCCGCTGGAAAACGAGGACGGCGAAGTGAGAAGCTACCGTTATGAGAAAGACTGGCCGAATAACAATACGGTCATCAGTTCCCGGACAAAGTATCCGGAGCGGGTTGTGGAGCTGTTTAACTGGATGTATTCGGAAGAAGGAATGATGTGCACAAACTTTGGCGAAGAGGGAACGGACTATACGATTGCGGACGACGGGACGATTGTGACTTCGCAGGAGCTGCTCGATGCTGCTGAGGGTGCCAGCGACGTGGCGGCGGCTGTCAGAGGAACGTTGGCATTGGGCCTTCAGGGAATGGCGCAGTATGTAGATGAGAGCCTGGATGCGCAGATCACGAATGCGATCATGCTGGAGCAGGGCGAAAAGGTGACACAGTGGACGGAAGAAGGGAAGATTACGTTCTATCCCCAGTGGCCGCCGTTTACGACGGAGGAGAATTCCCGGATTACCGAGATTGAGTCGAATTTGAACAACCTGTTTAATCAGAGTATTGACGGATTTATTACCGGAAGGACATCGATGGATGAGTGGGATTCTTTCGTGGAGAGCCTGAAAGCGCAGGGGTCGGAAGAATTGGAGCAGATCTTTAATGATGCGTATGCACGGTTACAGTAAGAGAGGAACAGGGGTTACTGTTTAGACAGGAACGAGCGAGGGGCTGCTGGATGTCAGCAGCCCTTTGTGATGAGAGGAGAGGATTGGATGATGACGTATTGTTTTGTGGAGAGACTGGGGATTTTGGTGGAAGAGGAACGGAAGAAGATGCGGGAGGCGGCGCGCTTCCTGAGGGAGGAGGTGGAGCTGCGATGCGGGGTGCGGGTTCCGGTTTTTTGGGACGGAGAGGGCCGCGCGGAGGGGCCTGCGGGTGACGGAACCGGGGCTGGCGCGGACGGATGTGCGGCATGTGATTTTTTGATTCGCCTGGCTTACCGGGCGGGCCTTGGGCCGGAGGAATTCCTGCTGGAGCGGGATGCGGGGGAACTGCGCATTTCTGCCGGGGATAAGCGGGGATTTCTGTACGGGGGTTCCGAGGTCTTGCGGAATCTGTATCTGAAAGACGGGAAAATCGGAATCGGCGATGGGCTGAAAAACATGCGGGTGCGCCCGTCCTGTGCAATGCGCGGCCACCAGCTCGGCTACCGCGACAAGCAAAATACCTGTCCGGCCTGGACGGAAACCGAATACGAACGCTATATCCGCGATCTTTTGATTTTCGGCTCGAACTCCATTGAAATCCTTCCGCCCCGGACGGACGATCACCTGTATTCTTCCCATTTTAAGCGAAATCCATTGGAGATGATGAAAAACCTTTCGCGGATCATTCATTCCTACGGGATGGAAGTGCATGTATGGTATCCTTACCTGAGCCTCAGCATCGAAGGCGAGGAGTTTGAGATGGAAATGCGGGAGCGGGAAGAAATTTTCCGGGAAGTCCCGTACATTGACGGGCTTCTGATCCCGGCGGGCGATCCGGGAGATTTGCCGCCGCATGAGATGTTCCAGGCTTCCGAGGCCGCGGCCGGGATTCTCCATAAGTATCATCCGGATGCCAAAATCTGGGTGGCGCCCCAGGTGTTCGCGCCCTCCGAAAGCTGGTATGAGGAGTTTTACCGGGAAGTGCAAAAGGAGCCGGAATGGCTGTACGGCGTCTGCTTTGGACCGTGGGAGAAGGATTCCATTGCCGAGATGTATGAAAAGGTTCCGGAGAAGTATCGGCGGACGATCCGGCATTATCCGGATATTACGCATAATATCGGGAGCCAGTTTGAGGTGCCGGACTGGGATGAGGCTTTTTCGTATACGTTGGGACGGGAGAGTTACAATGCGCGGCCTTTTGCGCTGGAAGCGATCCATAAGCATCATGAGCCGTATGTGATGGGTTCGATTACCTATTCGGAAGGAATTCATGATGATGTGAATAAGATGGTTTGGGGAATGCTGGACTATCGGAGCGGGGAAGGGCCGGAAAAGACGGTTCGGGAGTATGTGCGGTATTTTATTGATCCGGATTTGGAGGATGGATTGGCGGAGATTTTTCTGCGGCTTGAGGAGAGCTGGCGGGGGAAGATTCTGGAGAATGAGACGATTGAATGGGCGTATCGGGAGATGATGGAGATTGACCGGCGGGCGTCGGAGGCGGTGCGGGGGAATTACCGGTATCAGATGCTGCTTCTGCGGGTGCTGGGGGATTATCAGACGAAGATCCGGTATGCGCATGACCAGGAGGTGGAGCGGGAGGCTTACCGGGCGCTGGAGAACGGACTGAAGGCGGGCCAGGGCACGGGTCCGGAAAATGAGCTGGCGGACGGCGGATGCGCGAAAGATGGCCAGGGCGCGGGTTCGGAAAACGGGCTGGCGGACGGCGGATATGCGAAAGACAGCCTCAGCCTGATCCGTGAAGCGCGGCGCATTCTCGCGAAAACCTACACAGAACCTGTGGGCGTGGCCGAGCGCTTCCGCATGCAGAAACTAGCAGACGACCTCTACGAAAGCTGCAAAATCCAGCTTACCACCACCCGTCACAAAGGCCAGAACCTCGACCGCGGCGCCTGGCTTGACACCCTGAACATGGCCCTGAACGATTCCCAGTGGATGAACGCCACCTTCACCAGAATCGAAAAACTGGAAAGCGAACCTGAAAGACAGCAGGCGCTGTCCCAAATGCTTCACCGCTGCGACCCGGGAGAAGGCGGCCAGTACCTCCACCTGGGAAGCCCGGAAGGCTTCCGCCACGTCCAAAAAACCGGAAAGTGGGAAGAAGACCCCGGTTTCCTGAAAAGCCCCCTTCTGGCGCACCAGAGCCATATGGCGATGGAAATGTACCAGAAAATCGGGTGGTATGACGAGGTTCCGATTTCGACGAAGTGGCTGCATGGGGCGCGGACGCTGTACGGGACGCCGCTGGTGGTGAGCCTGGAAGGGCTGGAGCCGGATGCGGCCTATGAACTCTGGGTGACTTATCCGGATTTGATGCGGCAGGAGCGGGTGGATATCCGGCTTTGGGCGGGAGAGACGTGCCTTGCCTCGTCCATTGAGCGGAAATTCCGGAAGGGAGAAGACCCGGAGCTGACGTATCGGTATGAGCTGCCGGGGGATGCCTATAGGGACGGATGCCTGAGGCTGAAATGGGAGACGTATGGGAGGCTTGTGCCGTGCAATGTGAGTGAGGTGTGGGTGGTGAAAAAACGTTGACAGGAAACAATATTTAGGATAAAATAAAGAAAAATTTATTTTATCCTAAAAAGGAGGTGCATGATGGACTATTTAGAGCGTGCACTGGAACGAAAATTTTTACGTATGAGTTCTTTTTTTAAGGCAGTTCTTGTAACAGGCGCAAGGCAGGTCGGTAAGACTACGATGCTGAAACACTTGGCAGCAGAACAGCACCGTACCTATGTCTCTATGGATAACACTATGGCCCGGATGCTCGCCAAATCCGATCCAGTCCTGTTTTTCCAGACGTATAAGCCGCCGGTCATCATCGATGAAATCCAAAAAGCTCCAGAACTGTTTGAACAGATCAAAATTCTATGCGATGCAAGCGAAGAACGGGGCCTGTTCTGGCTGACTGGCTCCCAGCAGTATCAAATAATGAAAAATATTCGTGAAACGCTGGCCGGACGGATTGGAATTTTGGAGCTTTACAGCCTGTCGCGAAAAGAGACAGAGGGACAGACATTCCCAAACGAACTTGATTTTTCCCTTTCTTGTCTGTTAGAAAGACAGCACCTCACGAAAAAGAATGATATTGTAAATATTTTCGAAACGATCTGGCGGGGAGGGATGCCGGACGTATTGCTGGCGGATGCGGAACAGAGACAGGAATATTATAATTCCTATATCGAAACGTACCTCATGCGTGATGTGTCAGAAGAAGGCGGCATTACGGACACGATCCGTTTCCGGAAGTTCCTGAACGCCTGCGCTGCCCTGACTGCGGAGCAGGTCAATTATAAAACACTGGCGGATGCAGCGGAAATTTCACAGCCCACGGCCAAGGAATGGGTGCGGCTTCTCCAGGGGATGGGAATTCTTTATCTGCTGCAGCCCTATGCGAATAACGAATTAAAACGACTCACGAAAACACCGAAACTGTATTTTTGTGATACCGGACTATGCGCATATTTATCCATGTGGCTGACTAGGGATACCCTGATGAACGGCGCGGCCAGTGGGCATTATTTTGAGAACTTTGTTGTGATGGAATTACTCAAAAATTTTGCCTATGCATCTTCAAAAGCGAATCTGACCTATTATCGCGATTCCAACGCCAAAGAAATCGATCTGTTTGTGGAAGAAAATGGAATCATCCATCCGCTGGAAATTAAAAAATCTGCGAATCCCGACCGGAGGGAAGTCAAAAAGTATGAATTGCTTGACAAAGCGAAACTGGAGCGGGGAAGCGGCGGGATTATCTGCATGTGCGAGGAAGTGATTCCGATTGATGAGAAAAATTGCTTCATTCCCTGCAATCTGATCTAAGGAAGGCAGTCTTAGAGACTGCTTTCTTTTTTTGAGCCGTTTTGTCCGGAATATTGGTTCCTACGTAAACATAGACGGGCTGACAGAAAGCTTTTGAGGAGCGGGGGTTATTATTCAACAGTAGCTGGGCACTTAATTGCTCAGGTACGTAAGAACGTGATTCAGGAACAGGGCGGCGATGCGGACTCCCTGCGCAGACAGGGATTGCATTTTTCCTCTCCTCTCATTATAATCAAACCATAATCCCCACTCACCCAGGAAAGGAACCCACCCAATGAAACGTCTATGGAACACCTACCGCACCTCCGTCACCGTCCGGAGCCTCACCCTCCTGATCCTCCTGACCACCGTCATCCTGGTCTGCGTCGAAGCCGTCAGCATGACCAGCATCAACGCCATGCGCCGCCAAACCATGGAAAATTACCAGGACTCCCTGGA
This sequence comes from Eubacteriales bacterium, assembly GCA_030536575.1. Lineage (GTDB taxonomy): Bacteria > Bacillota > Clostridia > Lachnospirales > Lachnospiraceae > Limivivens. The sequence continues at coordinate 38,620 of JAUNPS010000023.1, read as the reverse complement.
AACCTACTTCGCCTACTGGGATGAAAGATTGAACACGATCAACCAGTCCCTGATCTGGCTGGCCGACATGGACTACGGCGACTCATCCTACTGGTCTGTCTGCTATTCCGAAAACACCCTGGAATACGAGACAAGCAAGACGCTCCTGGAAGGCATCATCCAGGAAAACGGCGTAAGCTGCGAAACCATCCTCCTGGGAATGGATGGAACATGGAGCGCTTCAGCGGCGGCGGTCTGGTCAGCGGATGATCTGGAGCGGGATTTTCCCTGGGGAGCCGGCAGGTATCCCTTTTTCGGGTGAGGTTGGAGATCGGCGGAGGAAGCGGCGGCTTTTCAGCGCCGGATACAGAAGCGCATCATGGAGAAGAGCCGTTTTGGAATCCCTGCAATTTTCCACAGCGAGGGACTGTGCGGGCTGATGCTGCGGGCGTTTCGCAGGTTTTCGCCCCCGGTGCTGGAATTTTTCGGGATTCCCGTTGTGGGAGACAGGGAGAGACATATGGGGAAGTCCCTGCGCTGGCTTTGCGGGAAATTTACGGAAGGCCGTTCCAGGCGGCCATTACGGAGGCAGGGATGATGGGGAATCATGCCCTGCTACAGTTCCATTAACAGGGAGCCAGCGGCTGGAAACGTTTGCGGAGGATGCGGCGCTCCGGGACGCGGTAGACCGAGCGGCCAGGTCGGTTCTGGAAATGAAGTTCCGGCTGGGGTTGTTTGAGAGGCCTTTTTTGGATGCGCACGGAGGCCTGCTTTACGGCAGAATCGCTGGATGGGCCCTTTGTCGGGCGGGATGTGCTGGAGGATGACAGGGGCTACTGTGAGCAGGGCGTTGCCCAGGGCGGGGCTGTTTGCGTTTTCGGAGAGGGAGACGGGGGCGGTGGCCAGGTTTACGGAGTTCCGGTATGAGGCGCTGGAATAATTAGCAAAAAAGGCAGGCATGTCAACGGTTCTGAAATTGGACTGAAAAAGAAATCTGTGCTACAATATAGCAAACCGAGAACTCCAATTCAGAAAGGCCCGCCAAATGCCAAAGAAAAAACAGAAAGAAACCTGCAAAAACAGCATCCGCCGCCGCATGATCACGTGGAATCTGAGCTTGATCGTCGTCCTAATCCTGTCAATTGAGATTCTGACCGCCCTGATTTTGGTGCGTTCCATGCTGAAAGACGCGGAAGAGACAAATCAAAATCTGGTGCTTTCCTTAAGCAACCGTTTCGACGACATGTGGACCTCCTTCAAACGCACCATGAACACCATTGCTATGGATGATGTGGTGCAGGAAATTCTTACAGAGAACGACAGTACCGCTTACGAGAACGGAGAAGACAATGTTCTGCTGCAGTCAGCGATTACCGAAAACAGCATGTATTGCCGGGAATTAAAAGGAACCTATCTCTACGAGCGGGATCAGGTTCCGAAAACCATGATCGGAACCCTCCTGTCAGGCGTCAGAAAAAAGACTTTTCCAACCCTTCAGGACGACTGGTTTGACCAAAATCGGAATGTTTCCAGCCAAATGACGGATGGCCGTCTGATGTTTTCAAGGATCATTTACAGTAAAAAGAATCTGGATACCATCGGCTATATGCTTTGCATTTACGATATATCCGCAATCGAGAAGCATATTCAGAATCTGGCGAAAAAAAATCTTGTGATCGTTCTGGACAAAAATGGAGAGGTGATCACCAGCAGCCATTCGGAAGAGCAGCTCGAAGAGACGCTCCCTGAAATCATGGAAAAAATGAAGGCAGGAAAAAGCCTGGCCTATCTCCCTGGAAGCGGTTTCGTCCTGCTGAACAGGTGCAGCAGTGATACCACAAGCTGGGATACGATTTCGGTTGTCAGGCTCAGTACGGTTCTGCACGCTTATATGTATGCATTTATTTCCATTGTAGTGATCGGCATTACGGCGGCGGTGGGGAGTTCCGTATTTCAGATTCGAAATGCGCGGCGTATCACAGAGCCCCTGGAGGCGATGGTGCATTCCATCCGCCACGCGGAGGCGGGAGACTACTCGGATCATGTAAGCGCGGACAGTCAGGATGAAATTGCGGTGCTTGCCCAATCCTATAACGAGCTGATGCAGAAAACGGATATTCTGGTCAACCAGGTTCTGAAAGGTGAACTGGCCTATAAAGATGCGCAGATCTCTGCATTGCAGTTCCAGATCAATCCGCATATGCTGTACAATACCTTTGAGTGCCTGAACTGGCTGGCGGAGTATGGACGAAAGGATGATATCCGGAAAGTAACGGTTGCCTTTTCCAAGCTTATGAATGCGATTATGGCCAGCCCAGGTATGGTTACCTTGCAGCAGGAGCTGGAACTGACCGAAAATTTTCTCCTGATCTATAAAATTCTGATGCAGGATAAACTGGAATATTCGATTCTGTGTGACGACAGCGAAGAAGGAATCCGCATTCCAAGGCTGACGATTCAGCCGTTGGTTGAAAATGCGGTGATCCACGGAATAAAATCCAGAGGGGAAGGAACCGTCCGGATTACGGTTTCCAGAGAAGAGGAGCACCTTGTGATCATCGTTCTTGACGACGGCGTGGGAATGCCTCCGGAACGGACAGAGGCGATCAATGCTTATGCGGCAGGAGAGAAAGACGGCTATGAAACCTCCGCAGTCGGAATTGGCATCCGGAACCTGAACGACAGGCTCCAACTGATTTATGGCGAACAGGTGCGGATTGAATTTTCCAGCAGTCTGGACTGGGGAACCGTGGTTCGGATGATCCTCCCGGATGCGGAAGATGCGAAGGAGGCAGGCGTATGGAACGAAGAGTTGTGATCATTGACGATGAACCGTTGATCTTGTCTGGTTTATCGACAAAAATTGACTGGGAAAGCGTGAATTGCCGCGTGACGGGAACGGCTTCCAATGGGATGGACGGCCTGAAGCTGATCGAGGAACAGTTACCGGACATTGTAGTTTCTGATATTGTGATGCCGTTTTGCACAGGCCTGGAGCTGGCGGAAAAATGCGCACAGCTTTATCCGAACGTTCAGGTTATTCTGCTTTCGGCTTATTCGGATTTCGCTTATGCACAGCAAGCGATCCGTTTGGGGATTGCGGATTATGTGCTGAAGCCTGTGGAGCCGGAAATGCTGCTCACGGCAGTCCGCCAGGCGGTTGAACGCATTGAACAGGAAGAGAGCAGGCAGAAGAATCTGTCACGTCTGGAAGGAGAACATCAGGTAAGTCTGAGGTATGCTTCCTCCTTTTTGCTGTTCGAGGCCGCACACCAGGGGCCGCGGGTTTTGGCCTCCGGATTGGAGAAAAACCTGGATGAGCTGCTGCGAAATCCGGGGGCAGCGATGATGCTTAAGCTGCATAACATTCCGTTAGGCCAAGAGGACGTTTGCCGCTCCATGATGCAGGAAGCGTTTCTGGGAGAGCTGGAAAGGCGGGGATTCCGGGTTTTTTGCAGGACGGCAACGGTCGGTACGGCCGTGCTGTGCCAGCTTCCGCATGAAACAGAGCAATGGGCGGGCGAGAGCCAGATCAGGCATGCTGTTTGCGCCGCGATGGAAAACGTGAAGGAAGCATTTCAGAAAGCGGAAATGCGAGAAACGATCTGCGTCTGCATGCTGGCTGATACCTATAAAAATGCAGAGGAGCTCCAAAGAATTTACCAGCAATGTGTGGATGAATCAAAGGAAAGTTTTTTTGCCACAGAATGCTGTGTGATCGAACAAAGAAGCCAGAAGAAAAGGAGCGGCGCATACATAGACATCCAAGCGGCGGTTCACCATCTGAAAAATGGAAATGCGGAGCAGGCCAGCAGGGAATTGGAGGACATTCTGGAGAAGATTTCAGGAGAATGCAGTGTGGAGACAGCGATGATCTTGCTGAAAAATTTGCATTTTGAGGCAATGCAGGTATGCGCGATGCTGGGAATGCCTCTGAAAACGATCAATGGAAGCAAGTATGAACAGGAAAATTTTGAGATGAAAGCAGATCATCTGCGGGAATTTTTCCAGATGGTCGGAAACTATGCAGCGGCCAGCAGGGATATGGTCAGCCGCATGAAATTGCTTATTCAGGAACATTATATGGAGTTCGATTTTGGACTATCGCAGGCAGCGGAAATCCTGGGAGTGAGCAGCAGCTATCTGAGCCGCCTTTTCAAAAAAGAAACCGGTGAAAACTTTGGCGCAAGTTTATTGGCGGTGCGGTTAAAAAAAGCGGAATATCTTCTGAAGACCACGGGAATGAATGTGACGGCCGTCGCGAATGAAGTGGGGTTTCAGGATGGGGCCTATTTTACCCAGGTATTTCGAAAAAGTTTTCAGATGACGCCTTCCCAGTATCGGGAGACAGAAAAAAACAGAGAATAGAGAGTTCGCAGAGAACGTTCGATTCTCTGTTTTTTTGTGCTAAAATAACAGGCAGTTCAAAAAAATCATGGGAAATGTCAAATTTTTCAACTATAAAACCCGGACGCCCATTGCTATACTGAACACATAAGAAACGCGGAAAACATTCAAGAAGATGGAGGTAGAACATGAAAAGAAAACTGATGTGCGGTCTTATGGCAATGGCGGTAACGGCATCTTTGGCGCCTGCAGCGGAAGAACAGGTTTATGCGGAAGAGGTCAAAACGCTGGAATTTTTCTGGTTTACGGATGGAGACGAAGACCTGGCCATGCGCAAGGTTCTGGACGATTTCGAAGAATTGCATCCGAATATTAAAGTAGAACTGGTGGAAGTGGCCTATTCTGATCTGAATGAAAAGATCATGATGGCGGTCGCAGGCGGGGAAGCACCGGCGCTTGCGCGGGTCACGGTGCCAATGCAATTTTATGAAGTTGCGCTCGACCTTACGGAAACCCTTGGCGGAGAGGAAGCATTTTTCGCAGACTATGCGGATTCTTTCCGGATTAACCAACAGATTTCAATGGATGGGAAAATTTATACGATTCCGGGCGAACAGGGTGTTACGGGAATTTTTTATAACAAAACGGCCTTCGAAGAAGCAGGAGTGGAAGTCCCTTCCAGCATCGAAGAAAACTGGAGCTGGGAGGAGTTTACGGAGGCGCTGCAGACGGTGGTTGATCACAGCAGCGTACAGTATGGACTTGTGTACGATTATACCTCCCAGAGGTGGTCAAATTTACTGTATCAGTTTGGCGGCCAGCTCTTGAAGGAGGATGGAACCGCTGGATTTACCTCGGAGCAGACCTTATCGGCCCTTACTTTTACAAAGGATTCTTTTGACAGCGGCTTGTGGGAAAAATCGGTTTGGCTTGGCGGAGAGGACGCCAGTAACTTATTTGCATCCGGGCAGGTTGCCGCGCATGTTTCCGGAACCTGGAATATTAATGCGTACAGCACGATCGAAGATTTTGAAGTTGGCGTGACGTATCTTCCCTACCAGGAGGAGCAGGCGGCGATTTGTGCAACCAAGTATTTTATCGGATTTGAAGGGACTGGCGTCGAGGAGGAGACAAAGGAACTGCTCGCTTATCTGACGACCGATGCCGCGCGTTCCTTTTACGAAGATTCCCTGTACCTGAGTCCGGACAAAGATCATCAGAATCTGACCTATGATGTGGACGAAAACATACAATCCTGGTTTGACGCTTTTTCCGAACAGATGACAAAGGACTGCAGTCAGGCGATCATTGATGAAGGCGACGCGTCCTGGTCAGCCGTGAATACCCGGCTGCGGGAAGATCTTGGACTTTTGGTGGCAGACAGTATAACGCCGGAAGAGGTGATGGCGGATATCGACCAGACGATCACGGACAATCAGTAGTTTCCTTTCGAAGGAAGAAGGAGGGAGACGATGAAGCATAAGAAAAAAGGCTCGATTTCCTGGAGGCAGAAAGTGTTTCCATACGTGATGATTGCGCCGAATATGGTGATCTTCAGCATTTTTGTGATCATTCCTGCGATCTGCGGACTCTATTATTCACTCCACGAATGGAAGGGAATCGGGACGCCGAAATTTATCGGGCTGGAAAATTATCTGACCGCTTTTTCGGATACAAGATTCTGGGAAAGTATGCTGCGCACGACGCTGTACGCCCTGATCAGTCTTCCATTAATCATTATCATTCCGCTCCTGCTGGCGCTTTTGATGGTTCAGCAGATTCCGGGAAAAGGATTCTTTCGGGCGGCCATTTACTGGCCGTCCATGATCTCTTACATTGTAGCCGGCGTAGCCTTCAAGTTTTTATTCAGCGACGCATCAGGGATCATCAATTATATTCTTTTACTTTTCGGGGGCGGGAAGGTGGAATGGCTGACCAATCGCTATAACGCATTCGCAGTCGTAATTCTTGCATCGGTTTGGAGCCTGTCCGGGTATTATATGGTGATGTTTATGTCAGGGCTGCAGAGCATTCCGCTCAGCTATTATGAAGCGGCGAAAACAGACGGCGCGACTGCGCTGCAAAGGTTCTTCCGGATTACGCTGCCGTTGATGAAGCCGACAATTTTTCTGGTCCTGATCCTGGGACTTTTGAATCTGTTCAAGGCATATGGGCTGGTCATTTCGCTGACCGGAGGCGGGCCGGGAAATTCGACAAAGTTTGTTGTTCAATATATTTATGAAAGGGCGTTTTCGGATTATAACATGGGATATGCGTGTACCCTGTCCGTAATTTTGATGGTAATCCTGGGAGTCTTTACCGTGATCCAGTACAAAGGAAGTAATGGAGGTGGTATGATTGACTAAAGCAAAACGGAGGACGATTTTATATATTCTGCTTGCGTTTGTACTGGCGGCCATTTTCCTGTTTCCCATTGTATGGGTGGTGATTTCTTCGTTTAAGTCCGCGAATGAGATGTTTTCGTGGCCGCCGACGATTTTCCCAAAGGAGCTTACCTGGGACAATTACCGCAGCAGTTTTGAAAAAGGAGACTTTCTTCTGTATTTCAAAAACAGTACGGTCGTCACAGTCTGCTCCACCTTACTTGCCGTAATCATTAACACGATGGCAGGCTATGCATTCGCAAAATATCATTTCAAAGGCTCCAATCTGCTGTTCATGGTCATTCTTTCGACCATTATGCTGCCGCTTGAGGTTCTGATGATCCCAATTTTTCAAATGATCAAGGCACTTGGAATGTATAACTCGCTGTTTGCGCTGATTATACCGACCTGCGCGACGCCGACAGGGGTGTTTCTGGTCCGCCAGTATTTTCTGTCTGTGCCGGATGAACTGATGGAGGCGTCCAGAATCGACGGTGCAAGCGAAACCGGAATTTTTTTAAGAATTATGATTCCGCTTGCGAAGCCAATCCTCAGCGTGTTGGCGATCTTTAATTTTATGTGGCGTTGGAATGACTATCTGTGGCCGTTGATTGGAATCAGAAGTCCGAAACTGTATACCGTTCAGCTTGCACTGAAAAATTTTGCCGGAGAGTATTCGGTGGATTGGAACAGCCTGTTGGCAATGTCCGTGGTGTCGATGATCCCGATGCTGATCCTGTTCCTGATTTTTCAGAAGCAGTTTGTACAGGGAATGGCTACGAGCGGATTAAAGGAATAAAAGGAGAGCGTTTATGGAGACAAGGCCTTATGTAGCATGGGAATTGATGAACTGTTTTTTGACCGATGCGTTTCAGGGATACGGCGTGCCAAAAGAGGATGCAAAAATCTGTGCGGATGTGCTGCTGGAATCCGACCGCCGGGGAATCGAAAGCCATGGCTGCAATCGTTTTAAACCGATTTATATTAACCGGATTCTGAACGGAACCCTGAAACCCGTGACGGATATCCGAATTTTGAAAGAGACAGAGACTTCCGTAGTCATGGATGCCAATGACGGGATTGGGATGGTTGCCAGCTATCGAATGATGGAAATGCTGATCGAAAAAGCCAAAAAGCATGGGATGGCCGGCGGTGCGATCACGAATTCCACACATTACGGGATTGCGGGATACTGGACAACGATGGCGAGTAAAGAAGGCATGATCGGCATAACCGGCACGAACGCCAGACCCTCCATTGCCCCTACTTTTGGAGTGGAAAATATGCTGGGAACGAACCCGCTGTCCTTTGCATTTCCAACGGATGAGGAATTTCCGTTTTCTCTGGATTGTGCGACGTCCACCGTACAGAGAGGAAAAATTGAGTATTATGCAAGGGAAGGAAAAGAGACGCCCGCGGGCATGGTCATTTCCGAAGACGGAGAGAACCTGACAGATTCTGCAAAGATCCTGAAAGCGCTGACGGAGGGAAAAGCGGCGCTGACACCCCTTGGAGGAAGCGGGGATGAAATGTGTGGCTATAAAGGCTACGGCTATGCCACGGTGGTGGAAATCCTTTCTGCGGCACTGGCCGGCGGGCCGTTTTTAAAGGCGCTGAATGGGGTGGACGAAAACGGGAAACCGCGGATGTATCATCTGGGCCATTTCTTTTTCGTGATCAATCCGGAATTTTTTATGGGAACGGAAATTTTCCGGAAGACGGCGGGAGACATTTGCAGGGCTCTGCGCGGGTCGAAAAAGGCGCCGGGAATGGAGCGCATTTTTACGGCCGGGGAAAAGGAATGGCTTGCCTGGCAGGAGCGAAAGGAAAAGGGAGTGCCGGTGGGGAAGGACGTGCAAAGAGAGATTCTGGAAGTGCGGGATGCGCTGAAGCTGCCGTATCGGTTCCAATTTGAGGAATAAGCAAAGAGCTGAAGGAGGAGAAGATGTTTCGAAAAAATATGGAGGAAGTTCTGGAACGGAACATCCGATTTACATTAGATGAAAAGAAAAAGGGCGCATTGCTCCATATTCTTGGAATTGGCTCCGGAAAAAACGCAGATGCGAAATCTTTTCTGGCCATCGGCGGAGCAGAAAAGTATGCGGTAAAGCCGCTGGAAATGTGGAACTTTCCGGAGGAAAGCCAGGAATATCTGGAAGCGTGTATTGCGCGGGACCGTGCGAGATGGGAAATCCGGGAATATTTGGACGATGATACGGTTCCGACGATGAAGCCTTATTATGGAATTGCCATCCATACGGCTTTTATCGGAGGAGAAGTGACATTTGGGGCAAACAGCAGTTATCATAAGCCTTTGCTGGATGATTATCAAAGGTTGGATGAGCTGGAGCTGAGGGAGGATAACCGCTATTTCCGTCTGCTGCTTGACAGTATGGAATACTTGAAGAAAAGGGGGAAGGAGGAAGGATTCCTGCCGTCTCTGCGGGGCGGGGATTCTCCGCTGGATATCGCCAATGCCATCCGCGGCAATGATCTGTTCCTGGATTTCTACGAGGAGGAAGAAAATGTCGAAAGACTGATGGAATTCTGCCTGAAGGCGGCGCGGTGGACGTGGAAACATCAGATGGAAGCGGTGGAGGAAGTTGCGGGCGGACGTATGACGGGCCAGGCGATCTGGCTTCCGGGAAATTCGATCGGCCATCTTTCGGAAGATGCCAGCAGTATGTGTTCGCAGGAGATGTACGAGACGTTTGGGAAACCTTATCTGGAGGGCCTTATGGAGGATTATGACAGCGCGATTATCCATGTCCATACGGCGGGCCGCCACAATCTTCCGCCCATTGCTTCCGTGGAAAAGATGAAACTGATCCAATTGGAATATGACCCGCAGCAGCCTGCGCCGATTGAAGTATATAAGGCAAACGAGGCGATTCTGAAGGATAAAATTGTGGTTCCGATTATGACGACGGATGAAATCGAAGAGAACCTGGAGTTCCTTGCGGAGCACAAATCCATTGTACAGCTATATGCAGCATCATTGGAAGATGCCGAGCGGGCGGTAAATCTGATCCGGTCGATTCGCTAGAGAGGGAGGGCCGCTATGTTACTGAAAAAGTTTGAACAGATTGAGAAAATAAAGGAGGGCTATCTGGTCCGCGGCGATACGGCGAATATCAAACTGGTTTTTCTGACAGATGACGTGATACGAATCCGTGTTTCGTTTGCGAAGACATTTCCGGAGGAGTCTTATACGCTGGTGACAACAGCCTGGGAAGACCGGATGGATGAGCTCTTGAAGGAGGAGCGCAGGCGGATTGTGCCGCTGGACATAGCTTGTATGGAAGAGGCGGACCGCATCTGGTTTGAGACGAAAACGCTTCGGCTGGTGATGAAAAAGGAACCGCTGGCGTTCAGTCTGTATACAAAGGACGGTACAGTGATTTATCGGGATCTTGCGGAGCGTGCCTATGAGAGAGATCATTTGGGACGGATTGCGCATTATACCTGCATAGATCCGAAAAAGGAGCATTTTTACGGCTTTGGGGAGACTTCCGGGGAATTGGACAAAATGGGGCGGCGAATGCGGATGAGCCCGAAAGACGCGATTGGGCATGACCCGGCGATGGCGGAAGCATTGTATAAACATATCCCGTTTTACATTCGGATTCATGAGACAACGCTTCATGCGGTGGGGCTGTTTTACCATAACAGTTATGATGCGGTATTTGATATGGGAAATGAGATCAGCGGCTACTGGGAGAGATATGCCTATTATCAGGCGGATGGAGGAGACATTGACCTGTTTGTGATCAATGGCCCCAGAACGGAGGAGGTTCTGGAGCGCTATACGCTTTTGACCGGCAGGATGGCAATGCCTACGAAGCAATCGTTAGGATACAATGCTTCGACGATGTATTATGCGGAATTGGACAGCGACTGCGATAAACGGATTCTGGAAGTGATCGACCAACATTTCAAAGAACGCATGTATGTGGACAATTTTCAGTTGGCCTCCGGTTACAGTGCCGGAGAAGAAGACCGGCTGCGCTATGTGTTCCATTGGAACCGGAAAAGGTTTCCGGAACCGGAAAAATTTTTACAGGAGATGGAGCGAAAAGGAGTCAATGTCATTCCGAACCTGAAGCCGGGAATTTTAAAAAGGCACCCATACAGGAAGAAATTCGAGGAGGCGGATGCTTTCCTAAAGACACCGGATGGAAAGGAACCCTACGTGGGACGCTGGTGGGGCGGAGCAGGGCGATTCCTTGATTTTACGAACCCTTCTGCCCGTAAGGTCTGGCAGGAGCTTCTGAAGGAGCAGATTCTCAGGAAAGGCGTAAAGACGATCTGGAATGACAATTGTGAATATGACGGCGTCGAAGACCGGGAAGCGAAATGTGATTTCGAAGGCGGGACGGGGGATATGGCCCGGCTGAAAATTTTGCAGTCCAATCTGATGGCATTTGCGGGCAAACAGGCTTTTGCGGAGGTATATCCGCAGGAGCGGCCTTATCAGATTAACCGGGCCGGGTTTGCCGGGATTCAGCGTTATGCGCAGGTATGGGGCGGTGATAACCGGACTTCCTGGGAGACGGTGAAATATAATATTGCAGAGATTCTTGGGATGGGGCTGTCCGGCCTTGCGAATACGGGATGTGATATCGGAGGGTTTGCAGGGGGTGCGCCGGAAGCTGAATTGCTGCTGCGTTGGATTCAGAACGGCATTTTCCAACCAAGATTCTGTCTGAATTCTGCGAATGATGACAATACGGTGACACAGCCTTGGATGTATCAGGAAATAAACGAACAGGTACGGGCTGCATTTGCCCTTCGCTGCCGTATGATTCCCTATTTGTATTCGCTGATGCGTGAGGCACATTTAAACGGGAAGCCGCTGATGCGCCCGCTGTTTTTCGAGTTTCCGGAGGATGTGGCGTGTTACTCTGATAAGCATATGACGTTTCTGCTGGGAAGTTCGCTGTTAGTGGCAAATGTTGTGGAAAAAGGGGCGAAAGTCAGAGAGGTTTACCTTCCGGCAGGCTGTACCTGGTACGAGCTGGGGAATCGGTTGGCGCCTTACCGGGGCGGGCAGACGATTGAGATTCCGGTTACGCTGGACAGTATTCCGATGTTTTTGCGGGGAGACGGGATATTGGCAGCCAGTGAAGATCTTCGGCGGATTGCATCCGACCAGGTTCGAAACCTCACGCTGCTGATATCGGATGAGAAGGATTGCGGCTTTACTTATTATGAGGATGACGGTCATTCCAGGGAATATGAAAAAGGCGGTTTCTCGCAGGTAGAAATCCGGGTATGCGCAGGGGAAAAATGTGTGATCCGTTTCCAGAAGACGGGAAAAGCGGAGCTTCCGCTGGAGCATATCACGCTGGAGCTGGTCAGCAAAGAAAAAGGCGCGTATTGGGTGGAAGCAGATGGAAGACGGATTCCGGAATTTATGCTGGAACCCCAATGGGAACAGGCAGAAGAGGGATGGTATTACCGGATGTCAGACCGGGTGATCCGTGTGAAATTCAGGTGGCCGAAGAAAGAGCGGTTTGAGGTTGTGATTTCCAGGGAGAAGTTTGATCTGATTGGAATGAACGAGGAATGAGGAACAGGGAAGGCGGAATGAATGGGAAATTATATTATGGCGCTGGATGCGGGGACGACAAGCAGCAGATGCCTGTTGTTTAACAGGAAAGGGGAACTGTGCAGAATGGCACAGAGGGAAATCCGCCAGTATTATCCCAGGCCCGGATGGGTGGAACAGGATGCGTTGGAAATCTGGGAGGCTCAGGTTGGTGCTGCGAAGGAGGCAATGGCGGGCCTTGGAATAGGGCCGGAGGAGATTGCGGCGATCGGAATTGCCAATCAGAGGGAGACGACGGTTGTCTGGGACCGCAATACGGGAATGCCGGTCTGCCGTGCGATTGCCTGGCAATGCAGGCGGACGGCGCGATACTGTGATACATTAAAGGAAAAGGGGATGGAAGGAACTGTAAAGCAGAAGACGGGATTGAAGATTGACGCCTATTTTTCCGGATCGAAACTGAAATGGATTTTGGATCACGTGGAAGGTGCAAGAGAACGGGGAAAAAGGGGCGAGCTGCTTTTTGGGACAGTGGATACGTGGCTGATGTGGAAGTTAAGCGGCGGGAGGATTCATGCGACGGATTATTCAAATGCGTCAAGAACGATGCTGTTTGATATTCATACGCTCAGGTGGGATGAGGAGCTGTTGGATGAAATGGGAATTCCCGCGCAGATGCTTCCGCAGGTGCAGCCGAGCAGTTGGCTGTACGGCTATACGGAACCAACGCTGTTTGGCGGGAAAATCCCAATTGCAGGCGCGATCGGCGACCAGCAGGCGGCGCTGTTCGGACAGGCTTGTTTTGAAAAGGGAATGTGCAAAAATACCTATGGGACGGGAGGATTTTTGCTGATGAATACCGGAGAAAATCCGGTTTTCTCTTCTGAGGGCCTGGTGACAACGATTGCCTGGGGAATGGAAGGCAAGATCACCTATGCTTTGGAAGGCTCCATTTTTGTGGCTGGTGCGGCGGTTCAATGGCTGAGAGATGAGCTGAAGTTGATTGGGTCGGCCGCGGAGACGGAGGAGCTGGCGGCTTGTGTCAGCGATACGGCGGGCTGTTATTTTGTCCCGGCTTTTGTGGGGCTTGGGGCGCCCTACTGGGATCCTTATGCCAGAGGAGCGTTTGTTGGTCTTAGCAGAGGAGTGAACAGAAATCATCTGGTGCGGGCGGTTTTGGATGCGCTGTGCTATCAGGTGCGGGATGTGGCGGAGGTGATGGAGAGAGAGTCGGGCACGCGGCTGACGATGCTGAAGGTGGATGGGGGCGCCAGTGCCAATAATTATTTGCTCCAATGTCAGGCGGATCTTTGCGGGATTCCGGTGCGGCGGCCGGATTGCGTGGAGACGACGGCACTGGGGGCGGCCTGGCTGGCCGGGCTTGCGGTGAAGTATTGGGAGAATCTGGAAGAGATACAGGAAAATTGCAGAGGGGAACGGGTCTTTTTCCCGCAGATTACGGAGGAAGTAAGGGCATAAATGTTGCATAGTTACTGTTCAGACAGTACCTGAGCACTTAGCTGCTCAGGTACGTAAGAACGTGATTCAGGTGTGAGCAGGCTCTTTTGCGAAGCAAAACTTAAAATGAGCCTGTGAATCGTTACTGGAACGAGGTACGAGTGAACAGTAACGCTGCATGGATGGAAAAAGGCAGTAAAATGTTCTCAGGGCTGGGCAGAATAGCCATTTCCTGGTATAATAGAGAAAACGGCCCCGCGCCGGAAACTCAAAAAGGGAGAAGAACGTTATGAAAGAAAAATGCAAGCGCTTTGGAGTCCTCGGCCTTCTCGCCCTGGCGCTCCTTCTGACCGTCTCGCTTCCAACCCAGGCAGCGACGAAGAAGTACAAAAACAAATGGGTCACGATCAACAACAGCCCCCGCTACTACAATTCCAAGGGCAAGCAGGTAAAGGGCCTCCAGAAAATTAATGGGAAATACTATTATTTTAACAAATACGGTGGCCAGCGTACCGGCTGGTGGAAGATTGGGAACGATTATTATTACTTCCGGATTGCAAATGGAAAAAAGGGCTATATGCTGACTTCGCAGACGGTGAATGGGATTCAGCTGGACAGCAAGGGGCGGGCGGTGAAGACGGCCGATGCGCTGGACAAGCTGGACTTGCTGCTGAAGGCGAAAAAGATTGTGATGAAGATCACGACGAAGGATATGACAAAGGCGCAGAAGCTTCGGAAATGCTTTGAGTATGTCAAGACGGAGTACCAATATCTGACAAGGCGGACGTTCCGGGCGACTGTGAATTGGGAGCGGGCTTATGCGCGGGATATGTTTGACGGCGGGAGAGGGAATTGCTTCTCGTATGCGTGCGCGTTTGCGTATCTGGCGGATGCGGTTGGGTATCAGAATGTGTATGCGGTGTCGTCGGGAGGTCATGGCTGGGCGGAGATTAACGGGAAGGTGTATGATCCGGACTGGGCGCTTGTGAGTAATGTGGATTCGTACTTTGCGATGTCTTATGATTTGAGCAATGTGAATGGGCGGCCGAATTATAAGGCGAACCGTTGGTATGTGATAAAAATTTAATCGTTGGATGCTCAGCGGCGGCCGAAAAGGGCGGGCCGCTGAGTTTGCGTTTCGAGGTATGACAGCCCGGCGGAAGATGCGAGCCGCCGGGCTGCGTTTTGAGGTGTCCAGCTGGGTGTGGCGCGAATTCGATATCTGCCGGAAATGTTCGCACCGCCAGCGGCCGCGTTTTGGCTCGCGGGTCGCTTTATCTGCGCGTCTCCGCTTGGCCGCCGGGCGCTCCTATTGCGTTGAAACGGTTCCCTCCGCCTTCGCAAGTGCCTCCTGAACCGCCTTCAAAAGTACCTGCGAAGTATACTGGCTTCCGGAGTCACAGGTAATCCCATCCAGCGACTGACTCTCACAAATCTGCGCCGCCAGGCTCTCCATTGCAGGCTCCATAAGCGGAAACATCGTCGTCACCGTCTCGCTCAAATTCACCAGCCGGATCCCATTAATATGATCGGCATCTACGGTCACTTCCACATCGACGGCCTGATCCCCCAGAGTGACCGGAGTCGTATAAACGCCCGGCACATATCGGGTGCTGGTGATCGGCGTCTGTTTACGGGAAGAAGCTTCTTCCCTGGGCAGAAACATGAACACCAGCAGCACGATCAGGGCAATGGCCAGGGCCGCGAAGATTCCTGTGTAAATCAGCTCACGCTTTTTCAAGACGACAATCCTTGTCTTTTTTGCCATTTTGCTTCCCCGCTGTTTTTCCATTTCTACAGTGTATGAAAAGCGGCCGCAAATATGTCTGATTTACAAATTAAGAAAAAAATGATATGATTACAGGGAAGAAAGATTGGAGGTTGCCTTATGAATGACTATCGCATTACAACGGACAATATGGCCGATCTGCCGGACGAATACCTGGCAGCGCACGACATCGGGCTGATGTCTTTATCCTACCAGATTGACGGCAAAACTTATGATAAATTTCACAGCCTTCCTTCGAAAGAATTTTACGATAAAATGCGTGCGGGCTCCACACCCGTCACATCTCAAGTAAATCCGGAAGAAGCAAAGCACATGTTTGAGGAGTGCCTGAAAACCACAAACCGGATTCTTCATATCGCCTTTTCCAGCGGTTTAAGCGGAAGCTGCAACAGCACCCGGATCGCCGCCGAAGAGCTGATGGAAGAACGCCCGGAGGTGCAGATTGTGGTGATCGACTCCCTCTGCGCGTCCCTGGGAGAAGGGCTGTACGTGTACGAAGCAGTCCGCAGGAAAGAGCAGGGAATGCCTATGGAAGAGCTGGCCGAGTGGCTGGAAAGCCATAAGCAGAATTTCGTCCACAGTTTTACCGTAGAAGATTTGATTTATCTGTACCGCGGCGGGCGGCTCTCGAAGACCTCGGCCGTTCTCGGAAATATGGTAAATCTGAAGCCGGTTCTGAAAATGGACGAAAAGGGCTGCCTGACCGCGGTTTCGAAGGTGCGCGGTCGGAAGAAAGCGCTGACCAGGCTGGTGGACGACATGGAACAGCGCATCGGCGAGTTTAAAGGAAAAGATTACATGGTGGGGATCACCCACGGCGACTGCCTGGAAGACGCGGAGTTTTTGCGGGATCAGATCAAGGAGCGCCTGGGGATGGAGAACTTTATGATTACGCCTCTTGGGCCGACGATTGGGGCGCATACGGGGCCGGGGCTGATTGCCCTGTTTTATCTGGGATTGTCCAGAGAGTGAGTAAACCTTCGCGCCATATAGGTACGGCGATGCCGTGAATACGGGACAGGGCGGCGATTTCAAATACTGCATCATTCATTTAAACACTGGATATAATAAAACAACACTATAGAAAAAAAGATTGACTTCTGCTTGTCAATCAGTTATAGTATCTATAGTGGTTGTGCTGCGGAAACTCGTGATGCCCGTGGCCGGAGGGACTCATGCGTGAGTCCCTTTTTTCTAAAAATTTACCGAAAGGAAAAGGAAACATGGCGAAACCATTTTTATCATATGAGCAACAAATTGATAAATTGCGCCACGACAAACAACTGTTAATATTTGACACGGAATATGCAAAAAGAATATTATCAGAGCTTAGTTATTATTCTCTGATCGGCGGTTATAAAGATTTATTTAAGAATCCAGTTTCGGGTAAATATAGTTATGGTGTGACGTTTGAGGAGATTGTTGCTTTTTATTACTTTGATGAAGAACTGCGCTCTCTTTTCTTAAAATATATTCTTCATGTGGAACGTCACATGAAATCCATGCTTTCCTACTATTTTTCTGAAAAGTATGGGGAACAGCAGAGTGCTTATTTAGATGAACAGAACTATAATTTGAATGAGAAAAACAAGCAGGAAATCCAGCGATTAGTAAAATCATTGCAAAAGTCTGTATCAATGCCGACACAATATACATACATTGCTCACCATATAAAGACTTATAAAAATGTTCCGTTATGGGTAGCAATGAATGCGTTGACTTTTGGACAAGTTTCAAAAATGTATCAGTACGCAACTTCCGATGTAAGAACCAAAATAAGTAAAAATTTTGTTGGAATTACAGAAAAACAGCTCCATCAATTTGTTACGGTAGCTGCATGCTGCAGAAATATATGTGCTCACGGAGAACGACTGTACTCATTTAAAATTAAAGAGGCAATTCCGGATACGATCATTCATCAAAAAATGTCTATTCCACAAAAACATGGCCAATATATCTGTGGAAAAAGTGATTTGTTTGCAGTAGTGATTGCGTTAAAGTATCTAATTGCTGACGAAGAATTTAAACGATTTAAAAAACATTTCGGAAAGCTGATCAAAAATGTTCTGAAAAAATGTCCGCATATTTCCAGAGAAAATCTTTTAAATGTAATGGGAATTCCAGATAATTGGGAAAAAATTACACGTTATAAAACATACCGAGAAGACGGCGATTCGTTTTCACCGTCCGCTCGATTGTAGAAAATAGTTATTTCTGCGGGAAGTAAATCGGATCAAACTCCGCCAATACCTCCGAAACCGCTTCATACAGCCCCGGATACGTCGTCTCCGGGCCGCCCATCGTCAGGCCGGGGATGATGTACCGGCATCCCGCCGCATCTAAAAGTTCTTTGAAGCCGGCGCGCACCTTTTCACGCGACCAGTCCTCCCGGTCGTATTTTCCATTGTCCAGCCCGCCCATGATGGTAATCTGGCCGCCGTATTTTTGGATCAGTTCCGGGATGTTGTTCGTGGAAACCGCGCCCTGGAATACGTCTACGCCCATCTCGATCATTTCCGGAACCAGGTCGGCCGCATAGGAATCCGAGTGGTGCACGATCACTTCTACGCCGTTTGCTTTCCAGTAGCCATAAATTTTCTTATAGGCCGGAAGCAGGAATTCGTCAAACATGTCTTTGGAAATGAACAGGCTCCGCTGGCTGCCCCAGTCGTCATGGTGGAACAGGCAGTCCGGATGCACGTATTTGATCGTCTCTTCGGCAAGCTGGACTTCCCAGTCCGCCAGATAGTCGATGAGCTCGTGCATGGCTTCCGGCTCTTCATAGAAATTGATCATCGCGTCTTCCATTCCCATGAGGTAATGCAGTTTTTCGAAAATGCCGCAGAACACTTTGGCGGTCACGAATTTTTCCTTCCGGTCAATTTTAGAAACCTGCTCGATGCAGTCTTTCCAGGCTTCCGGCGGAAGCACCAGGTTCGGCGCTTTCACGTAATCGCGCCATTTGGTAATGTCTTTGCAGACTTTGTCCTCGCCCTCGCAGCAGGGGAAGGGGCCGGGCACGCCTGCCGGGAATTTGTTTTTTACGCCCCAGCCGTTGATCCATTCGCCGCCGGGAACGATTTCGCCGAAATAAATGGGGAAGAGCGGGTCGTTGATCCACTCCTGGTATTCATATTGTTTCACAAAGCGGTCCGGGTGGCCGCCTTTGATGGTTTCCATGAAATTTTCGCGGATTGTAAGCATTTTTAAATCCTCCTTTATTTTTTGCCGTAGGTATAAATGGTGTCGAACATGGCTTCCAGATTTTCCTGTTTTGCGTTGTCAATGCAGCCGTTCGTGTCGAAAATGTAGCCGCCGCCCGGTGCGCAGATATCGATCAGGCGCTTCGTCTCGTCGATGACCTGCTGTTTCGTGCCGTGTTCCAGAAGGTAGATCGGCAGGTTTCCGCTGATCGCGGCTGTGTCGCCCAGAATCTTCTTTGCGCGGGCAATGTCCACGGTTTCAAAGTGGTAAATGACTTTCCCTTTCGGCACGTCTGCAAGCTGTTCCAAACGGGTGTTGTATTTTCCTTCCGTGTAGATCAGCGGGGTAACGCCCATATCGATCAGGGCCATCATACATTTTTTCAGAGGTTTCCAGTAGATTTTTTCGTATTGTTCGGGGCTCATGAAGCCGTCCATGCCTTTGTGAAGCGGGAAGAAGACCCGTTTTACCGGAAGGGGCGCGGTGCGGAAATACTGCCAGGAGTCGATCTGGATATCGGCCAGCATGTCGCAGGCTTCGGCCAATTCGTCGGCATACTCTAACTGGTCGGTCAGGGTGGCCAGGGTGCCGCGGTAGTAGTCTCCGATAATATCGAAGGGTGCTTCGCCGGCTCCGGTGAACATGGGTGGGAAGCCCATGGCGGCAAGCTGGTTGGACACTTCGTTGGAGGCCTGAGCGGCTGCAGCGTCTTCTTTTCCGATTTCAGCCAGGCGGGCGAAGGCTTCCTGTGCTTCCTGTGCGTACAGGGACGCGAGGGGCGTGGTATTCAGGATAATGGTTGGAACGAAGCGGATATTAGCCAGGCCTTTTAAGGCGGGGAATGCTCTGGGGATGTATTTCCGGAGCATGAATCCGGTGAAATCCTTCAAAAGTTCCGGGTATTCGTCTTCGCTCATGTATTCATTTTCAATGACCTGATGCGTGGAGAAGTCCGGTACGCTGGTGCCGGGTCTGCCAGGCCAGTCGATCATGGTGGACTGGGCCAGTTCGTTGGCGCGGCCGCTGGTGAAGGCGGTGTGGGTGGTGGCATCCGGTTGGAATTCCTGGTAAAATTTCAGCAGGGCTTCGGACGCGGCCGGGTAGTTGTACATGGCGTCTTTGTAAGAAGAGCCTTTCAGGTTATAGGGAAGGGCGCCGAGCATGGGGCACATGGGGATGCGTTCCGGTTCTTTCAGGGCGGTGGCATCTTCCACGAGCTGGATGCGTTTGGCGAATTTTTCGGCGGCGGGGGTTTGGTCGTCGGCGGCTTTTACGCCGGTGGCAAACCACGAGGAGCTGGCATCAAAGGTTCTGTTTTCTTCCATAATAAAACACCTCTTACAGGATTGACAGGTTTCGTGAATTCGACTATAGTCTTATTATAACAAGTGGGAAAATTGTGTATATAGCCGAAGAATACAGG
The DNA here is from genome assembly GCA_030536575.1 of Eubacteriales bacterium. Taxonomy (GTDB): domain Bacteria; phylum Bacillota; class Clostridia; order Lachnospirales; family Lachnospiraceae; genus Limivivens. The sequence goes on along the minus strand of JAUNPS010000023.1, from coordinate 18,485 downwards.
AATTTGACGGGAAATTATTGGAATTTCGTCCAGGCAGACGAAAATGTGCGGACGCGTATCCGGGCGCGGCGGCGTTTTGGAAAATGCCCGGTGCGGCGGCGTTCCCGAAAGCGGCTGTTCATTATGCGGAAAAGGGCGTTTCGGAAAATGCCTGGCGCGGCGGTGTTCACGAATATAGCTTTCCGTTACGGGCAAAAGGCATTTTTATAGAAAGGAGAAGGCGGATGAAGTTAAGCATGGTGATTCTGGAGCATTGGATTCGGCATTATCAGCCAGTGGCGATCATCCATTCGACGGAGCCGACGATCGTGGGAATCCGGCTGTTCAGTTATGAGAAGACGCCGGACGCGGATTATCTGTACGTGGGAAGGAACCGGGATTTTTTCGAAAATTCCCAGTCGGATGAGGTGCTGCTGGTTCACAGGAAAGACGTGATCAGCCTGAGCACCCAGGAACTGGAAGACGTGTTCGATACGCTGATGGACGCCTTTGTTTTTTACCAGAACTGGGAGCAGAATATGCTTTCGGCGTTCCAGCAGGAGAACCCGGAGCAGGTGATCATCGACGCCTGCAAGGACATTTTCGGGCCGATTTTTTTTGCGAACCGGAGCCTGCAGATCACCGCTTTCTCCAGGCAGTACCCGGTGGGGAGCGTGAACCGGAACTGGGATGATTTCTGGGCGCTGGGGACGCTGTCGGTGAATTCCCTGGCCTATATGCAGCAGGGGCAGTATCTGGAAAAGCTTTCCGGGAAATGGGACTGCGAGCTTTTTTATGAGGAATATGCGGAGAATTATCCCTATTCGATGATGATCAGCCAGGAGAATTCGAACCATAAGCTGACCGGGCAGCTCACGATCATCAGCCAGACGCCGTTCCAGGAATATCAGAAGCATTTGGCAATTTTCCTGAAGCGCGCCCTGTGCCTGGTGGCGAACCATGAGATCACGGACGACCGCATTTCGGTGGCCCAGAGCCTGTTCCAGGATTTTTTGCAGGAGAAGCGGACGGACGCGGCGAGCTTCCACAATTTTTATCAGATGCAGGGGTGGAAACCGGAGCAGTTCTGTATGGTGATCCTGTTCAAGAGCAGCGGCGGCGCGCTGGCGACCTATGCGTATCACATGAAGACATTGCGGAAATATTTTCCCAATGTGCTGTTTTGCACGGGTTCCAGCCTGTCGGAGCAGTTTGAGGAGGAAATTATCTGCTGTGTGCCGCTGGAAAAGGCGAAGAAGGGGGCGGAGGGGAACCGCTTCGATGTGGAGATGCCGGAAGGGTTGTATCAGATGGCGGGGAGGCTGGATTTACAGTGTTACAGCAGTTATCCGTTTCCGGGAGTGGAGAATCTGGCGGGACAGTATCGGCAGGCGCGCACTTGCTTTCTGCGGGGGAAGGAGCAGTATTATGACTGTGCGCTGGAAGATTTGGCAGATATTGAGAGCAATGTGAGAACCAGGCAGTTAGCGCTGCATCCGGCGCTTCACCGCATTTTGCTGTACGATCAGGAAAAACAGACGGCGTTTTACGAAATGCTGGAAATGTATTTGCGGTGTGAGCGGGATCGGGGGCTGACGGCGCAGAAGCTTTTTGTGCATAAGAATACGCTGGTTTACCGGCTGCAGAAGGCGGAAGGGCTGTTCGGGCTGAAGCTGGATGACCCGTATGAGCGGGAATATCTGCTGCTTTCGTTTCGGTGCGTGGATATCTTTCTGCGCGGGCTGCGTGCCCGCCGCAAAGAGTATTTCGCGGAAGAGCCGCCGTGCCTGTCGTAAAAGGTGTTTCTGCGGAAGAGCCGCCGTGCCTGTCGTAAA
>JAUNPS010000023.1:0-16661 GCA_030536575.1 Eubacteriales bacterium | reverse complement strand
CTGTCGTCTCTGGTGTTTTGGCGTGCGCGCGGGGGGGGCTGTCGTAAAAGGTGTTTCCACGGGAGAGCCGCCGCGCCCGTCGCAAAGAGCAGTTTCGCGGGAAAGTCGCCGCGCCTGGCTGGAAAGAGCACTTTGCAAAAAAAGCCGCCCTGTCTGCTAGAGGGGCGCCGCGTCCGCGCAAAAAAAGCCCCTGGGCCACTCGGCCCAAGGACTCGCTAGAACCTGCGTCAGGTCATAACCAGCTTTCCGGTGTAAAGCTGATAATATTTTCCGCCTTCCGCCAGAAGCTCCTCATGCGTACCACGCTCAATAATCCGCCCCTGCTCCAGCACCATAATACAGTCGCTGTTCCGGATCGTAGAAAGCCGGTGCGCGATAACGAACGTCGTCCGTCCCTTCATCAGCTTATCCATACCATCCTGCACAATGCGCTCCGTCCGGGTATCAATGGAACTGGTCGCCTCATCCAGAATCAGCACCGGCGGGTCCGCCACAGCCGCCCGCGCAATGGCAAGAAGCTGTCTCTGCCCCTGGCTCAGGTTCGCACCGTCCCCGGTCAGCATGGTATTGTAACCCTGCGGCAGACGGCGGATAAAGCTGTCTGCATTCGCCAGCTTGGCGGCGGCAATGACTTCCTCATCCGTAGCATCCAGCTTTCCATAGCGGATGTTTTCCATAACCGTATTTGTGAAAAGGTGGGTATCCTGCAAAACGATTCCGAGGGAACGGCGCAGGTCCGCCTTTTTAATTTTATTGATATTAATCCCGTCGTAACGGATTTTTCCATCCTGAATGTCGTAGAACCGGTTGATCAGGTTCGTGATGGTCGTTTTTCCCGCTCCGGTAGAGCCAACGAACGCGATTTTCTGACCCGGCGTCGCGTAAAGCTTCACATCATGCAGTACAATTTTATCCGGGGTATACCCGAAATCCACCCCGTCGAACACCACGTCTCCGGTCAGTTCCTGATAAGTCGTAGTATTTTCCGCCTTGTGGTAATGCTTCCAGGCCCAAAGACCGGTGCGTTTCTCGCTTTCGACGATCTGGCCGTTTTCCCGGCGCGCATTGACCAGGGTTACATAGCCCTCGTCCGTCTCCGGTTTCTCATCCAGAAGCCGGAAAATTCGGTCGGCGCCTGCCAGGGCCATGATGACGCTGTTAAGCTGCTGGCTGATCTGGTTGATCGGCATGTTGAAGCTCTTGTTAAAGGTCAGAAAACTTGCAAGGCCGCCCAGGGTGAAGCCGCCGACCCCATTCAGAGCCAGGATGCCGCCCACGATCGCGCAGACCACATAGCTGATGTTTCCGAGCTGGGCATTGACCGGGCCTAAAATATTGGCGAAGCCGTTCGCCTTGTGGGCGCTGTCAAAGAGCTTGTCGTTTAACTGCCGGAAATCTTCCCGGCTCTGTTCTTCGTGGCAGAAGACCTTGACGACCTTCTGGCCTTCCATCATCTCTTCAATGTAACCGTTTAAGGTTCCGATATCTTTCTGCTGTTCGACGAAATAATGGCCGCTCAGTCCCGCCAGCTTCCGTGTGGCAACGAGCATGACGCATACCATAACCAGCGTAAGCAGGGTCAGCGGAACATTCAAGATCAGCATACTGATCGTAACGCTGACAATGGTGATCGCACTGTTGATGAACTGAGGAATACTCTGGCTGATCATCTGGCGCAGGGTATCGATATCGTTTGTGTACATGGACATGATATCACCGTGCGGATTCGTGTCGAAATACCGGATCGGAAGGCTTTCCATGTGGGTAAACATGTCGTCACGCAGATGCTTTAAGGTTCCCTGGCTGACAATGACCATGACGCGGCTCTGGATATAGGATGCGAGCACGCCGCAGAGGTAAAAGCAGCCAACCCGGAAAATCGCGTGGGCAAGGCCGGAAAAGTCCGGATTTGCCTGTCCGATCAGGGGCAGGATGTACTGGTCGATCAGGGTCTGCATGAAAAGGGTTCCCTGGACGCTTGCCAGGACGTTGACAAAAATGCAGATCACCGCGGTAATACAGTGCGGGGTATAAAAATGAAGGACATATTTCATCGTCCGTTTAAAAAGGGCCCCGGAGTTGTCGACTTTGGGGGCGGGACCGCGTCTGCCGCCGCCTGGGCCTCTGAATTCTTTTGCTTTCGGTTCAGCCATTTTCCGTTCCCTCCTCTGCGTTAGCCTGTTTGTTATAGGTCTGGGATTCGTAAACATCCCGGTAAATATGGTTCGTTTTCAGTAATTCTTCGTGGGTTCCGTAGCCGTTCACTTTTCCGTCTTCCATGACAATGATGTGGTCTGCATGCTCGACGCTGGAAATTCGCTGGGCAATGATGAGTTTCGTCGTGTTTGGAATTTCTTCGGCGAAGGCTTTGCGGATCTTGCTGTCCGTGGCGGTATCCACGGCGCTGGTGCTGTCGTCCAGGATCAGGATTTTGGGCTTTTTCAGCAGGGCGCGGGCAATGCAGAGACGCTGTTTCTGGCCGCCGGAAACATTGCTCCCGCCTTGTTCGATGTAGGTGTTGTACTGATCCGGGAACCGCTCGATGAATTCGTCGGCGCAGGCCAGGCGGCAGGCGCGGATGCATTCTTCTTCGGTGGCGTCCTTATCGCCCCAGCGCAGGTTGTCAAGGATGGTGCCGGAAAACAGGACGTTTTTCTGGAGTACTACGGAAACCTGATTCCGCAGGGTTTCCAGGTCGTAGCTGCGCACGTCTTTTCCGCCTACGCAGACGGAACCTTCCGAGACGTCGTAGAGGCGGCTGATCAGGTTGACCAGGCTGGACTTGGCGCTTCCGGTGCCGCCGATGATGCCGACGGTTTCTCCGGCTTTGATATCCAGGTCAATGTGGGAGAGCACCGGGGTTTCGCTGTCTTTGCGATAGGAAAAGGTAACGTTTTTGAACTGGATGCTGCCGTCCGGGATTTCAAAATCGGGATGCTCCGGATTGACCAGGTCGGCTTTTTCGTTCAGGACTTCGGTGATACGTTCTGCGCTGGCCATACTCATTGTTACCATAACGAAGATCATGGAGAGCATCATCAGGCTTGACAGGATGTTCATGCAATAGGTCAGAAGGCTCATGAGCTGTCCGGTGGTCAGGGTGTCGGAGACGATCATTTTCGCGCCCAGCCAACTGATGCCGAGGATACAGCTATAGACGGTAAGCTGCATCAGGGGGTTGTTCAAAGTCAGAATTTTTTCTGCTTTTACGAACATGTTGTAAACGTTTTCGCTGGCTTTGGTGAAGCGGGATTTTTCGTAGTCTTCCCGGACGTAGGCTTTTACTACGCGGATGGCGGAGACGTTTTCCTGGACGCTGGCGTTTAAGTCGTCGTATTTGCGGAAGACCTGGTTAAAGTATTTCGTCGTGCGGCTCATGATGAAGAACAGACAGACGCCCAGGAAGATGACGGCGACCAGGTAGACGCTGGCGAGCCGGGCGTTGATGCTGAAGGCCATGCACATGGCGAAAATCAGGCTGGCCGGGGCTCTGGTGAACATCCGCAGGATCATCTGGTAGGCGTTCTGTAGGTTCGTCACGTCAGTGGTCAGACGGGTGACCAGTCCGGCGGTGCTGAATTTGTCGATGTTTGAGAAGGAAAAGGTCTGGATGTTGTCGTACATGGCCTGGCGAAGGTTCCGGGCGAAGCCGGCGGAGGCTCTGGCGCCGAATCTTCCGCCGAGTACGCCCCAGAGGAGACTTAGGGCGGCCATGACGACCATGATGGCGCCCATGCGGTAGATGTGGCCGATGTTCCCGGCTTCTACGCCGTTGTCGATGATGGAGGCCATCAGAAGCGGGATGATGGTTTCCATGATGACTTCCAGGATCATGAAAACGGGGGTAAGGATGGAGTCCCGCTTGAATTCTTTGATTTGCGCAGCAAGTGTTTTGAGCATATGGTTCTCCTATTCTACATTTTTTTTCAGTTTATGGATGATTTCGTAAAAGATGTCCAGTTCCTCCGGGGTGATGCCCTGTAAGAGTTCGGCTTCTACGGTGTCGAAGTCGTGAAGGGTTTTGATGTGGATATCAATGCCCTTGGGGGTGAGGACGAGTTTTTTCAGGCGGGCGTCGTCGGGGACGGATTCCCGGATGAGGTAGCCTTTTTTCTCCATTAGTTTGATGATGCCGGTGACGGTGGAGCGGGCGATGGAGAAGTCGGTTTCGATGTCGCGCTGGTAGATGTCGCGGTCCTGGTTGTCGTAGAGGTATCCGATGATCCAGCCGTTCATGAGGGTTAGGTTGTCGATGCCGACGGAGGCGCCGTGGGCGACGAGGCGGCGGCTGATCATGTTGTCGAGGGAGTGGACGGCGAAGGAAATGGAGCGTTGTGGTTTCATGTGCACCTCCTTTTGGTTGGGGACGAACTGTTTGTGAGCGAATTGTTTGCTGACTAACATTCTAAAGGAGGTGAGGGGATTTGTCAAGAGATTTTTGCACGGAGGAAATAGTCGCTAATCCGGATGCCATCACTTGATAACCGGACGCCGCCGTGCCGTCGAAAACCTTTCGGGGAACGGGGCAACGTCATCGTCAAACTTCCCCTAACTGCGACTAAGCCGCTCAGGAAAGCCTTCGCGGCTAAGTCTTAGTAAGGGGTGATTTCGACTCTTCCTAAAACCGCCCCTCGAAACACGTCCCCGAAAGCCTTCCGTCTTCCCGGCGGCTGAGCATGGAAAGCTCGGCGGGGTACTGGGCGGCGGAAGAAACAAATAGCAGAATAAGTCAGTGAAAAGCAGAAGGGGATATTGTTACAGAGGCAAGAAATACTTTATAGTAGAGGTAGAATCCGAGCCCCGCTGATGCCTCGCCCACAGGCCGCAGGCCCCGAATACAGGGCCCGCCGAAAACGCCCGGAATCTGCCGGTGTCTCGCCCACAGGCCGTAGGAACCGAATACAGGGCTCGCCGAAAACGCCCGGTCTCTGCTGATGTTTCGCCCGTAGGCCGCAGGCCACAGGCCCCTGGCGGAATCGCCCAGAATCTGCCGATGCTCCGCCCGCAGGCCACAGGCCCCAAAGCCGGGCCCCCGCCGGAAGCGTCCGGAACCTGCCAATGCCCGCCCGCGGGCTCCCCGGCCCGCCTTCGCCGGCAGTCACCCCCGGAGTGCGTTCCGCCTCCGGAACTCCGACGGCGTACACCCTTCAAATTTCTTAAATTGGCGCATGAAATGAAGCTCATTTTCGTAGCCGCAGTAGTCGGCGAGGGCGGAGATGGTCATGTTGCTGTTTGCAAGGTAGTATTTTGCGAGAGAGAGACGGGCGTGGATGAGATCCAGTTGGGGAGGGATGTGGAAGAAGGATTTGTATAGGTGCTGGAAGTAGGAGACGCTGAGGCCGAGGGAGCTAGCCATTTCGGCGGCGGTCCATTGCTCGGAGGGGCTGTTGTAAAGGCGGGTGCGCAGGCGCGAAAAAGCCGGGTACTGTGCGTGGCAAGCGGACAGTTCCGGGGATTTGGCGAGGTCTTCCGCCAGCGCATGAAGAAGAGCCCGCATCAGGCTGTCAAGGACGTCCGCGGAATAGGAGCCGGGAAAGCGGTACTCGGCGCTGAGAAGCTGCACGTAGCGGGAGAGCCGGTGAATATCCGGCAAATAGAGCGGGCGGTTTCGCGGAATGCCAAGGCGGGTAAACAGGCTCTCATCCTGCGGGTCATCGAACTGAAAATGCACCCAGTCGTCGTTATAATCGGGATGGTTGCAGCCATAGTGGATCGGGGTGTGCGGGTCGAACAGGATAGCCATCTGGGGCTCGGTAAAGGTGCGGCGGCCGTCCACATAGAACCAGGCGTCGGTTTTGACGAGCAGAAGCAGATAGTCGGGCAGGCCGTTTTTGTGCTCGACGTCACAGGCTTTCGGATGGTGGGAGTCGTGGCCGCAGCTTGTTATCTGAATCATAGAGGAAGCTCCTTTCCGGGCGAAATTTCGTTTTTATTATAAGATGTTTCAGGAGGGAAATCAATGGAAAGGAAAGTATTTGACATCCGGGATTTCGGCGCAAAGGGCGACGGGATCACGGGCAATACAGAGGCGATCCAGGCGTGCATTGACCAATGCAGCCGCCAGGGCGGTCTGGTTTTGGTCACAGGAGGCGTTTACGTCTGCGGAACCCTGTATCTGAAAAGCAATGTGCATCTGCACATCGACGCGTCTGCGGTTCTGTTGGCCAGCCCGCGGATCGCAGACTACGGGCAGAATACGCATTTTAACCGGTATCGCAACGAGAAGGATATGGACCGGTGCTGGATTTTCGCCGAAGGGCAGGAAAATTTGAACATCAGCGGCGGCGGAATGCTGAACGGGAACGCGGAAGCCTTTCCAAATGAAGGAAGCCCCTACCGCCCCATGATGTTCCGCTTTTTGAAGTGCCGGAACATCCGCCTGTCCGGCCTGCGCCTGTATGATGCGGCGGCCTGGACGACCGCCTTTCTGGATTCCTCGTATATCTGGGCGGAGGATCTGGAAATCCGCAACGAAAAGCGGTACAACGGGGACGGACTGGACTTCGACGGCTGTAACCACGTCTTCGTGCGGGGCTGCAGCATTACGGGAACCGACGACAACCTCTGCCTTCAGGCGGGAAGCCAGACGTATCCCACCGAGGACGTGCACATTTCAGACTGCACATTTACCTCCCTGTGCGCCGGAATCCGAATTGGCCTGAAATCCGTGGGAACGATCCGCAATGTGGTGATTTCCAACTGCACGATGCACAATGTATGGCGGGAAGGAATCAAAATCGAGTGTACGGAAGGCGGGGAAATCTCCGATATTTCCGTTACAAATATCGTAATGAACAATGTGGCAAGGCCGCTTTTTCTGATTTTAAACAACCGCTTCGAACCGGACGGCCTTGGAAGCTCCGTGGAACTTCAGGAAATGCCAAAGATCGGGCACATGCGCAGGCTGACCTTTTCCGGAATAACCGCGACCGATACGGAAGAGATGAAAAAGCCCCATACCCGTTTCGGCAACGACCTGATGGGCGCGCCGTGGTTCAACGGCATCCGCGTGGACGCGGCGGACAATCACAAAATTGAAGATTTGACATTGGAAAATATCCGGTATCACAGCGTGGGCGGCGTAAAAAAGGAAGCAATTCCGGAAACTTACCCGAAAGTCCTGGATAAACGGCTGTTTCCGGAGGAGGTGTCGTCAGAAAATTATTATCCGGACTGGAGTCGGACGGCGTGGATGGATATCCGGAATGTGGACGGCCTTTATGCGTCGAACATCCGCTTTTCCAGCATGGAACCGGATGAGAGGCCGCCGTATCTGATTGAAGGATGCGCCGTATTGAAACAGGAAATTTTTTTGAAATGAAGGAGAAACGAAAATGAGAGAAGAATACGTAACATGGGCGGAGCAAATGCTCGAAAAAACCAGAGAGAAAATGAGCTGGGTCAGCGAAAAAAACAGGGACAAAATTCCGTATACCACGGACAACGAGGGAAATTATGACGACCGGGCGGACACCACCCGCGCCTGGAACCCGGACGACGGCCTGAACTGGTGGACAAACGGCTTCTGGGGCGGAATCCTGTGGATGCTGTACCAGGATACCGGAGAGGAAGCCTATGCGCAGATTGCGCGGAATGCGGAATATAAGATGGAGCAATGCTTTGACGGGTTCTATGGCCTGCATCACGACGTAGGCTTTATGTTCCAGCCAACAGCCGTAGCAGATTACCGCCTGACCGGAAACGAACGCTCCCGAAAGACCGCCCTCCATGCGGCAGCCCTGCTGGCAGGCCGCTTCAACCCGGCAGGCCGCTTCATCCGCGCCTGGAACGATATCCCAGGCGAAGACACCAGAGGCTGGGCCATCATTGACTGCCTGTTCAATCTTTCTTTATTATATTGGGCCTCCGAAGAAACCGGCGACCCCAGATTCCGCCAGATCGCGTCCATGCACGCGGACACGGCGATGGAACATTTCATCCGCCCGGACGGCTCCGTCAACCACATCGTGGAATTTAACCCGGAAACCGGAGAAAAAATAAAAAGCCACGGCGGCCAGGGCTACGGAGAAGGCTCCTCCTGGACACGGGGCCAGGGCTGGGCGCTCTACGGCTTCCTGATCAGCTACCGGCACACCGGAAAACAGGCCTATCTGGACACCTCGAAGAAGGTGGCCCATTACTGCATTGCCAATATTCCCCAGAATGGGATCATCCCCGTCGATTTCCGCCAGCCGCATGAACCCGCGTGGGAAGATTCCTGCGGAGCCTGCGTCATTGCGGGCGGCCTGCTGGAGCTTGCCAAATGCGTGCCGGAACTGGAACAGGATCTGTACATCGATGCGGCAATGCGCATCCTGAAGGCGATCGGCGAGACAAGGGCCGACTGGAGCAGAGGCTGCGACGCCATTGTCCAAAACTGCAGCGCGGCCTACCACAATCCCGTGCACCATATCACAATGTCCTACGCGGATTATTATTTCATTGAAGCATTGTATAAAGTGACCGGAAAAGGCACTTTTATGTGGTAAGAAACGGCAGAATCTTAAAAATCCGATGTTAAAACTAAAAAAATCCGGTTTTTTTGCACAAAAAAGTCTGTTATATTGATATCACAGAAAACGGAAGGCCAACCGGAATCGGAACGAATAAAAAAAACACGGAGGATTTTGAGATGAAAAAGAAATTAGCAATGCTGTGTGCAGCAGCCGTAACTCTTTCCACGATGGCAGGCATGGGCGTAAGCGCAGAATCCATTGTCACCGAACCCACGGAACTGACCTACATCTTCGCAGACGGCGACGAGGGAGCCAAAGCTTCCATGAACGAGATCGTAAACCGCTTCAATGAAGCCTATCCGGACATCACCGTTACCATCGAACCGGGCAACGGCGGCGCCTACAGCGAATTCATCAAAACCAAAGACAGCGTCGGCGAATTCCCGGACGTAATGGAAATGCGTGACACCGCCCTGTATGTACGTGCAGGCAAGCTGGAGCCCCTTTCCGACGAGATCGTCAGCCTGTTCATGACAACCACCGAGTTCGACGGCGAAGTTTACACCGCGCCTCTCGCCGGTGAAAACACAAACGGCATCATTTATAATAAGAAATACTTTGACGAAAACGGCTTTACCGAGCCCACCACCTACGACGAGTTCATCGAACTGTGCGAAGCGATCCAGGAAAAAGGCGATATGGCTCCGCTGGTTGTCGGCGGCCAGGATATCTGGCACATGGGCTTCTTATTCCACAAAGTGTACAATGACCAGGTACTGAGCCAGGACCCGGATTTCATCGAGCATTGCTACGACGGTTCCAAGGATTTCTCAGACCCGACCTTTAAGGCAGCCCTGGAAGAATTACAGACCATTATGAGCTATGCGCAGGACGGCTGGGTGTCCACCCCGGACGCACAGATCACCACCTTCCTGGTAAACGACATGGCGGCCATGATGTACTCCGGAACCCATATGTTCTCCCAGATCCTTGCGGCTGATCCGGACTTTGAGATCGGCTGGTTCGCAGTACCCAGCCCGGACGGAAAGCTTCGTCTGGTTGGCGGCGGCGGTGTCGGCGGCCTGGCAATTTCCGCAGAAGCGGCTCAGGACCCGAACAAAAAAGCAGCGGCGGAAGCCTTCATCAAATTCTTCTATGAGCCGGAAAACTACAAAGTATACTGCGAGACCCTGAGCGCAATCCCGGCAACGGTCGAGCAGCCCGAAATGGACGTCCTCGACGTGCTTCAGGAAGTCATCGACGCCACGAACGCCGCAGACGACCTGGCCCCGATGTGGAACGGCCGCGTAGGCAACAACGAGCTGCCGCCCGACTTCCGCAACTTCACCTACAAGACCGCCATCGAAGTGCTTCAGGGCACCAGAGACATTGATTCCGCATGCGAAGAGCTGAACAAGACCTGGCAGGTAGCCATGCAGAGCTTCAACCCGCTGGACGGAACCGGCATCGAGTAATTTCGAAACGCGTAACTGTATAAAAGCAACGAACCGACTGCCCGGCATGGAACCCATGACCGGGCAGTTCTAAAAAAGGAAAAGAAGAGCATGAAAACAAAGAAAAAAGGATTCGATAAAGTGACATTTATGTTTGTCGCTCCGGCATTTATTTTCTTCACGCTGTTCCTGATCGTTCCGACGGTTTCAAGCGTGTACTACAGCTTTACTTCCTGGGATGGGATCAGCCCCAATATTAAATGGGTCGGACTGGCAAACTACAAAGAGATCTTTACCAGCGCGCGTTTTGGAAACGCCTTAAAGAACACGCTGATTTTAACGTTTTTTATTTCTATTTTTGAGAATCTGATCGCGCTGGGCCTGGCGCTTTTGGTGGACAATGTCCGTGTGGGAAAGAAATTTTTCCGGAGCGCCTTTTACATTCCGGTACTGATCAGTGGAATTGTTTCCGGTTTCATCTGGAAGATCATGTACAATTACAACTTCGGAAGCATTAACTCGATCCTGACCAGCATCGGGCTGGGCGAATACCGCCAGGACTGGCTGGGAAATACGAAATTGACCCTGATCATGATCGGCGTCGTTCTGGTGTGGAAGGGCGCAGGATATTACATGATCATTTATCTGGCTTCCCTGCAAAGCGTTTCTCCGGAACTTCTGGAAGCGGCGCAGATCGACGGCGCAAGCCCGTGGCAGCGGTTTAAATCCATCACCCTTCCGCTGATTTCCGGCGCGTTTACGATTAACTTTACCCTGTCCCTGATCAATGGGCTGAAAGTCTTCGACCAGATCAACGTAATGACGGACGGAGGCCCCGGCTTTACCTCGGAAACTCTGGTATACCTGCTCTACAAAGTCGGATTTAATGAAGGACGCCAGGGCTTCGGTACGGCAGTCGGCATGATGCTTCTGTTCCTTATCATTATCCTGAATACTATACAGCAGAAATTCTTGAGAAGCCGGGAGGTGCAGATGTAATGGAACGAGGAAGAAAAAAATGGAGACCATCGGATGTGCTGCTTCTGATTGTGGCGGTGATCCTTGCAATTTTCTTTTTGTATCCGGTATTTTTCGCCCTGATTTCCGCTTTTAAGAGCAATGGCGACATTCTGAAAAGCCCCTCCGCCCTGCCGACATCCTTCTATACGCAGAACTTCAAAGACCTGTTCGCGCAGTCGGATTTCGCAACGGCAATCCTGCATTCCGTTATTCTGACGGTGGTTTCCGAGCTGCTGATTGTGTGCATCGTGCCGATGGCGGCCTATGGGATCGAGCGGAGAAAGAGCAAGGTAACGTCGTTTTTATACACCTATTTCCTGGCCGGGATGATGATTCCGTTTCATCTGTATATGTTCCCGCTGTTTAAGGAGCTGCGGATCTTCCATCTGTTTGGAAATATGGCGGGCCCGGTGGTGGTGTATATTTCGGGTTCCGTTGCGTTCGGCTGCCTGCTGTACTGCAGCTTTTTGAAGGGCATTCCGCTGGAAATCGAAGAGGCGGCCATGATCGACGGCTGTACGCCGTTTCAGACCTTCTGGAAGGTAACGTTCCCGCTGCTGGGGCCGTGTACGGGTTCCATGGTTATCCTGAACGGGCTGAATATCTGGAACGATTACCTGATGCCGTATCTGGTTCTGCCGAGCAATAAGGCGAAAACGATCACGGTTGAGATCGCATCCTTTGTGGGGCAATATACGGCCAGATGGGATATCGTGTTTGCGGGCACCATTATTTCGATTGTCCCGGCTCTGTGCATTTTCTGTGCATTCCAGAAGTATTTCGTGAAAGGGATCACGGCAGGCGCGGCGAAAGGCTGACAAAAGGGGCGGCTTCGTGTTATAATCGAAAAAAATGAGGAACGATGCGGAGGGCGGAGGCGTGAAAACCTGGTTTCGGAAACTGAGTCTGTATCAGAAATTTGCGATTACGATCATATTGGTGGGGCTGGTTCCCATGCTGATCCTGGCAACCGTGATTTTAAACGGGATGATTTCCGACTACCGCCTTGCGCTGCAGGCCCAGTATACCCAGGCCGTGGAATATGTGGGAAACAGCCTGGAAGAAGTGCTGGACACTTATAATACCATTTCAAAAATGCCTTACAATTACAACAATTCCCAGAACGAATATGCCAGACGCGACTATCTCACCTTCGACAATTTCCGCCAGATGCTCTACGGGGAAGGCTACGACCCGGAGACCCTGGAGGAAGACCGGGCGGCGGAAATGCGGGAATTCCTGAAATATCTGGACGGTGTGGATCAGTATATGCAGGGGGTGCATTTCGTTGCGCCGAGCTTTAATGGGCAGAAGCTGGCGTTTCATTACAGCCGCTACAGCAGTTTTTTCAAGGATGAGGAGCTGTTCGAAGAGCGGATGGATTTTGAAAAGATCGATCAGCAGAGCCGTTATCTGACGCTGATTCCGACCCATGAGGTGGGTTATTTCAGCGGGCTGAATAATCAGGTGTTTACCGTGGCGCGGAATTATTTCGACCTCCGCGGCGAGGTGGGAAATACGCCCTATGTGGGGACGTTGTTTTTGGATGTGGATATCCGACGGATCACCCAGATTTTCCAGAGTGTGAAGTTCAGCGGGAACGAGGAATTTTATGTGCTGGACGGGGACGGAAACTGCTTTTACAGCAGCGACAGCACGTGGATCGGGCAGAAACTGGAGACGGCGTTTGAGAATACGGACAGCCAGTTTGTGGTGGAATCCGGGGAAAATGAATATGGGCTGCGGGTGATCGCGGTGATGAATACGGCCATTGCATTTTCTCAGATTTCCAGCATGCAGACGATCATGTATGTGTTTTTGGGGGCGTCGGTCGCGGCGCTTCTGGCCGCGTCGGTGTACTTTTCCAGAAGGCTCACGCAGCCGATGCAGGCGATGATGAAGGAAATGGAAAAGGTGGAAAAGGGTGATTTTAACATCGAACTTCCGGTGCAGTCCGAGGATGAAATCGGGGTGCTTTCCCAACGGTTTAACCAGATGAGCGTTGCCCTGAAAAAGTACATTGACCAGGTGTACGTGGTGCAGATACGGCAGAAAGAGGCCGAACTGACTGCGCTGAAATCCCAGATTTATCCCCATTTCCTGTACAATACGCTGGAAATTATCCGCATGACCGCCCTGGACGAGGGAAATAAGCATGTGCCGGAGATGATCGAGGCGCTTTCGGAGCAGATCCATTATCTGATCGGGCCGGTGCAGGATATGGTTCCGCTGGAAAAGGAACTGGATATTATCAAGAAATATATTTATCTGCTGAACTGCCGGATTACGGGCAATGTGCAGCTTCGGACGGAGGAAAACGGCTTGCAGGGTATTCTGATTCCAAAGCTGATTCTCCAGCCGATTGTGGAAAATGCCTATGTGCACGGGATTAAGCCGCGGGGCGGAAAGGGAAGCATTTATGTGGAAACGGACGCGCGGGAAGGCGAGCTGGTGATCAGCGTGATGGACAGCGGCGTGGGAATGGATGAAAGCGTGCTGGAACGGCTGAACGGGCTGCTGGAGAGCGACGAGCCGGGGATCAAGGATGAGTACAACTGGCAGAGCATTGGGCTGAAAAATGTCCACGACCGGATTCGTCTGCTGTACGGGGAAACGTATGGCGTGACGGTGACGAGTACCGTGGGAATCGGGACAATGGTGCAGGTGCTGATGCCGGTCATTTACAGGGAGGGTGCAGAAGATGCGGATGATCTTGGCGGATGACGAACCTGTGATTATCAGGGGAGTCCAGAAGCTGGTGGATTTTGAGAAGCTTGGGATCGAGATTGTGGGAGAATATACGGACGGGAAACAGGCCATGGAGGGAATCCTGGCCCTGAAACCGGATTTGGCGCTGCTGGACATTTCTATGCCGGAAATGTCCGGCGTTGATATTTTAAAGACATGCCGGAAGCTGAACCTGGATCTGAAGGTGATTTTTGTCAGCGGGTTTCAGGAGTTTGAATATGCGAGGGCGGCCGTGCAGTACGGGGCGGTGGAGTATCTGCTGAAGCCGGTGATCCGGGAGGAGCTTCTGCGGGCGCTGGAAAAATGCTTTCAGATTCCGGGCAATGTGCAGGAGCCGGAAAAGGCTTTGCCGGAAGCGGACGCGCATGGGGGCGGGAGCGCTGCGGGCGCGACGGCGTACCTGACGGTATTCTGGCAGGGAAATGAGACGGCGCAGATGAAGCGGCTGACGGAGTTTTCGATGCAGAGTTTTTTGGAGGAGTATTTGCAGGAAAATCAGTTGGGTGAGGCGGCGCAGGCAGGGCAGCGGGCGGCGCTTCGGCTGTATACGGCGGATGAGGAGACGTGTCGGGAGATTCTGACGAAGGCGGCGGCTCTGGTGGAGGAGAGATACCGCCAGAAGATCGGGTTTTTGGTGGGCAATGCGGAGGAGATCGGGGAGTATCTGTTTTTTGCGGAGGCTGCGGACGCGCCGGTGCTGTTTGTGGAGAAGGAGAGCGAGGAGGACTGGAAGCGGTTTATGCAGCTTCGGGAGCGGATGCTGGATTCGGTGATTGCGCAGAACCGGGGGATGCTGGAGAAACAGTATGAGCAGTATACGAAGCTTTTGGTGCGGGTGTCCAGGGGGAAGAAGGAGGACGCTTATTTTTATCTCTGTACGCTGATCCGGATGCTGGAGGAGCGGTTTGCGAATCTGGGGCTGCCGGGGCGGAATGCGGATACGCGGAAGCTTTTGGAGATGGGACGGGCGTGCGCGACGTGGGGCGAGATGAAGGCGGCCTATTATGAGATGATGGCGGGGTATATGGAGCAGCTTCAGGAGACGGTGGTGGGCGTGGAGAACCAGGATTTCCTGAAGGCGAAGGCCTATATTGAGAATCATTATGATGAGAATCTGACGCTTCAGGTTCTGGCGGATGTTGTCCATATGAACCAATATTATTTCAGCAGCTTTTTTAAGAAGAATGCCGGGGAAAATTTTAAAGATTATTTGAATAAAGTCCGGCTGCAGCATTCACTGGCGCTTCTGATCAAAACCGACATGAAAGCTTATGAGATTGCCGCGAAGACGGGATTTAAGGATGCACGGAATTTTTCGGAGAATTTTCAGAGGTATTATCATGAGACGCCGAATGAGTTTCGGAAGAGGAGCAGGAGCGGGGCCGGGGCCGGGGAGGCCCCGCGGGATGGGGGAGAGCCGCCGGAGGGGTGATGGGCGGTTCTGGCTCCGCGAGCCGGAAGGGAGCTGTCGGGCGCGCCAGGGGATTCTGGCCCATTGCCGTGGGAGTTTCGCTGGACTCGTGAAGTGTGGTTCTGGCGGCGGCGCGGGAAGGATTTTTTATTTGCCGCGGGTGGTCTGATAGCGCTTGAGCAGGAATGGATAGGCAGCCAGAATCCACAGGACGAGCAGGGCGTTCTGGAGGATTTCCGCCGGGATGGACGAGCCAAGGACAGCCTTAAACAAAAGCTTCAGGCAGAGCGTGACTGCGAGCCCAACAACCGTCTTCCCTACCTGGAAACGAAGGCTTCCTTCAATGGAAAACTGTATATAACAGCGTTCCAGAAACCAGCCGAGAGCGAATCCAAAACCGGCTCCGGCAGCCTTACAGCAGTCCAGCGCATAACTTTCTTCAATCGTTCCCTGATTTAACAAAAAACACGCATAAAAAATCGTCGCAGCGGAGAGGGCAGCCAAAATCAGGCTGACCACTCCGTTTTGTATTTTCGAATCCGTCAAACGCTTCATCACCGGATTCAAAATCAACGTAACAGCAAGAGCCAGGAGAATCGCAACGCACACATCCTTTGGCGTATGGACTCCCAAATACATCCGTGAAAGCCCAACCAAAAGAAAACACACAGTAAAAACAATCTTCAGCCCCTTCCTTTTAACATACAGAGCCAGCGTAGAAAACAACGCCGTAGCACTCTGCGTATGACCACTGGGAAACGAATACCCAGTCGCCGCCGGAACCGCAGAAGCCACCGGCTCAAAATCCGGGTCCAAAACCCAGGGGCGGTCAATCCGGAACGTAATCTTCAAATTCTGCAGCAGCAGCCCCGAACCAAAAAACGAAAGTCCAATCTGATAAGCCAACGTCTTATTCACACACCAAAACAACACACAAATCACCGCCAGCACCGGAATCTCCTGCCCCAAATACGTGCAGAACTGAAAAAACACATCCAAAACCGGATTCCGGATCCCTTCCAAAAAATACAAAAAATCCATCCGTGAAACCATCCCTTTCTCAAAATTAACAGAATGAAAATATTGTAACATAGTTTTAAACATTTGCGGAGATACTATTTTGCAGAAAAAGCCAAGAGAACGGCACGCGCGCAACCCTCGGCCGGCCGAGCCGCCGCGCCCGGCGCGGGAACCCAGAAAATTCAGCCAGTCTTCGCGCGCCTTGCGTGCCGCGGGAATCAACTTCCGGGAATCCGGAAAGTTCAGCCAGTTTTCGCACGCCTTGCGTGCCGCGAGGATCAGCTTCCGGGAATCCGGAAAATTCAGCCGTTTTTCGCGCGCCTCCCAAGCTGCCGCGCTCAGCCGCCGGGAATCCGGAAAATTCGGCCAGGCAACACCCCTCCCGGAGCCGCCGCACACAGTCGCTGGGAAGGCGGAAAGCTTGCGGGGACGTGTTTCGAGGGGCGGTTTTAGGAAGAGTCGAAATCGCGCCTTACTAAGACTTAGGCGCGAAGGCTTTCCTGAGCGTCTTAGTCGCAGTTAGGGGAAGTTTGACGATGACGTTGCCCCGTT
>JAUNPS010000073.1 GCA_030536575.1 Eubacteriales bacterium | reverse complement strand
GAATCTGGGCCTGGATGGTCACGTCCAGGGCGGTGGTGGGCTCGTCGGCGATCAGAAGTTTCGGCTTACAGGCCAGGGCAATCGCGATAATCACGCGCTGCTTCATGCCGCCGGAAAACTGATGGGGATATTCGCCGAAGCGGCTCCCCGGAATACCGACCAGTTCCAGCATCCCCTCCGCCTTTTCTCTCGCTTCTTTTTTACTGATATTGTTATGCTCCAGGATAACTTCCATGATCTGTTCGCCTACGGTCATCACCGGGTTTAATGAGGTCATCGGATCCTGGAAGATCATGGAGATATGTTCTCCGCGGATCTTTTTCATCTCCTGCTCGCCTATTTTCAGTAAATCTTTTCCGTCGTACAGGATTTCGCCGCCTTTAATCTTTCCGGGCGGGTTCGGGATCAGGCCCATAATGCCCTTGGCCAGGGTGGTCTTCCCGGCTCCGGTCTCGCCTACCAGGCCCAATGTCTTCCCTTCAGGAATCTGGATGCTGACTCCGTTTAATGCTTCCACGATCCCGTCGTCGGTCTCGTAGTGGATTACCAAATCTTTTACTTCCAATAATACTTGCTCGGTCATCGCTTTCTCCTTATTTGCCTGAAACGGCCATCAGTTCTTCAGTTTCGGATCCAGAGCATCCCGCAGGCCGTCGCCGATCACGTTCAGCGCCAGGATGGTCAGCATGATGCCAAGGCCTGGGATGACGGTGATGTGCCAGGAGTCACGGATATAGGTTCTGGCGTTTGACAGCATTGCGCCCCACTCCGGCGTGGGCGGCTGGATTCCCAGTCCCAGGAAGGAAAGGCCCGCAATGGAGAGGATCGCGCCTGCAACGCCCAGAGTCGCCTGTACAATGATAGGCGCCATGGAGTTCGGAATGATGTACCGGAAAATGATGCGCAGGTCGCTGGCTCCCACGGCCTTGCCCGCTTCGACGAATTCCTGGTCTTTGATGGTCAGAATCGGCGCGCGCACCGTTCGGGCGAAGGTCGGCACATAGGAAATGGCGATGGCGATCAGGACGTTCGTGATGCTGGTTCCAAGGGCTGCCACGATGGCAATGGCAAGCAGCATCGAGGGGATCGCAAGCAAAATATCCATGAAACGCATGATCACATTATCCACTTTTCCGCCGTAATAACCGGCGATGGCTCCCAGCGTCCCGCCGACCACGCAGGAAATCGCGATGGCGACGGTTCCCATGAACAGGGAGTAGCGGATCGCCCAGAGCATCCGGAACAGCATATCCCGGCCGAACTCATCTTTTCCGAAGGGATGGGCCAGGCTTGGGGGCTCCAGTCTGCCGCGGAGATCCTGTTTGATGACATAGTTGTTATAGACGGATTTATTCGTCACCACGTCGATAACGATGGTGGCGACAGCGATGACGACGAGCAGGAGGATAAAAGCCAGCCCGGCCATCGCCAGTTTGTTCTTTTTGAATCTGCGCCAGGTCTCTTCCCAGAGGGTTCGCTGCTGTCCGGAGCTGGCGGCCATTTTGTCAATTTCTGCTTTTTTCATACTTACCTCCCGCCCTTTTTATACTGGGACTTGATTCTCGGATCGATGAATGCGTAGATCAGGTCCACGATCAGGTTTACTACGGTAAACATGATCGCCAGGAAGATCACGGAACCCAGCACCATGGGAATGTCCTTGGATTTGATGGATTCTACCATCAGGCGGCCAAGGCCGGGCCAGGAAAATACGGTTTCGGTCAGCATCGCGCCGCCAAGGAGGGTGCCGAACTGCAGGCCTACGGCGGTGACGATGGGGATCATCGCATTGCGGAGCATGTGACGGTAGGTGATGTTCTTTTCGGAAACGCCTTTGGCACGGGCGGTGTCAATGTAGTCCTGACGGATGACTTCCAGCATGGAGGAACGGGTCATACGGGTGATCATGGCGGCGGAACCGGTTCCCAGAGTCAGGGCCGGAAGCACCAGGCTCTTTAACAGGGGGATGAAGCCCTCTCCCATTCCCTGGGAGGGAAGCCAGCCCAGCTTCAGGGCGAAAATGATCACGACCAGAAGCCCGAACCAGAAGTTCGGCATCGCGACGCCGATCAGGGCAAGGATCATGGAGCAGTTATCCACCAGGGAATACTGCTTCTTGGCGGAAATGATCCCGGTGGGGATACCGATCAGCAGGGCCACCAGGATCCCGGCCACGGCCAGGATGGCGGTATTCGGGAACCGCTCCATTACCTGACTCCATACGCTGATGTTATTCTTGTAGGAAGTTCCCAGGTCGCCGTGCAGCATGTCCCAGATGTAGCGGCCGTAGCGCACCAGCAGGGGATCGTTCAGGCCCAGCTCTTCCCGTTTCATCTCCAGGGCTTCCGCGGAAGCCTGGTCGCCTAAAATCATGGCGGCCGGATCGCCCGGCGACAGATTCAGGATGAAAAAGACGATGAAGGTCACGCCCAGAAGGACTGGAATCAACATCAGCAGTCTTTTTACAACGTACTTATACATACTTTCTCCTCGCTTTCCCGTTGTATCTATATAACACTTTAGCTCATTATAAGGTTTCTTTTTCCATTCGTCAACATTTTTTTGAAATTGTTGACAATTTCTTGCCTTTTTCTTGGAGACATGGTATACTTTACCCAAATTTTGGAGATTGTTTTTGTATATTTTTCTAAAGGAGACGATAAAATGATGAAAATTGGAGGTTCTTTTCCCTACATTCCGCTGCCCCAGGAGCCGAATCATTTCCTGGAGAAGCTGACGCCCCCCACAGGCGACCTGCGCTATTTAATGTCCGGGCGCTGCGGGATTTATTATGCGCTGGAAGATCTGAAGCTGCGGGATTCGAAGCGGGTGGCCTATGTGCCGGTTTACACCTGCGAGACGGTGCTGGCCCCCTTTCACAAGGCTGGTTATGAGCTGATTTTTTATGATGTGACGAAAGAGATGGTTCCCGTTTTTGACCCGGCGGTGCTGGAGCGGATCAGTGTGATCTCGATCTGCGGGTATTATGGGTTTTCGAAGTATGACCGGGAATTTGTGGCGGAGTGCAGCCGGAGGGGGATCTGCGTGATCGAGGATACGACGCATTCGATTTTTTCGGCGGATGGGATCGATCCCCACTGTGATTATGTGGTTGGGAGTTTTCGGAAGTGGCTGGGGGTTGCCAGCGGGGGATTTGCGCTGAGGCGGGAAGGGAAGTTTGAAGTTCCGCTGCTGCCGCCGGATGAGCAGCATCTGAAGTGGCGGCGGGAATGTATTGATCTGAAAGAGCAGGGTGCGCCGGAGGCGGACGACCTGTTCTGGAAGGCCGAGATGCAGCTTCGGCAGATTTTTGACTGCTACCAGGCTGACCCGGAGTCGATTGCGATTCTGGATTTTTATCCGGTGCGGCAGCTTCAGTGCCGCAGACGGGCGAATTACCAGTATTTGCTGGAGCATTTAAGGCCGACGGAGGCCTGGGAGATTGTGTTCCCGGAGCTGCCGGATGGGGTGGTGCCGAGCCATATGACGGTGTATGCGAAGGAGCGGGAGGCGTTTCGGAAGGTTGTGACTGGGGCTGGGATCAGTTGTACCAGTTATTGGCCGGTGGGGCCGTTGGTTTCGCTGGAGGGGAGGCCGGAGGCGGCGTATATTTATGAGCATGTGTGTTCGGTGCCGTGTGATCAGAGGTATGGGGAGGAGGAAATGCAGAGGATTTGTGAGGTATTGAACGGGATTTGAGAGTGGGTGTCCGCGTGCGGCGGCCGCGGGTGATGCCGCTCTATCGGGGCGGGCTGTGCGTTTTAGCGACCGCGCGGGCGGGCGATTGGGCTGGACGTCTCAGCTCTGGCGTCTGGTCGGACGCGCGGGCGGCGGGCCTGGCGCTTTGGCGGCCGCGCCGCTGGGCAATTGGGCTGGGCGCTTTGGCGGCTGCGCCGGTGACTGGGCCAGGTGTTTGGCGACTGGACACTTGCGCCTGGTGTTTTGGCGGCCGCGTCGCTGGACGAAAAAAGAGCCTCTCACGGCTCTTCTCTTCGCTTCTCCCACCGGTAAATCATCTCCCCAGTAGAAAAATAGTGATTCTCTATAATCTTTACCGACTCCTCCAGATTCCCCTTCTCCAGCACCTCCAGCATCTCCTGATGCCCGGCCCATACCGATTTCCGGTTCCTCCTTGGCGACACCCGAAAATTCGCCAGCGCATCCTCCTCCTGGATCTGGTAGCACTCTTCCACCTTCAGGAACATCGCCCCGTTCAGCGGGCTTAAATACTTCCACAGTTTCCAGAGACGGGGCATTTTGCTGGACTTCAGGATCTCCTCGTGAAACCGCTCATCATACGCGATCAGCTTCCCCATCTGGCTCTTCCGATCCCCGATGGTCTTCATATCTTCAACCACATTCCGCATGGAAAGAATACTGGAATCCAAAAGCCGCCCTCCGCATTTCTCCAGCGCCATCTTCTCCAGTGTCCCCCGCAGATAAAAGATTTCGTAGGCATCTTCCGCCGAGAGGTTCGCGATCGTGCTGCCTTTATTCACCTCGGAAATCACCAGCCCCTCATGTTCCAGTTCCTGAAGGGCTTCCCGAACCGGGCCCCGGCTCACGCCAAACTCTTTCGCAATCTCCTGCTCGATCAGACGGGTTCCGGCTGGCAGCTGCCCGTTATAGATCCGCTCCCGGATGCTCACCGTTACCTCCTCGGCACGACTCTGCTTTTCCGTTTTCTTCATCGATTGTACTCTCTTTCTTTCGTTGTCCTGAACCTATTCTAACACGTTCGCCTGGGATGCACAACCTTTTTGTCCGGGAATGCTTTGGATTCGTGCGCAATCGCGCACACCCGGCTTCTTGAGAAACATTCTCATGTCCTTTACTGGCGGACAAATCACCCGCCAATCTGCACCTGCAGCCCCGTCGTGGCCGCAACCTGGCGCAAAATCTCCATCTGTTCATTCGTCGGCGGTTCGATATGGGCCATCGTATATTCCCGCCCAAGTCCGGCGTATTTATCCTGGCCAAGCCGGTGGTAGGGAAGCAGATGCAGCCTGGTGACGCCCTTCAGGCTCCGCGCAAACTGCGCGATTTCCAGAATCTCCTCCGGCGTATCATTAAATGTCGGAATCACCGGGACACGGATGATCAGATTCTGCCCGGATGCCGCGATTTTCTTCGCATTTTCCAGAATCCGTTCGTTTGGCTGGGATGTAAACAGTTTATGCTTACTGCTGCTGATGTGCTTAATATCCATCAGATAGAGATCCAGCCAGGGAAGGATCTTATTTTCAATGACCGAGAACTCAGCCAAACCAGTGGATTCCATGGCCGTGTTAATCCCCGCCGCCTTTGCCGCCTGAAGCAATGCGCTGGCGAAATCCGGCTGCCGCAGGGATTCCCCGCCGGAAAGCGTAAGGCCCCCGCCGGAGCGCCGAAAATGCGGCATATCTTTTAACACCTCGTCCATGACCTCTTCCACCGTCACATCCCGGCCAATGATTTCCTCTTTTCCATTGCGCACCATGGTCTGGATGGCCGCACTCTGAGACTCCGGATTACAGCACCATTTGCACCGCAGGGGACAGCCCTTTAAAAAGACGATGGTGCGGATGCCCGGCCCGTCGTGGATGGAAAATTTCTGAATATCAAAAATGCGTCCGGTTACTTGATTATATTCTTTTCCCATAATTGCTCCTGTATTGGTTTCTTTCCGCGAACAATGCGCCATGTGGACATTTGGCGAATACCGCCTCGGGGCAAATTTCCGCTGCCTGCTGCCTCGCCGCCTTGCCGCGGGGCTTAGGCTTCTGCGCCTCCGACTGATCCCTCGCCGCCTTGCCGCGATTCGCTATCCCAGCACCGCGCATCAAAGGCCGCGCGTACTCCTCGCGCTCTTTCAAAAAATCCGGCGGCACGCAACTGCACCGCCGGACGGCTTTTTTCGGTTTCTCTCAAACTATCTGCCGGATTTACGGGCGCGCCGCTTAAAATCCCTGCGTCGTCCGATTAATGATATCGTCCTGCAAAGAACGCGACAGCGTGGTAAACAATGCGCTGTAGCCAGCCACACGTACCACCAGTCCCTTATAATTCTCCGGGTGCGCCTGCGCATCCAGCAGCGTCTCGCGGCTCACCACATTGAACTGCATATGCATGCCCTTCTGGTCAAAATACGCGCGGATCAGCGCCGTAAATTTCTGCAGTCCTTCCATTCCGCTCAAAGCCAACGGGTGGAATTTCTGGTTAAACAGCGTCCCGTTCGACGCAATGAAGTGATCCAGCCTTGCCACGGAATTCGCCGTAGCGGTCGGCCCCTTCACATCCTTTCCGGCCACCGGCCCCACGCCGTCTGCAATCGGCGTATTCGCCAGACGTCCGTCCGGCGTCGCCCCGGTCTGCGCCCCCAGCGGCACATTCGCGGAAACCGGATACAGCCCGGCCTGATAAATGCCTCCTCTGGGATTCCGGTATTTTTCCAGCGGGCGGGTGTAGGTATAAGCCACTTCTCTGGCAAATTTGTCGATATCCAGCAAATCGTTCCCGTATTTGGGCACTTCAGAAATCCACTCCAGAAGCTGATCGTATTTCTTCTGCTTTTCGGCCGGAACCGGCGTCGTTTTGATCGTCTCCGCAATTGCCTGAATCTCTTTCTTTCCGACGGAATGGCCGGACTTCGCCAGATTCTCCGCGGTTTGAACAGTCAGGTATTCCACCCATTCTTTGCTCAGTCCCTTGCCAAAATTATGATCCAGAGCGTCTTTGTATTCGGTAAGCGTCAGTTTCTTCTGTTCGAAAACCAGCACCTTAATCGCCAGGAGCGCATCCGAAACATTCGCGATGCCAAAGCCCTGGGGGCCTGTGAAATTATAAACGGCTCCGCCCTCCTGCAAGGACTTCCCTCTGGCAATGCAGTCGTCGATCATCGAAGACTGGTATGGCAGAGGACAGCGCTTTGCATGGGCCACGTCGATACTGTTGTCCGCATTGACCATCAGGCCAATGAAATATTCCATCTGTTCTTTATATGCGTCAAAGAATTCTTCGAAGGTTTTCATCTCGGAAATCGGCTTCGTCCGCAAGCCCACCTGCTCTCCGAATTCCTCGCCCTGGGAGAAGACCAGTTCCAGCGGCCGCAGCATATTGAAGAACGCGGCGTCGTGCCAGCCGTCGGTCTTTCCGGGAGCCTGGGGCTCCACGCAGCCGATGATGTTATATCCTCTGGCGTCCTTTAAGGAAACGCCACGGCTCATCAGTGCCGGAATGATAACTTCGTCATTATAGTACGCCGGAAGGCCGATTCCGGTTCTGGTCAGGGTTGCCGCCTTAATCAGGAATTCATCCGGGGTTCCATTCCAGACTCGGACGGAAAGGGATGGAGCCGGAAGGTGCACATGCATGGAAGCTTCGATGCACATAAAGGAGAGATCGTTCGTCACATCGTTTCCTTCTTCGTCCTGGCCGCCTGCGATCAGGTTCTGGAACAGGCTGTAGCCTGCGAACCCTTCCGCGCTGGCCGCGTCGCGGCATTTATTGAGATCGTTTAATTTCACCCAGATGCAGTCCATCAGCTCCTGCGCAAACTCTCTGGTAATCAGCCCTTCTTCCATATCTTTCTTATAGAAGGGATACATGTACTGGTCAAAGCGTCCCGGCGAAATGGAATGGCCGGAGGACTCGGTCTGCAAAAGCATCTGCACGAACCAGAAGGACTGGCAGGCTTCGTAGAAATTCCGCGCGGGCTTCTCCGGCACGCGGGCACAGTTATTCGCGATAGCCAACAGCTCCAGCTTCCGCTGGCGGTCGGTACATTTTTCCGCTTCCTGCAATGCAAGGGCGGCATAACGGTGCGCATAGTCCACAGCAGCCTGACAACTGATCAGAACAGCGTTCAAAAAGCTGGAACGCTCGGCGTAATCCGGATCAGTGACTTTGCATTTATCCAGTTCGGCCTGGGTTTTCGCCATAATCCCCTCGTAGCCCAGATTCAGGACTTCCCAGTATTTTACGGTGAAATGGCCGATGCCATTGTAGAAATAATTTCCAGGTGTAAAAATATTGTGCTTCATGGCCAGAAGCGTCTCATCCGCCATATAGGAAGTCGCCAGTTCGCTGGTGGTCTTCCCTTTCCAGTATTTGTACACCTCGTGAAGGGTTTTCTTTGTTTCTTCGGAAATGTAGAAGGGGTCGGCGCTCCGGTGTTCTACGGTGTCGAACTCGGCTTCCAGCCAGTCGAAGGAGTATTCCGGGAATACCTGGCAGCCTCTGGCCGTCTTCGTATTGCTCCCGACAATCAGTTCTTCTTCCCGGATCGTGATCGGCAGCTTGTGACAGATGTTCCGGAAAGCTTTTGCCCGGCGCAGAATGATGGGTTCTCCCTCGGTTTCCCGGTAGCTTTCCGTAAGGAGGACGGCGCGGTCCGCCTCGATCTCCGGTAAATGGTCGTACAGGCGAGCGATCAGTCGCGGAATCCGCTCGCTTTTCTTAATTTCACCGCTGTAATATTTCTCCATGGTTCCCTCCAATGCCGCGTATTCTGCGGCCAAAATCAGAGCGCGCATACAGGCCCGGCTGTTTTCGCTGCGCCGCATCCTCTGCTGTTCGCTGCAAATCCGCCTTGTGCCCGTTCTGGCACTTCTCCACCGCCGCATGCTCTGCGGCTCATTTCAACAGTCTCCTGGCAATTTTTGACGATTCATGAGGCTCCTCCCCCGCGGATCGCCGCTTTTCTAAGCCAGAACCTCCGGCAGCACCTTCAGCGCGTACTCGGCAATCGCATTGTCCTCCTCGCCCGTACCGCCGCTGACACCCAGGGCCCCGATGAGCTGTTCTCCGACTTTCAGCGGAACCCCGCCGCCAAAGAACACCATCTTGTCCCCCTGAAGCTTATCCAGCCCCTGGAAAGTTTCCCCCGGCTGGATCAGTTTCGAAAGCTCCATCGTGGACATTTTCACGGAAGCGCTGGTGTAGGCCTTTTTCACCGCAACGTCGAAGCTCACAAGAAAAGCCCCGTCCATCACATGAACCGCCACCGGATTCCCCTCCGGATTACACACCGCGATCACCGCCTTCAGCCCCTGGGACTCGGCATATGCCTCCACCCGGTCGATCAGCCGCTTGGCCTGGGCCAGGGTGATCCGCCCGTTCTGGCTGAGACGTTTTAACACTTCCTGAATCACGACTTCCGAAACCTGTTCCATAACCGCTTCTCCTTTTCCGCCCGGCGTGCCCCCCTGGGGCTTTCCTGCCGCAGCTTCTGCCTTTGTGTCTGCTCCTTCTGATTTCGTGGATTCCCACGCGCCTGTTTTCCAAGGTTCCCGCGCGTTCTGCTCTTCGGTTTTCTGCATCCCCGTTTCCGCCAGCTCCCGCGCATCGATTTTTTCGGGCTTCCGCATGCCCGCTTCACTCTGTCCCCGCGCCGTGCCTGCGCCGGGTCTTTGCATCCCCGTTTCGGTCAACTCCCGCGCATTCGATTTCTCTATCTCGTCAAGTCTGCCCTCTTCCGCCAGGACATCCGTATATCTCGCCAATATGTAAAAATAATCCGCCAGCCGGTTCAGATACTTCTTCGTCATCCCATCCGCCCCATAGCGGATCGCCACCAGCGACAGCCACCTCTCACACCGTCTCGCCACCGTCCGCGTCACATCCATCTGCGCCGACAGCGGATTCGCCCCCGGCAGCACAAATCCCGGCTTCCGGACAAACAGGCCCTCCATCCGGTCGATCTCCTGTTCAACCTTCGTCACTTCCTCTTCCTTCAGACGGTATTTGAAATTATAGGGGTCCGCCACTCCGGCCATCACCGTGATCAGATTGTTCTGGATCGTCTCCAGCATCCCGTACACCTGTGGATGGCATACCCGGCTTTTGATCATCCCGATCTGGCTGGTCAGCTCGTCGATGTTTCCCACCAGCTGAATCCGGTCGTCGGATTTCGGAATATTTTTTGTTTTGATCAGGCTCGTAGTTCCCGTATCGCCCTTTTTGGTGTAAACCTTCATTTCGCTGTCCTCAACTCCCGGCCGCCATAAAGCTCCTTAAACGGCATTTTTTTCACCGCCCTGGCGCTGTTTGCCCCAAGGCTCCTGCACTGAGCAAACGTCGGCGCATGCAGTTCGCAGACATTCCTGCCCTTCGGCAGCATCCGCATCTGCAGCGCGATCCGCTTTCCCGCGATCCCGATTCCCGAACCCAAAATCGATTCGGAAGCGGCCTCGTAAGCCAGCGTATCCAAATCCAGCTCCGCAAACTCGCTGATCTCGTAAAAAATGCCTTCTTCTTCAATTCCTGCGCAGATCTCCTTCAAATAATCGGGATCTGCCTTTGCTGTATAGATAAAAATGGAAGGTCTGTGAGCTGCCATTTTTCATTCTCCTGTTTTCTGACCGCTATCCGCGGTACGATAAGACCAGCCCGGTCGCAACCGCATTGCGCGGGCCTTCCTGACTCCGGATATTCCCCCGCCCGCAGACGATCCGGTAATCCGCCAGGGCCTCCGTCAGCATCTCCGGCACTTCAAAATCCTCCGCCGAGCCGCCGACCAGCACCACGTTGGGAATCTGCTTCAGATCGTGCTCCGGGGCCACCTCCCGCAGCGCCCGCAACGCATTGCACACAAAGACCTTTTTCTTGGCCTCCCGCCGCACCGCGCAGATTTTCTCCATGGGAAGATCCTCTTCAATCTTCAAAAGTTCCTCCGGCGCTAAGAGCACCACATGCCCGAAATACCTGGGATCAATGGACTCCGGAAAGAACTCCATGGCCCCGTTCTCCAGCCGCATGTGGAATAAGCTTTCCACCTTCGCCAAAGGATATTTTTTAATCTGCTCCGCCGTAATCCGGCTTCGAAGCCCCAGCTCCGTCTGGATCAGAAGCGTCACCAGCTCCCCGGCCCCGGCCTGATGGGTGGTCTTCACCCGGCCGTCCGCGTGGATGATCGCCGCGTCCGTGGAACCGCCGCCCATGTCCAAAATGGCGATCGGCAGGGTCGTTCCCGGCGTCGTCAGCGCCCCCAGGGACGCCATCACCGCCTCTACACCGGCTACGGTTGTATAAATGCCAAGCTCCCGTTTCATACGGTCCGCAATCCGCTCCATCGGAAGCTGTTTTGTCTTTACCATAGCGGCAATTCCTACCGCCTTCTCCATGCAGGTCTCCCCGGCCAGCGAACCGGAAATCTCCACGGGCGCCAGCGTATCCACCGCCAGTATATCCGTAATCTTGATGGATTCTTCTGGCTCTTTGGAAACTTCGGCCATGCCCTTTTTAATCCCTGCAAGCATATTTCCTACATTTGTATTCTCCTGGCCGCCGATGTCGGAAATCTCACCGGCGTCTTCCAGGGTTTCCATGATTTTCTCCGCCCCGGCGTCAATATTGACCCGAAGCTTCTTCTCTCCGTAAAAATGAATCTCCCCGGCCGGAAGCACCTGTTCCCGCACATTCCCGTGGGGCGTGCGGATCACCACCGCGCTGCGCTTTCCGATCAGGCTTTTCGCAATGGGCGTCACCGCCCGCGTCTCCTTCGCATCCAGCCCCAGAAGGGTCGCAATCCCATAGGGATTCGAAAGCATCCGCACCGACTGGCCCGGCAGCGCCACTTCAATGGCCGCCAGCTTTCCCGCCGGGATGCTGGAAATGTGCCGCACTTCGTCCACGATCGGCACCCGGAAATCCAGCCGGTTTTCCACCAGCACAGCCTCGTCCGCCTGCAGGATCACGCCGCAGATATCCAGCGTCTTGTGATACCGGTTCAGCGTTTCCGCAATTTCTTCGTAGGAGTGCCGCTCCGAAGCCGCCACCAGATACGGAACCTTTTCCAGGCCCGTTTCCAGATCCTCCAGAAAGATCAGCGTCCCCACCGCCTGACCGGCGCCTGCCGGGGTGGAAGGGTTATGGCCAATCATGGAAGATTCCGTAATGATCGTCTCGGTGATGGTCTCCATCGCCGTATCGCCGATGACCGGAGCGGCTTCATTCAGCCGCGCAAGGCTGATCTCGGAAATGGGGCGGCCAATCTTGTCCATGGCCTCCTCCAGAGCAGACTTGATCCCCAGGACGTTTGGCTCCGTCCCTTTGGTTCCCGTGGTCATCCGGGAAGCCGAGGAGAGAAACCGGATGCTCCCATCCGGCTGTAAGTCCCCGATGCATACTTCGGTTGTGGAATTTCCGATATCAACGCCTGCGATCAGTTTCAAAGAAGGATTCCCCTTTTTTCATAAATTTCCACGGCTTCCATCACCAGCTTCGCGCAGTTGACAGCGCCGTATTTTTCCAGAAGCTCCTGCGCCATCTGCACCAGCTCCAGTTTCGTGGAGCGGTTGGGACGCAGTTTATTGTACATGGCAAGAATGACGTCGTCCGGAACGTTCACCAGCTCGGCGGCGCGTTCGAAATTGGCGGCCATGCTGGGATTGTCCGCTTCCAGGGCCACCTCGCCCTGACGGCGGAG
Source organism: Eubacteriales bacterium (assembly GCA_030536575.1). Taxonomy (GTDB): domain Bacteria; phylum Bacillota; class Clostridia; order Lachnospirales; family Lachnospiraceae; genus Limivivens. Next base: position 4,880 of record JAUNPS010000073.1, on the reverse strand, counting down.
GGTTTCCTGGGAAATCTTAATGTCATCTGCCTGGATGTTTCCTTTTTTTACCTCTTCCAGCGTGATCTCCGAGAGCTTTTTCCCGGTTCTGGAAGTAATCGTGTCCCGCTCGTATTTCCCCAAGGGATATCTGCTCATTTGTCCGTCCCCCATTCGATAATCGGATTTTCCGGGTCTACCTGCTCGGTTTCCATGATGTGCATCAGGGCGGCCTTTACCTGGAATTTCGCCCGGACCATGGGATCGTTCGTACATTCGATGGGCGTCACCTTTTCGCCTTTGACATAGCGCGCCGCATTCTGGCCGATCTTCCGGTAGGTGGCAAGATCCATCAGCGGCGCCTGGGGAAACAGCTCCAGGTTCGACAGCGGATAGAGGTCTTTCTGATGAATGACGGTGGTTCCCTTGGACTGCAGGCCGATGCCGATGCCGGAGCCGGACAGTTTCGCCGCTTCCAGGCCCATAAAGCCCACATCCGAAGTCTTTAACACTTTTACAACCCGCGCGGTCATGCCCTCTTCTTCGATTCCGGCGCAGATATTTTTCAATACCTGATCCAGCGGAATGCCGGTGATCGTGGCTTTAATTTCTTTCTGGAAAGCCGGGCCGACGCCAATCACCACTTCTTTGGGATCCGTCCCCTTTTTCGCGGGCGGGAAGCCCTGATAGGAGGTTTTCGGCATCATCCGGGTTTTGCCCTGCATGGAATTCCCGGCTGCTTTCTGCCCTTCCTGTTTTTCCAGTTCGCGGACTACGGCCTTTGTTATGGCCTGTACTAATTGTTCGTTCATTTCCATAACATCTGCCTCCTAGAAGTTGTTCGGGTCAATCAGGTGCGGGATCTCTTTGATCTCTTCCCAGCGTTTTCCGTCCACCCGGTAGCCGGTGCCCGGCCCCAGATAGTCATTTGGCGTGTTCACGCCGGAAAGTACCTGGAAATGCTCGTCCAGGATGGCCGCGGTGTGCATGTAATCGCCGACTACGCGCTGCTTCAGCATTTCCAGAATGCTCTCCGCCAGGTCGGTAAATCCGCTCTCGGCCAGCGCCCGCACCACGTCCACGCCGGTAATGCCGCGCTTCATCAGGTCGTCCGCCGCCATCAGATCCGAGGCCACGTCGCGCTTCAGGGTATCTTTGCTTCCGTGAGCGTAAGTCACGGCTTCCACCTGCTCGTCGGTCACTTCGGTGAGGCCCAGGTATTTGAACACAGCCTGGACAGCCTTTCCGGCTTCGCGGCGTACCCGGATCACCTCTTCTTCAGTCACCGGGCGAAGGCCGCCGTCCACCTGCATGTCGCGCTGCAGGACATTGTAGTCGTCAAAATCTTCGGCGTCGAAGTTCGAGCCTGCGAACATATTGTCATAGTTTGGTTCCGCGGCATAGCCGGAAAAGATGAAGTCTGTTCCGGGCATAAACTGCAGCATGGTGCGTGCAGTCCGCCGCATATCGGAATTCGAAAAGCTCTGGTCGTTGGAGGAAGCGCACTCCAGCCCCAAAAGGGCGGCCACCAGATTCTCTCCGATGACTTCGCGGATTCCCGCAGGTACGCTGGCGGTTACGCCGATGCAGCTTACCGAGCCGTTCTGGATGCCCTGGCTGCCTGCGCCTTTTGTCACATAAAGACAGCGGCATTCCAGGTAGAGCATGGACTTCTGCTCGCTGCTTCCCATCAGGACTTCCGAACCGGAACCGGAGGTGAAACGCACCTTCAGTCCGCGGGAGGCGTAGGCGGCATTTAAAAATGCTTTCGAATAAGGGGTGTCGTCCCCGTCGATAAAGACTTTTTCGGTTCCGTATACGGAAAGCGTCTCCGCATAGGTGGTCAGGCCGCGGATGCCAAGCTCCAGTTCCGTGGCTTCTTCCACCGCGCACTGAGTCAGCACGCCTTTCCGGCCCACCTGGGAACCGATCAGCAGGGCGATGGCGTTAAAGGGCGCGTACCGGGCAATGCCTGTGGTCGTCTCCTCTTCCGCGAATCCCCGCAGGGCTCCTTCCGCCGCATCCGCAGCGATCTGAACCGGATCGTCTTTCAGGTTCGTGATATGGGCCTGGTTTCCCGGCACTTTCCGGGCTCGCATTTTCTGCATGCCCATCATCATCTCCACCACGTTCAGGTAGTTGATGACTTCGCACATTTTCGCCGGGGTAATCCCGGAAACCACTTCCAGGATCTGCTTTCTGGGAACGTGAATATCCACGATCATCTTCGCAATGTCCAGGGAGGGGACAGCCATGGATGCTTCCGCCCGATCCACCCGAATGGCGTAATCCGCAATGAACTGGTCCATGAAATCGAAATCTTCCCGCTTCTTCCCATCCAGTTCGGTGATCTTTCCGTTCTCCACTTTCACGGACGGCTTCGGGTCATAAGGGCTTTTCATGGCAATGAAGCCCATCTCCGGCCATTCCCGGATGAAGCCGTCTTTATTTACCGGACGCGCGTCCAGTTTTTCAATTCGTTTTGATCTTTTCATTCTTTTTTTCCCGCCTTCTCAGGCGGCGCTCCTTCTGATCGTTCTTCCCGTTGCCATTTTTCCCCTCCGGCGTCCCGGAGGGCTTTCCGCGGCAGGTTATGCCGGAATATGTACTTTCTGTTCGAAGGACGCTTTTACGATCTTTCTGCCTTCTTCCAGGCTGTCGATGGCGCCCAGAGCCTTTAACTGCATCACCACATTGCCAAGGACGGAACCCTCGATGGGGCCTGCCACAACCTTCTTTCCGGTGGCTTTCGCGGTCAGTTCGCAGAGGAGCTGATCCTGGATGCCGCCGCCTACCATGTTAATGCAGGAAATGGTCTTTCCGGTGAGCAGTTCCAGGTTCCGGATCGTGGTGCCGTATTCCTGGGTCAGGCCGTTGTAGATGGCCATGGCGATCTCGCCCAGGCCTTCCGGGGTGCCCTGGCCGTGCTCTTCGCAGTAGCCGATGACTTCTTTCATCATATTGTACGGGGCGGTAAAGCGCGGATCGTTCGGGTTGATCACGAAGTTCTGGCGCTTCGCTTCTCTGGAAGCTTTGATGATATCTGGGAAGGAAACTTCCTCTTCGAATTCGCACCAGTTCTTCCGCAGGTTCTGCATGATCCAAAGGCCGTTGATGTTTTTCAGGAAACGGATCTTGCCCTCTACGCCGCCTTCGTTCGTGTAATTATATTCGAAGGAATCCTTGTTCAGGATCGGCTCGTCCAGTTCCATGCCAAGTAAGGACCAGGTTCCGCAGCTTAAGAAGGCCGCATTCTCATCTTCAAAGGGAGTGCCCGCAACAGCCGAGGCGGTGTCATGGCTTCCGACTGCAATGACTTTCACACCGGACAATCCTGTCTCTTCCACAACTTCCGGAAGCAGGTCGCCGATGATGGTTCCCGGCTTCGTCAGCTCGCCGAACATATCGGTACGCAGGCCGCAGCGTTTAATCAGGTCATAGTCCCAGTCGCGCTTTTTCGCGTCCAGGAGCTGGCCGGTGCTGGCGAAGGTGTATTCGTTATACATTTTTCCGGTCAGGAAATAGCCGAACAGTTCCGGGATGAACAGAAGTCTGGTGGCTTTTTCGTAGATGTCCGGGCGCATTTTCTTATCCGCGTAGAGCTGGAACAGGGTGTTAAAATTCATGAACTGGATTCCGGTGGACGCGTAAACTTCGTCCAGGGGAACGATTTTTCCGACTTCTTCGATGACGCCGATGGTACGGTCGTCCCGGTAGTTGATGGGGTTTCCAATCACATTCCCGTCTTTATCGATCAGGGCATAGTCTACGCCCCAGGTGTCGATGGCAAGACTCTGGATCGGGATTTTCTTGGCGGCCGCTTTTTTCAGGCCCTGTTTTAATTCGTGGTACAGTCGGAAGGTATCCCAGTAGAAATTCTTCCCGATCCGCACCGGATCGTTCGCGAAGCGGTGAAGCTCTTCCAGCTCGATCTTCCCGTCTTCGTATTTGCTTAAGATCATTCTTCCGCTGGATGCTCCAAAGTCGAATGCCAGATTATAAATCGTTTCTCCCATAGTTTTACACCTCTCATTTTATTCTTGTGATGCTTTCGTGGTTCAGCCTTCGATGACCTGGACGCCCTGTTTTTCCAGGTAGTCTCTCCAGGCTTTGTTTGGAAGGCGGTTCGTCACCAGGATATCGCCGGACTCCAGATCCATGACTTTGATGAAATAAACGCTGTCAAGCTTACTGCTGTCCGCCGCAAGGATCGTGGTCTTCGCGCAGGCCCGCATGCAGATTTTCACGTCCGCTTCCATCTCATGGGAATCTGTCACGCCTTTTTTCATGTCGATGCCTTTGCAGGACAGGATGGCCTTGTCCACGTTATAACGCTCCAGAACATCGGACGCCGCTTTTCCCACCAGGGAAAGGGAGGAATCCCGAAGGATGCCGCCGGTGGAGATCACCTTGATCCCTTCGCAGCCGGAAAGCTCGATCAGAACTTCCACGGAATTCGTGATCACGGTCAGTTTTTCCTTTTTCTTCAGGGCCTGGGCGATCATCAGGGACGTGGAGGAGCTGTCCAGCATGATGCAGTCGCCCTCTTCCACCAGTTCCGCTACCCGCTGGGCAATGACCTGCTTTTCTTTCCGGTTCGTCTTTTCCCGGATCTTCAGCGGCATATCCACGGAAATGTTCTTATTCAGGACTGCGCCGCCGTAGGTTTTTTTTACGAAGCCTTCGCGTTCCAGTTTTTCCAGATCACGGCGTATCGTTTCTTCGGTTACGTTATAGCGCTGGCTCAGTTCGGATACCAGAACCCGCTGTTCCTTCTGAAGAATCGACAGGATCTCATTTTTTCTCTCAATCGCTAGCATGCCTGCACCCCCGTCTTCGAATCTGTTTACTGTTCACTCGTACCTCGTTCCAGTAACGACTCGCAGGCTCATTTTAAGTTT
>JAUNPS010000072.1 GCA_030536575.1 Eubacteriales bacterium | reverse complement strand
CCGGAACAGGTGGCTTTTTTGGAAAAATCAAGGTACAGGTGATTACCTACTTACGGCATAAATACGATTAAATTGAGATGAAATTAGTTGCATAGGAATGAAGAAGTCTATGAAATCGCGCAAAAGCGGATTTCAAAACATCATTTGTAAAAATCCGCAGAAAGATTCTTCTCTCTGCGGATTCTAAGTCACGCCCTGGTAAGACCGCTGTATTTTTTGCATCCATCCAAGCGCGGTTTACACGGATTTCTTTATTCCTTTAAACATTTCTTCGTTAATCGGAGGATTCTCCTGTTCTTTTACGATTTTTTTCCCACAAATCGACGTGTGATAAATGAAATCAGCAATCTTCCGATCATCGTTTGTCTCGTAAAACTCCACAAGCAGTTCAAAAAATCTCCGGTTTTCCTCCTCCGGTATCCGCAAAAACCCTTTTCCATTCTGGATTAAAATCTGATTCGCCGCCAACTGCGCCACCCTTTTATTTCCATCACTGAACATCTGTGTTCGCATCACGTACAGCATCACCTTAATCGCACGCTCCGTAGCGCATGAAATCTCCATCAGATTCCGCAGGTCTTCTTTAATCTTTTCCGTATCCGGAATCTCCGGCTTCCAGGATGTCCCTCCAATCGAAACATCATAGCCACGTATCATTCCTACATCCGACATAAGGGCCGTGTTAATAATCTGGCTTAATTGTCTCAGATATAAAATGTCCAGCGGATAGTCAATCGTTTCGAAAACAAACTGCCAGGCATGCTTCAGGTTATTGATCTTATTTACATCATCGATCGACATATTGGCGACGGCGCGGCCTTCATAGATTTGCTGCGTATCCGGAAAGGTAACGGCAATCCCTTCGATTTTCGCGCTTGAATAAATACAGTCCACAATATTCCTCTTCGCCAATTCGATACATTCCTGTTGGGAAATATCAAATAAATCTTGCATTCTATCCAGTCCTTTTCTTACAGCATCGCCGCCCGCAGCTCCTCCCCGCTCTTCGCGCTCAGATACGCAGGCGCCACATCAAACACCGTCTTACACCCCGTCTGCCCCTCCTTCGCCATCCGGAACGCAGCCCTGGCATAAGCCACAATCACACTCGAAGTAAACTCCGGGTTCGAATCCAGCTTCAGCTGATACTCAATCAAATGCCGGTGCTCCTTCTCCCACCCGGTCACGCCGCTTCGCAGCACAAATCCCCCGTGCGGAATCCCACTGTGATTCTTCTCCAGCTCCTCCTCACTGATAAAATGCACCGTCGTATCATAATCGGCAAAATAATTCGGCATAGTCTTGATCTCCTGCTCCACTTTCGCCGCGTCCGCGCCCTCTTCCAGCACGACAAAGCATTCGCGGGTATGCTTCTCCCTAGTCGTCAGCTCCGGATTCTCCCCGTTTCGAACCGCCGTCAGCGCTTCCTCCACCGGAATCGTGTATTGCTTCGCATTCTTTACGCCTGCAATGCGCCGGATCGCATCCGAATGCCCCTGGCTCACGCCCTTGCCCCAGAAGGTATAATCCTTCCCTTCCGGCAGAATCGCGTTCGCATACATCCGGTTCAGCGAGAACATTCCAGGGTCCCAGCCCACAGAAATAATCCCGACTTTTCCGCCTTCTTTCGCGGCCGCATCTACCTTCGCGAAATGCTCTGGGATTCTTGCGTGTGTGTCAAAGCTGTCCACCACGTTGAAATGCTTCGCATATTCCGGGGTCTGCACCGGGAGGTCGGTAGCGCTTCCGCCGCAGAGGATCATGACGTCGATTTTCTCTTTCCATTGGAGAGCCTCGTCAATGCTGCAAACCTTTGCCGATTCGGTTAAAATGTGTACGCTTTCCGGATTTCTGCGGGTAAAGACTGCCGCCAGCTCCATGTCCGGATTTTGTGCAATGGCGCATTCTACGCCTCTTCCAAGATTTCCATATCCAAGAATCCCAATTCGAATACTCATTTTTTACTCCTTTTTCTGTTTTATTTCGCCGCCGGAACATCCAGGCCGCGCATGTGTTTTTTATCCGGCCACCGCCAATTCCCGGGGCCGCCGTGTCTTCGTTTTATCCGGCCACCGCCAATTCCCGGGCCGCTGTGTCCTCGTTTTATCTGGCCACCGCCAATTCCCGGGCCGCCGCATCTGCCTTTTATGCCCCCGTGTGAATCGCCTTCGTCTTCCACTTCCCTCTCCGATAGAAGAAAACATTAATCAGCGCCCCCAATACCCAAGAGCAAAGCAGAGAAATGAAAACGCATTCGCTTCTGCCGTTCGGCAATTCCGGTGTCCTGGTCAGCCAGGAAATTCCATAAGCAACCGGTACGCGAATCGCAACCGTCGTAATCAGAGAAATCCACATCGGCGTAATCGTATCCCCCGCGCCGCGCATAACCCCCGACAGACACTGGGTCACCGCCATCGCAATATACCCCGGCGCCAGAATCCGCATCATATACACACTCAGATCCACCAGTTCTTTCGTATCCGTAAAAATCCCCATCAGATATTTCCCGAAAATCAGGATCAGCAGCGTAATCGAAGCCGAAACGCCCACCGCAATCAGCGTCCCCTGCTTCGCCCCGCGCGTCACCCGCTCATACTCTCTCGCCCCCACATTCTGTCCGGCGTAAGTTGTCATGGCCGTACCGAATGAGAAGTTCGGCATCATTGCAAAACCATCTACACGCATAATAATGACATTGGCCGCAATGAACATTTCCCCAAAACTATTTGTCAGCGACTGCACAATGATCATCGCCATCGAAAAAATCGCCTGCGTCGCCCCCGAAGGCAGCCCCAGCCGGATGATCGTCAGCGCATGGCGCTTCTGCATTTTCAAATAAGAAAGCTTCAGGTCAAAAATATTCTTCATCCGCCCAAGCTTCAGGAGACACAGCACCGCGGAAACGGACTGCGCGATCGCGGTCGCCAGCGCAACGCCGGAAACGCCCATTCCAAAAGCCGCCACGAACACCACATCCAGAATGATATTCAGCACGGTAGCAACCAGCAGATAGATCAGCGCGGAAACCGAATCCCCAAGCCCTCTCAAAATACCACTCAGGATATTATAATAAGCCATTCCCGCAATGCCTACCATCAAAATCGTCAGATAAGAGGCGCACCAGTCAATGATACTGTCCGGCGTGTCCAAAAGCCGCAGCATTGGCCGGATAACCATCGGCGCAATGATCATCAGAAGCACCGAGGCAATGGCCGTCAGCGTAATACAGCATCCAATCGTCCCGGACAGCTCCTCCCGCTCCTGCGCGCCAAAATACTGGGATACCATAATCCCGGCTCCCACGGAGATTCCCATAAATAAAACAAGCATCAGATTCAGGATCGGGCTGGCGCTTCCTACCGCGGCCAGCGCATTGTCCCCCACGTACTTCCCCACGACGATACTGTCGACAGTGTTATAGAGCTGCTGCGCAATGTTTCCGATCAGCATCGGCACTGTAAAAGCCACGATCTTTTTCCATGGCGTTCCAACTGTCATATCCGTAGGTGCAAATAGTTCCTTTAGCATGATTTTCTCCCCCTGCGTTCGTCTATATCGTCCATTATAACGGACAATAAAATCTTTTGCAACATAGAAAGAGAGCGTTTTTACACGCTCTCTGTGCGGCCATTTCACACCCCGGCCGATTGGTGTCCGGCCTTTAAAATCCGGTCAACGCCGCCGGAACCCGGCCCGCCTTCGAAATCCGCCAACAGCGCCGGAATTCCGGCCCGCCTTTATCCGCAGTAAACCTCCAGCGCCTCTTTCAGGAAATCCGCTGCCCCTTCCCCGGCGCTTTCATAATACGCCCGGAAACGTTCGTCTGCCACGTACATTTCTCCCATGCCCCTGTGCGCTTCCTTCGAATACATCCCGTCCGGCCAGAACATACAGAGCCATTCTTTGTGAAGGCCGTACGCCTTCTGCGCCAGCTCACCGGCAGGATTTTTCGTTTCCATAGCCTTTTCCAGGGTTTCCAGAATTTCCTTTGCGAGACGCTCCTGCTTCTCCCACTGTTCCTTCGTCATCCCGGTCATCCTTTCATTCGCTGCATCGATGGCCTGCGCGCCGTACTTTTCCCGGATTTCCGCGCCATAGGCCTTTTCATTTTCCGCAATCCGCTCCTTCTGAAAGCCACGGAATTTTTCTTCATCGTTCATTTGTACTTCCCCTTTCATGGCGGACAGGGTTTTGCTGACATTTTCAATCAGCATCTCCACCTGCTCCTTTTTCTGCAGGAGGGCTTCCAAATGGCTTTCCAGCGCCCGCTCCCGGTCAAAATCCCCGGAATCCAGGATTTCGCGGATATCCCCAAGGCTCATGCCCAGTTCCCGGTAGAAGAGAATCTGCTGCAGCAGATCCACCTGCGCCTGCCCGTAGATGCGGTATCCGTTTTCGGCTGTCCGTTCGGGCTTTAACAGGCCGATTTCGTCGTAGTACCGCAAGGTGCGGGTGGTCACTCCAGAGAGCCTTGCGAGCTGTTTTACGGTATAATCCATTTTTCTCACCTCCTGAGAACAGCATAAAGGATGACGCTGCGGAAAGGTCAAGCACTTTTTATTTCTTTTTGATCACGGCTTTTTTATTCAGGCCTGCTTTCCACAGAAGCTTCGACAGCTTTGTGTACTGCGCTTTCGGCACATTTACGACGACCTTACTCGCCGTGCCTTTAAAGGCATTTTTCCCAATCGCCGTAATCGTTTTCGGCAAGGTAAAGCTCTTCGCTTTCTTACAGTTTTTGAAAGCATTCGCCCCAATACTCGTCACCTTGAAAGTCGTTTTCCCAATCTTTACCGTAGCCGGAATCGTGTATTTTGTCAAGCTTTTGCTGCTTACGCCCACCACCTGAACCGTTCCGTTCTTTTTCGCTGATTTTGTGACCTTGTAAGTCAGGCCGTCCACTGTTGCTTTCGAGCCTTTCTTTGGAACTTCTGGTGTCCATACCGCTTTCACCGTCAGATTTTTCACAACTCTGTCGAAGGAGGTATTCCAGCTTAAAACGTAGCCCTTTTTGGACAGCTTCGGCGCAGTCGCAGCCTTTCCTTCTGTAACCTTCTGGGTTTTCACCGTTTTCGACCCGTTTTTGAAGGTAACGGTCAGGGTTTTTAACGGTACACTTTCTTCCAGGACTTTTTTGATCGTATGCACCAGCTCCGGGTTTTTATATTCCATCTTTTTTGCAGGACTCATAGAAAACGTCACCGAATGACCGTTTGAAACACTCAGACTGATCTCATACCATTTTCCATAAAGAAAAACCTCAACCCAGTTATACATCTCACCATACAGTTTCGCAACTGGAATCCCCGCCTCATTGCATAGATCCATGACCACCTCCTCAAGAAATCCTTCATAGTTGATCTTTCCCTCCAGAAGTGCGCTGCATTGCTGCTCTTTTCCGGAATACTGCTCATCGATCTCTACATTCTCTGACAGCCAATCAAAAAAATACTCCATTAACGCCTGCTTATCGCCGCCCGCTTTCCGCTTCCCCGCATCCACGATCTCTGCAAGCTTTTTGTGGTACTTCCGGTATCTCCCATTTTCCCCCGGAACATTGACTTCAAAAGAAAACCGCAGCCCATAATCCCCATCCTTCGAAAAACACTCCGTTCTCCGTTGGTTCTTCACCATCGGCCAGGTACTGTCATACCATCCCCAGGCCATAAACATCAATTCGATCAAAGAGTCTGTTTTCTCCGAAAATCCATCGAAGTCCAGGGTTGCCTCTATCGTATAAGGGAACTCCAGGACAATTTTCGTATAATCGTCTCCGGCTCTCCCTTTTAATTTCTGTACGATCTCATTGGTATAAAAAAATACCTTTTTTTCCGAAAGATCCTTTTCCGGGCATAGAAGCTCCATAACCTCCGCCTCATCCCAGTCTTCCTGCGGCTTCGCCCATGCGCCATATTCCCCCAGCGCCTTCTTCGTCTCCGCCAGCGTCCTCCCGGCCGCCTGCCCCGTTTCCGCCGGAACCAGCCCAAGCGCAAGCATCATGCACAGCCCCACCAGAAACTTCCACAGCAGATTCCTCTTTTCTTTCATACTCATCACCTACTTCTTTTTTATTATGGCATTTTTACTCAATCCCGCCTTTTTCAGCAGCTTCGACAGCTTGGTGTACTGCGCTTTCGGCACGTTTACGACAACTTTGCTTGACGTTCCCTTAAAGGCATTTTTCCCAATCGCCGTAATCGTTTTCGGCAAAGTAAAGCTCTTCGCTTTCTTGCAGTTTTTAAATGCATTCGCCCCAATACTCGTCACCTGAAACGTCGTTTTTCCGATCTCTACCGTGTCTGGAACCGTGTATTTTGTCCGATTTTTGCTGTTTACGCCCACCACTTGAACCGTTCCGTTCTTTTTCGCGGATTTTGTAACTTTATAAGTCAGGCCGTCCACTGTTGCCTTCGAGCCTTTCTTTGGAACTTCCGGTGTCCAGACCGCTTTCACCGTCAGATTCTTCACAACTCTGTCGAAGGAGGTACTCCAGCTTAAAACATAGTCCTTTTTGGACAGCTTCGGCGCAGTCGCGGACTCTCCTTCCGTGACCTTCTGGGTTTTCACCGTTTTCGTTCCATTTTTGAAAGTAACGGTAAAGGCTTTGGGCGATACACTTTCTTCCAGGACTTTTTTAATCGCATGTACAAGCTCCGCGTTTTCATATTCCATCGTCTCCGCCGGACTCATGGAAAAGCTCATCGAACCGCTGGTTGACGCACGCAGACTGATTTCATACCATTTTCCATAAAGGAAAATCTCAATCCTGCTGCGGGTTTCATTCCACGGTTTCACAACCGGAATTCCCGCCTCATTGCACAAGTCCATAAATGCATCCTGAAATCCGCCATAACTGGTTTTTCCTTCCAAAAGGGCATTGCATTGCCGTTCCTCTCCGGAATACTGATAATCGATCTTTACCTTGTCCGAAAGCCAGTCAAAAAAATACTCGATGAGCGCCTGCTTATCGCCGTCCGCTTTCCGCTTCCCCGCCTCCACGATCTTTGCAAGCTTTTCGTGGTATGTCCGGTATATCCCATCCTTCCCCGGAACATTGACCTCAAAAGAAAACCGTATCCCATAATCCCCATACCTGGAAAAACAAGTCGTTCTCCACTGGGCCTGCGCCAATGGCCAGGTACTGTCATACCATCCCCAAGCCATAAACATCAGCTCGATCAGAGGGTCTATTTGATCCGTAAATTCATTGAAGTATGGGTACGCCTTTGTCGTATAAGGGAACTCCAGGACAATTTTCGTATAATCATCTCCGGCTTTCCCTTTTAATTTCTGTACAATCTCATTGATATAAAAAAACGCTTTCTTTTCCGAAAGATCCTTCTTGGGGCATAAAAGCTCCAAAACCTCCGCATCATTCCAGTCTTCCTGGGGCTTCGCCCATGCGCCGTATTCCCCCAGCGCCTTTTTCGTCTCTTCCAGTGTCCTACCGGCTGCCGACCCGATAACTGCCGGAACCAATCCAAGCGTTATCACCACGCACAGGCCCGCCAGAATTCTCCACAGCATCTTCCTCTTTTCTTTCATTCTCCTCACCCTTCTTTCCCTTTCTCCGCCGCAGCACTCAGCGCAATCCCGGTAAACACCCAAAACAGCGGCGCCGTCTGAATCGTCGAATCATTAAACAGCGACCCGTCCAGATAACAAACGCATCCTATAAAGCACCCCAGCCCCAGCCGCTTCGCCATACTCCGCATCTCTTTTCCCCGGTACGCCCCCATTCCCTTCCGAAGGAACAGCACGTAAAAAGCTACGCAGCACACCACGGATACCATCCCCGTCTGCACCCATTTCGTTAAAAGATCATTGTGCGCCTTTTCAATGATCCTTCCGGGATGATTCGCATAAACCACCTTCCCGGCATAATCATTCTGCGGAAAGCTCTCCGCAAACGTATCCGGCCCGCTCCCCACAAACAGATACTTTTTCAAAATCGGAAGCACCCTCGACCAGATATACACGCGCCCAGAGCCAAGGGCTTCCAGCCCATGGAAATCCACCGCCGGAATCTCTACGATCTGATCCAGCTTTCCCCAGGGCGTCCGGTAAAAATATCCCTCCTCCAGCCGTACAAACTCCATCTCCGTATCCGCCAGATAAAGTCCGATCCCTAAGCCATATTCCCCGTACAACGGATAAACGGAAACGTCTTCCGGCAGTTCATACGCGCTTTCTGTCCGGATCTCTTCACCTTCCATCGAAAACCGGTACGTCTTCCCATCATAAGCCAGATACACGCCATCCTCCAGTGTCCGCAGTTCCTCCAACGGCTCCGTCTCCACAGAATCAAACATTCTGGAAAGGTAATAAGACCCCTGCATCCAGTCCGCCGCGATCAGCGCCAGCAGAACCAGAACTGCGCCTGGAACCCCATACCGCAAAATCCGTTTTCCCTTTCCTTTTCCTAGGCAGGCCGCCAGGACAACCGCGCCAACCGCCAGCGAGACCAGCGTCGCGCGGGAATACGTAAACCAGATCAGAACCAGCGCCACCAAACTTGCCAGGCCGTAAAAAATCTTCTGCTTTTTCTTCTCTTCCGTCAGGGCCATCACCGCTGTCACAGACACGATCATGGTCAGATAGACGCCCGCATAGTTCGGATTGTACAGGGTCAGGTAAACATTGTTCCCGGTAAACGTATCGTCCGGCGTCCCGCCGTAAATCTCAAACTGCTCTTCGGTCATGATGAGCTTCTGAAACCATTCATAATCCACCGGATCGATCCGAAAAAGCTGTAAGCCCCCGACCACAAGAAAAATCCCCAGAATCACCAAAAGCCCATACCAGAGCACCCGGTAATCCTTTTCTGTCTCCAGAACCTGATAGGTATAAAAGCTCACCACCGCATACCCGATCAGGACAAGCACATTCTCGAACGAATCCAAATTTCCCACAAAGGCCGCCTCCGGATTCTTCGACAGGAGCGCAGACAAAAGAGCCATTCCCGCATACCCGAAAAGCGGAAGGTAAAGCTTCCATTCCTTCGTCTTTTCCCGGTACAGAAACAGGCGAAAGGGCAGGATTCCCGCGCAGAAAATCGCCAGCACCAGAAACAGGCGGTTCTTATAATAGCTGTATAAATCCGTCCGAATCCCGTCCCCGCCGTACCAGGCGTAGTCCTGATAGCCGCAGTCGTACACCGCCAGCCGGATGACCAGCGGAAGGACGACCAGGATCAGCAGAATCGGAACCAGCAGGTCGTGAAACGGCTCTTTGTCTTTCTTTTTCATAAAGCGCTCTCCCTTTTGTCTCTTATTTTGCCGTAACGGTCTTTCCAAGGAGCCATTCCTGCTTGCTCATCAGCTTGTACTTATGTCCTTTTACAAGCTTCACACGCTTTCCGGTTCCGCCATTCACCAGCTTGATCGTCATTTCCTTGCTGCCTTTTTTCACACTGACCTCTCCGCGGTATGATTTTTCCGCCGTTGCGTCGTAAAGACCGTAGCAGGTAAAGGTGGCTTTGGTTTTGCTTGTACTTTTTTCATCCAACGCATAAAGGACTGCAAGCTGTGTTTCCGTTACCTTGTCTTTCAGGGTTACGGTGATCGTATTTTTCTTTACGGAAGCCGTTACCTTCGACGGTTTAAACGCCTTTGCGGAGCGCGTGGAAAGAGGCGTATAGGCCTCGTAAAGAGCCATGTAGCGGCCTCCCATCGGGCAAACCAACATGGCTTTTCCATCCTTCCAGACAACCCCATTGTTTGCTATATAGGTATCTCCCTTTTCCGCATAGTCTGAGATGGCTTTCAGGTATGCCCGGCAATTCCAAAGTGCCTCCGTCTGATCGTCTTTCGCCGCTTTTGCCACTTTGTTTGCCGCCTGATTTATTTTTTTGTAGGTGGTCGTCGTGCCAAGGGCGCCTTTTTTTACGACTTCCAGGGAAATTTTTACGGATTTTCCGGCATACTTGGCGGTAATGGTCGCTTTTCCTGCCTTTTTTGCTTTCACAAGCCCGGTCTTTTTCTCAACGGATGCAACGGAAGACTTGTTGGTCGTATAGGTTCCTCCGTACATGGAAAGCATTCCTCTGTAGCTTCCTTTCTCCACATTGATATAATCCCCGATGTAAAATTCCTGTCCGGCTTCGATTTGCAGGACGACGCCCATATCGGACAGTTCTGTGGCGGCTTCCGTCCGCATTGGCAACGCCCCAAGCACCGCCGGCAGCATCAGCAGGACGGCCAGATATAATGCGATTTTCTTTTTTATCATTTCTCTCATTTTTTTCCTCCTATTTCGCAACAGCCGTTTTTCCAAGTCCCCAGGATCCTTTTTCCATCAGCTTGTACTTATGGCCCTTCACGATCTTCACCCGTTTTCCGGTATTGATATCCGTCAGCTTCACCGTAATTTCCTTGCTTCCCGTTTTCACTGTCCCGATGCCGTAGTAGTATTTTCCGGCCGTCACATCGGAAATCAGAGAGACAAAAAACTGCGCTTTCTTTTTCGATACGGACTGTTTCACGCCTCCGTATAAAGACAGCCAGGCCACCTGGGCGTCCGTGGCTTTTTCCTTCAGCGTCACTGTGAGGGTATTTTTCTTTACCGACGCTGTCATCTTCGTCGGGCGGAATACCTTCGCCGAACGGGTTGCCAATGGATTGTAGACGGTCATCAGGGTGGCGGCCCTTCCGCCCATCGGCGCGAGCACGCAGCTCTTCACGCCCTTTTTCGTAACGCCTTCGTAAATGCCGTTGCTCCCCAGATACCACCCAAGCTTTTCAGAATTTTGATTGATTTTCGCAATTTCCTTGCCGTACTGGGCGCACCGCACAATCGCTTCCGCCGGGTCGCTTTCAAAGACCTTCGCCACCTTTTCTGCCTGCTGCGCCAGCTTCTTGTAGGTGGTCGTGGTGCCAAGCGTCTTTTTCTTCACGACTTCGATTTCGAAATACGCCTTTTTCCCTGCATATTTGGCGGTAATCCTGGCAATACCCTGCTTTTTCGCCTTGGCCAGGCCGGTCTTTTTGTCAATGGATACGACCGAGGGTTTGCTGCTCGTGTAGGATGCCTTACACATGGAAAGCATTGTCGCGGACGTATCCGTTATCACATTCACGTAGTCCCCGATATAAAAGCTCTGCCCAACCTCGATCCACATTTCCGGGTCCTGATAATAAATCTCTGTAGCTGCCTCCGCGCGTGCAGGCAGCAGGCCGAACACCGTCGGCAGTACCAAAAGAATTGATAAATACAATGCGATTTTTCTTTTCAAGACTTCTTTCACAATCGTTTCCTCCTTCAATTTTTTCGGGCTTTTGGAACCCGTGCACTACGCTTTTTCTCCCCTCCTTAACCTTGCGTGCCAGGCTTTTTGTTTGCCCCATTATAGCATTTCGCACTTTCCCCTTTTGGCAACTTCTTTCCGTTTTTTCCACGCAAAAAACCCGGCAGTCTGTTCTCTGTCGGGTTTTTCCAATCTCCATATTTACGGCTGTGCCGTTACATTTACCATCATCTGGGTCTTACGCGTCTCGCCCGTTTCTTTATCCGTAAAAGTGCCCGTAAGCCTTGTCCATCCCTGGCTCACGCCTTTGATCCGCCCTCTGTCGTCCACGGACGCGATCTTCGGGTCCTCGCTTTCCCAGGTCACTTCCAAAACCGGCTCCAGGAAACACACCCTGGCGTCCACCACCAGTTCGCCGCCGTACATCTCTTCGAAACTGGTCACAAATTCCCGCGGCTGGGTGGTCATCAGATTCTGCTGAAAACGATCCTCATCAAAGAACAGCAGATGGCTTCCGATCAAATCCGTCAAGTCATGGCTGTTCCCGGCTCCGTCCGTCAGCCGGCAAGTCTCAATATCCAGAATCGCCGCCGTCTCCGTATAGTTAAAATTCTGGAAGACCACGCCGATATAGTCCAGGTCGAACGCGTTCGCATCCTGGAAGGGCAATACCATATGCAGGCGGTTGTCCTCCGTCGTAAAAAAGTCATAGGTCAGCCCGGCGTTCTGCCAGCCGCGCTTATCCTCCTGCCCGCAGTAAAAGGTGAACAGGGAATACGTCTGGAAAATATCCGATTCATTGTGAATATGGTCGTAGTCCTTCAGCATCGCGCGCACGGCGGATTCCGCTTTCACCTGCATGGTCAGAATCCCGTCCTTCAGCGGGTAGCGCACATCATGCTCGGTCAGCACCACGGAATCATCGGTTTCCAGTGGAAACTGCGTCAGGTCGAGCTGCGTATTTTCCAATGGCCGGTTCAGATACAGCCTTGTTACCGGAACCGCGATCAGCGCACCCGCCGCCATAAACGCAATGGCTGCCGCCGCCTTTTTCCACCCTGCCGTCCGCGGCTTTCGCCTCTCTTCCGGCCCTTCCCCTTCGCTTTCTTCCTTCACCGGAATGCGGAGCGCCCCGCTTAAAATATCCTGCAATTCCGTCAGGTCGGCCAGCACCTCCGAAACATCCCGGTAACGGTTTTCCGGGAGCATCTGAAGCCCCTTCTCCAGAATCCGGTTTACCCGCTTCGCCGCGCTCTCTTTTTCATGAAGAAGCAGCCGGGAGTAAGGGGAAACAAGCTCTCTGGTATCCAGAAGCTCCCGATCTTTTGGGAAATCTTCTCCGGTGAGCATCTCGTAAAAGACCGCGCAGGCGGAATAAATGTCCGTCCAGGGGCCCAGGGCATTTTCCTGGTGCATCCGCACTTCCGGAGCCATGTAATTCTGCTTGCCGAGGTAATATTGACAATCGTTCAGCAGCTTTTTGTCCATGGAATAGACGCTGTTAAAATCCAGGAGCAGCACTTCCGTGGGGAAGGCGCTTTCTTCGTCTGCCTGGAGCAGGAAAAGATTGTCGGGGCTGACGTCGAGGTGCAGAAGCCCGTTGCTGTGAAAGGGTTTCAGGGCGTACAGGAGGCTTCGGAAGCAGGCTGCCGCGTCCGTCAGAGTAGGGACGCTCTCCATTTCCTTCATTTTTGAGAAAACTTCTCCTTTTCGGGCGCTCAAAACCGTGTACAGGGTATTATTCGCCTCAAAAGAATCCAGATTTTCTGCAATGTGGCCTTTCCCCTCCGCCGACAGGAGCAAATGCGCCTGGTTTCCCAGCAGAAAGCTTGCTTTGTGTTCCGCGAAGAAGTTTTTAGCTTCCTGGGAAATGACCAGGCCCATCTGTTCATCCCGGTCAATACGGTGATAACCGTCGAAAGGGTAAAGCTCTTTTACCAGAACCAGATGGGTGTGCTCCGGCATCAGCGTGTCCTGATACCAGGCCTGGTAGACCATGGAATTGGAACCGGAACTGATGTAGCGTTCAATAAAATAGGTTCTGCTTTGGCTCTTCAAAGGATAATTTTTCGGCAAAGGTATGCGATTGTCCATGGCGTTCTCCTTCCTTTTGGTGTCGAAACCGTCTCTGGTTAGTTTAACACATTTCCTCTTCCATATCCGGCAACTTTTTTCCGCCCCTGTCCGCGGCCTCCACCCAGACGGCTTCTTTTCCGAAAATCCGGTTCAGCATCCATTCCAGGCGGGCGGGCCAGGATTCTTCTTCGCCGGATGTGCGGATGGCCTGCAAAAGCAGGTAATCAAAGGGACTGTGCGGATTCAGGGTGCACATGCCGCATTCGGTGAGCATCAGATCGATTTTCTGAACATGTTCTTTGAAGCATGTTCCGCCTTCGTTCTGGAGGGTTCCCATCCCTCCGGTGACAAGGTAGAGCAAAAGCAGGGTTTTTCGTTCTACATCGCGTTTCCGGCTCAGCATTTCGCCAAGGCTTTTGGCTGAGGGCCAATGGCGTTTGATTTCTCTTGTGACGCTGCTGTAACAGACGGATTTTCTGTCGTAGGGAACGCCCAGGCGCAGGTATTCGTTTACAATGCGTTCCACGCTGTAGGCCTGTTCTTCGGGAAGGTCGAGCTGGGCGTGCGGCTGGGGTGCGGACAGGTAGTCCAGCATTTTCCGGAATTTCCGGTAAGCGGTGTTGTGGAAGGTTCCGAAGCTTTCCCTGTTCTGTGTCAGGAAGGCGGCGAGTTCGTCTTCTGTCCGGAGGCGTTTGCATTCGTTTCGGATGGAGCCAGTCATTGGAAAGGCCGGGCCGCCGCTGGTTTCTTCGCTGGTTCCTGCCGGCGTCCCATCCCGGAACTCCTGGACAAGCCGCACTGCTTCCGGATAATCTTTTTTCGTGCGGAGGCAGAAGGCGTAGATCACTTCTTTGGGGTTGCGGTAATGGAAGCCGCTTTCGGCTGCGGCGTTTAAGATGGCGTTCGCTTTTTCTTCGGGCAGTTCCAGGGCAAAGCAGATTTTGAACAGTTCTTCCCGGTTCTGGGGGATGTTCCGGTCGTGGAGCCAGTTGCGGACTTTTCGCTTGATGGCTTCCGGGCTTTCTGCCGGGTCGTAGGCGGAAAGCTTTTGGGCGAGCCGCCTGGACAGGGGTTCGGCGCCCTCGTAGACGTCGTTTAACAGCCTGGAAAATGTCCAGACTTCCACTTTGCTTTCCATGAAGCGGACGATCTTGTCCAGTTCTGCAATTTCTTTTGTGTAAGCGTTCATCGGTTCCTCCCTGAAAGTAATTTCTTTCGCATGCAAAATCCCCGTCACCGGCACACAGCGCCGCCAATGATCCATGTCCGGCCCGCACGGCAGCCTGGGACTTCTGCCCCGCTTCCGTTCATGCGAAGCGCATGCCGCCGTCCGCGTAAATCAGCAAAGGCTCCAGGCGCTTTCCCGCGTCCAGAGCCTTTTTCGCTTTTCTCTTATTTGGCCATTCAGCCGCAGATGAACTCTGCAAGCTGTTTGTCCCATACCATGATATGGTTCAGCAGCCAGTCTACCACATTCTTCTTCACAGCTTCTACGAAGGCTTCGCTGGGGCCTTCTTCCTCTTCCAGCATTTCGCGGAGCTCTTCCACAGCCTTTACGAATTTCGCGTGCTGCTCTTTATGTGCGCCAAGCAGCGGATAGCTGCATTCTTCCTGAAGCTTCTCCTCATCGTGGAAATGGAAATCGGTGTAGTCCATCAGGAAATCCAGAGTCTGGATAGCGACATTCTTCTCTTTGCCGACAACGCAGTTCTCGGTGAGTTTATTCACGCGGTCGATCAGCTCTTTGTGCTGGGTGTCGATCTGCTCGTTTCCGGTAGCAAGGGTTTTGTCAAAAGTGATGCTCATCGTGTGCGCCTCCTTATTCTGCCGGTGCGAATTCGTCTTTGCCGACGCCGCAGACCGGACATACCCAGTCTTCGGGGAGGTCTTCAAAGGGGGTGCCGGGAGCGATACCGTTGTCCGGATCACCGACTGCTGGATCATATTCATAGCCGCAGGGCTCGCATACATATTTTTTCATCGTTTTCTACCTGTCCTTCCTTATTCAAAATTTACAGTCTCATCATAGCAAAAATGGGTGGAAAATACAACTGTTAGGGAAAAAAAATTTTCCCTTTATTCCTTCCCCAGTTTATGGTATAATATTCCTGCAAAACACTCTTAACGAGACCCAAAAAAGGAGGAACCGAAATGAAAAACACAACTACCCGCGCATCTGTCCTGCGCAGCATTACCCCCCCCCCTGATATTCTGCCTGCTTCTGGCCTTTAGCATCCTCTGGCCCGCCAAAGCCGAGGCCGCTTCCGTCCACTACCTGCAGCCCTATCAGACCGCCTACATGAAATCCTACACCGGCGACATCACTTCATCTTTCTCCATGATGGGGAAATCCTACTATTACGGCGTCGCCCCCAGCGGCTACACCGGTTCGAGACAGATCCTCTATAACCTGGACGGCCAGTTCTCCAGCGTCACTCTGGAAATAGGCGCTATCGACACCACCGCCGACAACAACCCTGCGATCGTCTACGTCTATAAGGATGAACAGCTTGCTGAGACCTGGGAGCTGACCACCGAAATGATCACCACCTCCAAAACCATCAGTACCACAGGCGTAACGCAGCTCCGCTTCGACATCATTCGTTCCGTATCAGGCTATGGCAACATCTGGTATGGCCTTGGCAACGTCATCGGCTACGGTGGCCACCTTTACAAAACCGAGCAGACCAAAAACCCCACCGCTTCCTCTACGGGCCTCTATACCCATACCTGCGAAGTGTGCGGTTATTCCTACACCGAAACCATTCCGGCTCAGACCTCATGCACGCCGTATCTCACCCCTTACAGTTATGACGGCCAGACCGCCTACAGCCAGGTCGGCGGCGTAAACGACTATTTCACCGTCATGGGAAAGAACTATTACCAGGGTGTCTTTGCCCGCAATTATACCTCAAGCAAAACCTCTCTGTATGCTCTAAATCAGCAGTATAAAAGCATCACCTTCAAAGTCGGCCATATGGACGGCCACGATTCGGACACCGCTACCTTATACGCCTATGCCGATGGCAGTTCCACTCCTATGAAAACCGTTTCGCTGTCGCCCGTTATGCTGAATAAAGAAGTGACCCTTTCCACGGAAGGCGTCACCCAGTTGAAAATCCTGATTCAGGCAGACTCCACTTATGGCAATGTCTGGTATGCCCTTTTTGACATGAGCTACGTCCCGGTTTCCCAGAAGAGCCACAGCTACGAAAGTGAAGTCACCGTCGCCGCCGGCTATGGAACTACCGGTATCCGCACTTACACCTGCAAGGACTGTGGGCTCACCTACACGGAAACCATCCCGGCCCTGAAATATAACCTTTCCGGCGCCGCCGTAACGCTTTCCTCGACCTCCTATACGTACAACGGCAAGGCCCGCAAACCTTCCGTCACCGTAACCTATAACGGAGTCAAACTCACCAAAGGCACCGATTATACCGTAACCTACAAGAACAACACAAACATCGGCAAAGCCACCGTTACCGTAACCGGAAAAGGAAACTACACCGGCACCAAGAAAGCCACCTTTACGATCAAGGTCGACACGAAAAAGACCTACACCGTCGGAGATCTGAAATACAAGATTACCTCCACCAGCAAGAAGACCGTTCAGGTAACTGGCGTCGCATCGACCTCCAAAACAACCTTAACCGTTCCGGCTACTGTAAAAATTTACGGCACCACCTACAAGGTAACCGCGATTGCAAATAAGGCTTTCCAGAAAAATACGAAGCTGAAATCCGTAACCATCGGTACGAACGTGCAGACCATCGGTTCCAATGCGTTCCTGAGCTGCTCAAAGCTCACGAAAATCACCGTGAAAACCACGAAACTGAAATCCGTTGGCGCCAATGCCTTAAAAGGCACCAAGAAGAACATTCAGATTGTCGTACCGAAAAAATATACGACCAGCTATAAGAAGCTCTTCACAAACAAAGGACAGACCATTAAGATCGTGAAAAAATAAGATCGAGTAGGAGGCGGTGGCTAACCGCCGTCCTCTCACAGCACCGTACATACGGT
>JAUNPS010000022.1 GCA_030536575.1 Eubacteriales bacterium | reverse complement strand
TTAATCATTAAAGTCTTTAGGATTGATGCAAAAGTGTAAAAGTCAGGTTATAACAGCCGGCATTTCAGCGAGTGTTTCAAAAAGTATGTGAAGATGACGCCGAAGGAGTATCGGAACGCTGTGCACAGAAATCCAAAGAATACCGACGAAATCTAAAGAAGTGAGCGTGTGAATGAAGCCGGAAGCGTGGTATGGTAGAGACACGATGAAGAAGGCCTTTTTCGAAAAAATACGCACGAGGAGGTAGCGAATATGAAGAAACGTGTATTGGCGATGTTGGGGGCAGCGGCGCTTGCAGGCGCGGCGTTTGGAATGCAGGGGGCGGCGGAATCGCCGACGAAAACCATCCGGTTTTTGTCGATCTGGCCGGAGACAGACCCGAATGTGGAGGTCTTTCTGGAGCTGACAAAGGAGTATAACGCGCAGAGCGACACCCAGGTGGAGCTGGATGTTGAGGTGATTTCCAATGATGCGATTCAGCGTCAGGTGAAGATTTATAATGCGAGCAATGACCTGCCGGAGATGTTTATTTATCCGGGCGGACGGGCCATGCAGGAGCTGATCAAAGCGGATGTGAACGTGAACATTCAGGAGGAATTTGAGAAGCTGGGGATTTATGACTGCATTGACCGGGGCGCGGTGAGCCTTTTGAAGCTTCTGGAGGGGAATCAGGATGAGGAAGGGCTGTATGAGCTGCCCCTTGGGATGAATCTGGAAGGCTTCTGGTACAATAAGCAGATGTTTGCGGAATACGGAATTGAGGTTCCGGAAACGTGGGACGACTTGTTTGCGGCATGCGATACGCTGCTGGAAAACGGCGTGACGCCGATTGGCGTGGGCGGCATGCAGAAATGGCCCATTACCAGATTGATCAACGCGTATCTGATGCGCGCGGCGGGGCCGGACGCATTGCAGAAAGCCAGTATCGGGGAAATGGATTTCTTAAGCCCCGAATTTGTGGAGGCAGCGCAGGTCGTTCAGGATATGGCGGAGAAAGGCTATTTCGGGGACGGCTATATGACGCTGGAAAATGCGGATGCGGAGGAAATGCTGGTGACTGGTCAGTGCGGGTTCATCTATGACGGAAGCTGGATTGTCGGGAACCTGCTGAACAGCGAGGAGACGAATCCGCTTGGCGAAGATGTAGGATTCTTCAATATTCCAGTGCTGGAGGGCTCGGAAGCGGATCAGACGGCTTATTCGACGAACTGCGGTTCCACGCTGGTGCTGTCAAAAGCGAATTATGACGAAGCGATGGCGGATTGGTGCGCGTTTGTGTTCCCGAAGGTTGGGAACTGGGTGATGGAGCATTATGGGGCCATGAAGGGATATGCAGTGACGGAGAGCATGGAAGAGCAGCCCTATTATACCCAGATGGTGAGCGATGAGTTTGAGAAGATCCAGGTGGCGTCGCTGTTCTTCGAGGCGTTTATGGATGATGAGACGGCGACGGTGGCGAAGGATAACGCTCAGGCGCTGTGTCTGGGGATGATGGATGCGGAGGCGTATTTCCAGAGTATTGCGGATTATAATCAGAAGTATATGGATGCGCAGTAAGAGAAGGCGGGGCTGTCTGGGACGGCCCCGTCTTTGTGCGGGTCAGGATTTCCGGGCGTAGGATTTTTCGAGGCGGCTGATCAGGGCGTAGAGACCCATGGCGATGAGACAGAGGATGACAATGGAAAGGATGACCCAGTCCAGTTTGAAAACCTGACTTCCATAAATGATCAGATAACCCAGCCCCTGTCTTGCTCCAATGAATTCGCCGATAATCACCCCGACCAGGCACAGGCCGATATTCACCTTTAAAATGCTGATGATCATCGGAATGGTCGAAGGGATGACCACCTTTACCAGCGCATCCCATTTATTTCCGTGCAGTGTATAAATCAGCTTCAGCTTTTCCGGGTCTGTTTCCTGAAAGCCGGTATAAAGATTCAGCACGGTTCCGAAAATGGCAACGGAGACGCCGGCCACCACAATTGTCCGCACATTCGCCCCCAGCCAGACGATCAAAAGCGGCGCCAGAGCCGACTTTGGCAGGCTGTTCAGGATGACCAGGTAGGGTTCCAGAACCTGCGAAACTGCGGGGAGAAGCCAGAGGATGACTGCGGTCAGAAGCCCCAGGAGGACGACGAGGGCGAAGCTGACCAGGGTTTCGGCCAGCGTCGTGCCGACATGGAGAAACAGGGAGCCGTCTTCCAGCATGCCAAGAAAGGTTTTCCCGATGCGGGAGGGGCTGCTGAAAAAGAAGCTGTCAATCCATTCAAGCTGTGCCGCGGTTTCCCATAAAATGAAAAAAAACACGGCCAGAAGAATCCGTGCAGCGGTCACCAGGCGTTTATGGCGCAGGACGCTTTTCAGATAGCGGGTCTGATAAGAGGAATGTTCAGGCATAGCTGTTCAGCTCCTTCCAGATCAGATTAAAATAGTCTTTGAATTCGGGCGCATTCCGTGTTTTTAGCGGGGTGCGCTCCGGTATTTCCAGGATAATTGGGACAATGCGGCGGATCTTTGCGGGGCGGCTGGAAAGGACGATGACCCGGTCGGCGACGCTGATGGCTTCCGCCAGGTCGTGGGTGACCAGGAGGGCGGTTTTGTTCTCCTTTTTGATGATCCCGGCAATGTCGTCGCAGACGGAAAGGCGTGTCTGATAATCCAGCGCGGAAAAAGGTTCATCCAGGAGGAGCAGATCCGGATTTAAGGCCAGGGTGCGGATGAGGGCGGCCCGCTGGCGCATGCCGCCGGAAAGCTCCGAGGGGCGGGCGTCTTTGAAGCTGGAAAGGCCGTAGGCGTCCAGCATGTTTTCGACGCGCATCCGGGAGCGGGCGTCCAGTTTTTTCTGGATTTCCAGGCCCAGAAGGGCGTTGCTGCGGATGGTGCGCCACTCAAAGAGATGGTCTTTCTGGAGCATATAGCCGATGCCGGTATTGAAATCCTTCACGTCCCGGCCGTGCAGGAGAATCCGGCCGGATTCCGGGGTGAGAAGGCCGCTGATCAAGGACAAGAGTGTGGATTTTCCGCAGCCGCTGGGGCCGACGATGGCCGCAAATTCGCCTTCGGTCAGGGAAAAGGTAATGTCTGACAGGGCGAAGGTTTCGCCGCTTTCGCTGTGGTAGGCGAAGCTTACGTGCTGCACTTCTAAAAGTGGCTGCATGGGGAGCCTCCTTAAAAATCTCTTCTGTCTTATTCTATGAAAATGGGAGGAAATGGTGTATAATGAAGATCATTGGATAGGAGGGAAATGGTTTGAAGGAAAATTATCAGAAAGAGCTGGAAAAAGTTTTAGAAGAAACGAGGGGGAGTGTCCCGACGCTTCTTTTACATAGCTGCTGTGCGCCCTGCAGCAGCCGGGTGCTGGAATATTTATCGGAATATTTCCGGATTACCGTGTTCTATTTTAACCCGAACATTTCACCAGCGCAGGAGTACCAAAAGCGGGTGGAAGAGCAGAAGCGGCTGGTGCGGGAGATGCCGCTGCGTTATCCGGTGTCCGTGATGGAAGGACGTTATGAGCCGAAGGAGTTTTTTGAGGCGGTGAGGGGGCTGGAGCAGATTCCGGAGGGTGGGCTGCGGTGCGAGGCCTGTTTCCGGCTGCGGCTTTCGGAGGCGGCGCGGGTAGCTGCGGAGGGAGGATTCGATTATGTGACGACAACGCTGACAATCAGTCCGTTAAAGAATGCGGAAGCGTTAAACCGCATTGGGCGGGAATGCGCCGGGCAGTATGGGGCTGCCTGGCTGCCATCGGATTTTAAGAAGAAGGATGGGTATAAGCGGTCCATTGAACTGTCCGCGCAGTACGGGCTTTACCGGCAGGATTACTGCGGGTGCGTGTTTTCGAAACGGGAGCGGCAGGAGTTGCTGCTTACGGGCCCGTTTCGAAAACGTACTTGATTTTGGAGTCAGCAGCCAGGGCAGATGGAAGGCGGCCGGGGACGTGTTTCGAGGGGCGGTTTTCACCGGAATCTTCGTCTTGACGGAGATGTAGGCGTACCGTACACGGTAAGGCAAGGTCGAAATTGCCTTTACAAAAACTTTCCGGTGAATCGGATGCCATGCTCGCATGGCAAGGCGTATAAAACAGGAAGGCTCTCCTGAGCGTCTTAGTTGTAGTTAGGGGAAGTTTCGCCTCAGTGTGCGGGAAAGCTGCCAGTGGCAGGTTTCCCGTAGACGATGACGTTGCCCCGTTCCCCGGAAGGTTTTCATCTGATCCGGCGGCGTCTGATGACCAGAGTGTGGGAAAAAACGAAAACGTTTAAGAGGGCACGTAACAGGAATGAAAAGGCCGAGGTGGACAAGAAAAATGAAATATGATAGACTAAAGGCCAAATGAAAAAAAGAAAAGAGGATGAGACAATGGCACAACTTTGGGGCGGACGCTTTACAAAAGAAACCGACCAACTGGTCTACAACTTTAACGCATCCATCACCTTCGACCGGAAATTCTACCGCCAGGATATCGAAGGCAGCAAAGCCCACGTAAAAATGCTGGCAAAGCAGGGCATTCTGACCGAGGAAGAACGGGATCAGATCTTAGCCGGCCTGGACGGCATTTTAGCGGATGTAGAAAACGGCACTCTGGAGATCACGGAAGAATACGAGGATATCCACAGCTTCGTGGAAGCGAACCTGATCGACCGCATCGGAGAAGCCGGAAAACGCCTGCACACCGGGCGCAGCCGAAACGACCAGGTTGCCCTGGATATGAAACTTTACACCAGAGACGAAATTTATCAGATCGACGGAGAACTCTACGATCTTCTCACGACGCTTCTGGGGATTATGAAAGCAAATACGGAAACGTATATGCCGGGCTTTACCCACCTTCAGAAAGCGCAGCCGATCACATTGGCACACCATATGGGCGCTTATTTCGAAATGTTCAAGCGTGACCGTCAGCGCCTGGCGGACATTTTAAAACGCATGAACCTCTGTCCGCTGGGAAGCGGAGCCCTGGCCGGGACGACCTATCCTCTGGATCGGGATTATACCGCCGAACTTCTGGATTTTGACGGCCCGACCTTAAACAGCATGGATTCCGTGGCAGACCGGGATTACGTGATCGAACTGCTGTCCGCGCTGTCCACGGTTATGATGCATTTGAGCCGCTTCAGCGAAGAAATCATTATCTGGAATTCGAATGAATACCGGTTCGTCGAGATTGACGACGCGTACAGCACCGGAAGCAGCATTATGCCGCAGAAAAAGAATCCGGACATTGCGGAGCTCGTCCGCGGAAAGACCGGGCGCGTTTACGGGGCGCTGATGTCTCTTTTAACAACCATGAAAGGAATCCCGCTGGCATATAATAAAGATATGCAGGAGGATAAGGAGCTGACTTTTGACGCGATGGATACGGTAAAAGGCTGCGTGGCGCTGTTTAACGGAATGCTCTCGACCCTGCGTTTCCGGAAAGACGTCATGGAAGCCAGCGCGAAGAACGGCTTTACCAATGCCACCGACGCGGCAGATTACCTGGTAAATCATGGAGTCCCCTTCCGGGACGCTCACGGCATCATCGGCCGCCTGGTGCTTCTGTGCATTGAAAAGGACTGTGCCATCGACGACCTGAGCCTTGCTGAACTGCAGTCCGTAAGCCCGGTATTCGAAGAAGATATCTACGAGGCCATAAGCCTGAAAACCTGCGTAGATAAGCGGCTGACCATCGGCGCGCCGGGCCGTGCAGCCATGGAAAAGGTGATCCGGGAAGAAGAGGCATACCTGGAAAAAAACAAAAAAAGAGCTTGATTTTTCCGGATAAATGTTATAGTATGGTCAAGAAAGACAGATGTACGCATTAGAAAGACAAAAAGGCGTACAGGATGAAAGAGGAGATTGAAAAAATGAGTCAGAAATTAAGAGTCGGCATTTTAGGAGCTACCGGAATGGTAGGACAGCGCTTTATTTCCTTATTGGAGAACCATCCCTGGTTTGAGGTTGTGACTCTGGCAGCCAGCCCCAGAAGCGCCGGGAAAACCTACGAGGAAGCCGTAGGCGGCAGATGGAAAATGGATACGCCCATGCCGGAAGCGGTGAAAAAGCTTGTGGTCATGAATGTAAACGAAGTGGAAAAAGTGGCAGCCAGCGTGGATTTCGTCTTTTCCGCAGTCGATATGTCCAAAGAAGAAATTAAAGCCATCGAAGAAGAATACGCCAAGACCGAGACTCCGGTCGTATCGAATAACAGCGCCCACAGATGGACGCCGGACGTCCCGATGGTCGTACCGGAGATCAATCCGGAGCATTTCAAAGTCATCGAATTTCAGAAGAAACGTCTGGGAACCACGAGAGGATTTGTGGCGGTAAAGCCGAACTGCTCCATCCAGAGCTATGCGCCGGTTCTGACCGCATGGAAAGAATTCGAGCCTTATGAAGTGGTTGCGACCACTTATCAGGCGATTTCCGGCGCAGGAAAGACCTTCAAAGACTGGCCGGAAATGGTGGAGAACATCATCCCCTACATCGGCGGCGAGGAAGAGAAGAGCGAAAAAGAGCCCCTGCGTCTGTGGGGAAAGATTGAAGACGGCGTGATCGTTCCGGCGACAAGCCCGGTGATTACCTGTCAATGCATCCGGGTGCCGGTTCTGAACGGCCATACGGCGGCGGTATTTGTGAAGTTTAAGAAGAATCCCACGAAGGAAGAACTGATTGACCGGATGGTGAATTTCAAAGGCCTGCCCCAGGAACTGAACCTGCCAAGCGCGCCCAAGCAGTTCATCCAGTACCTGGAAGAAGACAACCGCCCACAGGTAAAAGCGGATGTGGACTACGAAAAGGGCATGGGCGTTTCGGTCGGACGGCTGAGAGAAGATACGGTTTATGACTGGAAATTCGTAGGCCTGTCCCACAATACGGTACGAGGTGCGGCCGGCGGTGCGGTATTGTGTGCGGAGACGCTGAAAGCGCTGGGATACATTCAGGCAAAATAAGGAATGAGACACTGTTCTGATACAATATGTGACTGGTCAGGACAGTGTTTTTTTGTCGAACCTGTCACTTGCTTTTTCCATAGGAATCCCTTACAATGAATGAGAATAGAACCAGGGAAACTTTGTGACAGTCCGGCGGCCGTCCTGCCGGATCTTTTTGCCAGAGGCATGGCGCGTGCGGATAAAGCCGCCGCCTGTGCCAGTGAAAATCAGAGAGTACACGATGATACGAGTAAAAAACCTTACGAAAGAATACAGCTCCCGCCGCGGGATCTTCGACCTGAGCTTCGAGATCCAGGACGGGGAAGTTTTTGGCCTTCTTGGCCCTAGGGGCTCCGGGAAGACCACCCTTTTTGAAATCCTCGCCGGGTTTGCCAGACAAACCCAGGGCACCTGCATGCTGAACGGGAAAATTCCCGGAAAGAACCAGTCGGCCATCGTCCGCTTTACCGGATGCCTGGCCGAGCGGACAGCCCTGCCGGAAGAACGGACGGCGATGGATTATCTGCGCTATATCGCCGGACTGCGGGGCGTCCGGAATCTGGAGCGTGCCCTGCAGGTGATGCGGCATTTTGGGATCGAGACAGACCAGCGCATCGGTAAGATGCGAAAAGGGCAGCGCCAGATGCTGGCTCTCGCCTGCGCGATGGTTCACGACCCGAAAATCCTGCTCCTGGATGAGCCGGACAGGCACCTGGACGCGCTTTTGCAGGCCAGGCTGGATGCCCTGCTCCTGGAAGAGAAAGCGCGGGGGACGACGATACTGGTTACATCCGAGAATTACCTGGACATGGAGCGGGTCTGCGACCGGATCGGCCTTCTGCGAAGAGGCGAGCTGGTGACGCTTGACGATGCGGCCTCCATGCGCATGTCCCGGAAAAAGACCTATCTGGTGATTTTCCAGACTGAGATGGAAGCGCTGCGGTTTCTGCGGGAGAATCCGGGGATGAAGCAGATCGGCGCAAACCAGGTTCTGATGCAGGTTCACGGCGAGATCCTGTCCTGCCTGCAGCTCCTTGGAAAGTACCAGGTGGCCGGATTCGAACTGATGCCCCAGAGCCTGGAAGAAATTTTTGGACATTTTTATGGAGGAGGCGCCCATGCTTAACCTGGCTTTATTGAAAGAAACGATGCGGGAGAACCGGCGTCTGTGGCTTCACTGTACGCTGATCCTGGTTCTTGGGATCCTGCTCTGTGAAAGCGTCTACGGAACGGAAGCCGGCGAAAAAATGAGACAGTTTTTATCGGTGATTCCGGGAATGACCGGACGTATGGGAGAAGCTCAGGACGCCTCCCTGATTTCGTTTCTCGGCACCTGCCTGTACGGCGCAGTTTTTCTTCTGGTTCCGGCGATTTATTCGGCCATTCTGTCCGTCCGTCTGATTGGGCGCAGGCTGGAGGATGGTTCCATGGCCGGGCTGATTTCCGTGATCGGGAACCGCTCGGAGATCCTCTTTACGCAGGCATACTGGATGGGGACGAGCCTTCTGGGAATGTTTGTGTGCACCAGCCTGGCCGGGATCTTAGGCGGCGCGGTGCTTAGGCCCGGAAGACTGGAGACGGCGCAGTATCTGCTGATGAACCTAAGCTGTTTCTGCATGCAGGTGCTGATTGGCGGGATTTGTTTCCTGCTGGCCAGCCTGCTGAAGAAAGAGAGGACGGCCAGTCTGACGGCAGCCGGGGTTCTGACAGCCGGTTATCTGTTCTTTGCCCTGCCGGATCTGGACGGCGGCCTGTCAGCACTTGGGTATTTTTCGGTCTTTTCCGTGTTCAGCCCGGAAAAGGCCATCGAAGGCAGCGGGAACCTGTTCTGGGAGCTGCCTGTTCTGGCAGTAGCCGGTCTGCTGCTTTACAAAGCGGGAAGTATGGTTCTGACGAATGCGGACATCCCGTCATAGATGGAGAGTAAGAAATGGCGAAAGCACTTTACATTGCAGAGAAACCAAGCGTTGCACAGGAATTTGCCAAAGCACTGAAGGTGACGGCCTCCCGGTACGACGGCTATCTGGAAGGCGAAGACACGGTTGTGACCTGGTGTGTGGGCCATCTGGTGACCATGAGCTATCCGGAAGCCTATGACCCAAAGTACAAAAAATGGAGCCTGGACACGCTTCCGTTTATCCCGGAGACCTTTTTATACGAGGTGATCCCCTCGGTGAAAAAGCAGTACCGGATCGTAAGCGGCTTATTGAACCGGAAGGACATTGATACGATCTACGTATGCACCGATTCCGGGCGGGAGGGGGAGTACATTTACCGGCTGGTGGAGCAGATGGCCGGTGTAAAAGGAAAGAAGCGGCGGCGGGTCTGGATCGACTCCCAGACGGAGGAAGAGATCCTGCGGGGGATCGAGACGGCGAAAGACCTGTCCGAATACGATAATCTGTCGGAGGCGGCTTA
Source organism: Eubacteriales bacterium (assembly GCA_030536575.1). Lineage (GTDB taxonomy): Bacteria > Bacillota > Clostridia > Lachnospirales > Lachnospiraceae > Limivivens. The sequence goes on along the minus strand of JAUNPS010000022.1, from coordinate 64,600 downwards.
TCTGCGCGCCAAGGAGGATTACCTGATGGGGATTAACTTTTCCCGGCTTCTGTCTCTGAAATACGGGAATGCCGTGTCGAATTACCTCCACACGAACTACACGGTGATCTCCGTCGGACGCGTAATGACCTGTGTCCTGGGGATGGTTGTGCGCAGAGAGCGGGAGATCCGTCAGTTTGTGAAGACGCCCTTCTACCGGGTCGTGAACCTTCTGGAGGCCAACGGCCAGAAGCTGGAAGGCGAATTCCGCGCCGTAGAAGGATCGAAATGGTATCTGTCCCCGAAACTTTATAAAGAAAACGGCTTCAAAGAAAAGAAAGATGCCGAAGAATTGATCCGGATGCTGTCCGCGCACCCGCCGCTGACGGCAGAGATCGAAAAGCTGGAGCGCAAAAAAGAAAATAAAAATCCTCCCCTGCTGTACAATCTGGCGGAAATCCAGAACGACTGTTCCAGAATTTTGAAGCAGAGTCCGGATGAAACCCTTCGGATCGTCCAGGAGCTGTACGAGAAAAAGCTGGTGACTTATCCGCGAACCGATGCGCGTGTCCTGTCCACTGCAGTCGCGAAAGAAATCCAGAAAAATATCCGCGGCCTGGCCGGGCTGCCCTCCGTGGCAGAGTTCGCAGCGGAGATTCTGGAAAAGGGCAGCTATAAAAATATCGCGAAAACCCGCTATACGAACGATAAACAGATCACAGACCACTACGCGATCATTCCCACGGGACAGGGATTTGGCGCCCTGCGTACCCTGAAAGGAAATGCGGGGAAGGTTTATGACCTGATCGTCCGCCGTTTCCTGAGCATTTTTTATCCGCCGGCCGTATACCAGAAACTGTCCCTGGTGACGAAGATGGATACCGAGCGTTTCTTCTGCGGCTGCCGCGTGCTGGTCGAGCCGGGCTACCTGAAAGTGGCGGGAATCCCTTCCGGGAAAAAGGGAGAAAAAGAAGAGGAAGAGACGTCAGACAGCCCTGGTATGTATGAAGCCCTTCAGAGCCTGAAAAAAGGAATGAAGCTTCCGGTTTCCGGCCTGGAAATCCGGGAGGGCGAGACGTCTCCGCCCAAACGGTATAATTCCGGTTCCATGATCCTGGCGATGGAGAACGCCGGACAGCTCATCGAAGACGAGGAGCTGCGGGCCCAGATCAAGGGAAGCGGCATCGGCACCAGCGCCACCAGGGCGGAGATCCTGAAAAAGCTGATTGCGAATAAATACATTTCCCTGAATAAGAAAACCCAGGTTCTGACCCCTTCCCAGCTGGGCGAGATGATTTATGATGTGGTGAACTGTTCCATCCGTTCACTGCTGAATCCGGAGCTGACGGCGAGCTGGGAAAAGGGCCTGACCTATGTGGCGGAAGGAACCATTACGCCGGAAGAATATATGACGAAACTGGATCACTTTATCCGCAGCCGGACAGAGCAGGTGCTGCAGAATAACCATCAGTACGCTCTGCGCGAGATGTTTGACGCGTCGGCTGCCTACTATGAAAAGAAACCCCGTACCGGGGCGAAAGGAGTAAAAAATGGAAACCTGTAAAATTGCAAATCTGTATAACCTGAACGAAACCATTGCCGCCGGCCTTTTTGAAGGCGCCGTTTATCCCTGGGAAGTCCTTCCGAAGATTAAAGACTTCATCCTGGAACTCGGAAAGACACTGAGTGAAGAGGAATATGAAAAAAGAGAAGGAAACGTGTGGATCGCCCGCTCCGCGAAAGTGGCGCCCACCGCATTCATCGGTGAAAATGTGATCATCGGAAAGGAAGCCGAGGTGCGCCACTGTGCGTTTATCCGCGGAAATGCCATCGTCGGGGAAGGCGCAGTAGTCGGAAATTCCACCGAACTGAAAAATGTGGTGTTGTTTAACAAGGTTCAGGTTCCGCACTATAATTACGTGGGGGATTCCATCCTGGGCTACAAGGCGCATATGGGGGCAGGCTCCATTACTTCGAATGTAAAATCAGACAAAAAACTCGTCGTTGTAAAAGACGGAGACGCGCGCCTGGAAACCGGTCTGAAGAAATTCGGCGCGATGCTTGGGGATGAAGTCGAAGTAGGATGCGGTTCTGTCCTGAATCCGGGAACAGTCGTAGGGCCTCATACGAATATCTACCCGCTTTCTTCGGTGCGGGAAGTTGTCCCGGCGAACAGCATTTATAAAAAACGCGGGGAAGTTGCGGAAAAATACTGATTGACATTTGGGGGAAATCGTATTATGATAGCAATAGAACGAACATAAGTTCGTATTGGTAAAGGAGAAGAATATGGCACAGGAAGAACGTTTGAAAGCGCTGGAAGCAGCCATTGGAAAAATAGAAAAGGATTTCGGAAAAGGGGCCATCATGAAGCTGGGCGAATCCGGCGCGAACATGAATGTGGAGACCGTACCCACCGGCTCCCTGAGCCTGGATATCGCCCTGGGACTGGGGGGCGTGCCGAAAGGACGTATCATCGAGATCTACGGGCCGGAGTCCAGCGGTAAGACCACCGTGGCCCTTCATATGGTCGCAGAAGTTCAGAAACTGGGCGGCATCGCCGGGTTCATCGACGCAGAGCATGCGCTGGACCCGGTTTACGCGAAGAACATCGGCGTAGACATTGATAATCTTTACATCTCCCAGCCGGATAACGGCGAACAGGCCATGGAGATCACCGAAACCATGGTGCGTTCCGGCGCGGTGGATATCATTATCGTAGACTCCGTGGCAGCATTGGTGCCAAAGGCCGAGATCGACGGCGATATGGGCGACAGCCATGTAGGCCTTCAGGCCCGTCTGATGTCTCAGGCCCTCCGGAAGCTGACCGCCGTAGTCAGTAAGTCGAACTGCATCATCATTTTCATTAACCAGCTCCGCGAGAAGATCGGCGTGATGTTCGGGAATCCGGAGACCACCACCGGCGGCCGTGCCCTGAAGTTCTATTCCTCCATCCGGATGGATGTGCGCCGGATCGAATCCCTGAAGCAGGGCGGCGAAGTGATCGGAAACCGCACCCGGATCAAAGTCGTGAAGAATAAAGTCGCGCCGCCCTTTAAAGAAGCCGAATTCGATATCATGTTTGGAAAAGGTATTTCAAAGGCAGGCGATATCCTGGACCTTGCCGTAAATGTCGGCGTGATTAATAAAAGCGGCGCCTGGTTCGCCTACAATGACGCGAAGATCGGCCAGGGACGCGAGAACGCGAAAAAATACCTGCTCGATAATCCGGCCGTGATGGACGAGATCGAGGCGAAAGTACGTGCACACTACGGCCTGGATGCCGGAGCCGCACAGAAAGAAGCTGCCAAGACCGAGAAAAAGCCGGAGAAAAAAGAGGAGCCGCAGTTAAGCTTCGGATTTGAAGATACGGAAACACCCGAAACCGCAGCGGACGGAGAAGCCAAATGACCGTCACCGGAATCGAGACAGCCGGGAAAGGAAAATACCAGGTATACTTAGAGGGGCAGCTTGCTTTCGTCCTGTACGGAAGCGAGCTGTCGCGCTATCAGATCGAAGAGAATGCCGAGCTGTCCGACGAGACCTATGACCGCATCCTGAAGGAAGTGCTCTTAAAGCGCGCCCAGGCGCGAAGCCTTTACCTTTTAAAAAGCATGGATCGAACAGAATACCAGATCCGCCAGAAGCTAAAAGAAGGAAATTACCCGGAACCCATCATCGAAGAAGTGATCCGCTGGCTCTACGGCTTTCACTATCTGGATGACCGGCGCTACACGGAAAATTACATTTCCCTGAAAAAAGACAGCCGGAGCCGCCGCCAGATCATCCTGGATCTGACGAACCGGGGCATTCCCAAAGAGCTGGCCGAAGAAGTCTTCGAGGCCGAAAGCATGGAAGACGAGACTGCTCTGATCCGGAAATGGATGGAAAAGAAAAAGATTGACCCGGACACCGCAGAGCCGAAAGAGATCCAGAAGTTCTATCAGTTCCTGATCCGGAAGGGCTTCCGGGCCAGCGATATTGCGAAAGTGCTGCGGTGGTAAGGAGAGAAAATTTGACGATTCATATCGACATTCGCTTTCTGATTCATGGCAGTCTCCTGCCGTAGGATGACGTCTGTCTATGTATATGTAGCGAGGAACGATGACGATGCATGTCACCAAAGACCCTCGAAACCCACCTGAAAATTGTATCTATTACTTGACAATAAACACAATTCAAGGTAAAATTTATTTGTTGTATTTGTACAATGAAAACTAAATAAGGAGGTGCTCCTGTGCCGAGTGCAGTAATAGCCATTATTGCTGTCGCCATCACTCTGATTATCGCCATACCTGTTACACGCCGGATTGCCGTTTCGAACTACCAGAAAACAGTAGAATCCAAAATCGGCAGCGCAGAAGAGAAGGCAAGAAAAATAATAGATGATGCGTTAAAGGTCGCAGAGACGAAGAAACGGGAAGCATTGCTGGAAGCGAAAGAGGAATCCTTAAAAACCAAGAATGAACTGGAAAAGGAGACCAGAGAGCGCAGAACAGAGCTTCAGCGTTACGAAAAGCGCGTTCTGTCAAAAGAAGAAGCCATTGACAGAAAAGCGGATGCGATCGAAAAGAGAGAAAATGGCCTGGCAGCAAAGGAAGAAGAGCTAAAGAAAAAAAGCAGCGAAATCGAAAGACTTAGCGAAGAAAGAGTACAGGAACTGGAGAGAATCTCAGGACTTACCTCCGAACAAGCAAAAGAATATCTTTTAAAAACTGTTGAAGATGAAGTAAAACATGACACGGCGAAGCTCTACAAAGAGCTGGAGACCAAAGCAAAGGAAGACGCAAACAAAAAGGCGAAAGAGTACGTAGTAACCGCGATTCAGAAATGTGCGGCAGACCACGTGGCAGAAAGTACCATTTCTGTCGTCCAGCTGCCAAACGATGAGATGAAGGGCCGTATTATCGGACGGGAAGGCCGGAACATCCGTACCCTGGAAACCATGACCGGAGTCGATCTGATCATCGACGACACGCCGGAAGCCGTGATTTTGTCCGGCTTCGATCCGATCCGCAGGGAAGTTGCCAGAATTGCTCTGGAAAAACTGATTGTGGACGGGCGGATTCATCCGGCCAGAATCGAAGAAATGGTGGAAAAGGCACAGAAGGAGGTCGAGACCATGATCCGGGAGGAGGGCGAAGCCGCCACCCTGGAAGTGGGCGTACATGGCATCCATCCGGAGCTTGTGAGACTTCTGGGAAGAATGAAGTTCCGTACCAGTTATGGGCAGAACGCATTAAAGCACTCCATCGAGGTCGCACAGCTGGCAGGGCTTTTGGCCGGGGAGGTCGGTGTAGACGTCCGTCTCGCAAAACGTGCCGGATTATTGCATGACATTGGAAAATCAATCGACCATGAAATGGAAGGTTCTCATATTCAGATTGGTGCAGATCTGTGTAAGAAGTATAAGGAATCCCGTACTGTGATCAATGCGGTGGAAGCCCATCACGGTGACGTGGAGCCGGAGTCTCTGATCGCATGTATTGTACAGGCTGCCGATACGATTTCCGCAGCGCGTCCGGGTGCGAGAAGAGAAACATTGGAAACATATACAAATCGATTAAAACAGTTGGAAGATATTACAAACGGATTTAAAGGTGTAGATAAGTCTTTTGCTATTCAAGCGGGAAGAGAGATTCGAATTATGGTTGTACCGGAGCAGGTGAGCGATGCGGATATGGTACTGCTTGCGAGAGATATTTCCAAGCAGATCGAAGCAGAACTGGAGTATCCGGGACAGATCAAAGTCAGTGTGATTCGCGAATCGCGGGTCGTAGATTATGCGAAGTAATAGGTAAAAAAGCGCGAAAGCCCCCATTTTTGGGGGCTTTTTCACGTGGAGGAAGCATGCCCGCCCTTTGTCCGGCATAAGAATGGTAGAGAAAAACTGGGAGCTTGACAGCATGAGTAAAGTAGAGACCGGTTTGAAAAAGGGGCTGACGATCACCTTGCTTTTCGGGATCGCCCTTGGAATTGGAACAGTAAACCTTTGTATGACAGAGGCGGTGAGGGAGGCATCGCCATTTCCGGATCTTTTCGCAGGGGCAGCCGCCGCCTCGCAGAAAGGAGCCGACGAAATCTTTTTCCGGATTTTTTCCGGACGGATGGTGTTGCTGGCGCTTTTCGTGCTGGCAGGCTGTGCGAAGCCCTTCCTGCCGGTGGCCGCCGCATTGAGCCTGTTTTTCGGATGGCTTCTGGGGATTTACCAGGGAGGCGCGGTTTTACAGCAGGGCATAGCAGGGCTTGGAATGGCTTTGGCCGTGGTGACGCCGCAGATGTTCTTTTATGGGGGCGCGGTGTACCTGCTTTTGAAAAACGGGTGGCTGCGGGAGAAGGGGCGGATCGTAAAAAACGGGGAGTTCTTTTCCGGGATGCTTGTTGCCGGAGGGGTCTATTTCTTGGGCATTTTGACGGAAAGTTGTGTCAATCCGGCGCTGATTCGGTTCCTTTTGAAGATTTTTTGAAAAAGTTGGGAAAAAATTTTACTACATATGGTACGAAACTTTGGATGGAATGGCGAAATCTGGTAAAATGGAAAAGGGCAGAATTTTCGTCAAAATGCTATTTGATTTTGTCGAAAAAAATGTTTATAATAATCTGACAGTAAGAACCGCGGACAGTGGTTTGCATTTTATCAGTATACAGTATAGTGAGGAGCCAGCACATGGAACAGACATTTCCCGCATTCGTCGATTATATGGAACAGGAGCGCCATTCTTCGGTCAGTACCGTGATGTCCTATCAGCGGGATCTGAAACGGATGATTGCGTTTCTGGAGGCGCGAGGGATTTCGGACGTCCGGGACGTTACCGTGACTTCCTTAAACGCCTATCTGTTATACCTGGAAAAGCTCGGATTTTCCACGGCGACGGTGTCCCGGAATGTGGCTTCGATGAAAGCGTTTTTTCACTATGCGTTCGGTCATCGGATTGTGGAGGAAGATCCCACACAGCAGATTAAGGCGCCGCATATTGAGAAGAAAATGCCGGGGATTTTGTCGAAGGACGAGGTGGTTTGCCTCCTGGAACAGCCTTCTTCCGAAAATCCGAAAGGAATCCGGGATAAAGCCATGCTGGAGCTTTTGTACGCGACCGGACTGCGGGTTACGGAGCTTGTGAGTATGAAGACGCAGGACATTCATATGAATATGGGATATCTCATTTGCCGGGATGAGGGGAAGGAGCGCGTGATTCCTTTCGGACATGCCGCGCAGGAGGCTCTGGAGCGGTATTATCAGGGAGCGCGGGAAAGCCTTTTGAAAGGGGCTGCGAGCGAGTATGTTTTTGTGAATTGTTCCGGGACGCCGATGAGCCGCCAGGGATTCTGGAAGCTGATTAAGCAGTATGCGAAGAAGGCGGGCATCGAGGAGGATATTACGCCGCACACGCTCCGGCATTCTTTTGCCGCGCATCTTGTGCAGAACGGCGCGGATCTGAAAGCGGTGCAGGAGATGATGGGACATTCGGACATTGCGACGACCCAGATGTACGTGCATATGAATGTGGATCACATGCAGCAGGTTTACCGGAAGGCGCATCCCAGAGGATAGAACAGGCTTTGTGGATAGGAATAGAAAATCCGCAGCATCTTAAAGGATACTGCGGATTTTTTCAACGGCTTCTTTGGCGGCGCGGTGATTATTCCCGCTGGCGGTGACTCCGGCCACGATATTGTCCTTGCGGGCAATGCCCGGAAAATAAAAGTCACACTTATTTTTGTCGCTGCAGACATTGACGGTGATCCCGGTGCACTTACAGACATTATAGATGTCATTGTTCGTCTGGAAGTCATTCGTGGCGGCGATTACCAGATCCGCATCGTAAATGTCATCACGCTCATACTTTTTTCGGAGGATGGTAAGCTTCCCGGCTTCTTCCAGCTCTATCAGTTCCCGGTTCACCTCCGGGGCGATGACCACCAGCCGGTCGGTGAAATCAAGCAGGGTGCGGATCCGCCGCTTGGCGATGGTGCCTGCGCCCACGACCACGACTTTCTTCTGGCTCAGGTCGACAAACATGGGAAAATAAGGCTTCTTTTCTTTACTCAAATTGGTCACTTCCAAGTTCATTGATTTTTCACTCCTATCTTACCATAGAAAATCTGAAAAAAAAACCATAAATTTGAAAATCCATTGCAAAATTACCGAAAAGGATGCTATAATAATTTGTCTGAAAAACGAACAAGGAGAAAAAGAATGGGATTTCATTTTATTACGAAGCTGCCGACTCCGGCGGAAATCCGGGAGCAGTATCCGGTTTCGGAGCGGGTGGCGAAGATTAAGGAGGAGCGCGACGCGTTAATCCGCAAGGTTTTTACAGGGGAGTCGGACAAATTTCTGGTCATCATCGGGCCCTGTTCCGCAGATAACGAAGAGGCTGTCTGCGAATATATCGGAAGACTGGCAAAGGTACAGGATCAGGTCGGTGACCGTCTGGTTCTGATTCCGCGCATCTATACGAATAAGCCACGAACAACCGGCGAAGGCTACAAAGGCCTTCTGCACCAGCCCGACCCGGAGAAAAAGCCGGATGTTCTGGCAGGCCTGATCGCCATCCGGAAGCTCCATCTGCGTGCCATTGAAGAGAGCGGGCTGACCGCAGCCGACGAGATGCTTTATCCGGAAAACTGGCGGTATCTCTCTGACATTTTGTCTTATGTGGCCATTGGCGCCCGTTCCGTGGAAAACCAGCAGCACCGTCTGGTTGTCAGCGGCATGGACGTCCCGGCCGGCATGAAAAACCCCACCAGCGGCGACCTGTCCGTGATGCTGAACTCCATTTACGCGGCCCAGCATCCTCACAATTTCATCTATCGGAACTGGGAAGTGGACACCACCGGAAACCCGCTGACCCATGCGGTTCTGCGCGGCGCGGTGAACAAGCACGGAAACTGCATCCCGAACTATCACTATGAAGATCTGAAGCTTCTGATGGAAAAGTACGCGGAGCGGAATTTACAGAATCCGGCCGTTATCGTAGACGCGAACCACTCGAATTCGAATAAGCAGTACATCGAGCAGATTCGGATCGTAAAAGAGGTGATGCACAGCCGGAATGTGAACGAAGGGCTGAAGACCCTAGTAAAAGGCGTGATGATCGAAAGCTATCTGGTGCCGGGCTGTCAGAAAATCGGCCAGGAAAACCACATTTACGGGAAATCGATCACCGACCCGTGCCTGGGCTGGGAGGAGTCCGAAAAGCTGATTCACACCATTTATAAAATGTGCGAGTAAAACGCCATGTCCCGTTTATGCGTCGCCGCCAGTATTCGAAAAAGACGAGCAGGTATCATCGGATGCTCCGCTTATGCGTCGCTGACGGGCTTTGCATGCAGAAATGATCGGACATGGATGAAACTACAGAAAAAGGTGCTGCGTAAAGAAGTTTTGCAGTGCCTTTTCGTATATTCCGGCGAGAAAAACGGAATGGAAAGGAAAGAAGATGACAGAAGGATGGATGGCAGGCGGCCTTTTTTGCCTGGGACTTGTGGGCGTAGTGCTGCTGATGCTCTATCAGAAATGGAAGAATGCCCGAAATCTGCGCAGGAAAACCCGCAGAACTTACGGAGCCTGGCCGGACAGGGAGTACGGCTACGAAGAATTCGAAGCAATCAGCCGCTATTTTCGGCTGAAACAGAAAGAAGGGCAGTTTTATCTGGACGATATCACCTGGAATGACCTGGAAATGGACCGGATTTTCATGCTCCTGAACCATACCTGGTCAAGTGTGGGCGAAAGCAGCCTGTATGCCCTGCTTCGGACTCCCTGTTTTTCCAAAGAAGAAATCGAAAAGAGGAATGAACTGATCGAATATTTCCGGACGCACGCGGAAGAACGGGAAAACCTGGAGTTTTTCTTTGCCAATATAGGGAAAAGCGGACGCCATTCAATCTTTGACTTTATTTACAACCTGGCGGGTCAGACGCCGGGCAAGCGGTGGAAAGAGCTTCTGTGGAGCGTTTTGATTGCGCTGTCCATCGGTTTGATTTTCATCCGGCCGGAATATGGGATTCTGGCGCTGATCTGCTGTATGATCGGCAGTTGGGCGGATTATTATAAGAAAAAGCGGAAGATTGAACCATATATCATGTCCTGCGCGGCGCTCCTGCAGATCATGAAAGCCGCGAAAAAATTGGAAAAAATGGATCTCGGCCCGGCTACGCCCTATCAGGAAAAAATCTGTCAGGCCAGAAAGAAGCTGTCCGGGTTTAAACGGAATTCCTACTTCGTTATGGCAGGAGGCGGGGTAGGCGGTGGAATTGAAAAAATGCTGATCGATTATGTGAATTTTACGTTTCACATTGACCTGATCCAGTTTTCGTCCCTGATCCGGGAGCTTCGGAAAAATCTGGAGTATTTTGACATTATGGTGGAAAATATGGGAATGCTGGAGTGCACCACAGCCATTGCCTCTTTCCGGACAATGATGCCGGAGCATTGCCTGCCGGAATTTTCCGGCCAGACCGAGCTTCAGGCGGAGAACCTCTATCATCCGCTGATCCAGGAACCGGTGAAAAATTCGATTTCCGTATCCAGAGGCGTACTTCTGACAGGCTCCAACGCTTCCGGGAAGTCCACCTTCCTGAAAACCGTGGCGATCAATGCGGTCTTGGCTCAAACAATTGATACTTGTATGGCAGATCGGTTCCAGACGGGATTTTTCCGGGTCTATTCTTCCATGGCGCTGCGGGATGATCTGGCGGGGCAGGAGAGCTATTACATTGTGGAGATTAAATCCCTGAAGCGGATTCTGGATCAGATTGGGAAGGGAGAGCCGATCCTGGCGTTTATCGATGAAGTGCTGCGCGGGACGAATACCGTGGAGCGGATTGCGGCTTCCTCGGAGATTTTGAAAAGTATGCACCGGGCGGACATGATCTGTTTTGCGGCTACCCACGACGTGGAGCTGACGCATCTGCTGGAGGAAGAATATGAGAACTATCACTTCCAGGAGGAAGTAAAAGACGACGAAATTCTGTTCGACTATAAATTGTATGAAGGAAGGGCGACTTCCAGAAACGCAATCCGGCTGCTGCACATCATGGGATACGAGGACGCGATTATCCAGGCGGCAGAGCGGAGCGCGGAGCATTTCACGGAAACGGGAAGCTGGACGTAAGGAGGAGATTATGCAGGTACAAATTTTTACAGACGGCGCGGCCAGGGGAAACCCCGACGGGCCGGGGGGATACGGCGTCATTCTGCGCTACGTGGATCCGAAAGGCCGCGTACATGAGCGGGAATACAGCCAGGGCTACATCCGCACCACAAACAACCGCATGGAGCTGATGGCAGCCATCGTGGGCCTGGAAGCCCTGACCCGCCCATGCACGGTCGAACTCTATTCCGATTCCAAATATCTGACCGATGCTTTTAACCAGCACTGGATCGACGGCTGGCTGAAAAAGAACTGGAAACGCGGAAAAAACGAACCCGTAAAAAATGTGGATCTGTGGCAGCGCCTATTAAAAGCCAAAGCCCCCCATGATGTGACTTTCCTCTGGGTGAAGGGCCACGACGGGCATGAGGAGAACGAGCGCTGCGATAAGCTGGCGACCACGGCGGCGGACGGCGACGATTTGATCCCTGATGAAGGGCTGGCCAATTACTGTTCAGACAGTACCTAAGCACTTAGCTGCTTAGGTACGTAAGAACGTGACTCAGGTGTGAGCAGGCTCTTTTGCGGAGCAAAACTTAAAATGAGCCTGCGAGTCGTTACTGGAACGAGGTACGAGGGAACAGGAACGCTGGCTACAGCCCGCCCCGAAAATACGCACTAAGACTTGAAAATACGAAATCCATATGCTATATTAATTCACAGAGATTAGGAGGAGAAACAATGTCAACGAATGTATACGATACTCTGCTGGAGCGCGGCTTCATCGAACAGGCCACCAACGAAGCAGAAATCCGGGAACTACTCGAAAAAGAAAAAGTGACCTTCTACATCGGCTTCGACGCCACCGCCGACAGCCTCACCGCAGGCCACTTCCTGACCATCATGGCCATGAAACACATGCAGAACGCCGGCCACCGTCCCATTGCCCTCTTAGGAGGCGGAACCACCATGATCGGCGACCCCAGCGGAAAATCCGACATGCGCACCATGATGACCAAAGAAACCATTGACCACAACGCCAAACGCTTCTACGAACAGCTTTCCAAATTCATCGATTTCACCGACGGAAAAGCCATCGTAGAAAATAACGCGAACTGGCTTCTGGATCTGAACTACGTAGACCTTTTGCGGGAAGTCGGCGTACACTTTTCCGTAAACCGCATGCTGACCGCGGAATGCTACAAACAGCGCATGGAAAGAGGCCTCACCTTTTTCGAGTTTAACTATATGATCATGCAGTCCTACGACTTCTGGAAACTGCACCAGATGTACGACTGTAAGCTGGAAATGGGCGGAAACGACCAGTGGTCGAACATCATCGGCGGCGTGGAGCTGATCCGCAGAAAAGAGCAGAAGCCCGCCTACGGCCTGACCTTCAAGCTTCTGACCACCAGCGAAGGCATTAAAATGGGCAAAACCATGAAAGGCGCCGTATGGCTGGATCCGGAAAAGACTACCCCTTACGAGTTCTACCAATACTGGCGGAACATCGAAGACGTCAAAGTCGAAGAATGCCTTGCCCTTCTGACCTTCCTCCCGATGGACGAAGTCCGCAGGCTGGGCGCGCTGGAAGGCGCCGAGATTAACCAGGCGAAAGAAGTGCTGGCCTACGAGATCACCAAGATTGTCCACGGGGAAGAAGAGGCGAAGAAAGCCCAGGATGCCGCCAGAACCCTGTTCGTCCACGGCGGAAAATCCGAAGATGTTCCCACCACCACCTACCCGCAGGCAGAGCTGGACGCCGGAAAAGATCTGATCACGCTCCTGGTAGACACGAAACTTGCCAAAAACCGTTCCGAAGCCCGCCGGCTGATCACCCAGGGCGGCGTGACCGTGAATGAAGAAAAAGTTACGGATTTCGCCAGAGTCTTTACCACCGCAGATTTCGACGCGGACGGCGTGCTCCTGATTAAAAAAGGAAAAAAAGGATATCATCAGATAAAAACAGAGTAATGCATACCTGGAAAAGGAGGCTTCACTTATGGGAGAAGTATTTTCGTATTTTATAACGATGTTGGTTAAAATGATTTTTCTGGCAACTGTGAGCGTTGGGGGAATCTTTTTGGGAAAAACGCTTCGCGACCGAAAAGATGCGAATAAAGCTGCCGGGGAGAAAAATGAGTAACACGCAGGAGGAAAAATCGTGAAAACGTATGGCGTAAATGAACTTCGTAAGATGTTTCTGGAATTCTTTGAGAGCAAGGGACATCTGGCGATGAAAAGTTTCTCTCTTGTTCCGCACAACGACAAGAGCTTATTACTGATCAATTCCGGCATGGCGCCGTTAAAGCCCTATTTTACCGGAGCGGAGATCCCGCCCAGAAGACGGGTGACAACCTGTCAGAAGTGCATCCGTACCGGCGATATTGAAAACGTGGGAAAGACCGCGCGCCATGGCACCTTTTTTGAAATGCTTGGAAACTTTTCATTTGGGGACTATTTCAAGCATGAGGCCATTTCCTGGTCCTGGGAATTTCTGACGGAAGTGGTCGGGCTGGACCCGAACCGCCTGTACCCGTCCGTTTACGAGGATGACGACGAGGCGTTTGAGATCTGGAACAAAGAGATCGGCATTGCGCCGGAGCGTATCTTCCGCTTCGGAAAAGAGGACAATTTCTGGGAGCACGGCGCAGGCCCCTGCGGCCCCTGCTCGGAAATTTACTATGACCGCGGCGAGAAATACGGCTGCGGAAAGCCGGGCTGTACGGTAGGCTGTGACTGCGACCGCTACATTGAAGTCTGGAACAATGTGTTTACTCAGTTCGAAAACGATGGAAATGGAAATTACACCGAACTGGTTCAGAAAAATATTGATACCGGTATGGGACTGGAACGTCTGGCCGTTGTGGTACAGGATGTGGACTCCATTTTTGATGTGGACACCATTCAGGCCCTGCGGAACAAAGTCTGCGAATTTGCAGGCATAGAATATAAGGCCGATCCGGACAAGGATGTTTCCATCCGCCTGATTACCGACCACATTCGTTCCGCTACCTTTATGATTTCCGACGGAATCATGCCGACCAATGAAGGCAGAGGTTACGTCCTGCGCCGCCTGATCCGCCGCGCGGCCCGTCACGGACGCCTCCTGGGAATTCAGGGCCAATTCCTTTCCAAACTCAGCGAAACGGTGATCGAAGGCTCCAAGGACGGCTATCCGGAGCTGGAAGAGAAGCAGAGCTTTATCTTTAAGGTACTGAGTCAGGAAGAAGAGAAGTTTAATAAGACCATTGACCAGGGCTTAAACATTCTTGCAGGCATGGAAGCAGAGATGGAAGCTGCCGGAAAGAAGGTTCTGGACGGCAAAGATGCATTTATGCTGTACGATACTTACGGATTCCCGCTGGATCTGACCAAAGAAATCCTGGAAGAAAAAGGATGCAGCGTGGATGAAGCGGGCTTTAAGGCTTCTATGGAAGAGCAGCGCGTGAAGGCGCGTACCGCCAGGGAGACCACGAACTACATGGGTGCGGACGCTACCGTTTACGATTCCATTGATGCCAGTGTGACCAGCGTGTTCGTTGGCTACGACAGGCTGGTGCATGAATCGAAAGTGACTGTTCTGACCACCGAGACTGAAGTGACCGAAGCCGTTTCCGACGGGGAGAAAGCGACGATTTTCGTAGAAGAGACGCCGTTTTATGCTACCATGGGCGGCCAGGAAGGCGATAAAGGCGTAATCCGCACCGCAGATGCCGAATTCGAAGTGGAAGAGACGATAAAGCTTTTAGGTGGCAAGGTCGGCCATGTCGGAAAAGTGACGAAAGGCATGTTTAAAGTCGGCGATGTGGTGACGCTGGAAGTCTGCCCGAAAGGAAGAGCGAACACCTGTAAGAACCACAGCGCGACCCACCTGCTCCAGAAAGCGTTAAAGACCGTTCTTGGCTCCCACGTAGAGCAGAAAGGCTCTCTGGTAACGCCGGACAGGCTGCGTTTTGACTTCGCGCATTTCGCGCCGATGACCCCGGAAGAGATCGAAAAGACCGAGGCGCTGGTGAATGAAGAGATTCAGGCATCCCTGCCGGTTGTAACGCAGATCATGAACATAGAAGAAGCGAAGAAGACCGGAGCCATGGCTCTGTTTGGCGAAAAATATTCCGAAGAAGTCCGCGTGGTCTCCATGGGCGATTTCTCCAAAGAGCTCTGCGGCGGTACGCATGTGGCGAATACCGGAGCGATTACGGTGTTTAAGATTGTTTCCGAAGCTGGAATCGCAGCGGGCGTGCGCAGAATCGAAGCGCTGACCGGTGACGGTGTATTCCGCTATTATAAAGAAATGGAAGAGGAGCTGAAGCATGTTTCTGCAATGCTTCGCACCACCCCGGCCGAACTGGAAAACAAAGTAGCGCACCTGCAGGCAGAAGTGAAAACCCTGCACAGCGAAAACGAATCCTTAAAGAGCAAACTGGCACAGGGTGCTCTGGGCGACGTGATGAACCAGGTAACGGAAATCAAAGGCGTGAAGCTTCTGGCCGCACAGGTGGAAGGCGTGGACATGAACGGTTTGCGTGACCTGGGCGACGACCTGAAGAATAAGCTGGGAGAAGGCGTGGTTGTGCTGGCTTCTGCGAAGGACGGAAAGGTCAGCCTGATGGCGATGGCCACGGACGGCGCGATGAAGGCAGGGGCCCATGCCGGGAACCTGATCAAAGGCATTGCGGCCATTGTCGGCGGCGGCGGCGGCGGACGCCCGAACATGGCCCAGGCCGGAGGAAAGAATCCGGAGAAAATCGCGGAGGCGGTAGCGGCTGCGACTGGGATACTGGAAGGCCAGCTTCACTGAGCCGGGTATTCGAAGGCAAATTTTTTGAGAAAAGTTCGAAAACATTGCTGAAAACGGTTGACGAACGAAAAAAATATGCTATAATGTTTATTAGTGCAATAAGAATACCCAGACAGTTGTATTATGCACAATCTACAACTGGAGGGAGGTTAGGTGTGAAAGTATGTCAAATGTTATCGTAAAAGAAAACGAGACACTGGACAGCGCATTACGCCGTTTCAAAAGAAACTGCGCAAAGGCTGGTATCCAGCAGGAGATTCGTAAGAGAGAACATTACGAAAAACCAAGCGTAAGACGGAAAAAGAAATCCGAAGCTGCTCGTAAACGTAAATTTAATTAATATGTGCAGATGAAGCCCCTGATCCTAGAACCTTCAGGGGCTTTCTTTCACCGTAAAGAAGGAGGACAAGCCATGCCCTGGAATCTGCTGCCCTGGGAGGCAGCCGTTTACGGAACCGGCACAGACCTGTACCATCTGCTCCAGTGGTTTTTCGCCTACAGCATTCTGGGATGGATCGTGGAGTCCATCTACATGTCGCTCTGCGCCGGACACTGGGTGAACCGCGGCTTTATTTTCGGGCCGATCTGCCCGATCTACGGATTTGGCGCGCTGGGCGTTTACTATCTGCTGCAGCCCTTCGAGGGAAATGCGCTGGTTTTATACTTCGCAGGAGCGATCCTCGCTACCACGTTCGAATTTCTGGTTGCGCATCTGATGCAGCATTTTTTCGGAGAAGTGTGGTGGGATTATCATGACAAGCCCTTTAATTACCGGGGGATCATCTGTCTGGAGAGTACCCTTGCGTGGGGCGTTTATACTGTCGTGATGTTTTATTTCCTGCAGCGCGGCATCGCCTATGTGACAGACCTCTACCCGAAATGGCTGGGATATCGGCTGTGTGCCGCATTGATTCTCTATTATCTGGCGGATTTTGGCGCCCACGTCCTGTTTGCCAGGCATCCGGAAGCCCCCGAAAAGGCCAGAGAGTTCCGTAAAAGAATCATAAACCGCTGAAGGTCCGATTATACATAATTAGATAATGGGACCAGAGGCGGTATTTTTATGAAAAAACTGACGAGTCTTGCGGTGGCGCTCTGCCTGCTGTTCGGCCATTGCCTGTATGTGCAGGCCGAAGAGGACAGCCTGGCTTTGGAAGCGCCAAGCGCCATTTTGATGGAAGCGGCCACGGGAACGGTGCTGTATGAAAAGGCGGCCGACGAGCGGCGCAGCCCGGCCAGCGTGACGAAAATTATGACCCTTCTGCTGATCTTCGAGGCATTGGAAGAGGGAAGGGTGCAGTTGACGGACGAGGTCGTTACCAGCGCCCATGCGAAATCGATGGGAGGTTCCCAGGTCTTTCTGGAAGAAGGGGAAAAGCAGTCCGTCGAAACGCTGATTAAATGCATTGTGGTGGCGTCCGGGAATGATGCGGCCGTCGCCATGGCAGAGCACCTGGCCGGAACCGAGGCGGAATTCGTGTCCAGGATGAATGAGAAGGCAAAGAGCCTTGGGATGGAAAATACTCATTTCGTGGACTGCTGCGGCCTGACGGAAGACGAGGAGCACTACACGTCGGCGCGGGATATCGCCATCATGTCCAGAGAACTGATCACGCGTTTCCCGGAAATTTATCAATATTCGACGATCTGGATGGAGAACATTACCCATGTGACCAGACAGGGGAGCAGCGAATTCGGCCTGACGAATACGAATAAATTGCTGCGAAGCTATGACGGCTGCCTGGGGCTGAAAACGGGCAGCACAAGCAAGGCAAAATACTGCCTTTCCGCGACTGCAAAGCGGGATGAGATCGAACTGATTGCCGTTATCCTGGCAGCGCCGGATTCCAAGACACGTTTTGCCAATGCGGCTTCTCTGTTAAACTACGGCTTTGGAAAATGCCGGATGTATACCGACGAAAATGTGGAGAATCCGGCAGATATCCCGGTGTCGCGGGGAATTCTCGATCAGGTGGCCTGCCGCTATGAAGGCCCGTTCCAGTATCTGGATACGGCGAGCCAGGATCTGACCGGAATTCAGAAAGAGATTCAGACGGCCGAAACGGTGAAAGCGCCGATCCAGGAAGGGGACATTCTTGGAGAAGCCGTCTACAGCCTGAATGGGAAGGAGATCGGCCGGGTGAAGATTCTGGCGGCGGAAAGCGTGGAGGAGGCGGATTTCCTGCACTATCTGAAAAAAGCATGGGACAGCTGCCGCAAGATGTGTTATGATAAGGAAAAAATCACAGAAAAAGCGGGTGAGGTATGAGGAACTTTATTGTCCGGGATTACCGGATTTCGATGGATCAGAAACGATTCCAGGGGTGCGGGCCGATTAAGGTTGTGCTGTTAAGCGACTTGCATGGAACCTGGTATGGACAGGAACAGAAGCTGCTTGTGGAGGAAATCCGCAGGCAGAAGCCTGATCTGGTTGTCAGTGCGGGGGATCTGGTGACGCTGGGAGAGGAGCCGGAGGCGGCTCTTGCGCTGCTGCGCAGCCTGGCGGAGGATTTCCCGGTTTACTGCGTGAATGGAAACCATGAAAGCCGGATTCGGGATACACCAAAGGAGCGGGAGAGCTACCGGAATTACCGGAGGGAGCTGAAGGACTGGGGGGTGCATTATCTGGTCAACAGGCGGAAGCGGATCCGGGTGAAGGGGCTTCCAATGGAGATCGCGGGGCTGGAAATCGGCCAGCCGCATTACCGGAGGGTTGGGGCGGTGAAGCTGACGGAAGAAGAGATGAACGGGCTGTTGGAGCCGTCGTCCCCGGAGGTTTTCAGCCTTTTGATTGCGCATAATCCGATGGATTTTCCGGTCTATGCGAAATGGGGCGCGGATCTTGTGCTTTCCGGGCATCTGCATGGAGGCTATATCCGCCTTCCGATTCTGGGAGGCGTCATAAGCCCCCAGATGCACCTGTTTCCGAAATATGACCGGGGGAAATTCCGCCTTGGGAGCAGCCAGATGGTTGTGAGCGCCGGGCTTGGCGACCACGATATCAAGTGGCGTCTGCTCAATCCCAGGGAGCTTCCGGTGATCCGGCTGGAATAAAGCCGCTGGCCGCCAGGTTACTGTTCACACATTGCCAGCTTTTGGGTATTTTCCAGTTTACTATATACAGTTACCGGGAAGGCGGAAAGCTTACGGGGACGTGTTTCGAGGGGCGCACTTAGGAAGAGTCGAAATCGCCCCTTACTAAGACTTAGGCGCGAATGCTCTCATGAGCGTCTTAGTCGCAGTTAGGGGAAGTTTGACGATGACGTTGCCCCGTTCCCCGGAAGGTTTTCGACGGCACGGTGACGTTCGATTATACTACAGTGGTTAAAAACTAGAAAGGCTGGCGATGTGTGAACTGTAACGCGCGGACGCCGCCTGGCGGCAGAAACCTTTCCGCCCCACTTTACAAATCCCAAAAGAATGGTTAAAATAAAACCAGCATCAACGAACACACTAAACACACACCGGAGCACGCCATGGGTATCCCAGTCAAACTCGATGCCTTCGAAGGCCCCCTGGACCTTCTCCTGCATCTCATCGACAAAAACAAAGTAAACATCTACGACATCCCAATCGTAGAAATCACAAACCAATACCTGGAATACATCCAGGAAATGAAACGCCAGGACTTAAACATCATGAGCGAATTCCTCGTCATGGCCGCCACCCTCCTGGACATCAAGTCCCGCATGCTTCTCCCCAAAGAAGTGAACGAAGAGGGCGAAGAAGAAGACCCCCGCCAGGAACTCGTCGAAAAACTCCTGGAATACAAAATGTACAAATACATGTCCTACGAACTGCGCGAAAAGCAGGAAGACGCCGCCCTTGCCATGTACAAACCGGCAACCCTGCCCCCGGAAGTGGAAAAATACCGCCCGGAAGTGAACGTTTCGGAACTCTTAGACGGCATGACCCTCGCGAAGCTCTACCAGCTCTACAAGACCCTCCTGCGCCGTCAGGAAGACCGGATCGATCCCATCCGCAGCACCTTCGGCACCCTGGAAAAAGAAGAAGTCGACATGGACGCGACCTGGGAATACGTGGAATCCTACATCCAAGAGCACAAAACCTGCCGCTTCGCAGATCTGCTCACCGGACGCCGGACGAAAATGTACACCATCATCTCCTTTCTCGTCATCCTGGAGCTGATGAAAATGGGAAAGGTCAGCATCCGCCAGGACGACATTTTCGCGGACATTTATATTCAGGCGGAAGAACCGCCCAAAGAAGCCGGAAAACCGGCAGGAACAGAAGAAGGAAGAGGGGCATAGCGTGGAAATAAAAAAACTGGAAGGCGCGATAGAGGCCATCCTCTTCGCCATGGGCGATTCCGTCGAAGTGGAAAAGATCGCAAAAGCCATCGGCCACGACACGGAAACTACCACAAAACTGATACACAACATGATGGACAAATACCAGCAGGAAGACCGCGGCATCCGCATCATCGAACTGGAGCACGCGTTTCAGCTCTGCACCAAAACCGAATACTACGATTATCTGATCAAAGTGGCCAAACAGCCTAAAAAGCTGGTTTTAAGCGACGTCGCCATGGAAACCCTGTCGATCATCGCCTACAAACAGCCCATCACCAAATCCGAAATCGAAAAAATACGCGGCGTCAAAAGCGACCACGCCATCAATAAACTGATCGAATACAACCTGGTCACCGAACTTGGACGTCTGGACGCACCCGGACGGCCGATCCTTTTAGGAACCACCGAAGAATTCCTGCGAAACTTCGGCGTCCAGTCCCTGGAAGAACTCCCCGCCCTGAGCCCGGTTCAGATCGAAGACTTCAAGGCCCAGGCCGAAGAAGAAGTTCAGCTTCGGCTGAATATCTAAGAAACGGGGGTTTGATTATGCCGACAACCTTTACCCATGACCTGTTTGGAAAACAGGTCTGCCAGAAGCTTCCGGAAGACCTGCAAGAGCTTCTGGGAAGGAATGAGCAGGCATACCGGATCGGCCTGCACGGCCCCGATATCCTGTTTTATTATCAGGTCTTTTCTAAAAATGAGGTAAACGGGCTGGGATACCGGATGCACCAGGAACCCGCGGACGCCTTTTTCCAAAACTGCAGAAAACTGGCCCGCGAAGACGAGGAAACTGCCGCCTACGTGCTGGGATTTCTCTGTCATTTTATGCTGGACAGCACCTGCCATCCCTACATTGCGAAATATCAGAAGAAGACCGGGGCAGGCCACGACGAGATTGAGACCGATCTGGACCGCGTTCTGATGGAGAAAACCGGGAAGAACCCCTTTACCTATCATCCGGCTGCCTTTGTGCGCCCCACGCCGGAACTGAGCCGGAAGATTGCCGCCGTCTTTGGCGGGCGGGTGAGCGAGAAACAGGTGACGACGGCCCTTTGCTCGATGAAATCCCTGACCGGCATTATGGTATGCCGCGTTCAGATGAAACGGGATCTGATCCTGGGCGTGTTAAAGCTGCTGGGATGCTACGATTCCCTGCAGGGGCACATCATGCGGAAAAACCGCTGTAAACGCTGTGAGACAAGCACACGGGAGCTTTTGGAGCTGATCCGTGTTTCCATACCGGAAACCGTGTGCATTGTGGAAGAATACTGGAACACATTGGCGGAGGACGGAGAAGGAAATCCGCGTCTTGCGCGGAACTACGAATAGTTCTGTCCCCGTGCGCATAAAATATCCTATCGAAAACCACAGGATGGGAGTGCGCAGCATTGAAAAATTGGATAAAAATCAAGATCGGGCTTTTCGTGTGCCTTCTCGCCCCCTTTTTTGGCGCACAGACGGAGGCTGCCGAAAAACCCGAAAATCTTTACGCCCAGTCTGCCGTTTTGATGGATGCAGATTCCGGGCGTGTTTTATTTGAGAAAAACGGCGAAGAGCAGCGGGCTATGGCGAGCACCACGAAGATCATGACCTGCATTCTGGCTTTGGAGCTGGGGGAGCTGTCGGACATCGTTACGGCCTCCTCCTATGCGGCCTCCCAGCCGAGTGTCCACCTGGGGATGTATGCCGGAGAGCAGTTCCGGCTGGAAGATCTGCTGTATTCACTGATGCTGGAAAGCCACAATGATTCCGCGGTGGCCATTGCGGAGCAAGTGGGCGGGAGTGTGGAAGGCTTCGCAAAGCTGATGAATCAGAAAGCGGCGGAAATCGGCTGCGAACAGACGCATTTCGTGACGCCAAACGGCCTGGACAGCGAGGACGAAGGAGGAATTCACTCCACGACGGCCAGAGATCTGGCGCTGATCATGCGTTATTGCATCAGCCAGTCCCCGCAGAAGGAAACATTTCTGGAAATCACCGGAAGCCAGTCCCACAGTTTTTCGAATCTGGAGGGGACGCGCAGCTATTCCAGCTATAATCACAACGCTTTCCTGACCATGATGGACGGCGCGATCAGCGGAAAGACCGGATACACCGGGGATGCGGGCTACTGCTATGTGGGCGCGTTAAAAAGGGGCGAACGAACCTTTATCGTGGCGCTTCTGGCCTGCGGCTGGCCGAGCCATAAGACCTATAAATGGAGCGATACACGGAAACTGATGGAATATGCCCTGGCTTCTTACGAATATCAGGATGTCCTGGAACAGACGGAAATTCCTGATATCCTGGTGGAAAACGGCGTTTCGGAGGACGGAAGTTTTGATGAGGAGGTGTACGTAAAGGCGCTGTTGGAAAGTCCGGAGGAACTGAAGGTTTTGATGGGGGAGGAGGATACGGTGAGCGTAAAGGCCGTATTGCCCGAAAGCCTGGAAGCGCCGGTGAAGGAGGGGACGCAGATCGGAGAGGTGGACTATTATCTGAACGGAGAAAAGATCTGTACCTGTCCGGTGCGGGCGCAAAGCACCGTGCCGGTGATCGGATTTTCCTGGTGCCTGGAACAGATCCTGCGCAGGTTCTGGTTCTGAAATTTTAAAAAAGAAAGTCTAAACTTTTTCGAAAAATGGACAGATCTGCGAATCTGTGAATTGGATTTTGCAAAGGAAAAGGCTATCCTGACGGAAGAGAAACCGAAAGGAGGGCACTGTTTTGACGAAAACGGGAGAATACGTGCTTGGAATACCAAGAGCGCTGCTCTATTACCGCTATGACCGGATGTGGCAGGTATTTTTCGAGGAACTGGGGATTCAGACCAGGCTAAGCCCGCCCACTGACCGGAAGATTTATGAGGCCGGAGCGGCCAGGGCGATTGACGAAATGTGTCTGTCCGCCAAAATTTTTCTGGGCCATGTGGACGCGCTGATCGGAACCTGCGACGCCATCCTGATCCCCAGAATCCATGATTTTGGCCATCGAAGAGAAATGTGCCTGACGTTCTCCGCCCTGTACGACATGACCGCGAACGTATTCCGGGGAAGCGGCCAGCAGTTCCTGGCTCTGAATATCGATGAAAAGAAGGGGACGGATGAAAAAAGCGGATATCTGAACCTGGCGGCCAGCCTGGGCTGTTCGGCATCCGCCGCGTCAAAGGCTTATAAAAAGGCGAAAAAAGCGGAGGAAGCCAGTTGGAAAAGCAAGATGCGGGAACAGGAAGAACTGTATAAACGGCCCGGAAAGAAAGTCCTGCTCGCGGGACACAGCTATGTGATTGAAGATCCCTATTTTGGAAAGCCGATCCTGGAATATCTGAAAAAGCTTGGAGTGACGGCTGTCCGCGCGGATGTCGTGGATCGAAAAGACGCGTTAAAACAGAGCGGAAAGGTATCTCCGACACTGAAATGGGAAATGAACCGGGAAATTGTGGGCGGCTTATACCTGAACCGCAAAAAAATCGACGGCGTGATTCTGCTCAGTGTCTTTCCATGCGGCCCGGATTCCATGGTCAATGATTTGCTGATGCGGAAAAACGAGGGCATCCCGACGCTGAACCTGATGCTGGACGGCCAGAGCGGAATGGCCGGGGTGGAAACCCGCCTGGAAAGCTTCGTGGATATCCTGAATTTCAAAGGAGGAAGCGTATGAGCAGTCCGGTAAAACGAAAAATCGCCTTTCCGATGATCGGCCACTATAATTACGGAATCCGCTATATTGTGGAAAAAGGCCTGGAACAGGAATACATCATGCAGACGCAAATGACCCGGAAAACTATGGAGATCGGCAGCAAATACAGTCCGGATACGGTCTGTACGCCCTTTAAAACCACCCTTGGCAGCATGATCGAAGCGCTGGAAGCCGGTGCGGATACGCTGATCATGACGTTTGGACTCTGCCGCCTGGGGTATTACGGGGAACTGCAGGAGCAGATTCTGCGGGATTTGGGTTATGACTTCGACTTTGTGAACCTGTCCGATTACCAAACTGGCAATAAGGCGGATTATCTGAAAGCGCTGAAAAAACTGAATCCCAAGACCAAAAAGGCGAAATTGGCCATTGCCGCCGTAGAAGGTATAAAAATGGCGGAACGTATGGACGAGATCGAAGCCGAATACTACAAAAAATGTGGGTTCGAGACCGAAAAAGGGGCATGCAAGAAGGTAATGAACCGGTTTTACCGGGATATGGGGAAGGCTGCGAATAAAGAGGAGATCGAAGAAGGCTACCACCGGGCAAAAGAAGACCTTCAGGCTGTCCCGACAGAGCGGGACGAGAATCCGGTGCGGATCGGGATCATCGGCGAATATTTTACGGTTATGGACGCTTTTTCCAATTTGGAGATCGAGCAGAAGCTGGCGGATATGCGGGCAGAAGTGCACCGCTGGATGAACATTTCCAACCGGAATCTCCACTACAGCGGGGAAAAGAACCTGAATGTGCGTATCCATGACCTGTGCGAATACGAAATGGGGCCCACATCCACGGCGAATATCTGGTGCGCCAGGGATTACGCGGAGCGGGGCTTTGACGGTATCATCCATGTGAAATCGGCGGGCTGTACGCCGGAGATCGACATTATGCCGGTGCTTCAAAATCTCAGCGCGGATTATCAGATCCCGATCCTGTATCTGACCTATGATTCCCAGACCAGTGATACCGGGCTTTTGACCAGGCTGGAAGCGTTTTACGACATGCTGAAAATGAGAAAGAAGGTACTCCGATGAAAGAAGCATATCTTGGGATTGACGTTGGTTCCATTTCCACAAAAGGGGTAATCCTGGACGAAAATCTTGAAATTTTAGCCAGCGCCTACATCTGGACGGAGGGAAATCCCATCGGCGCGGTGAAAGAGCTTTTAGCCCTCCTGGAGAAGCAGTTTGCGGAAGAAACGTACCAGATTGTGGCTACCGGAACCACCGGTAGCGCCCGCAGGCTGGTAGGGGCCATCACAGGCGCCACCGTGATCAAAAACGAGATCACCGCCCACGCAGTGGGGACAACCACGTTTTATCCGAAAGTCCGCACGATCCTGGAAATCGGCGGGCAGGATTCCAAGATCATCCTGGTGAAGGACGGGGTGGCGGTGGATTACGCGATGAATACGCTGTGCGCGGCCGGAACCGGGGCGTTTCTGTCCAGCCAGTCCCAGAGGCTGGGGATTGCGGTGGAGGATATGGGGGAGATTGCCCTGACGGCGAAGAATCCAACGCAGATCGCCGCGCGCTGTACGGTGTTCGCGGAATCCGACCTGGTACATAAAATCCAGATGGGGCACCCAAAAGAGGATATCATTGCAGGACTCTGTCAGGCGGTTGTGGCGAATTACCTGAATAACGTAGGA
Source organism: Eubacteriales bacterium (assembly GCA_030536575.1). GTDB lineage: Bacteria > Bacillota > Clostridia > Lachnospirales > Lachnospiraceae > Limivivens. Next base: position 39,070 of record JAUNPS010000022.1, on the reverse strand, counting down.
AAAGGGAAACGTATCGAAGCGCCGGTAGTCTTCCAGGGAGGCGTCAGCAAAAACGCGGGCGTTGTGGCGGCCTTTGAAAGGGCGCTGAACTGCAAAGTAACCGTAGACCCCAACGGCCATCTGATGGGCGCCATCGGCGCGGCGATCCTGGCGAAGAAAAGCGAGGCCAGGAAGGAATTCGATTTTGCGGTGGAAAATCGGGAGTTCCGGACGCGGGAGGTGCATTGCGGGAGGTGCTCGAATAACTGCGAGATCATCTGTGTGTACCAGGACGACCAGCTGCTGGATCTGTGGGGGAACCGCTGCGAACGCGGGGTGGCTGCTATGCGGCAGGTTTGAACTGTAAACACCTTTGGGTATCAACTGATAAACAAAAGGAGACTTCTTCGGAGGTCTTTTTTTGTTTATACTTTTCAAAAAAGCCGGAGGTGGGGATATGGACATTCAGGAATTGGAAAAGCTTCTCTATATCATGACAGAGGCCGAACGGAATTGTCAGAGGGGAGATCCTTTCCGGGCAAACGAGTTAAATGGCGACCAGATGGATTTTTGTCCGGAAGAAGCAAATTATATCATGAAGGAATGCGGGATGCACGATTCGCCGGTCGCGGTTGCAGGGTATCTGGACGCCGCGAAAAATTACGAATTTTTAAATATTGTGGCCAGTAAACATACCAGATTTTCCGAAGTCCCCGCACACCGCCATGAATTTGTAGAGATGAGCTATGTTTTGGAGGGCAATGTGGAATTTGTGATCAATCAGCATGAAATCCACATGAAACAGGGCGATATCTGCATTATGGACAGTCATGTGGTTCACAGCGTAAAGAAGACCGGCGAAAAGGATATGATGCTGAATATTCAGATGCCTAAAAGATACTTTAACACCACGTTTTTGACAACGCTGGCGAATGTGGAACTGGTGACCGGATTTCTGGGAGAAATTATTTCCAATAAGACCAGCCATGAGAAATACTGGCTTTTGCACTGTCAGGAAAGCGGGGAAATCCGTCATCTGTTTGAACGGGTTTTCTGCGAATTTTTAGAGCCTGCGCCGGGAAGCGTGAATGCGATCCGCTATTACATTGGGCTGATCCTGATCGAAGCGGTCCGTTGTTCCCGTATGGATGAAGAAAAGACGAAAAAGGAAAAGGAATCTTTCCGGCTTGCGGATATTCTGCAATATATTGATGAGCATTGTACGGACTGCACGCTGAAGGAACTGGCGGATGCGTTTGGGTACAGTTCGGACTATTTTTCCCGAAAGCTGCGGCAGAAGACCGGGAAGTCGTTTCAGGAGCTGGTGGGGGAGCAGAGGATGAACCGGGTCGTGTTACAGCTAAAAAATATGGATGCTTCGATCGCGGAGATTGCCAACAACTGCGGATTTCAGAATCTGTCATTCTTTTATCGGAAATTTAACGAGAAATTCGGAATTACGCCGAAGGAATTCCGGGATCGGATGGCAGGAGAGCAGATCGACGTGTTTTGACATGGCAGAAAGCGGGATTTGACATTTTGCACAAAAGAAAAGGATGGTATGATGAAAATGTAATAAAAATAGACAAAAGGAGGACGGGAAATGAAAAAGAAACTGGTTGCGGCGATGGTGGCATTGGCAATGGTAAGCAGCAGCTTTGCCGCTTTTGCAGAGGAAGGGACAGCTGCGGAAATTATCATGCAGGAAGGTGATCCGGACTTTTCCGAGATGACCGTGGAAGAGTGGGAAACGTATGAGTTCAACAAGGATTATGCGGAAGTCTTTTCGGATGTAACGTCGTACAGTCACGAGGATTTGCGAAAACTGCTGGACAGCCACTGGAATATGTATACCCTGACGGGGATTCCAGACATCCGTACTTTGTCAGATGAAGAGAGCCGGGAATTAATTGCAGCGCATCATAATCTGCGGGCGGGCATCGAGCCGCTGAACGATGTGGAAGAGAAGCGGATTTACCTGTGGCCGGACGGGGAAGTTCCCGCTGTGACAGAGTACACGGAAAATACGGATTACGCCTATGCCGATTGGCCGGATTTCCAGCCGTATATGCTGGAACAGCTTGTGGAAGACGGCACGGAAGTAAAAGGCGCAGTCGTACTTGCAGCAGGAGGCGGCCATATGTTCCGCTCCAATGTGGAAGAAACGTATGAGGTGGCATTGGCGTTCAACGCTTTGGGCTATCAATGCTTTATCGTGAACTACCGGGTCAATCCGTATACGCATGAGGAAGCAGCGCTCGATGTGGCCCGCGCAGTCAGAATCGTGCGCGGAAACGCAGAAAGCTATGGGATTGAAGAAGACAGAATCGCATGTGCCGGATTTTCAAACGGCGGAAGCGTCCTGACCGTTCTGCTGGATAATTATACCGGAGATGTGAATGCCTCCGCATTGGTTGAGGGTTATGAGCCGGACGAAGTGGATGCGGTATCTGCGGACGTGAATGCATATCTGTCCATTTATGGAAATTATAATACCGAAGCGATCGACACCGATAAATTCCCGCCCGTATTTTTTGCAATTGGCGGAGAAGACGGTTGGGAAAGCGTAAGCCAGTGCTTTGATTACGTCCGCGATGCAGGGATCCAGACAGAACTGCATGTATTTGCGGGAGTTCCTCACGGATTTGGAGCTGGAGTCGATGCGGGCGGCAATGAATATGCAAATGCCCTTACCTGGACGCAGCTTGCAGACTGTTTCATGCAGGATGTTTATACAAAAGCGGATGCACCGGCAGAGGAGACAGAAGCGGAACCCGAAGAAACCGAAACAGGGAATGAAGAATAAGCAAGGAGGAAAAGGAGAATGAAAAAGAAACTGGTTGCAGCGGCGCTGGCATTGGCAATGGTAAGCAGCACTTTTACTGCTTTTGCGGAAGAAGGGACAGCTACGGAAATTATCATGCAGGAGGGCGATCCGGACTTTTCTGCGATGACCGTGGAAGAGTGGGAAGCCTATGAGTTTAATAAGGATTATGCGGAAGTCTTTTCGGATGTAACATCGTATGATCACGAGGAGTTACGGGTACTGCTGGACAGTCACTGGAACATGTATACCCAGACGGGAATTCCGGATATCCGTACATTGTCAGATGAGGAGAGCCGGGAGCTGCTTGCAGCGCATCATAATCTGCGGGCGGGTATCGAACCGCTGAACGATGTGGAAGAAAAGCGGATTTACCTGTGGCCGGAGGGAAAGGTTCCGACTGTAACAGAATATACGGAAAATGCGGAATATGCCTATGCGGACGATCCGGATTTCCAGCCGTATATGCTGGAGTTCCTGGTGGGGGACGGCGTTGATGTGAAAGGCGCGGTTGTTATTTCCGCGGGCGGCGGACACGCTTTCCGCTCAAATGTGGAAGAAGCCTATGAAGTGGCGCAGGCCCTGAATAGCCGTGGGTATCAGTGCTTTATCGTAAACTATCGGGTCGATCCCTATACCGATGAAGAGAGTGCGCTGGACGTTGCCCGTGCGGTAAAAATCGTCCGTGCAAACGCAGAAAGCTATGGAATCGAAGAGGATCGGATCGCAACCGCCGGATTTTCCTACGGTGGGATCGTCACCTCTCTGGCGGCTGATCTTTACTCAGGCGAAACAAACGCTTCCGTTCTGGTTGCCGATTATGTTCCGGACGAAATCGATGAGGTTTCTGCAGATCAGAACGCTTATCTGGCGATCTACTCGGTAACGCCGGACGAAATTACGAATGAAAATTTCCCGGCAACGTTCTTTACCTATGGAGCCGAGGACGCGACGCTTTGGGATTGGGGATTTAACAGCTATAATCTTCTGCGGGATGCGGGAATTACGGCGGAAATCCATACGATGTCCGGTGTGCCGCACGGTTTCGGGGCAGGAACGGACGCAGGCGGAAATTATTATGAGAATGCGGCGGCGTGGACGATGCTGGCAGACAATTTCCTGCAGGACGTTTATGAGAAAGCCGATCTTCCGGCGGAAGAACAGGAATAAAAGAATTCAAAAAAGCTGTGCAAAAGCTTCGTGCCTGCACAGCTTTTTGGTGTGAAAGGCCGGAGCAAAAGCATATTTTTCGTTGTCTTCGGGTTGAGGAAAGTTTATAATAGAGGGTAGGACGTGTGGGAGATACGGCCGCAGATCGGAAAACGTTTGCGGCTGGACAGAACACAAAAGAAAGGTTGGAAATCCGATGTATAACCCTCAGTTGGAAACATTTTTACGAGTAGCGGACGCGGGCAGTTTTAATAAGGCGGCAGAGCTGTCCTATATTACGCCGACGGCAGTGATCAAGCAGATCAACCTGTTAGAATCCGCTTTGGATGTAAAACTTTTTGAACGGACGCACAGAGGGCTGAAACTGACGAAAGCGGGGATTTCCCTGTATAAGGACGCGAAATATATTATCCAATACTGCAAGGATTCTGTCATCCGCGCGCAAAACGCCATGCAGGAGAGCGAAAACGTGATCCGGATCGGTACGTCTCCGATGACGCCGGCAGGCGTTTTAGTGGAGTTATGGCCGAAGATCCACGCGCTCTGCCCGGAAATCAAATTTCAGCTCGTACCCTTTGAAAACACGCCGGAGAATGCGAGGGAAATCCTGAAAAACCTTGGCCAGAATATTGATGTGGTAGCGGGGATTTTCGATGAAACGCTGCTGAACGTGCGGAACTGTGCGGGGTTTGAAATCTCCCGACAGCCGTTATGCTGCGCGGTATCGATCCACCACAGGCTTGCAGGTAAAAACAGGCTGACGCCGCAGGATTTATACGGAGAAAACCTGATGCTGATGCACCGGGGATGGAGCCATTACGTGGATGTGCTGCGGGATGATCTCTGGCAGTATCACAGCCCGATCCACATTGTCGATTTTGATTTTTACAGTGTAGACGTTTTTAACCGCTGTGAAAACAGTAATGATGTTCTGATGGCGATCCAGGCGTGGGAGAATGTCCATCCCCTGCTGAAGATTCTTCCGGTGGAATGGAGCCACTCCGTACCGTATGGATTGCTGCATTCCCCGAATCCGTCGCAGACGGTGCAGCGTTTTCTGGATGCCTTGCGGGAAGTGCTGCGGGAAAAACAGGATTGAGTTATAACGAAAAAGTATATACTGATGAACAAAGCGAGACTTCCGGGGAGGCCTCGATTTTTTATACGATAAGCGGCATCAGAAACAACTGTCAGAGAGAAAGGAAACCGGAAAGTTCTGGAAGGGGCAAAGCTGGCACGAGAGTACGATGGCCGGAATCCAGACACGGCTCCTGTGCAAAAATTTTTCTGAAAAGCGCCCAATTCCTCTTGCTATTATTTCGGTATACCGATATAATAATGGAGAAGGGAGTGAGGACGATGATCCTGGATATACTGCTGAAAAAGCAGAACATGACAAAGTACCGTCTTGCACTGGAGGCAGGCATTCCCCATGCAACGCTGAACGATATCTGCAGCGGCAAGACCCGGCTGGAAAAATGTTCGGCTGAAACCATCTATAAAATCGCAAAGGCGCTTGGCGTTTCCATGGAGCTTCTGACGGAGGAAGGAATCCGGGAGAGCGAAAGAGAACGCACCTATGAGCAGGGATTGCCGGAATATCTCCAGCATGATCTGGATGCGTATAAGAACGGTATGAAAAAGGGCGTGTCTTACCTGGACTGTCTGTGGGGAGAACTGTACGGCAGCATCAATGCTGCACAGATTGATGACGGCGCGATTACACCGGAACACGCAGAGTATCTGCGGCAAAAATACCTGTGAAGGGAACGGGAATATGAACAGAACCATTGATTTCACAAACTGCAGACGGATGCCTGGGCGGGCTTATAATGGAGCAAACGGCAAAAAAATCGCAGTGGAATTTGAGGGAAAGCAGTATATGCTGAAATTTCCGCCTTCAGGAGAGGGAAAACCCACAGAGCTGTCCTATACCAACAGCTGCTTCAGCGAACACATTGCCAGCAGCATTTTTAATCTTCTCGGCATAGAGGCCCAGAAAACGATGCTGGGTACGTTTACCGTCGCCGGAAAGACGAAGGTAGTGTGCGCCTGCCTGGATTTTACGGCGGAGGGGAAACAGCTTTTGGACTTCTGTTCCATTAAGAACACCATTCTGGATTCTGACTCCAATGGAAGCGGGACAGAGCTGGAAGATATTCTGGAAACCATCGATAAGCAGCAATTTGTTGATCCGATTCAGCTAAAGGCGCATTTTTGGGATATGTTCGCGGCAGACGCGCTGCTTGGAAATTTTGACCGTCACAATGGAAACTGGGGATTCCTTTATGAACCGGCAGAAAAAAAGAGTTGCATCGCGCCGGTCTTTGACTGTGGAAGCTGCCTGCTGCCCCAGGCGGATAGGGAAGTGATGCGCAAGGTACTGACCGATCCGGCAGAGAGGGACATGAGGATCTTCCGTTTCCCTACCTCCGCACTTAAGCAGAACGGAAGAAAAATCAATTACTATGATTTCCTGCTCCGGGCAGAGGACGAGGATTGCGGTCAGGCTATTAAACGCATCTATGAGAGCGTAGACATGGGGCAGATTGGGGCGTTTCTTGACGAAGTCCCGTATCTGACGGATCTGCAAAGGCAGTTTTATAAGAGCTATATCACAGCAAGGCTTGATCGGATTCTCAGGCCCGCTTATGAAATGGTAACCCAGGAAGTGCCGGGGAAGTCCGGATCAACGCTTTAGCAAAATTAAGATGAATAAATGTATAGTATTTCTTATATTTTACAAAGGATATCCACAAGGAATTGTATGGATAGCCGGAAAGAATTATAACCCAAAAGTATAAACTGATGAACAAAGCGAGACTTCTGCCGGGGTCTCGCTTTCTTTATAATGTAAGCTGTAAGAAGATACAAAGCATCTTTCGAGTCTACGATGCATAGAAAAGGCGGGTGAATCAATGAGAAAAATTGCTTGTGCGGGTATATTCCTCTGTTTCCTGATTGGTTTGGCAGGATGCGTTGCAAATCAAACAACAGTTAACACCACAGCGACAGAACTTCCTGAATCCGACAGCCAGTACGAAGAAGAAACCGGAAAGACTGTGCAGATAGATGAAGATATGACCATGGAATATACAACGGACACAAAAATTTCAGATGTCATAGCCGATTCGGTCTTTGGAAACTATGGCAGGCTGATTTTCCCTGTGGACAGCGGTTATTACAGCGGGGAAACATTGGGCGATTTAAGGCTTACATGGTACAGCAATATCGACCCGGAAAAGACGGTGGAGATTGCAAATTACCTGAAAGACCATGCAGTGGCAGGCGATACGATTTTCTTTGACATTTACACGGAGGAAGAAAAAGCCGCTGACCCTGAAAAAAAGGACACCGGATTATTTTTCTTCAAAGGGAATCCCGGAGAAAAATTTGCCGTATGTAACGCGGGCGGCGGCTTCGCCTATGTGGGAGCCATGCAGGACAGCTTTCCCCATGCCCTGGAATTATCCAAAATGGGATATAACGCCTTTGCGCTGATTTACCGCCCCGGCGCACAAACGGCCTGCGAGGATTTGGCAAGGGCGATATGCTTTATTTTCGACCATGCCAAGGAGCTTGAAGTGGACACGGACGGTTATTCCCTGTGGGGAGGTTCGGCAGGCGCGAGAATGGCAGCATGGCTTGGCTCTTACGGAACGGCAGCCTTTGGAGAAAAAGATTTACCACAGCCTGCGGCAGTCATCATGCAGTACACTGGCCTGAGCAAATACAGCGAGAGCGACCCTGCGACCTTTGTTGCAGTGGGAGAGAGCGACGGGATAGCAAGCTGGCGAACGATGAAGCGAAGGCTTGATGGAATGAGAAACCTGGGCATTGATACGGAATTTCATTCCTATCCGGGACTGGGACATGGATTTGGATTGGGAACCGGTACGGCTGCAGAAGGATGGATTGAGGAGGCGGCCGCATTTTGGCAAAGGCAAGTGTAATGGAGTTCAGATGCCTTAGTCGGGGCTGGGAACACAGATGTACTTACGCAAAGAAATTCGAATAAGGAGAGATGAATATGAACAACTTTATCTTTGAAAATGCAACAAAGGTCTATTTTGGAAAGGGCTGCGTGAAAGAATACCTTTCCTGCCTGACAAAGAGGTATGGCAGTACGGTCATGCTGGCCTATGGCGGCGGTTCCATCAAGAGAAACGGCATTTATGACGAAGTGACCGCCATCCTGAAAGAAGCAGGGAAAAAGGTCGTCGAATTTTCCGGTATTATGGCAAACCCCACCTGTGCAAAGGTGCTGGAAGGTGCAAAGGTGGCAAAGGAAAATGGTGTGGAACTGATTCTCGGCGTTGGTGGCGGCAGCGTGATGGACTGCTGCAAGGCAATTTCCATTGCCGCCCGGTATGACGGCGACGTATGGGCAAATTTTTGGGCGAGGACCGGCGTATTTGATTTTGAGCCGCTTCCGCTGGGTGTCATTGTGACGGTAACGGGAACCGGCAGCGAGTGCAACGGCGGCGCGGTCATTACCAACGAGGCACGGAAAGTAAAGACCGGACGCGATTATCCTGCGTGCAATCCCCGGTTTGCCCTGCTTGATCCGACCTATACCTACAGCGTTCCGAAGTTTCAGATGGTATCCGGTGGTTTCGATATTCTCTCACATATCATGGAGACCTATTTCAGCGAACCGAACGAGAGCAATGTTTCCGACGATATTTCCGAGGCGCTTATGCGGAATGTGATCAAAAGCCTGCGTGCCGCTATTTTGAACCCGGAGGATTACACTGCCAGAAGCAACCTGATGTGGGATGCGGCAATGGCGGAAAACCGGATTATCAAGCTGGGGAAAATGTGTGATTTTGAGTGTCACCAGATGGAACACCAGCTTGGAGCTTATACCAACTGTAACCACGGCGCAGGGCTGGCGGTGCTGCACCCGGTTTATTACCGCCATATTTACAGGGAAGGTCTGGCGAAATTCAAGCAGTTTGCCGTCAACGTATGGGGCATTTCCGCTGACGGAAAGACGGACGAGGAAATTGCGCTTGCCGGTATTGACGCGTTGGAAGATTTCATTGTGGAAATCGGCCTGCCTGTGACCTTACAGGATTTGGGGGTGACGGAAAGTACTGACCTGAAAGCGATTGCCGATTCCTGCAATCTGGCTCCCGGCAGCTACAAGAAAATGTCGCACGAAGAAATCCTTGAAATTTTCAAGGAGTGTTTCTGAAAAGAGAGGAGATCACAGACTATGAAAAAATTATCCGCTTTATTTTTGAGCCTTATGCTCGTATTCAGCCTTACCGCCTGCGGTAATAACCGGCAGGCACAGAATACTACGACGGAGCCAGCTTCGGAGGAGACGACCAGCGAAGCGGCTTCGGAATCTGAGACTTCGGAGGAAGCGGCCAGCGAAGAGGCTTCGGAATCTGAAATTTCGGAGGAAACGGCCGCCAAACTGTCTGACACAGCGGCAGAAGAAACAGAAAGCACTGGTGGAAAAACGCTGGTTGTCTATTATTCCGCTACAGGAAGTACGGAAAATGTCGCAACAGTCATTGCCGATGCAGCGGGCGCAGATCTGTTTGAACTGGAACCTGTGGAGCCGTACAGTGACGAGGATCTGGACTGGACGAATGACGACAGCCGGGTGACAAGAGAGCATGAAAATGAGTCTGAACGGGTTGTGGAGCTTGTTGCAGCAACGGTGGATAATTGGTATGATTATGATACGGTGTTTATCGGTTATCCGATTTGGTGGGGAATTGCGGCGTGGCCGGTCAATGAATTTATTGAAGCCAACGATTTCACAGGTAAAACCGTGATTCCGTTTTGCACTTCCGCAAGCTCCGGTTTAGGAGAAAGTGGTGAACTGCTGGAGGAAATGGCTGGAACCGGAGACTGGCAGGAAGGACAGCGTTTCCGTTCAAGCGCTTCTGAGGGAGATGTACGGGCCTGGGTAGAAGGCCTGGGCTTATAAAGGAGTAACCGCCTATGAAGAAAATTGGATCTGTTGCGATGGCTGTTTTACTGTTCTTTGGCTTGTCTGCCTGCGGAAGCAGCGAAGAGCAAACAGCCGCAACAAATGTGCAGATAAAAACGGACATTGCAGCGGTCAATGGCGGAAATCTCAGCGGTGTCGTGCCGGATGAACTGGAATATATCCCGGATGGATATGAAACGCCTTCTGAACATCCGGGGACTTTAGAAAAACTGACCTATCAGACGTGGGAATCTTTTTCCTATGAGGAACACACAGGAATTGACAAAAGAAGCGTGGGTGTATCTGCCGTATGGCTATTCGGAGGAAGAAAAGTATCCTGTTTTTTATCTGAGCCATGGCGGGTGGAGCAACGAGACAAGTCTTATGGGAACAGACGAGAATCCCCGTTCCTTTAAGTATGTAATCGACCATGCAATCGAAGATGGTAAAATTCAGCCGCTTATCATTGTCCTGCCTACCTACAATAATACCAGCGGGAGCGACAGCGGGGATTACAGTCTTGCCCTTCAGTTGACAGATCAATTTCACAATGAATTGGTGAACGACCTGATTCCTGCTGTTGAGAGCAGATATCGTACCTATACGGAAGACACCACCCTGGAAGGCTTGGCTGCTTCCCGCGATTACCGGGGATTTGGCGGTTTCTCTATGGGCAGCGTCAATACATGGTGTACCTTCCGGTATTGCCTTGACTATTTTCGTTATTTCATGCCAATGAGCGGAAGTTATGGGGCGGATGGCGAGTATATGGCGGAGCTTGTAAAAAACTCCGGGTATGATTGGGATGACTTCTTTATTTTCTCGGCATCCGGCACAAATGATTTTGCATACAGTGCTTTCAAAGCGCAGATCATGGCGATGGGAAGCGTGAAGGATGGGACGTTTTGCTTTGCAAATAAGGAAGCGGATGGAAATCTGTCATTCCTGGAAAGAGAGGGCTATTCTCACGATGGGAAGGCAGCAGATGAATACACTTATAACGGACTAAGATTTTTCTGGAATGGCGAACAGTAAAAATATATGGATTACAGGAAGGAGGATTCAGATGGAGAAAGTTACTGCTGGCAGAGATGCCATGGGCGAATTTGCACCGAAACTTTCGGAGATAAAGGATGGCGAGGTGGGGCCAAGGGAAGAACAGCTATCCCTAAGAGATCGCAGCTTGGCGGATAGGCCGTTTGTAGTCTGCCACATGCTTTCCTCGCTGGATGGGAAAATCGATGGAGAGTTTTTCTCTATGCCGGAGTGCGGACCGGCGCTTGCGGAATACGGAAATCTCCGGGGCTTTTATGGTTGTCAGGCGACTCTGTACGGCACGACAACCATGATAGGCAGCTATGCAGACGGTATCGTAAAAAGACTGCCGAAAGGTTCCGTTTGCTATGAGAAGGAAGATTATTCTGCCCATTCTGATGTGGGAAATTATATTGTTTCCATCGATCCCGAAGGAATTTTAAGCTGGACTTCCAATTCTATTGAGAAGAAAGGCCGCCCGAAGGCTCATGTAATAGAAGCATTGACGGAGGCGGTTTCCACGGATTATCTTGCGTATTTAAGGAAATTTGATATTTCCTACATTTTCGCAGGCAAAGAGCAGCTTGATCCGGGGATTCTCCTTCGTAAGCTGAAACGGAAGTTTTCCATTGAGCGGCTGATGATTGCAGGCGGAGGTACGATAAACTGGACGTTTTTGCAGGCGGGAGCGATTGATGAATTAAGCCTTGTCATTGCTCCGGCAGCCGACGGCAGCAATACCGCTGTTTCCATTTTTGAAAAATCGGATTTCCTTCCGGGCGGCAGACCGGTTGGATTCACATTAAAAGAAATAAAACAGATAGAAGGCGGCGGCCTTTGGCTGCGCTGTGTGCCGAAGAATCGAGAGGGCGTATGAAATGCAGCGTATTATGATGAAGATGGCAATGCTTTGAAGGAAAAGAAACGGAGGAATCGATCATGGAATATGTAACCTTGAATAACGGAGTAAAAATGCCTGTCTTGGGATATGGCGTGTATCAGGTCAGCAATGAGGAATGTGAGCGCTGCGTACTGGATGCGATCAGCGTCGGCTATCGCTCGATTGATACGGCACAGGCGGCTTTGAGGTTCCTGATCCAGAGCGGCGTTGTGGTGATTCCGAAGTCTGCGCACAAGGATCGGATGATACAGAACATGGAGGTGTTTGATTTTGCGCTGGATGCCGAGGACATGGCGGCCATTCAGGCGTTGGATGGAAAGGAAAGCCTGTTCTTCTCCCACTACGATCCGGCTACGGTGGAAATGCTGACAGGGCTTCACAGATAAAAGGCTATTCTCCTGCAGCAATCGAAATTGGAGCGGCTTTCTGGCATGGACGGAACTTGATGAAGATCTGATTGTTGTGCCGGCGCAGCTGATGGATTATATCGCCGCTATGGGATTCTTTGTGTGGGTTGGGCATTATTTATTAAAAATCATGAGACGTTTTGTCATCCGGAAGTCCCGGAATCTTCCCCAAACATGAAAAAAAGATAAAAATTTAAGTTTTCGTTAAGAATTAGACGAAAAGACTTGCTATTTTGGCGGAAATTCGGTACAATTATAATCGGCAGAAAATTTGATTTGAAATTTTCTCCGGCACCCCGTAGAAGCTACGGAGCATCAAAACCGCAGGCGCATAAAAACCTGGGATCTGCCCGCGGACAGGCATCTTCAAGCCGGCCTGCCGAAGGTTTCCCGCCTGCGTGAGAATAAATATGCAAATGGAGGGCTAAGAATGAGTAACACAGCACAAAGCTTAGCAAGTAAAAGAATCAATTCTTTACTTGACGAGAACAGTTTTGTTGAAATCGGAAAAAGTGTAACGGCCAGAAGCACGGATTTCAACATGCAGCCGAGCGAGACTCCGGCTGACGGAGTCGTGACCGGATACGGTGTCATTGACGGGAATCTGGTTTATGTTTACAGCCAGGATGCATCTGTTCTGGGCGGCACCATCGGCGAAATGCACGCGAAGAAGATCACCGCGCTGTACGACCTTGCGATGAAGATGGGCGCGCCGGTCATCGGACTGGTAGACTGCGCCGGACTGCGTCTGCAGGAGGCCACCGATGCACTGAACGCATTCGGCGAAATTTATTTAAAACAGAGTCTGGCAAGCGGCGTGATCCCGCAGATCACAGCCATTTTCGGAACCTGCGGCGGCGGCTTGAGCGTAGGTGCGGCACTGACAGACTTCACCTTTATGGAAGAAAAGAAAGCAAAACTGTTTGTCAATTCTCCAAACGCCCTGGAAGGGAACACCACGGACAAGTGCAACACCGCTTCCGCGAAATTCCAGAGTGAATCCACCGGCCTTGTAGACTTCACCGGCACCGAAGAAGAGATCTTTGCAGGCATCCGTCAGCTCATCTCCATCCTCCCGGCGAATAACGAAGACGATTCCTCCTACGAAGAGTGCACCGACGACTTAAACCGTGTCTGTGCCGACCTGGAGAACGCGGCAGGCGATACCAGCATCCTTCTTTCGAACATTTCCGACGATAACCTGTTCGTGGAAGTAAAGGCCGCCTATGCGAAAGAAATGGTGACCGGCTTCATCAAATTAAACGGCATGACCGTAGGAGCCGTAGCGAACCGCACCGAAGTTTATAACGCGGATGGCGAAAAAGCCGAAGAATTCGAAGCAGTCCTGACGTCCAAAGGCGCGAAAAAAGCCGCGAAATTCGTTCAGTTCTGCGATGCCTTTGACATTCCGGTCCTGACCATCACGAACGTTGCAGGCTTTAAGGCTGATATGCACTCCGAAAGAAGCATTGCGTCCGCAGTCGCCGAGATGACTTATGCGTTCGCAAACGCCACTGTCCCGAAGGTAAACGTTATCACCGAAAAAGCATTCGGAAGCGCCTACACCGCCATGAACAGCAAAGCCCTCGGCGCAGACATGACCTTCGCCTGGGAAAACGCCCAGATCGGCATGATGGACGCGAACCTCGCAGCCAAGATCATGTATGACGGCTCCGATGTCTCCGTGATCAATGAAAAAGCGGCCGAGTACGCATCCTTACAGTCCAGCGCACAGGCAGCAGCCAGAAGAGGCTACGTAGATACCCTGATCGAGGCAGCCGATACCAGAAAATACGTGATCGGCGCATTTGAAATGTTATTCACAAAAAGAGAAGACCGCCCGTCAAAGAAACATGGCACGGTTTAAGAGAGGTGAATAATATGATGAGAGGAAAAATGAAAAGATTTTTTGCAGCCCTCCTCATGTCATGTACGCTTGTAACCGCATCCGCGATTCCATGTCTGGCGGCTGAGTCCGAAACCGAGACGGCTGCCGCGGCAGAAGCGAGTACGGAAAGCGTATCCGAGGAGCTTGCGGAAGAAGAGACGGAGCTTGCGACCGAAGCGGCCGTGACCACTCAGGAAGACAGCTTTAAGCAGACCGCCTCCCTGCTGATCCAGCAGATCGTGGCCATGTCTGACGAGCAGATCGCAGCCCTCCTGGAACAGGACGACGCCTTTACCACGTCCGCCCTGACTTCCTGGCAGAGCATTAAGGACGAAGTGGGAGCATTAGTAGCGGTAGGTGAGCAGACTGTAGAGCTGAATGACACGGAGGTTGTGATCACTTCTAATGTCGAATTCGAAAGCCATACCGTAACCGTGGTCCTTTACGGCGACATGAAGCAGGGGACTTACACGAGCATGTCCTTTGACGTGAACTACACCATGGCTCAGAAAATGGAACAGGCGGCCTTAAATACCATCATGGGCATAGCCATCGTGTTCCTGATGCTGCTCTTCTTAAGCTTCCTGATCAGCCAGTTCAAGCACGTCGCAAAACTGGAAAAGAAACTGACGAAGACAGAAGCACCGGCACCCAAACCCGCCGCACCGGCCGTTCCGGCTCCGGCGCCCGCAGTGGAAGAGGAAGAGCTCTCCGATGATGAAGAACTGGTAGCCGTAATCGCGGCAGCGATCGCAGCCTATGAGGGAAGCGCATCCACTGACGGTTTTGTAGTACGTTCAATCAAAAAATCCAATAAAAATAAATGGCGCAGAGCCTAAGTGATACAGGAGGAATCAGGATGAAAACATATACCATTACAGTAAACGGAACCGCATATGACGTAACCGTAGAAGAAGGCGCAGGCGCACCGGCCGCAGCCCCCGCAGCAGCACCCAAAGCCGCTCCGAAGGCAGCCCCGAAAGCCGCTCCGAAAGCAGCCGCTCCGGCAGCAGGCGCAGGCGCTGTAAAAGTAACCGCTTCCGTACCGGGCAAAGTCTTTAAGGTAGAAGCGAGCGTTGGCCAGGCCGTAAAAGCCGGCGACAACATCGTGATCCTGGAAGCTATGAAGATGGAAATTCCGGTCGTAGCTCCCCAGGACGGCACTGTAGCAAGCATTAACGTTGCAGCAGGAGACGCAGTAGAGTCTGGTGACACTTTGGCAACAATGAACTAATACTGGAGGTAGAGACATGTCATACGTAATTGATACGTTGTCAAACCTGCTCCATCAAACAGCATTCTTTAACCTGACATGGGGAAACTACCTGATGATCCTGGTTGCCTGCGTCTTTCTGTATCTGGCAATCCGCAAAGGGTTTGAGCCTCTGCTTCTGGTTCCGATCGCGTTCGGTATGCTGCTTGTAAACATCTATCCGGATATCATGGCGAGTCCGGAGGAGACGTCGAACGGGGTAGGCGGACTTTTGCATTATTTCTATATCCTGGATGAGTGGAGTATCTTACCCTCCCTGATCTTCATGGGTGTAGGCGCCATGACAGACTTCGGCCCGCTGATCGCGAACCCCAAGAGCTTCCTTCTGGGCGCCGCAGCACAGCTTGGTATTTACATGGCTTATTTCCTGGCCATTTTCCTGGGATTCAACGGAAAAGCAGCGGCAGCCATCTCCATCATCGGCGGCGCTGACGGCCCGACCTCCATTTTCCTTGCCGGAAAACTGGGACAGACCGATCTGATGGGACCCATTGCGGTAGCGGCTTATTCCTACATGTCACTGGTTCCGATCATTCAGCCGCCCATCATGAAGGCCCTGACGACAGAAGAAGAGCGGAAGATCAAGATGGAACAGCTCCGTCCGGTTTCCAAACTGGAAAAGATCCTGTTCCCCATCGTGATCACCATCGTTGTCTGCCTGATCCTGCCGACGACGGCTCCGCTGGTAGGTATGCTGATGCTTGGTAACCTGTTCCGCGAGTGCGGTGTTGTAAAACAGCTTACCGAAACCGCATCCAATGCCCTGATGTACATCGTCGTCATCCTGCTGGGTACTTCCGTAGGCGCATCCACAAGCGCGGAAGCATTCCTGAACATGAATACCATCAAAATCGTAGTTCTGGGCCTGGTTGCATTCGCCTTTGGTACGGCAGGCGGCGTCCTGTTCGGAAAACTGATGTGCAAGCTTACAGGCGGAAAGATCAACCCGCTGATCGGCTCCGCCGGCGTATCGGCTGTTCCGATGGCAGCCCGTGTTTCCCAGAAGGTCGGTGCGGAGGCAGATCCCACCAACTTCCTGCTGATGCATGCGATGGGGCCGAACGTAGCCGGCGTAATCGGCACAGCCGTAGCCGCAGGTACATTCATGGCAATTTTTGGAGTATAACAGGCTTTGCCGTTTGATTATTTAGGAGGAAAACAATGGCTGATACAGTAAAAAAACCAATTAAAATTACGGAAACCATCCTGCGTGACGCCCATCAGTCCCTGATCGCCACCAGAATGACCACGGAACAGATGCTTCCGATCGTGGAGAAAATGGACAAAGTCGGCTACCACTCCGTAGAGTGCTGGGGCGGCGCAACCTTCGATGCATCCTTACGTTTCCTGAAAGAAGATCCCTGGGACAGACTCCGGAAATTCCGCGACGGCTTTAAGAACACGAAGCTGCAGATGCTCTTCCGCGGACAGAACATCCTGGGATACCGCCCGTATGCAGACGATGTAGTAGAGTATTTCGTACAGAAATCCATTGCCAACGGAATCGATATCATCCGTATTTTCGACTGCTTAAACGATATGCGGAACCTGCAGACCGCCGTCAACGCAGCGAACAAAGAAAAAGGACATGCACAGGTCGCGCTGTCCTATACCCTCGGCGATGCCTACACCCTGGAATACTGGGTTGACATGGCAAAGAAGATCGAAGACATGGGCGCAAATTCCATCTGTATCAAGGATATGGCCGGCCTTCTGCTTCCCTATAAGGCAACCGAGCTGGTAACCGCATTAAAAGAAGCGGTCAGCATCCCGATCCAGCTTCACACCCACTACACCTCCGGTGTCGCTTCCATGACCTATTTGAAAGCCGTAGAAGCAGGCGTTGACGTGATCGATACCGCGATGTCCCCGTTCGCTCTGGGAACCTCCCAGCCGGCGACCGAGGTTATGGTAGAAACCTTCCGCGGAACCCCGTATGATACCGGCTACGACCAGAACCTGCTGGCTGAGATCGCCGACTACTTCCGTCCGATCCGCGACGAGGCTCTGGAAAGCGGCCTGTTAAACCCGAAGAACATGGGCGTCAACATCAAGACTCTGCTGTACCAGGTGCCGGGCGGTATGCTCTCGAACCTGACCTCCCAGTTAAAGGAACAGCACGCAGAGGACAAATACTACGACGTTCTGGAAGAAGTTCCGAAGGTAAGAAAAGACCTTGGCGAGCCGCCTCTGGTTACGCCGTCCTCCCAGATCGTGGGAACCCAGGCTGTATTCAACGTCCTGATGGGCGAGCGCTATAAGATGGTGACGAAAGAGACCAAAGCCATCCTCTCCGGCCAGTACGGCGCGACGGTAAAACCCTTCGATCCGGAAGTTCAGAAGAAGTGCATCGGCGATGCCGAAGTCATCACCTGCCGTCCGGCAGACTTGATCCCGGACGAGCTGGATACCCTGGAGAAGGAGATGGCTCAGTGGAAAGAGCAGGATGAGGACGTTCTGACCTACGCCCTGTTCCCACAGGTAGCTACCGATTTCTTCAAGTACCGCCAGGCGCAGAAGACGAAAGTGGATCCGTCTGTGGCAGACACGAAGAACAAAGCATATCCCGTATAAAGAAAAGCCAAAGGCCGTCGTGCGAAAAAGCGCGGCGGCTTTTCTGCGGGGAAAACACTTGAGACAAATTCTCAAGTATGCTATACTGATGAGGTAAAGAGGGCAGCGGATTTCGGTTTTGTCTGTTGCCCGGAGAAAACCAGGAGGTAAGTACCAATGAAAAAACTCAAAGTCAGAAAAGACGCCCAGTGTATGGCATGTCTCGCCTGCGTCCAGGCATGCTCCGAAGCCTTCTACAAAGTCTTCGATCCGGACAAAGCCTGCTTAAAGATCGTCGAGAAAAAAGGCGTGGTAAAACCCACCGTCTGTCCCCAGTGCGGCAAGTGCGCCAGCGTTTGTGAAGCGGGCGCGATCACCCAGAACGCCAAAGGGGTTTACATGATTAATAAGAAGAAATGTACCGGCTGCGGAAAATGTGCGGAAGTCTGTCCGTTTGGCGTGCTGGTAAAAGCAGAAGAGACCCCGGCGTCCAAGTGCATTGCCTGCGGTATGTGCGCAAAGGCCTGCCCGATGGATGTTCTGGAAGTTGTAGAGGATTAACAAGCGAGAGGCGCTGCAGGAAATTCCGGCAGCGTCTTTTCTATACATTTTTCGAAATGTATGCTATACTGGACGCATGACAAACAAGGCAGGGCAAAAGAATGAATGCATTCAGTGAATTACTGGAAAAAATCGGCCTGAAAGGAAAAGGCCATGAAGAAAAAGAACCGAAAGACGAGGGCGGTTTCGCCGAACGGATGCGCCGGCTCACCGACGTGGGAGAGGCCTTTGAGGGCGTCAAAGAGGAAGAAATTTTTTCCTCCATCCTGGAAACGGACATCGGAAACATCCGCCATACCCTGGAAGGGCTGGATAAGGCAGCGTTTTGTACCGCCGTGGATATGCTGCAGAATGCCCGGAATATCTACATCCTGGGAATCCGAAGCTGCGAACCGCTGGCGGATTTCCTGGGTTTTTATCTGAATATGATGTTTGACAACCTGCACGTCATCCGCACCAGCAGCGCCAGCGAAATTTTTGAACAGATGCTGCACATCGGTCCGGGAGATGTGCTGGTCGGGATCAGCTTCCCCCGGTACTCGATGCGTACCCTGAAAGCGATGGAATTTGCCAACAGCCGCAGCGCAGGCGTCATCGCCATTACCGACCACATCCACTCGCCGATGAACCTGTATTCCTCCTGCAACCTGCTGGCGGAAAGCCAGATGGCCTCCATCGTGGACTCCCTGACCGCACCGCTCAGCGTGATCAATGCCTTAGTGGTGGCCCTTGCCGTCCGCAGGCAGGCGCAGATGAAAGAGAGCCTCCAGAGCATGGAAGAAATCTGGCAGGATTACCAGTTCTATGGAAATGATGAGATCGACCAGCCCGCCGAGGGCGTGGAAATCTGGCAGAGGGGAGAAAACAAGCATGAGTAAGGCAGTCGTGATCGGATGCGGGGCCGCCGGGATGTTCGCGGCCATCGCCGCGGCAGAGCAGGGCCACCAGGTGGAAATCTACGAAAAAAACGAAAAGCCGGGAAAGAAACTGTACATCACCGGAAAAGGGCGGTGTAACCTGACCAACAACTGCGACCCGGAAGAACTTTTAAAAAACGTATGCAGCAACCGGAAATTTTTATACAGCGCCTTTTACGGCTGCACCAGCCAGGACGTGATCGCCTTCTTCGAAAGCCAGGGAATGCCCACGAAGACTGAGCGTGGAAACCGGGTTTTTCCGGCTTCCGACCATTCCTCCGATGTGATCGCGGCCCTGCGGCGCAGACTGGAAGCACTTGGAGTGCAGATGCATTTTAATAGGAAGGTAAAGGATCTGCTGATCGAGGATGGGCGCGCGGCAGGCGTGGTTTTAGAGGATGGAAAACGGGTAGCGGCCGACGCAGTTCTGGTTGCTACCGGCGGGCTTTCTTATCCGAGTACGGGTTCTACCGGGGATGGCTACCGGTTCGCACAGAAAGCCGGGCATACGGTGACAGAACTTTCACCGGCCCTCGTGCCTCTGAATATCAAAGAGGATACTGTGCGGGAGTTGCAGGGGCTTTCCCTGAAAAATGTCAAAGTGACTGTCCTGGATGGAAAGAAACGGCTTTATGAAGATTTCGGCGAAATGATGTTCACCCATTTCGGCGTGACGGGCCCACTGATCTTAAGCGCCAGCAGCGCCATTGGAAAGAAACAGAAAGGAAAAGAGCTGACCCTTTCCATCGATCTGAAACCGGCCCTGTCGGAGGAACAGCTGGATGCCAGGCTGCTGCGGGACTTTGCAGAAGCGAAGAATAAACAGTTTAAAAATGCGCTGGGAAACCTGTTTCCGTCAAAATTGATCCCGGTGATGATCCGTTTTTCCGAAATCGACCCGGAAAAGAAGGTCAATGAGATTTCCAGGGAAGAAAGATTGAATTTTTCGCACAAAATCAAAAACTTCCGGTTGACCATAACCGGCTTTCGAGATTATAATGAAGCTATCATTACCAGAGGCGGGGTCAATGTAAAAGAAGTCCATCCTTCGACGATGGAATCCAGGCTGGTTCCCGGATTGTTTTTCGCAGGGGAAGTGCTGGATCTGGATGCATTGACCGGAGGGTTTAACCTCCAGATCGCCTGGGCGACCGGAAAGGCCGCCGGACTGGGGATATAAAGGAGGAACTATGAGTTTTAACATTGCGATTGACGGGCCGGCAGGGGCCGGAAAGAGCACCATCGCCAGAAAGCTCGCGAAAGAGCTGTCCTTCATCTATGTGGACACTGGGGCCATGTACCGCGCCGTTACCGTCTATCTGCTGCAGAATGGGATTCCGCCGGAGGATGCGGCCGCCGTGGAAAAGGCCTGCGGGAACATTCACATTTCCATCGAATACCAGGATGGGGAGCAGCAGGTACTGTTAAATGGAGAGAATGTGACCGGGCTTTTGCGAACCGAAGAAGTAAGCCGTCTTACTTCCGGCGTATCCGCCATCGGCGCCGTGCGTGCTCTCTTGCAGGAGCTTCAGAAAGAGCTTGCGGCGAAAAATGACGTCGTGATGGACGGGCGGGATATCGGGACGAACATCCTGCCGGGAGCCCAGCTTAAGGTCTACCTGACCGCGAGCGTGCACACCAGGGCAGTCCGCCGCTACCTGGAAGAACTGGAGCGGAACGGGGAAGCCGATCTGGCATCCATCGAGGAGAACATTGCGAAGCGGGACTACCAGGATATGCATCGGGCCATTGCCCCCTTATGCCAGGCGGAAGACGCCGTTTTGGTGGACAGCTCCGAAATGGATATCCAGGCCGTGACTGACGCCATCCGGAAGCTTTATCAGGAAAGGGCGGGCCTATGATTGTAAAAACAGCGAAGACCGCCGGCTTCTGTCCGGGCGTAAAGCGCGCGGTGAAGATGGTCTATGAACAGGCCGCCATACCGGGAAAGCAGATTTATACCTACGGCCCGATCATCCATAACGAACAGGTCGTCGAAGATCTGGAAAAGAAAGGCGTGCGCGTCCTGGAAAGCCGGGAAGAGCTCGAAAAGCTGGAGGCCGGAACCGTAATCATCCGTTCCCACGGCGTGCCCAGGGAGATTTACGAGCTGATCCAGGGAAAGGGCCTGGAGCTGGTGGATGCCACCTGCCGCTTCGTCCTGCGGATTCACGAGATCGTCTGGCGGGAGAGTAACGCCGGAAAGGAAATCCTGATCATCGGGAACGACCGCCATCCGGAGGTGGAAGGCATCAAAGGCTGGTGCAAAAACGGCGCCACGGTCATCGAAACCGAGCAGGAAGCCGAAGAATTTGTGCAGGATACCGGAAAGTCCCTCTGCATTGTCTCCCAGACGACATTTAATTACAAGAAATTTCATAAATTAGTTGAAATTATTTCGAAAAAGGGTTATGATATAATTGTTTTAAATACGATTTGCAATGCGACTGAGGAGCGGCAGACAGAGGCGCGCACCATAGCGAAGGAGGTTGACGCCATGATCGTGATCGGCGGCCGCCACAGTTCGAATACGCAGAAACTATTTGAAATATGTAATAAAGAATGTGCAAATACTTACTATATACAGAAACTGAAAGATTTGGATGTGCAGTCACTACAATCCATGAGTTGCGTAGGTATTACCGCAGGGGCGTCGACCCCAAACAATATTATTGAGGAGGTTCAAAACAAAATGTCAGAAATGAGCTTTGAACAAATGCTGGATGAGTCATTTAAAACAATTCATAATGGAGAGGTAGTCGAAGGTACAGTTATCGATGTTAAAGATGATGAAATCATCTTAAATATAGGGTACAAAGCAGACGGTATCATTACGAAGAGCGAATATACCAATGACCAGAGCGTAAACCTCCATGACGTCGTACACGTAAATGATACGATGGAAGCCAAAGTGCTGAAAGTAAACGACGGAGAAGGACAGGTTGTTCTGACCTACAAACGTCTGGCAGCAGAAAAAGGAAACAAGAGACTGGAAGAAGCATTTGAGAATCACGAGGTACTGAAAGCACCGGTTGCACAGGTTCTGGACGGCGGTTTAAGCGTCGTTGTGGAAGAAGCGAGAGTCTTCATCCCGGCCAGCCTGGTATCCGATACTTATGAGAAGAATCTTGGCAAATATGCAGGCCAGGAGATAGAGTTTGTGATCAGCGAGTTTAACCCGCGCAGAAGAAGAATCATCGGCGACCGGAAGCAGCTCTTAGTTGCCAGAAAAGCCGAGATGCAGAGAGAACTCTTTGAGCGCATTCATGTAGGCGACGTGGTAGAAGGCACCATCAAGAATGTGACCGATTTCGGCGCATTCATCGACCTGGGCGGCGCAGACGGCCTGCTGCATATCTCCGAAATGTCCTGGGGACGCGTGGAGAACCCGAAGAAAGTCTTCAAGGTTGGCGAGAACCTTTCTGTCCTGATTAAGGATATCAGCGGCGAGAAGATTGCCCTGAGCCTGAAGTTCGAGGATCAGAATCCGTGGCTGACCGCATCCGAGAAATATGCCGTTGGAAATATCGTGGAAGGCCGTGTGGCCAGAATGACCGATTTCGGCGCATTCGTAGAACTGGAGCCGGGCGTAGACGCGCTGCTTCACGTTTCCCAGATTTCCCAGGAGCATGTGGAGAAACCCTCCGACGTACTCACGATCGGCCAGATCATTGAAGCGAAAGTCGTTGACTTTAACGAAGAAGACAAGAAGATCAGCCTGAGCATGAAAGCTCTTCAGACAGCCGCAAGAGCAGAAGAGTACGACGAAGAATAAGAAAGAATGACAAAGAAAGGAGGATGTGGCGGAACACATCCTCCTTTTCAATTACACGTTGGAAAAGATTTCCGAAGTTCGGCAGATGACAGCAGCGACGCAGCGTAAGGATACGCCGCCTCCGGCTTTTCCTCCCATTCCAGGGGAAAAAGCATCCAGCAGTCCGGGGATTTGTATTCCGCCCGGAAGAGCTGGGAAGAAAGAGGCGTGGGCGCCGGAAGAAAGCAGCCGTCTTTTTTTATATAGCAGGTAGCCGCTTTTGCAGGGACCCGGTTTTCTTTTTCTACATAAGCGGCGACGCTTCGGTGAACCGCCTGATCCTCCGCCGGAAGATAATAATAATTCCGGTAGTCGGGGAAAAAGTATTTCAGCGTCCCGCGAAAACCGTAGACCAGAAGCCGCACATCCCGTCCCTCTGCCTTCAGATAGAAGTCTTTGCACAGATGCGAGAGAGGAACCGGGAGCGGTTCAGGTGTCCGCAGGCGGAGTTCGCACTGAAATCCGGTATCCGTATCCAGCGGATTGCAGGAAGAAACCTGAAAGTTTCCATCCAGCAGATCCGTGACCCGCAGAAGCGGAAGCAGACCCGGCAGCATCGTCAGATCATTGTCCTGGGGACCGCGGCGCAGGCCCAGAAACCCCTCCAGCGTCTTCTGATCCATATGCTCCAGACGAAAAAGTTTCTGATAAGGCCGAAGCATCCGATAGAGGTCAAAGCTTTCCGAAACCCCAAAGTCAAAAGGGATTTTGGCGGCCTGGAATTTCTTCTTCAGAAACGGCAGGTCAAAACTGGTTCCGCCAAAATGGGCCAGAACCGGCCAGGGGCTTAAGTGTTCGGCCAGGAGGTTCAGAAGCAAAAGCTCGTCCTCTTTCGATTCCAGAATCCACTGGCGGACGCTCCAGAGGCCGTCCTTTGGACAGATGCATCCGGCATAACAGAGCCGGGCGTTTTTTCGGGCATAACCGGAAGTTTCGATATCCAGAAAGCAGACGCCTGCAGGGTCCGGGAAGGACTGCGGCAGATTCGCAGGGATCTGGCCCAGGGTGTAAGATTGTGTGATCATAAAGGCTCCTTTCCAGGGTATGAAAGTATTATAAGACAAAAAAGGAGAAAATGACAGCTTTTCAGGCAAGAAAATGAAAAAGGAAGGAAGGTATGAATATGGTGAAATTCACGTTCAAAGGCGGCATTCACCCCTATGACGGGAAAGATCTGTCAAAGGACAAGCCGATCCGAACCGTTTTGCCAAAAGGAGATTTGGTTTATCCCCTTTCCCAGCATATCGGCGCCCCGGCGGTTCCGATTGTAAAAAAGGGCGACCATGTCCTGGTGGGACAGAAGATCGCGGAGGCGGGCGGTTTCGTATCCGCACCGATTCACGCGTCGGTGTCCGGCACCGTCAAAGGCATTGAGCCAAGGCTGACCGCCACCGGAAGCATGGCAAACGCCATCATCATCGAAAATGACAACGAATACAAAGAGGTCGAATGGCCGGAGCGGCTCCCCCTAAAGCGGCTGACCGGGCCGGAGATCCTGGAAATGATCAAAGAAGCCGGAATCGTCGGCATGGGCGGCGCGGGCTTCCCGACCCATGTCAAGCTCTCCCCCAAGGAGCCGGACAAGATCGACTACATCATTGTCAACTGCGCGGAATGCGAACCCTATCTGACCAGCGACTACCGCCGGATGATGGAAGCGCCGGAAATGGTCGTGGGCGGGCTGCGGGCAGTCCTGAAGATCTTCCCGAAGGCCAAAGGCATTATCGCCGTGGAAGACAATAAAAAAGACGCCATCGCCCTTTTGCGGGAAACGGCGAAAGAAGACACGAACATTGAAGTGATGCAGTTAAAGACCAAATACCCTCAGGGCGCGGAGCGTATGCTTATCTACGCGACCACGGGCAGGAAGATTAATTCCTCCATGCTCCCGGCCGATGCGGGCTGCGTGGTGAATAACTGCGATACCATTGTTGCCGTTTACCGGGCCGTCTACGAAGGCCGTCCCCTGATGCACCGGATCGTCACCGTCACCGGGGAAGCCATCGCCGAACCCCAGAACTTCTGCGTCTGTACCGGGACGAATTACCATGAGCTGATCGAAGAAGCCGGCGGGTTTAAGCAGGAACCGGCCAAGATCATCTCCGGCGGCCCGATGATGGGCTTCGCGCTGTTTGACCTGGATGTGCCCTGTACGAAAACGTCTTCCGCCCTGCTGTGCATGACCAAGGATGAAACCGCAGCCTTTGAGCCTACGGCCTGTATTAACTGCGGCCGCTGTGTCAGCGCCTGTCCGGAAAATCTGATCCCGTCAAGGCTCGCAGACCTGGCCGAGCGCCATGACGAAGCCCAGTTCGAGAAGATGAACGGGCTGGAATGCTGCGAATGCGGCTGCTGCAGCTTCAGCTGTCCGGCCAGACGCCATCTGACCCAGGAAATCAAATCCATGCGCCGGATCGTCCTGGCGAACAAACGGAAGAAATAGGAGGGGAACGAACCATGAACGAGAAAAAAATGAGCGTGTCCACGAACCCCCATGTGCGGTCTTCCATGCGGACAGACAAGATCATGCTGCTGGTCCTGATTGCGCTGCTTCCGGCCAGCGTTTTCGGGGTATGGCATTTCGGGTTAAACGCGCTGGTGATTATCTTAGTTTCCGTTGCGACGTGTGTCCTGACGGAGTACCTCTATGAGAAACTGATGCATAAAAAGATTACGATCCAGGACTGCAGCGCGGCTGTGACCGGCCTTCTGCTGGCCTTAAATATGCCGCCTTCCGCTCCCTGGTGGATGCCGGTGATCGGCGGCGTGTTCGCCATCCTGATCGTGAAGCAGCTTTTTGGCGGCCTGGGACAGAACTTCATGAACCCGGCCCTGGCAGGCAGATGCTTCCTGCTGATTTCCTTTACCGGAAGAATGACGGATTTTACGTATGATGCGTTTACCGGGGCGACGCCGCTGGCTGCGTTAAAAGCGGGCGAAAGCGTGAATGTCCTGGATATGTTCCTGGGAAATACGGCCGGAACCATCGGGGAGACTTCGGTGGTTGCGATCGTGATCGGCGCGATTATCCTGATCTGGTTTGAGGTCATCGACCTGCGGATTCCGGGAACTTATATCGCCACGTTTGCGGTGTTTGTGCTGCTGTTTGGCGGTCACGGACTGGACTTTAATTATCTGGCTGCACAGCTTTGCGGCGGCGGCCTGATGCTGGGCGCCTTTTTCATGGCGACCGACTATGTGACATCCCCGATTACGAAGACGGGACAACTGGTCTACGGATGCATTCTGGGAATCCTGACGGGCATTTTCCGCGTTTTCGGAAGCTCGGCGGAAGGGGTTTCCTATGCGATCATTTTCGGCAACCTTCTGGTGCCGCTCATTGAACGTCTGACGATGCCGAAGGCATTCGGAAAGGAGGGGAAGAAGGCATGAATAAAATTGTGAAAAATTCCCTGATCCTGATGGCGATTACATTGGTAGCCGGGCTGCTTTTGGGATTTGTCTACCAGATCACGAAGGGCCCCATCGCGGAACAGCAGGCGAAGGCGAAACAGGAAGCCTATCAGGCCGTTTTTGAAGATGCGGCGGAACTGAAAGAAATCGAAGACGAAAAAGCTTCCCTGGAGACGGCGGCGCAGGTACTGGAAGAAAACGGCCTGGGCGCGGAGCGGATCGACGAAGTTCTGTATGCGGTGGATGCGTCCGGGAACATTGCAGGCGTTGTGATGAACGTGACCACGACCGAAGGGTACGGCGGCGAGATTAATTTCTCCATGGGAATCCAAAACGACGGCACGTTAAACGGCATTAAGATCCTTTCCATCAGTGAGACGGCGGGCCTTGGCATGAAGGCAAGCGAAGCCGCGTTCCAGGATCAGTTTGCCGGGAAAAATGTGGAAAGCATTGTCTACACCAAGACAGGGGCTTCCGCAGAAAATGAAATCGACGCCATCAGCGGCGCGACCATTACCACAACTGCCATGACCAACGGCGTAAACGCCGGTCTGTGCTTCTTCAAAAGCCTGAAGGAAGGAGGAGTTCTTGATGAATAAAGCGGCTGAACGCCTGTATAACGGGATTGTAAAAGAAAATCCGACCTTTGTGCTGATGCTTGGCATGTGCCCCACATTGGCCGTTACCACCTCCGCCATGAACGGGGTTGGGATGGGTCTGACTACGATGGTCATCCTGGCCATGTCGAATATGATGATCTCCGCCCTGCGGAAAGTCATTCCGGACGGAGTGCGTATGCCTGCTTATATCGTGGTTGTCGCCTCCTTCGTAACCATTGTCCAGTTTCTGCTGGAGGGCTATATCCCGGCGCTGTATGACAGCCTGGGCCTGTATATCCCGCTGATCGTGGTAAACTGTATCATCCTGGGGCGTGCGGAGAGCTATGCTTCGAAAAATCCGGTGATTCCCTCGCTCTTTGACGGGATTGGAATGGGCCTTGGGTTTACCGTGGGCCTGACCTGCATCGGCGCGGTGCGGGAACTGATCGGTTCCGGAAAGATTTTCGGATTCCAGATCATG
Source organism: Eubacteriales bacterium (assembly GCA_030536575.1). GTDB lineage: Bacteria > Bacillota > Clostridia > Lachnospirales > Lachnospiraceae > Limivivens. The sequence goes on along the minus strand of JAUNPS010000022.1, from coordinate 11,301 downwards.
CCGGATTCCTATGAGCCGGTCACGATCTTTATCCTGGCTCCTGGCGCCTTCCTGGTGCTGTCCATGCTGGTAGCGATCCAGAACAAGGTGCGGATCAATGCCGAAAAGAAAGGAAAAGAGACGAAAATCGGAACAGGCTGCACCGGTTCCTGTGAATCCTGCGGAGAAAGCTGCAAAGGAGGGAATACGAAATGAGTTCTTTACTGATGATTGCAGTAAGCGCTGCATTTATTAACAATGTCGTCCTCAGCCAATTCCTGGGCCTGTGCCCCTTCCTTGGCGTGTCCAAAAAGATCGAAACAGCGGCTGGCATGGGCGCGGCGGTTATTTTCGTTATTACGATCTCCTCGTTTATCACCGGGCTGATCTATAAGTTTATCCTGGTGCCGCTGGATGTGGACTACCTTCAGACGATTGTGTTCATTCTGGTTATTGCGGCGCTGGTACAGTTTGTGGAAATGTTCCTGAAGAAAGTAAGCCCCAGCCTGTATAACGCGCTGGGTGTCTACCTTCCGCTGATCACCACGAACTGCGCGGTTCTGGGCGTTGCCCTGATCAATGTACAGCGTTCCTACAGCATTCTGGAAGGCGTGGTGTACGGGTTTGCCACCGCGGTCGGATTTACGATCTCCATCGTCCTGCTGGCCGGAATCCGGGAAAAGATCGAGTACAACGATGTGCCGGAAGCCTTTAAAGGCTCCCCCATCGTGTTGCTGACAGCCTGTCTGATGGCCATTGCGTTTTTTGGCTTTTCCGGGCTGAAATAAGGGAGGTAGCGTATGATAACAGGAATTCTCTGTGCGGCGGCGATTGTCGGCGGCACCGGCCTCCTTCTGGGTCTGTTTCTGGGATTGGCCGATAAAAAGTTTAAAGTGGAAGTGGATGAGAAAGAGCTGGCGGTGCGGGATGCCTTACCGGGAAATAACTGCGGCGGCTGCGGCTATGCGGGCTGCGATGCGATGGCGAAGGCGATCGCAAAGGGCGAGGCTCCGGTGAACGGGTGTCCGGTGGGCGGCGCGGCGGTGGCTGAAAGAATCGCGGCGGTGATGGGACAGGAAGCGGGCAGCGCCAGGAAGATGGTTGCTTTTGTGAAATGTGCCGGGGACTGCGAGATGACGACCCAGCGCTATGAGTATCATGGGACGGAAGACTGTGCGATGATGCCGTTTCTTCCGGCGGGGGGCCCGAAGTCCTGCAGCTTTGGCTGTACGGGATACGGCACCTGCGTGGGAGTCTGTAAATTTGACGCGATCCATGTGGTGAACGGCGTGGCTGTGGTCGATAAGGAAAAATGCGTGGCCTGCGGCCAGTGCGTGGCACATTGCCCGAAGCATCTGATCGAGCTGGTTCCCTATGATCTGGAGCATCTGGTGCGCTGCTCTTCGAAGGATAAGGGCAAGCAGGTGATGCAGGCCTGTAAGACTGGCTGTATTGGCTGTAAGAAGTGCGAGAAGAGCTGTCCGGAGGGAGCGGTGACGGTGACGGATAATGTGGCCCATGTGGATACGGAGAAATGTGTGAACTGCGGGGCCTGCGCATCGGCGTGTCCGCGAAAGATCATTACAAATATTCCGGAAAAGTGAAAATTGGGTTAAAAAGAGACGATTTTGCAAATAAGGACGTAAATTTTAGAATTTACGTCCTTGCTTTTTGCGCGCGGGGCATCTATAATAAAAATATCAGACAGAGCACAGCTTACAAAAATACATAATAAAGAAAGGCGGATTACAACCATGTACGATGTAAAAAAAGGCTACGAAGCGGCAAAAGAATTTTACGCACAGTACGGGATCGATGTAGACAAAGCGATCGAAATCTGTGACAAGACCCCGATTTCCATGCATTGCTGGCAGGGCGACGACGTAGGAGGAACGGAATGTAAGGAAGACAAGTCCCTGACAGGCGGAATCCAGACCACCGGAAACTATCCGGGAAAAGCCCGTAACGGCGAAGAGTTAAGAGCGGATATCGAAGAAGCTATGAAATTCATTCCGGGCGAGCTGAAAGTGAACGTTCACGCGAACTATCAGGAAGCCGATCATTTCGTAGACCGGAATGAGATCGAGCCGGAGCATTTCAAAAAATGGGCGGACTGGGCTGTCGAGAAAGGGCTTGGCCTGGACTTTAACCCGACTTATTTCGCGCATCCGAAGAGCACTGAGAAGGGAACCCTTTCCTGTGCAGATGAGGATATCCGGAAATTCTGGGTGGAGCATGGCATCCGCTGCCGGAAGATCGGACAGTATTTCTATGAGAGAACCGGGAAGCCCTGTGTGATTAACCACTGGACGCCGGATGGCGATAAGGAAGTTCCGGTTGATACGTTAGGACCCAGACAGCGCCTGAAACAGAGCTATGATGAGATTTTTGAGGCGACGAAGGATGTGCAGGGCGTTATCGATGGAATCGAGTCCAAAGTATTTGGTATTGGCGCTGAGAGCTATACGGTAGGTTCCCATGAGTTCTGCATGGGTTATGTGATGAAAGCGAATGAGGATCACATTATTATGACGCTGGATGCGGGCCACTATCATCCGACGGAGCTGGTATCCGCGAAGCTGTCCGGTATTTTCACGTTCTCGGATTCGGTGCTGCTGCATGTGACGCGTGCCGTGAGATGGGATTCGGATCATGTGGTTGGCTTTGACGATGAGACCAGGGCGATTCTGGAAGAGCTGGTTCGGATGGATAAGCTGAAAGACACCTATGTGGCGACGGACTTCTTCGATGCGTCCATTAACCGGATCGCAGCGTGGGTGATCGGTCTGCGCAATACAAGAAAAGCAATGCTGTCTGCGCTGCTGCAGCCGGTGGATAAGATGAAGGAGCTGGAAGCGGCTGGCGATGTGACGGCGAGACTGGCGTTTAAAGAGGAGTTTAAGGCGGCGCCGTTTGCGATGGTTTGGGATTATTACTGCAGCCAGAAGAATGCGGGTGTGGGCCTGGATTGGCTGAAGGAAGTACAGGAGTATGAGAAAGAGGTACTTTCGAAGAGATAAGGAAGAGGGGCGGAAGCGTTGGGCTTCCGCCTTTTTGCGGGCTTGGGGCGCCGGGGTGCGGCGTTTGGATGTGCTGGCGCGCGCTATTCGGCCTGGCCGGAGGCTGAAACTTTCTGGATGGATTCGTCTTCGAATACGAAAATGGCTTCCAGCCCCGGCTCGTTTAAGGACTGAATCAATTCGGCCCCTTTTTCATATCCCAGCACAAAACAGATCGTACTGAGCGCGTCCCCATCCACCGAATTCTCCGAAACAATCGTAACCGACAAAAGTTCATTCTGCACCGGATATCCGGTTTCCGGGTCAAGCAGATGGTGATAAATCTGGCCGTCAACCGTAAAATACCGCTCATAGACCCCGGACGTCACCACGGAACCCTCCGAAATGGAAACTGCTTCGATGACCTCTCCATGCTCCGCAAAAGGCTTCTGAATTGCAATTTTCCACATCGCCTTGGAAGGTTTTTCTCCAATTGCCAGAACATTGCCCCCAAGATTGATCGTTGCACCGGAAATCCCTTCCTCCAGCAAAAACTCCTTCAGCCGATCCGCAATATATCCCTTCGCAATCCCCCCAAGATCCAGAGCGGCCTGGGGATTTTCCAGCGTAACGCTGTTCCCGTCAATCGAAACCGTGCGGTAATCCACCAGCGAAACCGCCTCCTGGAGCGCCTCCGCCTCCGGAACCGTCCCGGTATTATTCTTAAAATCCCAAAGAGCGCTGACCGGGGCAATCGTACAGTCAAAAGCCCCGTCCGAAAGTTCACTGTAGGAGAGTGCCGTCTTTAAAAGGGAAATCGTATCATCCGAAACCTCGACCGGGGCTCCGGCCGCATGGTTGATCTGATAAATATCGCTGCCTTCCAGCGTGCGGCTGAACAGTTTCTCGTAATCCTCACACAGGGCAATGCATTGCTCCCCAAGTCCTTTCTCCCCGCCATAAATCGTAATCGTAATCGAAGTATCCAGCGCAAATCCAGTCGTAACCTCCGGCTCCTGGGACACGGTCTGCTTTCCGCAGCCGGAGAAAACCAGCGCGGCAGACGCAAGAACCAGGCAGGAAATATATTTTTTCATAAAGCAATTCCTCCAAAAACAGTTAGTCAAAGCTTATTATACCAGAACCGCGGCCCTTTGACAATTTTTTTACAAAAAGGTCTGGACGAATCAGGCGTTTTGTGAGAAAATAAACTAAGGTATGGGATAAAATATCGAAAGATATCGCCCTACATAAAAGCACTTACATTGAAAGGAGTTTTAAAATGATTTATTCACGCGAAGTAGAAGAAATGTGCCCGGTTGCTCAGGGTGTTCATCATGGCGCTGCTCCGATTCCGGAAGAAGCAAAATGGGTGCAGGCAAAAGAAGTTAAAGACATTTCCGGCCTGACACACGGTGTAGGCTGGTGTGCCCCGCAGCAGGGCGCCTGCAAGCTGACCCTGAACGTAAAAGAAGGGATCATTCAGGAAGCTCTGGTGGAAACCATCGGATGTTCCGGTATGACCCATTCCGCAGCGATGGCATCTGAGATTCTTCCGGGCCTGACCGTTATGGAAGCCCTGAACACAGACCTCGTTTGTGATGCAATCAATACCGCCATGAGAGAGCTCTTCCTTCAGATCGTTTACGGACGCAGCCAGTCCGCATTCTCCGAGGACGGACTTCCGGTAGGCGCCGGCCTGGAAGACCTTGGAAAAGGCTTAAGATCTCAGGTTGGTACGATGTATGGAACTCTGGCAAAAGGCCCGCGTTATCTGGAGATGGCGGAAGGCTATGTAACCGGAATTGCTCTGGACGCTGACGATCAGATCATCGGCTATCAGTTCGTAAGCCTTGGCAAGATGACCGACTTCATCAAAAAAGGCGATGACCCGAATACCGCATGGGAAAAAGCCAAAGGTCAGTACGGCCGTGTCGCTGATGCAGTGAAGATTATTGATCCGAGAAAAGAGTAATAGGGAGGTAATGAAAAATGGCTTTATTTGAATCATATGAAAGAAGAATTGATAAGATCAATTCCGTTTTGAATAGTTATGGCATTGCTTCCATCGAAGAAGCAGAGAAAATTACCAAAGATGCAGGCCTGAACGTATACGACCAGATCAAAGGCATCCAGCCGATCTGCTTCGAAAACGCATGCTGGGCATACATTGTAGGCGCTGCGATCGCTATTAAAAAAGACTGCCGCAGAGCAGCAGACGCAGCCGCAGCCATCGGCGAAGGCCTTCAGGCATTCTGTATTCCGGGTTCTGTAGCCGATACCCGTAAGGTAGGCCTTGGCCATGGTAATCTGGGCAAGATGCTTCTGGAAGAAGAGACTGAGTGCTTCGCGTTCCTGGCGGGCCACGAGTCCTTCGCAGCGGCAGAAGGCGCTATCGGTATCGCGGAAAAAGCGAACAAAGTTCGTCAGAAACCGCTTCGCGTAATCTTAAACGGCCTTGGAAAAGACGCCGCTCAGATCATCGCCAGAATTAACGGCTTCACCTACGTAGAAACCGAGTACGATCCGTATACGAACGAAGTAAAAGAAGTCTTCCGGAAATCCTATTCCGAAGGGCTCCGTGCGAAAGTAAACTGCTACGGCGCGAACAGCGTTCCGGAAGGCGTAGCCATCATGTGGAAAGAGGGCGTAGACGTTTCCATTACCGGTAACTCCACGAACCCGACCCGTTTCCAGCATCCGGTAGCAGGTACTTATAAGAAAGAATGTAATGAAAAAGGGAAGAAATACTTCTCCGTAGCTTCCGGCGGCGGTACGGGACGTACTCTGCATCCGGATAATATGGCTGCGGGCCCGGCTTCCTATGGTATGACGGATACCCTTGGACGTATGCATTCTGATGCGCAGTTTGCAGGTTCCTCCTCTGTTCCCGCACATGTTGAGATGATGGGGCTGATTGGGGCTGGAAATAACCCGATGGTTGGTATGACTGTTGCAGTAGCAGTTTCCATCGAAGAAGCAGCGAAGGCTGGCAAATTCTAATTCTGATTTTTAAAAAGTGAAAAAGTGGCGAAGATACTGTAGAATCGATGATTTTCAGTAGAATCGCCACTTTTTGTTAAAACGAAAATAGCCGCCATTATTCCCAGTAATGACGGCTACACGTGATAAAACATCGTAGTTTGCATCGTAGTTTGTTGTGATGAGGGTAAGCCGCTTTTGTGGCTCTCCCTTTTTCATTTTTACTATAACACATTTGATAACAGGATTCAAGTGAAATGGTTGTAGCAGATTCGAAAGACAGAAATAAAGAAAGAGAAAGCAAAAAGAAATGATTGTCAGGCAAAAGAGAATGTGTTATACTTTGAGGCAAGGGAGACCACAAAGCAAAGGCGGCTCAACCCTCTGTATTTGATATGGAGGGCAAACCCCTCCAGACGAAACAGAAAGGAGGGTGTTGCTGATGTATGTTACATACTCTGATTTGATTCAGATTGGAATATTCATTTGCACTCTTATAGGATTGTGTTATACAATTTTTAAGGGAAAACGAAAATAGCCGCCAACTATTCGCAGTAGCTGACGGCTGACACAATGTGTTGCTTTAAGTTATTTTGAGGGTAAGCCGCTTCCGTGGCTCTCCCTTTTTCATTTTTACTATAGCACATTTGATAACAGGATTCAAGTAAAATTATTGTAGTGGATTTGAAAGATAAAAACAAAGAAAGAGATAGCAAAAAGAAATGATTGTCAGGCAAAAAAGATTGTGTTATACTTTGAGGCAAGGGAGACCACAGAGCAAAGGCGGCTCAACCCTCTATATTTGAGATGGAGGGCGAATCCCTCCGGACGAAATAGAAAGGAGGGTGTTGCTGATGTATGTTACATACTCTGATTTGATTCAGATTGGAATATTCATTTGCACTCTTGTAGGATTGTGCTATACAATCTTTACGGGAAAACGGAAATAGCCGCCAACTACTGCAATAGTTGACGGCTGTTTAGTACAGTTGATGACTGTTTGAGGGTAAGCCGCTTTTGTGGCCTTCCCTTTTCATCTTTACTATAACACATTTGGCAGCAGGATTCAAGCAAAGATTGACAAAAGAAACGGTATGTAAAACGGCTCAGGGAGGAAGGCGATCTCAGAGGAAGAGAGCATACAGAAAGCGGCAGGTGCGGGCGCAAGGATAAAATCATTTTTGAGGAAGATATTTGCCAGCATCTCATGTTTTTGGTACAATGATTCTGGAAGCTGCGCGGTTAAATTGGAACAGAGATTTATGAAAAGGATTTTCGGGATAGAAGCTATGAGCGAGTGGAGAGAGGAGAAACGGAATGGATGAAAAGAGATTAGAATCGTTTGAGAAGATGCTGTGCGCGGTACAAAAAGAATACAGCGATGTGCAGGCAAAAATGGAGAAATTGAAGGGTGAGGGAAAGGTGAAGTCAGCTACTTACAGGCAGCTTATGGGGCGAAAAATGACATACCAGAGTATGCTGGCCCTGTATGAAATCTATGGATTGACTGAGAAATAGAATGAGACGGACGGGGAATCTTTGATGAAACTGGCAGGAATGGAGAAAAGGAATGAGAATCTATGTAGATGCAGATGCCTGTCCGGTGATAGGAATCGTAGAGAAAATTGCCGGAAAGTACGGTGTTCCGGTGACGCTTTTGTGTGATACGAACCATGTGCTCACATCTGATTACAGCGAGGTGAAAATCATCGGTGCGGGCGCGGATGCGGTGGATTATGCGCTGATCGGACTGTGCCGCAGGGGAGATATCGTTGTGACACAGGACTATGGCGTGGCGGCAATGGCGCTCGGAAAAGGGGCTTATGCGCTCCATCAGTCCGGGAAATGGTATACCAACGAAAACATTGACCAGATGCTTATGGAACGCCATCTGTCAAAAAAAGCAAGGCGGGCTTCCGGGAAAAATCACCTGAAAGGGCCGAAAAAGCGCAGCAGGGAGGATGATGAACATTTTGAGCAGTCTTTTGAAAAACTGGTCTTAAAAGCATCTGGCAGCAATGCGTTAGAAAACAGATAGAAAATACGAAGAAGGGACTGACAGACCGTTCGCTTCTGGATGTGGATGGGACAATAGCCAAGGCGCAGACGCCACTATCGTAATGTTGGCCGTTTCGGAAAAGAAGGAATGAGGAAAAGTATAGTTGGTCAGCGTAATGGCTGGGGTATCAGAAAATCGGATACCTCGGCTTTTTGTTTTCGGGTATATGAAAAGAGTCCGATGAACGAATCGCGAATGCATAGTGAGAAAGGTGACAATATCACAGAACAATCCCATGAAATCGTATATTCTTACTATAGAAAGAAAATATGAGCAGGAGGGATTCCATTTGGAGGAGAACTTTAGGAATGTGAAAAAGAAACGGCGGAAAGCCATTGTGGATCAAAACGCTTGCGTTGCGTGCGGCTGCTGCGTAAAGGTTTGTCCTATGAGCGCGATTGAAGTCTGGAAGGGCGTTTTTGCAAAGGTGAATCCGGATACATGTGTGGGGTGCGGGAAATGCGCCAAGGAATGTCCCGCGTCAGTGATTGAAATACGGGAGGTACAGGCATGAAGAAGCATTGGTATGATTACCTGTGGGTGGTATCCCTGACTTATCTGGTGCTGGGATTTTTTAATATTTTATTTGCATGGCTGGGGCTTTTGTGCTTCTTTATTCCACTGATTATCTCGATCACCAAAGGAACGAAGGGGTACTGCAACCGCTACTGCGGCCGGGGACAGCTGTTCGGGCTGCTGGGCGGACGGTTCGGCTTGTCGAGGAAGAAAGACATGCCCAAATGGATGAAAAGCAAAGGTTTTCGTTACGGATTCCTGATTTTCTTCTTTATTATGTTTTTTCAAATGCTTTGGAACACCTATCTGGTATTTTCGGGTGTGAGAGAACTCAAACAGGTTGTGACGCTTTTGTGGACGTTTAAATTGCCCTGGCATTGGGCTTACCACGGGATGTTGTTCCATCCGGGCGTTGCGCAATTCGCATTTGGCTTTTACAGCGTCATGCTGACCTCGACCGTGCTTGGATTTCTTACAATGATTTTATTTAAGCCACGGAGCTGGTGTGTTTACTGTCCGATGGGAACGATGACCCAGTTAATCTGTAAAGCGAAAAACAGGAAAGAATGATTTTATCGAACGAAGGCAGAGAAAGCAAGACTTTGGAAAGAACGAAAGAAGAGGAGAAGAATATGTCAATTTTAAATATGAATACGGAATTATACAAAAAGTATATCAATCAGACTGGAAAATCCGTTTTGGTAGAATTCTGGGCGCCCTGGTGTAGCTACTGCCGCCGCCTTGCCCCTGTCCTGGAGCAGATTGCAGAGGAATACCAGGATACGCTCGTGATTGGACAAGTGAATATCGATGAGGAGCCGGCGCTTGCGGAGATGGAAAAAATAGAAGTGATTCCTACGCTGCTGCTTTATCAGGACGGACAGCTTCTTGGTTCTACAGTAGCGCCGGAGTCCAAAGCGCAGTTGGAATCGTTTATCAATGAAACGATGAATACGAAGCTGGAGCAGCAGGAAGTCACAGATCCGGTTTACGATATGATTATCGTGGGCGGAGGGCCCGGCGGCTATACGGCGGCGCTGTATGCAGCCAGAGCGGGATTAAAGGCCGTTGTTTTAGAAAAGCTGTCTGCGGGCGGACAGATGGCCCTTACGGAACAGATTGACAATTATCCCGGTTTTGAAGAGGGGATTGACGGTTTTACGCTGGGAGAAAAAATGCGGAAAGGCGCGGAGCGTTTCGGTGTGGAAACGCGGCTGACGGAGGTATTGGCTTTGTCTCTGGAAGGAGAAACGAAAAAAGTGGAAATCAGTGAGGGAACACTGTACGGAAGAACCGTTGTCCTTGCTACCGGGGCCAGTCCGAGAGAATTGGGAGTTGCTGAGGAAAAGGAGTTGGTGGGGCGCGGCGTCAACTACTGCGCTGCCTGCGACGGAATGTTTTATAAGGGGAAAACGGTAGTCCTTGTTGGCGGGGGCAACAGTGCGGCGGCGGACGCGCTGATCCTTTCCCGCATTGCTGAAAAAGTAATTCTGGTTCATCGCCGGGATACGCTCCGGGCTACAAAAATTTATCATGAACCGCTGATGCAGGCAGAAAATGTGGAGTTTCGCTGGAACAGCACGGTAACGGAGATTCTGCATGATGAGACGGTAAAGGGAGTCCGGCTGCGGGACGTGAAAACCGGGGAAGAGAGCCTGGCCGAATGTGACGGTGTGTTTATCAGCGTGGGAAGAAAACCGGCTACCGATTTGGTGAAAGGACAGATTGAGCTTGATTCGGCAGGCTATGTTGCGGCGGATGAATCAACAAAGACAAATATTCCGGGGGTATTCGCGGTCGGAGATGTCCGGACAAAGGCGCTTCGTCAGGTGGTGACAGCAGTGGCGGATGGCGCTGTGGCGGTTCACTATGCGGAAGAATATCTGGCTGGAGGCAGCGGCGGCATCTCGGTGGAGGGTTACTGTTCAGACAGTACCTGAGCACTTAGCTGCTCAGGTACGTAAGAACGTGATTCAGGTGTGAGCAGGCTCTTTTGCGAAGCAAAACTTAAAATGAGCCTGTGAATCGTTACTGGAACGAGGTACGAGGGAACAGTAACGATGGATGGGCGATAAAATCATTTTTTTCGGAAGATGTTTGCCAGCACCTCATATTTCTGCTATAATGGTTCCAGAGATGTTTACCTGAATGTTTGACAAAGAAAGTTTGACTAAGAGAAAGGTATTTCATCCTTTTAAAAAGAAAATGAGAAAAGAATTCATGGAGGTATCACATGGCCAGGAAAAAAGGAACCGAAGCAGTGAGCAGCAAGAAGGCTCCGGAAACGAAAGTGGAAGAGCCGAAGACAGAAGCTGTCAAGGAGCCGAAGACGGTGAAAAAAGCGAAAGCCGAAGCACCGGAATCCGAGCCCGCCAAGGAGGCAAAGGCAGCGGCCGAAGCTGCGCCAAAGCCGAAAACGACCAGAAAACCCAGAACGACGAAAGCAGCGGCGTCCAAAGCCGAACCAGTTAAGGAAGAAAAAACGGCAGCGCCTAAAGTCGAACCAGTTAAAGAAGAAAAGACGGCGGCACCCAAAGCCGAACCGGTTAAAGAAGAAAAAGCAGAAGCCCCGAAAGCGGCTCCTGTGAAGAAAACGAGAGCAAGAAAGGCCGAAAAGGCGGCAGAAAAAGCAGAAACGCCGAAGGCAGCTCCTGCGAAAGAACCGAAAGCTGCCAAAGCAGCCAAAGCGAAAGCGCCGAAGGCCGAACCGGTAGAAGAAGTAAAAGCGGAAGCACCAAAAGCTGAAGCGGTAGAAGAAGCCAAAGC